>NZ_JBIWGA010000014.1:135801-285840 GCF_044763345.1 Streptomyces sp. NPDC096132
CGGCGATGCCCAGCCCGGTCCCCGCATCCCCAGCACCGGCGATGCCCAGCCCGGTCCCCGCATCCCCAGCACCGGCGATGCCCAGCCCGGTCCCCGCATCCCCAGCACCGGCGATGCCCAGCCCGGTCCCCGCGTCCGCGCCCTCGCCCCCGGAGCCGACCCCGCCGCCCGAGGAGTGCGGCGTAGGCAGGCGCCAGACCGTGGCCTGGGTGCGGGTGGCCGTTGCCAGGAAGGTGCCGTCGGCGGTGAAGGCCAGGTGGCGGACATCGTTCGGGCCGGTGAGGTGCGCGAGTTGTCTGCCCGACGCGGTGTCCCAGACACGTGTGCCGGTCGGCAGGACGGCGGCGAGCCGAGCGCCGTCCGGGCTGAAGACCGGGGTCGTGGCGGAGCAGTCCGGGGCCCCGGCCGTCCGCCAGGCTCCCCGCAGCTCGCGGTGCCGGGTGGTGTCCCAGAGAGTGAGCGGGCCGTCGGCCCGGCAGACGGCCACCAGGCGGTCGTCCGCGCCGGGTATCAGGCGGGTGTCACCGGCCGTCCGCCGCTCGAACAGGACGCGGCCGTCCGCGAGGGCACGGAGTTGCGCACCGCCCCCGCCGTTCCGCTCGACCTCGCCACTCCCCCCGTTCCTCCCGCCCACGACATAACTGCGCCCCCCGGAGCCGAAGTCGAGGACCGGTCCGGAAGCGTCCGGGACACGGCCGCCGGACCGGCGCCACAGGCGCTGTTCGGTGGTGTCGGCCAGGGCGAGGGTGCGGCCGTCGGGGGAGACCGCAGTGACCGGGAGGTCCGGCAGCCGGCCGGAGCCGGTGCGGTGGTGGGTGGTCACGTCCCAGGTGGTCCACCGCCCGCCGCCCGCGCTGAGCAGGGTGCGGCCGGAGTCGGTGAGGAAGACCGGTGTGCCGTCGCCCGGCACCGGAGCGGTGAAGGTGTCCCGTTCGGGTGCGGCCAGGGCGTCGAGCAGGGCGGCGCGGCTCTCGGGCAGCGGGGCGAGCCGCCAGGCGGCGATGCTGAGCAGGGCGCTGGCGCGGGGGTCGGTCGGGCCCGCGCGGCCGGCGAGGGCCGCGGCCTGGCGGGCGACGGCCCGGGTGTGTTCCAGGTCGGCCGTGTCGCTCTGCTCCCAGGCGGCCTGACCGGCGGTCAGCGCACCCGCCACGACCACGGAGAGGGCGAGGACCAGACCGCGGGTCAGGCGTCGCATCCGGGCCGCGGTCCAGCGTTCCATGGAGTGGTCGACACGGGAGGCGCTGAGGAAGGCCCGTTCCGTGGCGGTGAGGTCGTCGTCGTGGCGGTCGCGGGTGAACAGCGCGTCGGCCACGGCGAGCCGGAGGCCCCGGTACAGGGTGCCGGAGTCGCGGCCGTGCTCCTGCCAGATGCGGGCGGCCTCGGTGAGATGGCGGTGCTGGCGCAGCCGCTCCCGGTTCTCCTCGATCCATTCCTGCAACCGGGGCCAGCCCGTGATGAGGGCCTCGTGGGCGAGTTCGACGTTCTCCTCGTCCAGGGTGACGAGCCGGGCCCGGGCGAGCCGTTCGAGGACCTCGGGCACCTCCGGGTCCGGCCACTCGCGGAGTTCGGCGCGGCGGACCGGGCGGCGGGTGTCGGGGGTGCCGTCGCCGGGGGTGATCAGGGCCAGGAGCAGCAGCCGGGCGGTGCGGGCCTGGGCCGGGGAGAGGCGTCCGTACACCTCCTCGGCCGCCGCGGCGATGGCCCCGTGGACGCCGCCCGTCGCCTCGTACCCGGCCAGAGTGAGCACGCCGCCGCGCCGGCGCCGCCAGGTCTCCCGCAGTGCGTGGGAGAGCATCGGCAGTGCGCCGGGCCGGTCGGCGACCTCCTCGACGATTCGTGCGGTGAGCTCGCGCTCCACTCTGAGTCCGGCCGCGGAGGCGGGTCTGACCACCGCTTCCCGTAGTTCCGCCCGGCACATCGGCCGGACGATCAGGCTGTGGTGGCGCAGCGCCTCGGCGAGTTCGGGGTGTTCGGTGCAGCGGCCGTAGAAGTTGCCGCCCACCGCGACGACCACCCGCAGTCCGGCGGAGGCCTCCCGGGCGGCCAGGAGCAGGTCGACGAACCGCCAGCGGTCGGCCCGGTTCCGGCAGAGGGTGAAGATCTCCTCGAACTGGTCGACCACGAGCCACCGTTCGGGCCCGTCCCGGCGCGGGGCGAGCAGGGCGCCGTGCGTGGCCGAGGGGCGGGCGCCCGGGGTGATCAGCCGCAGCCGCGCGTCGCAGCCCCGCTCCCGCACGATGCTCTCCAGCCGGGGCATCAGCCCGGCCCGCAGCAGGGAGGACTTGCCGCTGCCGGACGCGCCGAGCACCACCGCGAACCGGTGTTCCTTCACCAGGTCGAGCGTGTCGTCCACGAGCCGTTCACGGCCGAAGAAGAGCTCCCGGTCGCCGGGTTCGAACCGCGCCAGCCCCTGGTACGGCGACTCGCCCTCCTGGCCCTCGCAGGCCACGGACTCGTCGGCCGCGGCCCGCCACCGCCCTTCCCAGGCGTCCGGGTCGGCCCCGCAGGCCTGCGCGTAGGCGCGGACCACGGCCGAGGACGGCAGCCGCTCGCCGGAGGCGGCACGGGAGAGCGCGGTCACCGAGAAGCGGGCCCGCTGGGCCATCACCCGGTACGAGGGGGAGCCTGCCTCCCTGCGCAGCGCCCGCAGCTCGGACGCGAAGCGCTGCACGGGCCCGGCGTCCGGATCCACCGGCCGCTCAGGCCGCCCCATGGGACCACCCCGCCATCACCGGAAGGGGTAAGGATTTTCCGCGGGGCTGGGGCGAGGGCAGGCGCACGGGCGGTCGCTTTCACGGGCAGGCGGCGGACTCCCGGAGACCGGCCCCTCTCACGGATACTTGAGAGTGAAAGTATGGTGGAGGGTCACCGGACAGCAAGCGTTCTCCACGCTTCCTCCACAGGCCTCGGGGCTCTTCCGCCCCAACCTCCGGGCTCGCTTCCGCCACAGGCCTCAGCGCTCGATGCGGACTTCCTTCGTCACGCTCACCTGGTCGATGTCCGTCGCCCGGATCGTCGTCTTCATCTCCCAGGTGCCCTCGATGGGCAGAGAGACCTTGTCGGCGGCCCAGTAGCCGCCCCTGTCGACCAGTTCGGCGTTGAGCGGGCCGATGTCCTGGCTGGGGAGGGTGAAGGAGATCCGCAGTTCGGGGACGGTGACGAAGCCGCCGTCGGGGCCGTAGACCACGGCCTGGAGGGTGTTGTCGCCGACCGTGCCGGGGTCGAGGGTGACCTGCACCTTGCCGCGCAGTCCGGGCTTGCCGAGGTCGAACGGGACGATCGTCACGGAGGCGACCGGCAGCCCGCCGGACTGCTGGGTCGTCGCCGCCTCGGCCGCCGCACGGCCCGGCAGGGTGCCTGTCAGGATCGTCGTCAGGACGAGGACGACGACGGAGACGGCGACCTCCAGCAGGACCGACCGCCGCAGCGCGCGGCTGTGCGCGGACTCCGCCGGAGTGAGGCGCGGCTCGCCGGACGACGGCCGGTTCGACCGCGGTGGGGTGCCCTCGCCGACGGCCGTCGAGGTCTCGTCCCGCGCCGGAGTTCCGCCCACGGCCTCCGAGGCCTCGTCCCGCGCCGGAGTTCCACCCACGGTCGCCTTCTCGAGCACCTTCGTCTCCACCGTCGCCTTCTTCTCCGTCACCGTCTCCTCCGTCTCCGCCTTCTCCGTCTCCTCCGTCTCCGCCTTCTCCGTCTGCTCCGTCTGCTCCTTCTTCCTCTGCCGTGTCACGTTCGTCTGTCTGGTCACCGTGGCCCGCGACCACGCCCCCGCCGCCAGCAGCACCGCCACCGCGGCCAGTTTCGCGAGCAGGACCCGCCCGTACGTCGTCCCGGTCAGCGCGGAGACCGAGCCGAGGCCGCGCCAGGACTGGTAGACGCCCGTCACCACCAGGACGGTCACCGCGATCCCGGCCAGCCGGGAGAAGCGGGTGACCACCCGCGAGGGCACGGACGCGCGGGGCAGCAGGGTGAGCAGGGCCACGAGGCCGCCCAGCCACACCGCCATGGCCAGCAGGTGCAGTACCGAGGAGGTCATCGCCAGCGGGACCTGGATGCCGGCCGACGCGTGCTCGGCGGCCGCCCAGGTCAGCGCGAGGCCCACCGCGAGGACCGCGCCCACCACGAGGGCGGCGCGGGACGGCTCGGGGCGCCTCCGCTGCCGTAGCAGGAGGGCCACCGCCGCCGCGAGCAGCAGCAGGCGCGCCACCAGGGCCAGGCCGGGGCGGCCGTCCAGGGTGCGGGTCAGGCCCGAGGGGTCCAGTGCGTCGGCGGGGCCGGTGCCGGCCTCGTAGGGGGCGCGGAGGAAGAACAGGAACACCGTCGAACCGGCCAGCGTCCAGCCGCCGATCAGCAGCGGCCTGCGCAGCGGGCGGGTGTCCGGCGGACGGCACACGGCGACGAAGGCCGACGTGCCGACCAGCAGGGCCGCCGCGATGTACGCGAGGTAGCGGCCGATCTTGTACAGCCCGTCGGTCGCCGGGTCCTCGGTGGCGGTGGACGGCAGGACGGCCATGGTCGGCGAGGCCTTGCCCACGGAGAAGGTGAAGGCGCCCGACACCGGGTGGCTGTCGGCCGACACCACCCGCCAGGCCACCGTGAAGGTGCCCTGGCCGAGCTTCTTCGGCAGCGTGACCCGCACGGTGTCGGAGCGGCCCGCCGCGTGCCCCGACTTGCCCAGCTTCACCCGCTGGTTCTCGGGGTCGAGGAGACGGAAGGAGTCGTCGAGGAGGCCTACGGACTCGGTGAAGGTGAGGGTGATGCTGCGGGGGGACGTTCTGACGACGCTTCCGTCGGTGGGATCGGTGGAGCGGAGGGCCGCGTGCGCCGAGGCCGGCCCGCCGCCGAGGAGGAGCAGGACCAGCACGGTGCCCAGCAGCACCAGCCCTTGAAGTCGCCGTCGTTCACTGCCGTGTCGTCCGCCATCGCGCCCTTCGCTCACGTCACCCGCTCCGCCTTGCTCGAGACTCGCGTGCTCGGCGATACGTACGGATGCACACGCCATCCGGTTCACCGGTTCGGCCGCGCCGGCGCACAGGTTTCACCACGTCGGCCCACAGGTTTCACCACGTCGACCGTGCCGACGCCCCGCCGTCCACCACCAGGTCGTGGCCGGTCACCCAGGACGCCATCCGTGAGGCCAGGAACACGCACGCGTCGCCGACGTCCTCGGGGTGGCCCAGCCGGCCGACGGCGGTCGCCTCCCGCCACCGGCGCATCCCGTCGGGCCAGGCCTCGGCGAGCCTCTCACGGTCGATCAGGCCGGGCGAGACCGTGTTGACGCGGATGCCGTACGGGCCGTACTCCCGCGCGGCCGCACGCGCGTGCATCACGACCGCCGCCTTCGAGGCGCAGTAGTGGGCGTGCCCCTCGGCGGGCATCCGGGCCTCCACCGACGCGATGTGCGTGACCGTCCCGCCGCCCTGCTCCCGCATCACCTCCGCCGCCGCCTGCGTACACGCGAACACGCTGGTCAGGTTGGTGTCCACGACCGCCCTCCAGTCCGCCGCCGTCATGCCGGGCAGGTCCCGCACCGGCTGTACGCCCGCGTTGTTCACCAGCGCGTCGAGCCGTCCCCCGCCCCACTCGGCGGCCTGGGCCACCACCTTGCGGCACTCGTCCTCGACGGTGAGATCGGCTCCGGGCAGCACGACGGCCCGTTCGCCGATCTCCGCGGCGAGCTCCCGCGCCGCCTCCACCGCCGTACGGCAGTGCAGCGCCACCGCCGCGCCCTCCTGCGCGAACCGCAGCGCGATGCCCCGGCCGATCCCGCCGCCCGCGCCCGTGATCAGGGCCACCCGGCCCGCCAGCAACGTCATGGACGGCACAGTCCCGCGATCAGCGCGGCCCGGTCGGGATAACGCGCCGTCAGGGCGGCCGCCTCCCCGTGTTCGTAGTCCCCGTAGGTGAAGCCGGGGGCCATCGTGCAGCCGAAGAAGGTCCACTCGCCCCTGGTCCGCGCGCCCATCCAGGTGTGCGCGGGGACCGTGAGCTGGACCTGCTGCCCGCCGAGGACGTCCGGGCCGAGCACGGCCGTACGGGAGGTGCCGTCGGGGGCGAGGAGCAGCAGTTCCAGCGGGTCGCCGAGATAGAAGTGCCAGACCTCGTCGGTGGGCAGGCGGTGCATGGCCGAGTGGTCGCCGGGGGTGAGCAGCGCGACGATCGCGGAACCGGTGGGGCGGCCGTCGGGCTGTTCGGGTCCCGCCCAGGTACGGCGGAACAGTCCGCCCTCGCGGGGGATCGGCTCCAGTCCGTAGTGCGCGACGAGGTCGTCCGGGGTGATCGGGGCGCTCGGGGCTGTCACCCGGGAAGGCTACGGGAAGGCCACCTCCCGCCGCAGGAACGCCAGCCGGGCCCTCTTCTCCGGCAGGTACACGTCCGGCAGGTCGATCTCCGGCAGCGTGACCAGCGGGCCGGCCTCGAAGCCCTGCCGCAGGAAACGGGCGATCGCCTTCTCGTTGCGGACGTCCGGGTCCACCACGACCCGCCGCCGGTCCAGGCCGAGCAGCACGTACGAGGCGAAGGCGCTCATCAGCGCCGCCGACCAGCCCGGCCGCGCGCCCTGTTCACCGGCGGGCGCGAGGAGCACATGCACGCCGATGTCGCCGGGCCGGACCTCGTAGCACTCGCTGACCCGGTCCTCGGTGGGCTCGTACGTCTGCAGCAGGCCGGCCGGGGTGCCGTCGAGCTCGACCAGGTAGGCGTGATGGGTGTCGAGGCCCGCCATGTGGGCGTAGATCTCGGCGACCTGGTCCCGCGTCAGGCCGTTCATGCCCCAGAACGCCGCCCGTTCCTCGCTCACCCAGCCGTGGACGACGCCCGCGTCGCCCTCGGCGTCGAGGGGGCGGATGCCGACGGTGCCGAAGCCGCCGGCGTGCTCGGTGTGGACGTACGGGGGAACAGGGCGGTCAGACATCGCTCTCCTTCGTCAGCAGGGCCCAGTCGGTGACGACCGGGGCCAGCTCGCCCTTGAGCCACAGGGGCAGCTGGTCGTGGTGGTGGGGGCTGTCGGGGCGGCCGGAGGCGCCGTGCGGGACCACCCACAGGCTGTTCTCGCGGCGGGCCAGGTCCCAGACGTAACGGGCCGCCGGGCCGCGCGCGGCGAGGTCCGTCCAGCCGGGCACGGCCGTGGTGCACAGCACGCAGTCGTGGTCGCCCGAGAGGGCGGGTGCCTCGTACGAGGGGTCGGGCAGGGCCCGCCAGGGGGCCAGGCGGTGGGTGTCGCCCCAGCGGGCGGGCGGCTGTCCGGCGACCTCGTCGACGGCCTCCCGGACGAGCCGCGGCCGGTCGATGCCGTACAGCTCCTCGGCGCGCAGGAGGTGTTCGAGGGCGAAGCCGACCCTCGGGAGGAGGGCCAGCCAGGGGAGGAGGACCTCGGGGTAGGCGGGCGGCGTGGTGAGGGCGGCGAACGCCGGGTGGGCGGCGAGCCGGCGGACGAGGGCGCCGCGCAGCGCCGCGTACTGTGCGGCTTCCTCGCTGTGGGCGTCCATGCGGCGGTCCCAGCTCAGGAGGCGTTCGCGCAGCTCGGCGGCCGGACCGGTGAGGTCGTCGAGGGCGGCCAGGTGGTCGAGGAGGGGCCCGGCGGAGGCGAGGTGGGTGTCCGTGTGGATGGCCGGCATGTCGGACGCGGACCAGGTGTCCTTCTCGCCCAGCAGGGCGCGGATGCGGTCGGCGCGGTGCGGCGGGGCGAACTCGACGCCCAGGGGGGCGGCCGGGCCCCGCTGGTTGGCCATGACCGCGAGGCCGTCCGTGAGGTCGGCGCGCGGCATCTCGTGCCAGCCGGTCCACTCGTGGCCCGGTTCCCAGGCGGGGACCAGCCGGGTGCCGTTGACCTCGGCGCGCACGGGCACCCGGCCCGCGACCCGGTGCAACAGGCCGCCCTCGGTGTCGGCGGCCTGGACGACGTTCACCGGCTCGGCCCAGCCGTCGAAGGCCCGGTCCACATCGGCGACCCGACGGGCCCGCAGCAGCCGCAGGAGCGCACCGAAGCCGAGGTCCTCGGTGACGCGGGGCGGGTAACGGAGGGCGAGGGCCAGGGGGATGGCCGGGGTGCCGGGCTCGTCGGGTCGGCCGGAGCCCGCTGCGCGGGGCGGGGGGCCGAGCGGTGCGTCGGGCTGTACGTCGGCCTGTGCGTCGGTCGGCCCGCCAGGCTGTACGTCGGTCGGCGCGCCAGCCTGCACGCCGGCCCCTGCGTCGGTCGGGCCACCAGCCTGCACGCCGGCCCCTGCGTCGGTCAGCCCACCAGCCTGCACGCCGGTCGGCCCGCCGTGCGGTGCGTCAGGCCGTGCCCTCCCGCGGCCCAGGTCGTCGGTCGGCGCGCCGGTCAGCCCACCAGCCTGTACGCCGGTCGACCCGCCGTGCGGTGCCTCAGGTCGTACCCTCCCGCGGCCCAGGTCATCGGTCGGCGCGCCGGTCAGCCCACCAGCCTGTACGCCGGTCGACCCGCCGTGCGGTGCCTCAGGCCGTGCCCTCCCGCGGCCCAGGTCATCGGAGGGCGAGCCGGGCCGTCTCACCCCACGGTCCAGGTCGTCGGACGCCGCGCCGCCGGCCGGGCCCTCCGCGGCCGCCCCGCTGTCCAGGCCCTCTGCGGCCGCCCCGGTGTCCGGCGCCGCCCCGCTGTCCGGGTGTTCCGGCGCCGCCCCGCTGTCCAGGCCCTCCGGTCCGCCCGCGATCACCGGGCCCCGGTCCGTCTCGATCACCTCGATCTCGACCGGCTCCTCCCCGGCGATCTCGACGGTCTCCGTGTGCCGGGCGGCGCGGCGCCATACGCCGTCCGGGCCGAGGGCCTCGACGCCCGCGCCGGTGCGGCGCAGCCGTTCGCGGTAGAGGTCCTGGTAGTCGGCCATGGCGTTGGTGATGGCCCAGGCGACCGTGCCGGTGTGCCCGAAGTGGGCGATGCCGGGGACGCCGGGCACGGCGAGCCCGACGACGTCGAACTCGTCGCAGGCGAGGCGGATCTGCTGGTAGACGCCGGGATCCTCGATGAAGCGGTGCGGGTCGCCGGCGATGACCGCCTGCCCGGTGACGGTCCGGGAGCCGCTCACCAGCCAGCCGTTGCTGCCGGAGGTGCCGGGGCCGTCGGTGGCGAACAGTCCGACCGCGTCCGCCCCGAGGTGCCGGACGGCCTCCTCGCGCCACAGCTTGGCGGGGAAACCGGCGAACAGGATGTGGACGGACAGCCAGACCGCGAGCGGGGTCCAGGGCTCCCAACGACCGGGCACGATCCCGACCTGCGCGAACTCGGGGGCCGGGTGCGGCGCCCCCGTGGCTCCGAGCCCCTCGTTGACGCCGTCGACGTACGCCCGTACCCATGCGGCCGTCTCCTGGTCCTGCCGCTCCAGCCGGTCGAAGCAGCGGCGGGCCGTGTCGGCGAGGCGGACGCGGCGGGCGAAGACGTCCCAGGCCACGGCCTCCGGGCCGAGGAAGGACGCCGAGGTGCCCTGCGCCCGGTGCCGCTCGACCTCCAGCTGCCAGGCCCGGTCGCGGGCCGTGACCAGGCCCTGGGCGCGGGCGAGTTCTCGTGCGTCGGCCGCGCGCAGATGGGGGACGCCCCACGCGTCTCTGTGGATCTCGGTCGTCACCCTGCGACCTCTCTGTGCTTTAGGTTAGCCTTACCTAATCAATCGGTGCAGGAATCGTACGTGAGGGGTGAAGAGGTCATGGCGCAGGGGCGGGGCTGGGAGGGCGCGGTCCTCAGACTGATGCGGGCGAAGGACTTCACGCTGACCGTCACGGACGCCGAGGACGTCACCCCGCGCTTCCGTCGGCTGCGCCTCACCGACGGCGGGCTGCTCGCCGCGACCGGCGTCCACCCGACCATGTGGGTGCGGCTGTGGTTCGACAACGCGGGCAAGCCGCACCAGCGGGCGTACACCCTGGTCGACCCGGACCCGGCGGCCGGCACCTTCTCGCTGGAGTTCGCCCTGCACGAGGGCGCGGCCAGCGACTGGGCACGGGCGGCACGGCCCGGCGACACCATCGAGGCGACCGTCCAGGGCACCGGCTTCGTGGAGCCCTCCCCCACCCCCTCCCATGTCCTCGCGATCGGCGACCCGGCCTCGCTGCCCGCGATCAACTCCCTGCTGGACGCGCTGGGCACGGCCCCGGCGACCGTCTGGTTCGAGACCTCCGAGGGCGCGGCGGACGGCCTGCCGTTCCGCACGGATCCGGCCCGGCACGAGATACGGCACGTCCCGCGCGCGGAGCTGGTCGAGCGGGTGAAGGCCGAGCTGCCCGCTCTCCTGACGGCCACCGGGCACCCGTACGTCTGGATCGCCTGCGACACCCGGACCACGCGCACGCTCTCCGCCTACGTCCGCAAGGAGCTGGCCGTCCCCAGGGAGCGCACGCACGCGCTGGGGTACTGGCGCGCGAGCTGAGAGCCCACGCGGGATCATCGACCCATGGACGTCACCCTTCACCTCGCCCAGGACCCCGAGGCCGACGAGCTGCTCGGCCGCTCCCCGCTGGCCGCGCTGACCGGAATGCTGCTGGACCAGCAGGTCCCGATGGAGTGGGCGTTCAAGGGCCCCCGCACGATCGCCGACCGCCTCGGCGCCGACGACCTGGACGCGCACGAGATCGCCGTACAGGACCCGGACATCTTCGCCGCGCTGCTCTCCGAGAAGCCGGCCGTGCACCGCTACCCGGGGTCCATGGCCAAGCGCATCCAGCAGCTGTGCCAGTACCTCGTCGAGCACTACGACGGTGATCCCGAGGCCCTCTGGAAGGACGCCGGCACCGGCAAGGAGCTGCTGAAGCGGCTGGAGGAGCTGCCCGGTTTCGGCAAGCAGAAGGCGCAGATCTTCCTGGCCCTGCTCGGCAAGCAGCTCGGTGTCCAGCCGGAGGGCTGGCGGGAGGCGGCCGGAGCCTACGGCGAGCCGAAGTCCTTCCGGTCCGTCGCGGACATCACCGGCCCGGAGTCCCTGTCGAAGGTGCGGGCCCACAAGCAGGAGATGAAGGCGGCGGCGAAGGCGGCGAAGGCCGCCGACAAGTAGTCCGGCGGTCGGGCAGGTCAACTGGCTCGAGTGGCCCGTCCCGGGTGGCGGGCCACCGCGGGCCGGTCTGAGCTGGGACCATGACCGAGCCACCGAGCGGCTCCCCCCGGGGCCCGGAGTACGACGACCGCAAGGTCCACGCCACCCCGCACCCCGCGCGCGCCCACGAGCCCGAGCCGCCCTTCGAGGGCCCCCTGCACGCCCTGTCCCGCGCCGCCTGGCAGGTCGTCCTGGTCACCGGTATCGCCTCCCTGGTCCTGGGCGTCCTGGTCCTGGTCTGGCCGGGCGCCTCGCTCCTCGCCGCCGGTGTGCTGTTCGGTCTCTACCTGGTGATCAGCGGCGTCTTCCAGCTGGCGTCCGCGTTCGGCACGCACCGGACGACCTCGCTGCGCGTCCTCGGCTTCATCAGCGGCGCGCTGTCGCTGGTGCTGGGCCTGTTCTGCTTCCGCGGCCCGATGCAGTCGGTCCTGCTGCTCGCCCTGTGGATCGGCATCGGCTGGCTGATCAGGGGCGTCACCCAGATCCTGGCCGCCGTCCACGACGGCACCGTGCCCGCGCGGGGCTGGCAGATCCTCCTCGGGATCGTCACCTTCGTCGCCGGGATCGTCCTGATCGACTCCCCCTTCGAGTCCGTCGCCGTGCTCACCCTCGTCGGCGGGATCTGGCTGGTGGCGGTCGGTGTGGTCGAGATCGTCACCGCGCTGCGCATCCGTGGCCGAGCCCGGCAGGTCCCGCGCACTCTGTGATCCCTTTCGACCGGGTCCTCGATCCCTTTCGACCGGGTCCTCGGCCGAACGGGCGCATCCGACGCCCGCCGTGCTGAACCCCTGGCGTGTCGCGGGGAGATGACCCTCCATGAGCACCGCAGCACGCCTCCCCCGCAGCCACACCTGGCTGCGGGTCCTCGTGCTGCTCCTCGCCGTGCTCGTGCCGGCCGCGTCCCCCGAGGCGTCCGCGGCGCCCGTCGCCGCCGCCGAGATCACCGAGTACGACATCGTCGACACGGCGCTGCGGCCCGCCCCCTGCGCCCACCGTCCCGCCGCACTCCCGCGCCCCGCGCCCCCGGCGCCCGGCCCACCGGCACAACGGCCGCGCCCCGCGCCGCCCCTGCCGCCGTACGCCCCGCACACCCTGCGCGCCCTGCGCTCCGTGGTCCTGCGCTGCTGAGCGAACCCGCACCGGTTCAGTCAGCACGACGCAAGGAGCACAGCCATGCCCACCGACCCGTACGCGGTCCTGCGCGCCCTGCTGCGCGCGGAGGCCGCCCGCAGCGCACCGAAGCCGCAGGTGAACCAGCCGAAGCCGCAGCCGGCCCCGGAGAAACGGGACCGCTGACCGGCGGACGGAGGCGGGGCCCGGCGGGTGAGGTCCGGTGGGCCACCGTCGGGCTCCGCCTCCGCATAGCTCGTAAGCGGGCTCGTAAGCGGGCCGATCCTCTGTCCACAGCCTGTGCATATCGTTCGCCCGGCGGCGTGACGTCCCTCGTGACGAAGAACACGCCGCCTCCTTTCGAGCGAATCAGGCGGGTGAGCGGGTGACCGGGTCGTGGACGGCGGGGAGTTCCACGGTGAACTCACCGGCACCCCGCGCCGAACGCTCCCTCACTCCCGTTTTGACCATGTTCATCACAGCTTTTCCGGCGCCGCACTCCGCCGCCATGGCTGCGCCCAGAAGGTCTGGGCCGGTAGGCTTTCCGTGTGATCTTCAAGCGCATCGGAAACGGCCGGCCGTACCCCGACCACGGCCGGGAAAGCACCCGGCAGTGGGCGGACGTCGCGCCGCGCCCGGTCCGCCTCGATCAGCTGGTGACCACCAAGCAGCAGCTCGACCTGGAAACCCTGCTCGCCGAGGACTCGACGTTCTACGGCGACCTCTTCGCGCACGTCGTGAAGTGGCAGGGCGACCTCTACCTGGAGGACGGGCTGCACCGCGCGGTGCGAGCGGCACTCCAGCAGCGCCAGGTGCTGCACGCGCGCGTGCTCGAGCTGGACTGAGACGCCCCCGCCGACGGCGGGGTTGGCCCTTTCGGGTTCTTTCCCACGACCCCGGACGATGTCGGATGATCGTTTATTAGTCACGGCCGCCCGGGCGCACTACGCTGCGCCCATGAGCATGCTGACTCCCCCCGGCATGGGCGGCAAGTACCGGATCACGGGGGACAAGTACCCCCGTATGCGCCGACGCCGACGGCGCGGCCGCCTGGTCGTCGTGGTCGTCGCCTGTGGTGCCGTGCTCGGCGTGGCCGGCTGGGGCACCCTGCAGCTCATCGACGTCTTCACCGGCGGCGGAGGGACGGCCTCCGCGGCCGGCTCCAGGGCCTCCTGCGGGGTGAAGTCGGCCAAGGCGAGCCCCTCGGCCTCCGCCTCCCCGGCCGTGCTCCCCAAGCCCGCGCAGATCACGGTGAACGTCCTCAACGCCACCACTCGCAGCGGGCTGGCCAAGACCACCGCCGACGAGCTGGAGAAGCGCGGCTTCAAGATCGGCGAGGTGGGCAACGCGTCGAAGGAGTTCGACAAGAAGGTCACCGGCGCCGGGATACTGGTCGGCCCCGCCGCCTCGCTGAACACCTCGCTGCCGGTACTGTCCACCCAGCTCGCCGGGGCCGAGCGGCGCACCGACGCGGCCCGCAAGGGCGCCGAGGTCGACCTGATCATCGGCAACGGCTTCAAGGCGCTGAGCAGTGAGGCGGACGCGGCGAAGGCGCTGGCCGCGCTTGCCGAGCCGAAGCCGACGGCTACTACCAAGAACGCCTGCTGAACGCTTCGCCGGGAGCCGCCCGTTCGGCGGGGGTCGTACGCGGGCTGCGGGCCGGTGGGGGCTTGTCGCGCCCACGCGGCGGAGCCGCATATCGACACAGTCCCGCGCCCCTGTGGAGCCGGGCCTGCGGCCCGGGCTCCAAGGCGACCCCGCTAGTCCCCCGCCACCCTTTACTCCGCCGCGCCGTACAGGCGGTCGCCCGCGTCGCCCAGGCCCGGGACGATGTAGCCCTGCTCGTTGAGGTGGTCGTCGACGGCTGCCGTCACGACCGTCACCGGGGTGCCCGCGAGCTCGCGCTCCATGAGCTCCACGCCCTCGGGAGCGGCGAGCAGCACCACCGCGGTCACGTCGTCGGCGCCACGCTTGATCAGCTCGCGGATCGCCGCGACCAGCGTGCCGCCCGTGGCCAGCATCGGGTCGAGGACGTACACCTGGCGGCCGGAGAGGTCCTCCGGCATGCGCGTGGCGTACGTGGACGCCTCCAGCGTCTCCTCGTTGCGGATCATGCCCAGGAAGCCCACCTCGGCGGTCGGCAGCAGCCGGACCATGCCGTCCAGCATGCCGAGGCCCGCGCGCAGGATCGGCACGACCAGCGGACGCGGGTGGGAGAGCTTGACGCCCGTGGTCCCGGCGACCGGCGTGACGATGTCGACCTGCTCGGTGCGCACGTCACGCGTGGCCTCGTAGGCGAGAAGGGTGACCAGTTCGTCGGCCAGGCGGCGGAAGGTCGCGGAGTCCGTGCGCTGGTCGCGCAGCGTGGTGAGCTTGTGGGCGACCAGGGGGTGGTCGACGACGTGGAGACGCATGTCCACAACAGTAACCGGGCGCAACCCGCCCGGCGTCCCCGCACTCGGTGAGCCTCTGCCCCCGGGTCGGACCGCTCGCCGAACCGGGTTGGGCCGATCGCTGGCATCAAACCCCCCGACCGGGGGAAAGTGGTGGGGACGGACCCGGGAGGTGAGCATGCCTGACCTGCCAGAGCGCGACGCGCCGGAGCCCACCGAGCCTTCTGGCGCGCCGCGGGAGACCGACACCGAGCGCCGCCGGCGTCGCGACCGCTTCCTGCGCGAGCTGGCCGAAGCCCGTGAACTGCGTGACCGGGTCCAGCCCCGCCGCGCCAAGAGCGCCCGTCTGCGTCATGCGATGCGCATGCGCACGTTCCGCTGGTAGCCGAACGATCCGCTCGTGGACGTACGGCACTTGGGACGTTCGGGGAAGATCGCCACCGTCACGGGTGGTGCCGGGGGTGGGCGTGCGTGGACGCACGGGAAAGCCGCGTACGATCCGCAGTGGCCGCAACGAGTGTGCTGGTGAGTTGCCACGGACGTAGTCACGGACGTGCGATCAAAACCACCGGACACAGGGAGCCGAAGACGTCCCCTGAACGCCTTGTTTCTGCCACGATTCCGAGTGGGTGGGGCTCGGAGCACAGCTCTCTCCGCCCGTAACCTCCGCCGGGGGGACCCCCAACCGGCACGCCTATGACCAGTGGGAGAGTCACGGTGTACTTCGCCGCACTGCTCGCGCGCACCGAAGACGGGTGGGAAGCGAGCGACACAGAGCTCGACGATGTGGAAACCCTGTCGGATCTGGCCGACCTGGCCCGGGAAGCCTCTCCCGACGAGGACACGGTGCTCGTGCTCATCGAGCAGGAGGACTCGTGGTTCGGGGTCGTCCGCATCGATGGCGAGGAAGACCCTCGCATCTACGTCTCCGACGCCGCTGCCGCCGCCCGCAGTTCCTACGGGGAGCTCCTGCTCACCGACGAACTGCTCGGAAGGGATCCGGGTGACGACGACGACCTGGACTCCCTCGACCTCGACGGCACCGAGGACGGTGAGGACGAGGACGACGACGAGGGCAGCGCCTCCGGCTCCGCCGAGGCGGTGCCGCACGGCCCGGTCGGCGACCCCGGCATCCTCGACGACCTCGGCGTCAGCGAGAAGGAGCTGAAGGCGCTGTCCGAGGACGCGCTCAGCGAGATCGCCGACGCCCTGGGCGCCTCGGAGGTCCTGGAGACCGTCCGCTGACCGCACCGCAGGCGCCGCCGGACCCCGTACGCGACCCGTGGCGGGCCGCGATGCGGCTCGCCCTGGACGAGGCCCGGCTGGCCGTCCGGGGCGGGGACGTCCCGGTCGGCGCCGTCGTGCTGGCCGCGGACGGGACGACGGTCCTCGCGGCCGGCCACAACGAACGCGAGGCCGGCGGTGATCCGACGGCCCACGCGGAGGTGCTCGCCATCCGGCGGGCGGCCGCCGAGCTCGGCGAGTGGCGGCTGACCGGCTGCACGCTCGTCGTCACCCTGGAGCCCTGCACGATGTGCGCGGGCGCGATCGTGCAGTCCCGGCTGGACCGGGTCGTCTACGGCGCCCGCGACGACAAGGCGGGCGCGGCCGGCTCCCTCTGGGACGTCGTCCGCGACCGGCGGCTCAACCACCGGCCCGAGGTCGTCGAGGGCGTCCTCGCGGACGAGTGCGCCGGGCTCCTCACCGAGTTCTTCCGCGCGCGGTGACAACCTGCCCGTCGACCTCCTCGAATACCGATTTCAAACCACGCCCCCGCGTGCTGTAAGGTCTCCCTCGGTAGCGTGTCCGAGCGGCCGAAGGAGCTCGCCTCGAAAGCGAGTGTGGCGCAAGTCACCGAGGGTTCAAATCCCTCCGCTACCGCGCTTGAGCGAGGGGCTCGGTCCGCTGGACCGGGCCCTTTGCCGTGTCGCGTATCGACTTCTTGCCGAAGTAGGTCCAGAGCAGAGCGGCGCAGACCGAGCCGTGGAGCAGGAAGAGCAGCCACAGGATCTTCGGTACGAACCGGATGTGGTCCGAGGGGGTGCGGGCGCAGTCGATCAGCGCCCACAGCCAGATGGCGGCCACCAGGGCGATCAGCACGAGGGTCGACAGGTTCGTCAGGTTCTGCATTCGTCTTCTCCCTTGTCCCTTGCTCGGGCCCGCCGACTCGGGCCCTGGCTCTGGCTCGCTCTACGTCTCGGTGCCGGTCCCGGACCGGCCTTCACCCCCTCATCGGACGAGCCCCCTCGATCGGTTCACGGATCGGCTCACGAGTTTCGAGATTCGTTCACGGGCGCGCCGCAGACGCACAAAAGCGGTGTGTAAATCGCACTTACGGTTACACTCGCCGCCGTCAACAGAGGCCTCAGGGCCACGACAGGGGAGGCCAGGTGGCGGTGAACGCCAAGAAGATCGCCGTCTACGTACTCGTGGTCTTCGCGCTCTACGTGATCATCACGGACCCGTCCAGAGCGGCGGACTACGTCCAGATAGGCTTCGAGGGCATATCGGACGCCGCCAAGGCCATCGGCGACTTCTTCACCTGGCTCGCCAACGGGGCCCAGTAGCCACCGGGCCCAGTAGTACGCATCGGGAGTGCCCATGATCCGCCACCTGGTCCTCTTCAAGCTCAACGAGGGCGTCGAGCGCGACGACCCCCGGGTCGTGAAGGGTGAGGCGGCCTTCCGGGCGCTCGGCGGCCAGATCGAGGAGCTGGCCTTCTGGGAGCTGGGCTGGAACATCAGCGAGCGGCCCATCGCCTACGACTTCGCGATCAACTCGGCGGTCGAGGACGCGGACGCCCTGAAGCGGTACATCGAGCACCCCGCGCACCAGGCGGGCGTCGCGCTGTGGCGGGAGTTCGCCACCTGGGTGGTCGCGGACTACGAGTTCTGAGCCGCCGCGGCACCACCCGTACGAACAGGTTCACCGGGAGCCCTCCGCCGGACGGCGGGGGGCTCCCGCGCGTCTACTGCACCAACTTCCCCTTATGCCCCAACTTATCGCTCAACACGTCGTTATGGGGTGCTTGCACACAGTGCACATGTCTTGTGATGCTATGACCGCTTTTGATGGATGAGTTGACCGATGTTGACCTGACGAAGAGGTGGCGTTGACCGTGTCGGCCAGTACTGCGCCGCCTCAGGAAGAGGCCCGGGAAGACGCCCGGGAAGAGGCCCAGGAAGAGGCTCGGGAAGAGAGTCCCGCCCCGGGCCCCGAGCGGCGCCGGGGTGCCGACACCCGGGCGCTCACCCAGGTGCTCTTCGCCGAGCTCAAGGAGCTCCAGCCGGGCTCCCCGGAGCACAACCGGGTCCGCGGGGCGCTGATCGAGGCCAACCTCCCTCTGGTGCGCTACGCGGCCGCCCGTTTCCGCTCCCGCAACGAGCCGATGGAGGACGTCGTCCAGGTCGGCACCATCGGACTGATCAACGCCATCGACCGCTTCGACCCGGACCGGGGCGTGCAGTTCCCCACCTTCGCGATGCCGACGGTCGTCGGCGAGATCAAGCGCTACTTCCGGGACAACGTCCGCACCGTCCACGTGCCGCGCCGGCTGCACGAGCTGTGGGTACAGGTCAACAGCGCGACCGAGGACCTGACGACCTCGTTCGGCCGCACCCCGACCACCGCGGAGATCGCCGAGCGGCTGCGCATCAGCGAGGACGAGGTCCTCTCCTGCATCGAGGCGGGACGGTCGTACCACGCGACCTCCCTGGAGGCCGCCCAGGAGGGCGACGGCCTGCCGGGCCTGCTGGACCGCCTGGGCTACGAGGACCCGGCCCTGGACGGCGTCGAGCACCGCGACCTGGTCCGCCATCTCCTGGTCCAACTCCCGGAGCGCGAACAGAGAATCCTTCTCCTGCGCTATTACAGCAATCTCACGCAGTCTCAGATCAGCGCGGAACTCGGCGTCTCCCAGATGCATGTCTCCCGGCTACTCGCGCGTAGCTTCCAGCGGCTCCGTTCCGCGAACCGAATCGAGGCATAGGACGCGGGAGCACGGCCGCATGCACAGGCGCACAGGTGGGGCGCACGCATAGGGCGCACGGCTCTGGTTACGTAATCCGATAGGGGATCGCAAGCAGGTGCGAGAAGTCACCGGTGAGAGCGAATCACTCACCAGGGTGCTTCCCGGCATAACTGCGCTGAAAAACCGTCACACCCCCTCTTTCCAGGGCCGATTCGTTACTGTCGTGTCGACATGTCTCTACAGCGTGTTGCCGACATGTGACATTCTTCGGGAAGCGCGTTTGCCGGGGCCACGGCGCCGGTATTCAGGTGAAGGCTGACGTTCTCCACGACGGCGAGCGTCCGCCGCGACCGTCCCGCGACCCAAAGGGGGTGGCATGTCCGCAGACCAGGGCAGCTCGAAGGTGCTCACGCTCACGAAGAGCGCGACCGAGCCCGTCGCGCCTGTCGAGCCCGACGTGCTCGACGACGTCACGGCCCTCGAGGCCGCGCCGGCTCCGGCCCTCCCGTCCTCCGGTGCCATCGACACCCGCACCCTGTCCCGCTCCCTGTTCCTGCGACTGGCCGCACTCGACGAGAACAGCCCCGAACGGGTCTACGTCCGGGACACGCTCATCGAGCTCAACCTCCCGCTCGTCCGCTACGCCGCCGCCCGCTTCCGCTCGCGCAACGAGCCGATGGAGGACATCGTCCAGGTCGGCACGATCGGCCTCATCAAGGCCATCGACCGCTTCGACTGCGAGCGGGGCGTGGAGTTCCCGACCTTCGCGATGCCGACGGTCGTGGGCGAGATCAAGCGATTCTTCCGCGACACCTCGTGGTCGGTGCGCGTCCCGCGCCGTCTGCAGGAGCTGCGCCTGGCCCTCACCAAGGCCAGCGACGAGCTCTCCCAGAAGCTGGACCGCTCGCCGACGGTCGCCGAACTGGCCGCGGTCCTGGGCGTCTCGGAAGAGGACGTGGTCGACGGCCTCGCGGTCGGCAACGCTTACACGGCCTCCTCGCTGGACTCCCCGGCCCCGGAGGACGACGGCGGCGAGGGTTCCCTGGCCGACCGCCTCGGCTACGAGGACACGGCCCTGGAGGGCGTGGAGTACCGGGAGTCGCTCAAGCCCCTGCTCGCGAAGCTCCCGCCGCGTGAGCGCCGCATCATCATGCTGCGCTTCTTCGCCAACATGACCCAGTCCCAGATCGGCGAGGAGGTCGGCATCTCCCAGATGCACGTCTCCCGCCTGCTGACCCGCACCCTGGCCCAGCTACGGGAGGGTCTGATCTCGGACTGATCCCCGACAACACGAGGGTTTCTTCCTGACGCACCGTCAGCCAAACTGGCGCGATGCGCGCGACACGGGAAGGAACGCAACGGTCACGCGGCCGTCGGCGCGCCCTGTGGGGCATGTCGGCGGCCGCCGCCGTGGTGGCGGGGGCGGCGGGGATGCTCGGGGCGTACGGGGGCGGCGGGCACGGGCGTGACTACGTCGCGGTCGGCGCCGCGGGGGAGGGGGCGCCGGGGGCGGGACCCACAGGAGGGGTACGGCTGGTGCCGCTGGACGATCCGGCCGGCGTGAACTCTCCCGCGACCGGGGGCACTCCGGGCAGCTCCGGGGAATCGACGGCAGAGCCGCCGTCGGGCCGGTCGCCTACGCGGGCCGCTCCCACGCCGTCACGGGCGCCCGGTTCCCCTCCCGCGCCGGAGTCCTCTCCCCCGACGTCCGCCTCCGCGCCCGCCTCGACCGCCCCGCCCGGTCCGGCCGCCCTCACGACGAGCGAGCCCGTGCGCACACCCACGGACCGGCGCTGGTGCGAGGACGTGACGCTCACCTTCCGCAACTCCGGCGGAGCACCGGTGCGTTCGGGCACGGTCACCTTCGGGACACACGTCATCGACGCCCTCGGCATCGACTGGTCCACCGTCGAGTCGGCCGAGCGACTTCCCGCACCCCTCGCACCGGGCTCCGAGCAGGAGAAGACCTGGACGGTGTGCGTCGACTCCTGGCGCGTACCGCTGGGGATGCGGGTCGAGACACGCGAGGTGTCCGTGCGGTGGGAGTGAAGGGTTCGTGGGAGTGAGGGATCGGCGGGAGTGAAGGGTTACCCGAGTAAGGGGTTAGCCCAGCGCCAGCCAGGCCACCGCCGCCACGATCGCCACCGCGGCGACGATGCCGACGATCAGGCCGATACGGGGGCCGGACGGCGCGGGCGCCTGACGGGAGGAGGCCTGGGGGCCGCCCTCGTCGACGAACGCGCGGAACATCTGGGTGCTGCCGGCGGGGTCGTAGTTGCCCTGGGGGCCCTGGTTGTTAGCCATGGGCCGAGACACTAGCGAAAACGGGGGCGGCCACCCAAGTGGGGGTACTACAAGGTGCCCGCCTCCGGCCAGTTCGACCAGTGGGTGTTCGGCGGGAGGGTCGGGCGGTAGCGGGAGGGGTCGCCCGAGTCCAGTACCTCGGCGAGCATGCGGAACGTCTCGTGGGCGCCGGGGGTCACCTCATACAGCTCCTCCGGCTGGTTCCACTCCTCCAGCCGCAGCAGTGGCGGCAGGTCGGCGGGCACCTCGGCGCGCAGTTCCGTCTCGTCGGCGAGCAGCAGGTCACGGTGGGCGGGGACCAGTTCCCGGAACACGTCCTCCAAGGGGGTGCCGGCCTCGGCGGTCACGGTCAGCGGCCTGCCCCGCACGACCAGCGGGACCCCGCCGACGTAGTCCTCGCTGCCCTCCGGGTCGATCTCCGCCATGTTCTCCACCCGGTCCAGGAAGGCGCCGTATCCGGGCCGGCCTCCGGTGAGGCAGTTGCCGTAGACGTGGAGGACGTCGGCGAGGTTGCCGTCCCTCGGGTTGTAGCCCGCCAGCTCGACGACCATGGCCCAGCGGGTGGCGTCGCCGAAGAGATGGAGGCGGGCGGCGACCGGGTAGACGTAGCCGTTGGCCAGATCGGGGAACGTGCCCTGGTCCGTCGAGAGGTCGAACTGCCCGAGGATCGACGAGGTCGTCATCATGCGCTCACCCTAGAGCGGCCCACTGACAGCCCCAGGGCGCACCGGCAGGCGTGAGGCCACCATCCCCACCTGCACATTTACCCTCGCAATACTTGCCTTTGCCAACTTTTTGCGGCCTCCATCGGCTGATTTATTTGCCTGCAGCAACCAACCTCTCTTATGGTTGCCCTAAGCAACAAAGTGGGAGGTGTGATGGCCGCGCAGACGCAGTACGAGGAACTGGCGCGTCAGCTCAGTGCCGTCGGGGCCGTGAAGCGGGACCTCGGGCGGATCCTGCCGGCCGACTGCTCCTCCGGTTCGGCCGGTGTCCTCGCGCTGCTCGGCCGCCACGGGGACATGCGCATGAGCAACCTCTCCGAGCTGCTCGCCGTCGACATGTCGGTCACCAGCCGACACGCCGCGCACCTCGCCGAGCGGGGCTGGATCGAACGCTCCCCCGACCCGGCGGACAAGCGCTCCCGCATCCTGCGCCTCACCCCGGAGGGCCACACGGTGCTCGCCGACCTGTCCCGGCGCAGCGCCGACCTGCTGGCGGAGCGCCTGAGTGACTGGTCCGACGACGACGTGGCCCAGCTCATCCGGCTGATGACCCGGCTGCGCGCCAGCTTCGGCGACTGCCGGGCCGCTCCGCACCGGCCACCGCCTCCCCCACCTCACCCACAGACCACCCGTACACCCGCGTAAGAGAAGGAAGTCCATGGCAACGACCACACCAGCCGGTGTGCGGGCCCACGCGAAGCACGGCGGCGGGTCCGCCGACGCCGCTCCCATGACCCACCGGCAGATCATGGAGGCGCTCTCCGGGCTGCTGCTCGGCATGTTCGTGGCGATCCTGTCCTCCACGATCGTCTCGAACGCCCTCCCGGAGATCATCGGTGACCTCGGCGGCGGCCAGTCCGCCTACACCTGGGTCGTGACCGCCACCCTGCTGGCGATGACGGCGACCACGCCCCTGTGGGGCAAGCTCGCCGACCTCTACAACAAGAAGGCGCTCGTCCAGATAGCGCTCGTCATCTATGTGCTCGGGTCGGCGGCCGCCGGACTCTCGCAGAACACCGGCATGCTGATCGCCTGCCGTGTCGTCCAGGGCATCGGCGTGGGCGGTCTCTCCGCACTCGCGCAGATCGTGATGGCCGCGATGATCTCGCCGCGTGAGCGCGGCCGTTACTCCGGCTACCTCGGCGCCACCTTCGCCGTCGCCACCGTCGGCGGCCCGCTGCTCGGCGGTGTCATCACGGACACCTCCTGGCTGGGCTGGCGCTGGTGCTTCTACGTCGGCGTCCCCTTCGCCGTCATCGCGCTGATCGTGCTGCAGAAGACCCTGCACCTGCCGGTCGTGAAGCGGGACGTGAAGGTCGACTGGGCCGGCGCGTTCTTCATCTCGGCGGCGGTCTCGCTGCTGCTGGTCTGGGTCACCTTCGCCGGTGACAAGTACGACTGGCTGTCCTGGCAGACGTACACGATGGTCGCGGGCTCGATCGCGCTCGGGCTGGTCTTCGTGCTCGTCGAGTCGAAGGCGAGCGAGCCGATCATCCCGCTGCGGCTGTTCCGCAACCGCACCATCACCCTCTCCTCCATCGCCTCGATGTTCGTGGGCGTGGCGATGTTCTCCGGCACGGTGTTCTTCGCCCAGTACTTCCAGCTGGCCCGCGACGAGTCGCCGACCATGTCCGGTGTGCTGACCATCCCGATGATCGGCGGCCTGTTCGTCTCCTCCACCGTCTCCGGGCAGTTCATCACCCGCACCGGCAAGTGGAAGGCCTGGCTGGTCAGCGGTGGTGTGCTCATCACGGCGGGCCTCGGTCTGCTGGGCACCATCCGCTACGACACGGACTACTGGAAGACCGCGGTCTTCATGGCGCTGCTGGGTCTCGGTGTCGGCATGATGATGCAGAACCTGGTGCTGTCCACGCAGAACCAGGTCGACCCGAGCGACCTCGGCTCGGCCAGCTCGACCGTCACCTTCTTCCGCTCCCTCGGCGGTGCGATGGGCGTCTCGGCGCTGGGCGCCGTCATGGCCAACCGCATCACCGACTACGCCAAGGACGGCATCGCCGGCCTCGGCCCGAAGTACGCCGCCCTCGCCTCCGGTTCGAGCTCCTCGAGCGAGATCCCGGACATGGACAAGCTGCCCGCGCCGCTGCGCACGGTCATGGAGAGCGCGTACGGCCACGGCATCGCGGACGTCTTCCTGATCGCGTCCGGCATGGCACTGCTCGCCTTCCTGATCACCCTGTTCATCAAGGAGGTCCCGCTGAAGACCAGGGGGGCCATGGCCCAGGCGGCCGAAGGCACCGAGGCGGGGGCACAGAGCCCGGCGGAGGCGAAGAGCCCGGCCGTGGCGGAAGCCGCCGCGTCGACCGAGCAGCGTGTGCCCAGCTGGGCGACCACCGCGGCCGCCTCGGAGCCCGGCTCCGACGGCACGCAGCAGTTCGCCGCCGCCCTCGCGGTGGCCACCGAGCAGCCCGTGGGCTCCGGCGGCTCCGGCGGTGTCCCGGTCCGCGGCTTCGTGCGGGGTGCCGAGAGCGCGCCCGTGCCGCAGGCCGCGGTCACCCTGATCTCCCTCTCCGGACGGCAGCTGGGCCGCTCGGTCGCGCAGGCCGACGGTGCCTACGCGCTGGACGCGCCCGGTACGGGGTCGTACGTCCTGATCGCCTCCGCGGACGGGTTCCAGCCGCAGGCGTCCACGATCGTCGTGGGCGGCGAGCCGCTGGCGTACGACATCCTGCTCAGCGGGACCAGCGGGCTCGGCGGGTTCGTGCGGGCCGCCGAGTCGGGTGAGGGCGTCAAGGACGCGATGGTCGTCGTCACCGATGTGCGCGGCGATCTGCTGGCCACCGCGGCCACCGGGGAGCAGGGCGAGTTCGCCTTCGCCGAGCTGGTGCCGGGTGCCGTGACCGTCGCGGTGAACGCCGCCGGGTTCCGGCCGCGCGCGCTGCCCGTCGAGATCGGCGGGACGGGCGTGACCCGGGTGGAGGTCGTGCTCGACGCGGGCGCGCAGCTGCGGGGTGTCGTACGGGCGCCGCACGGGCCGCTGGCCGACGCGCGGGTGACGCTCGTGGACGCGGCGGGGAACGTCGTCGGCACGGCGACGACCGGTGCGGACGGGGCGTACGCCTTCGCGGACCTCGACGGCGGCGAGTACACGGTCATCGCGACCGGCTACCCGCCGGTGGCCACCGCGCTGACGGTCGCCGGAGCCGGCGTCGACGGCCATGACATCGAGCTCGCCCACCCGGGCGAGTAGACCGGCCAGGACCTGTCCTGGTTCATCGCTCCGGCCCGGTGCGGCGGTTCGTCCGCACCGGGCCGGTGCCAGTCGAGGAGTACGTGCAATGGGACTGACCGCGAGGATCCGTACGCGGGACGGATGGGCCGTGTCGCACGCGGTCGTCACGGTGACCGACATGACGGGCACCCAGGTGCTGCGGGCGGAGGCCGACGAGGAGGGCGTCGTACGCGACACGACCGGGCTCGCGCCCGGGGCGTACACGGTCATCGTCACGGCCGTCGGATACGGGCCCGTCGCGTCCACCGCGATCGTCACGGCGAGCGGGAGGGCGGAGGCGGGCACGATCATCCTGTCCCGCCAGGGCGGCGGGACCGAGCTGCCGCCGCCCGGGCCGTGGACCGTCGACCCGGCGCACTCCACCGTCGGCGCGGTCGCCCGGCACCTGGGCATCTCCAGCGTGCGCGGCCGGTTCACCGACTTCTCGGCGGCGATCGAGGTCGCCCCGGACGACGTCACCAAGTCCCGGGTGGAGGCGGTGATCCGGGCGGCGTCCATCGACACGGGCAACGGCATGCGCGACGACCATCTGCGCTCGGCGGACTTCCTGGACGTGGAGACGCACCCGGAGATCACCTACCGCTCGACCGGCCTGACCGTGTCCGGCCCGGACCGCTGGACCGTCCACGGCGACCTGACGATGCGGGGTGTCGTACGGCCCGTCGACCTGGACCTCGCCTACCTCGGCACCGGTGCCGACCCCTGGGGCGGCACCCGCGCCGCCTTCCGCGCGACCACGGAACTCCACCGCGAGGACTTCGCGATGAACTACAACCAGGTCGTCCAGGCGGGCATCGCCGCGATCGGTACGACCCTGAGGGTGGAGCTGGAGATCCAGGCGGTGCGGGGGGAGTCCCTCCCCCAGGCATAGGCCCAGCGGGGTCAGGCGAGGTGGGCCCGCTGCGCCTAGGCTGACGCCATGGCACCGAACATCGCGACCAACACCACCGTCTCGCTCGACGAGCTGCTGGACTTCGTGCGCCCCCGGCACCGCGCGATCCTGCTGACCCGACGGGCCGACGGCAGCCCCCAGGCATCGCCGCTGACCTGCGGTGTCGACGACTCGGGCCGGATCGTCGTCTCGACGTACCCGGAACGCGCCAAGACCCGCAACGCCAAGCGGGACGAGCGGGTCGGCGTCGTCGTGCTGAGCGACGACTGGAACGGGCCGTGGGTCCAGATCGACGGCACGGCCGAGGTCATCGACGCGCCCGACTCGGTCGAGCCGCTGGTGGAGTACTACCGCAACATCGCGGGCGAGCACCCCGACTGGGACGAGTACAGGGCCGCGATGGTCAAGCAGGGCAAGTCGATCATCCGGGTCACGCCGGAACGGTGGGGTCCCGTGGCCACGGGGGGCTTCCCGGCGCGGCTCGCCCCGCAAGACTGAAACGCCGGCCAACACCTCCACGCCGGACGGAGGGTGCGGGTTCAGTGTGGCTTGTCGCGCAGTTCCCCGCGCCCCTGCTCGGTGTCGGCCTTCGCCGCCATGGCTTCGATTCCTGCGATCAGCAGATCCAAGGCGTAGTCGAAGTCCCGTTCCCACATCTCCTCGACGGTGTCGCCGCCCCGGGCCGCCATGATGTCCTGGGACTCCTTGACGACGTCGGCCGCTCCGGGGGCCTCGGTCACCGTGCTGAGCGCGTGCTTGAAGTACTCGTCCGGGGTCAGCCCGACGGACGTGGAGCGGGCCCGGAAGTGGCCCTCGATCGTGCCGAAGCCGTACACGAACTGGAAGACGGACGAGATGGCGGCGGCCAGGCCGTGCGTGGGCAGCCCGGTGCGGCGGACGACCTGCTGGACGGCGCGGGAGAAGGCCAGGTTGTTCGGACCGATGTTGAGGAACGTGCCGGCCAGCGGCGACAGCCAGGGGTGGCGGACCAGCACGGCGCGGTACGTGCGGGCCAGCGTGCGCAGCTGGTCGCGCCAGTCCTCCCCCTCGTCCCCCGTATCGGGCAGCTCCAGGCCCCCGAAGGCCGCGTCCAGGGCGAGTTCGAGCAGGTCGTCCTTGGTGTCGACGTACCAGTACACGGACATCGCCGTCACGTTCAGCTCGGCGGCCAGCCTCCGCATGGAGAACTTCGCCAGCCCCTCCGCGTCCAGCAGCCGCACGGTGACCTCGGTGATCCGCTCCCGACCGAGCCCGGAGGGTTGACCGCCACCACGGCCGCGCCGATGTGTCCTGGCTTCCAGCCAGACGCTGTGGCGAGCGGTGTCCTTGGCAGTTTTCGCCATGGGCCAGGCACCTTCCTCATCTTCCGGTCACTGAGAAAGATGCTAGGCGTCGGCCGACCTCTTCAGGGGCGCGGGCCTGTGCCGATATGCGGCTCCGCCGCGTGGGCGCGACCAGCCACAACGCGCCCGCAGCCGCCAGACCACAGGCACCCCCCTCATCCTCAGGCGACCAAAACCGGCTGCTCCTCCTTCTCCGCCCTGCGCAGCAGGGCCGCCGCCACAAGACCCCCCAGCAGCACAGCCACCGCCCCCACCAACTGCCCCGCCCCGAGCCCGTCCGACAGCGACTTCCCCGCTGCCAGAGAAGAACCGAGCACAGCCCCCAGCACAGCCACCCCCAACCCGTTCCCGAACTCCGCCAACGTCCCGTTGATCCCCGCGCCCACCCCCGCCTTGGCCGGGGGGATCGAGCTCATGATCGCGTGGGCCATCGCCGGGTTGGCGAACGCGCAGCCGACGCCGATGAGCACAAGACCGGCCGCCGTACCGGCGTACCCCTCGCCGCTCGTCGCGATCGACACCAGTCCGCCCGACATCAGCACCATGCTCGTCAGAACCACCGGCGGCGCCCCGAGCTTCGCCGTCACCCTGGCGGCCACTCCGGTGAAGTTGAGCAGGACGACGGTCAGCGCCAGCGGCGCGGTCCGCAGGCCCGCCTCCAGAGGGCCGTATCCGAGGACGAACTGCAGGTGCTGGGTGAGCAGGAACAGCGCGCCGCCCATCCCGAACGTGATCAGGACGGCCCCGCCGACCGCGCCGGTGAACCGGCGGTTGCGGAAGAAGCCCAGGTCGAGCATGGGATACGGGATCCTGCTCTCCCAGCGGGCGAACAGTGCGAGGACGACGGCCGCGACCGCCCCGCTCACCAGCACCCGCGCCGAGGTCCAGCCGTGTGTGGGGCCGGAGATGATCGCGAAGACCAGCGAGGCCATGCCGATGGTGGAGAGGAACGCGCCGAGCAGGTCGGGGCGGTCGCCCTGGGGGTTCTTGGACTCGGGGACCAGGGCGATCACGGCCACCAGGCCGAGCGCCGCGACCGGCAGGTTGATCAGGAAGACGGCGCCCCACCAGAAGTGGTTGAGCATGACGCCGCCGATGAGCGGCCCGGTGGCGAAGCCGAGCGCGTTCACCGCGGCCCAGATGCCGATCGCCCTGGGCTGCTCCTCGGGCGTGAAGATCTGCATCGCCACGGCGAGGGTGGTGGTGAGCAGCAGCGCGCCGCCGACGCCCATGCCGGCGCGGGCGGCGATCAGCTGGGCGGAGGTGGTGGCGAGGCCGGCCACCACCGAGCCGACGCCGAACAGGGCGAGCCCAGCGGCGAGCAGCTTCTTGCGGCCGTAGCGGTCGGCGGCGCTGCCCGCGGTGAGCAGCAGGCCGGACTGGACGAGCGAGTACGCGTTGATCATCCACTGGATGTCGGAGGTCTCCGCGCCCAGCTCCCGGGTGAGGGAGGGGATCGCGACGTTCAGGATCGTGTTGTCGAGCAGCACGGTGAGCTGCGCGAGGCAGATGACGCCGAGGATCAGCCAGCGCTGGGGGTGACCCTGGGGGGACGGAGGCGTTGTCGTCATGTTGTACACCGTAGAATGATTGCTGTACGGCGTACAACGGAGTTATGTCGTACAGCCGAGTCACCGCGTACAACCGAGTTACGGCGGAGGACGCGAAGAAGGGCGGTGGCATCAGGCCACCGCCCTTCTCTCAGCCGGTCCTACGTCAGCTGCTCGCCTTCTGCGTCAGGTCGTAGAAGGTGGACGAACCGACCGTCACCTTCTTGAAGTTGGCCTCGACCCAGGACGTGATCTGCGAGGACGTACCGCTGCTGCTGCCGCCCATGCCGCCGCCGGTGCCGCTGGAGATGAAGTAGTGGATCTTGCCGTCTTCCACGTACTTCTTGAACTGCGCCAGCGTCGGGGACGGGTCGGTGCCGTTGAAGCCGCCGATCGCCATGACCGCGTCGCCCGTGGAGAGCTGGTAGCTCGCCGCGTTCTGGGCGCCGATCGCCGCCGCGACCCAGGTGTACTTGCCGGAGTCGGTCTCCAGCAGCTTCTTGGCCTCGTCGGAGACGGTCGCGCCGTTCAGCAGGCCGCCGACGCCACCGCCGCCGCCCATGCCGCCGCCGTCGCCGGTCTGGCCGCCGAGACCGCCCTGCTGGCTCTGGCCCTGGCTGTTGCTGTTGCCGTTGCCGTTCTGCTGGTTCTGGCCCGGCATGCCGCCACCCATCTGGCCGCCGCCGGGGAAGCCGTTGCCGTTCTGGGTGGTGCCGTTGCCCTGCTGGTTCTGGCCCTGTGTGTTGCCGTTGCCGTTCTGCTGGTTCTGGCCGCCGGGACCACCGCCGTTGCCGCCGCCGAAGCCGCCCCGGCCGCCACCACCGCCCGGACCGCCGCCCATGGACGCGCCCGACGGGCCCGCCGTGACGATGGAGCCGGTGTGGCCCGTCTGCAGGGTGCTGATGGTGTACGCGGTCGGACCGGCGAGGGAGGCCACCAGGCCGACGGAGGCCGCCGCGAGGGCGAGCTGCCGGTTGATCCGGCCCGCGAAGATCAGGCCGAGCGCGGCGGCCAGACCGCCGATCAGGACCAGCCACTTCAGCCAGGGCAGGTAGTCGGAGGTGCGGTTGAGCAGGACGTACGACCAGGAGGCCGCCGCGACGACCGAGGCCGCGAGGCTGATCGAGGCCCACAGCTCGGACCGCTTCTCCCACAGCAGGCCGGCGCCCATGCCGATCACGGCCGCCATGTAGGGGGCCAGGGCCACCGTGTAGTACTGGTGGAAGATGCCCGCCATGTAGCTGAAGACGACCATGGTGATCAGCAGCGAGCCGCCCCAGACGAGGAACAGACCGCGGGTGGCCGAGGTGCGCTTGTACTTGCGGGTGGCCACCAGACCGGCGACCAGGAGGATCAGCGCGGCCGGCAGCAGCCAGGAGATCTGGCCGCCGACCTCGGAGTTGAACATCCGGTCCCAGCCGGTCTCGCCCCACTGCCCGGTGTTGCCACCGCCGCCGCCGACGCTGCCGGTCTCCTCGCCGTTGAGGCGGCCGAGACCGTTGTAGCCGAAGGTCAGCTCCAGGAAGGAGTTGTTCTGCGAGCCGCCGATGTACGGGCGGGAGGAGGCGGGCCACAGCTCGACGATCGCGACCCACCAGCCGCCGGACGCGATCAGCGCGCCGGTGGCCAGGGCCAGCTGGCCGAACCGCTTCTTCACCGACACCGGCGCGCAGACCGCGTAGACGATCGCGAGCGGCGGGAGGATCAGGAAGGCCTGGAGGGTCTTGGCGAGGAACGCGAAGCCGATCGCGACACCGGCCCACACCAGCCACTTCGTCCGGCCGTCCTCGACGGCGCGAGCCGTGAAGTAGCAGGCCACGGCCATCAGCAGGGCCAGCATCGCGTCCGGGTTGTTGAACCGGAACATCAGCGCGGCGACGGGGGTGAGCGCGAGCACGGCGCCCGCGATCAGGCCGGCCGCGGCGCTGAACCGGCGGCGCACGGCGGCGTAGACGACGGCGACCGTGCCGACGCCCATCAGCACCTCGGGGGCGAGGATCGCCCAGGAGTTCAGGCCGAAGATCCGCACCGACAGCTCCATCGGCCACAGGGAGGCCGGGGGCTTGTCGACGGTGATGGCGTTGCCGGCGTCCAGCGAGCCGAAGAAGAAGGCCTTCCAGGACTGGCTGCCCGCCTGGACGGCCGCCGAGTAGAAGGAGTTGGCGTAGCCGGAGGCGCTCAGGTTGTACAGGTAGAGGAGGAGGGTGGCGAGGAGCAGGCCGAGGAAGGCCGGGCGGGCCCAGCGGGGGTCCTCGGGGCGGCCGCGCCAGAGTCTGCGGAGGAAGGGCTGCTTCGGCTCACCCGACTCGGGGGCCGGGACGACCGGTGCCTGCGGGGGCGCCGTGGGCGCCGGGCCCCAGGTGGCCGTCGGTTGGTCGAGATGGGTGGTCATCGGGGGTCCCCCGGGTCGGTGTCGTGGGGGCGCACCGGCTGCAGTCGCATGGTGGCGTCCCTCCAGGTGCCGTCCGCGGCTTCGCCGGCGCGGAACTGGGTGGTCTCGTGGGTGGCGGTGGTGTTCCGGTACGACGACGCGTACGCCGGCGCGGCCGTGTGGACCGCGTGGGCCGTCTGGGCCGGGTGGGCCGTCTGGGCCGGGTGGCCTGGGTGGGCCGTCTGGGCCGGGTGGCCCGGGTGGCCGACGAGCTGCGACCCGAACGGGCCGTACGACGCTCCGGTCGGCGCCGGCTGGGCCGGCAGATGGGAGGCGACGACGGTCGACTCCGAGTCGCCGGCCTCCCGTCGGTCCGAGAACACCCACGCGCGGAAGAGCAGGAAGCGCAGGATCGTCGCCGCGAGGTTGGCGGCGATCAGCACCGCGAGTTCGGTGGAGTGCGCGGGGTCGGTCGTCGCCGCGTTCAGGGCGACGAGCGAGCCGCTGGTCAGCGCGAGGCCGATACCGAAGACGACGAGGCCCTGCGCCTGGTGCTTGACGGCCCCGCCGCGGCCGCGGACCCCGAAGGTAAGACGCCGGTTGGCGGCGGTGTTGGCCACGGCGGACACCAGCAGGGCGAGCGCGTTGGCGAACTGCGAGCCGCTGAACTGGCGGAAGCCGCTGTAGAGGAGCAGGTAGAACAGGGTGGACAGACCACCCACGACGCAGAAGCCGACGAGCTGGCGGGCCAGGCCCTTGGGCACGTCCTGGATCTCGCGGTCGCGGGGGTCGTCACCGAAGGGGCGGGTGAGCCGGTCGAGGGACAGGGAGCCGGTGCCCAGGGCCTTGCCCACGCGCCACACACCCTTGAGGTCCTCGGTCGCCGTCTTCACGATGTGCACCGTGGAGTTCGGGTCGTCGACCCAGTCGACCGGCACCTCGTGGATCCGCAGGCCGGCCCGCTCGGCGAGCACCAGCATCTCCGTGTCGAAGAACCAGCCGGTGTCCTCCACCAGGGGGAGGAGCACCTGCGCGACATCACGCCGGATGGCCTTGAAGCCGCACTGGGCGTCCGAGAAGCGGGCCTGGAGCGAGCCGCGCAGGATCAGGTTGTAGGCGCGGCTGATGAACTCCCGCTTCGGCCCGCGCACCACGCGGGAGCTGCGGGAGAGCCGGGAGCCGATCGCCAGGTCGGAGTGACCCGAGATCAGCGGGGCCACCAGCGGCAGCAGCGCGTTGAGGTCGGTGGACAGGTCCACGTCCATGTACGCGAGGATCGGGGCGTCCGAGGCCGACCAGACGGTCCGCAGCGCACGGCCGCGGCCCTTCTGCTCGAGCCGGAAGTTCCGCACCTCCGGGATGCGTGCCTCCAGCCGCCGCGCCACCTCGGGGGTGGTGTCCGTCGACGCGTTGTCCGCGATCGTGATGCGGAACGTGTACGGGAACGTACGCGTCAGATGGTCGTGCAGTCTCTGGACGCACGGCTGGAGGTCCTTCTCCTCGTTGTAGACGGGGATCACTACGTCCAGGACAGGCGTACCGGCTGTGGCGGCCGGGAGGTGCTCCCGCGCCGGCAGGGTGCCGGGAGAAGAGTCGGTTCGCATGCCAACGACTCTCGTCAAGCGCCCTGTTGCACCCATGTGGTGGCACTGTGCTGTACCTGTGAGTCCAGTTGCCAGTTCGTTTCGGGGGCCGGCTGGGGAACGGCGGGGGCAAGGGCGGGCAAATGCACCGTAAAGACGGTCTGCCCCGGCACGCTGTCCACCGTCACGGCACCGCCGTGCGCGGTCGCCACGGCCTGCACGATCGCCAGGCCGAGCCCCGTCGAGCCGGAGGCACGGGAGCGCGAGGAGTCACCGCGGGCGAACCGCTCGAAGACGTGCGGGAGCAGGTCCGGCGGGATGCCCTGGCCGTTGTCCTGGACGTCCACGCACAGCCACGGTCCGCGTCGCTGCACGCGTGCGGTGACGGTCGTACCGGGCGGGGTGTGCGTACGGGCGTTGGCCAGCAGATTGACGAGCACCTGCTGCAGACGCGCCGAGTCGGCGGACACCAGCGCGGGCTCGTCGGGGAGTTCGAGACGCCAGACGTGGTCGCGCCCGGCGGCGCGGGCGTCGCTGACGGTGTCGATGACCAGCGGTACGAGGTCGGTCTGGTCGAACTGCAGCGGGCGCCCGGCGTCGAGGCGGGCGAGCAGGAGCAGATCCTCGACGAGGAGGGTCATCCGGCCGGCCTCGGACTCGATACGGCCGAGGGCGTGCTTGGTGTCGGGGCCGACCTCTTCGCGTCCGCGGCGGGTCAGCTCGGCGTAACCCCTGATGGAGGCCAGCGGGGTCCTGAGTTCGTGGCTGGCGTCCGCGACGAACTGGCGCACCCGCATCTCGCTCTCCTGGCGGGCGTGCAGGGCGCCGTGGACGTGGTTCAGCATCCGGTTGAGCGCGGCGCCGACCTGGCCGACCTCGGTGTGCGGATCGGTCTCGGACTCGGGCACACGTTCGCTGAGGTTGACCTCGCCGGTGTGCAGGGGGAGCTCGGAGACGCGGGTCGCGGTGGCGGCGACCTTGCGGAGGGGGCGGGTGGCGACGTTGACCATGACGGTGCCGGCGAGACCTGCGGCGATCAGGCCGGCGACGGTGAGGCTGATCTCCACGATGATCAGGGTGTTGATGGTGTTGTCGACGTCGGAGGTGGGGATGCCGACGTAGAAGCTGCCGTTCTTGCCGTTGATGGACTGGACCAGGTAGGTGCCAAGGCCTGGGATCTCGACGGTGTGGGGCCTCTGGTCCTGTGTGACCGAGCCGAGTGCCTTCATCTGGGCCTCGTTGAGGTCCACCGGGTCCATCTGGGCGACGCCGGCGGCGTCGTTCTTCTTGGTGCCGACCTTGCCACTGGTGATCGAGCCGTTCTCGATCTTGGCCGCAAGGGCCTTCTGCGGTCCCGGGCCATTGACGACCTCGTCGAGCTTGGTCCCCTGTTGAGGCGTGTTGCTGCTGGTGCTGCCGTTTCCTGTCTTGACGCCGTCCTTGCCTCCGGGGCCTCCGATGGGCCCGCCCGAGGCGCGCATGGCGGACTCCTTGAGGGAGCCTTCCAACTGCCCGTAAAGGTGATCCCGCAGGACCAGCGTGGTGACAGTCCCGATCACCGCGCAGACCACGGCGATCAGTGTCACGGACACGACGACGAGCCGGGTCCGCAGGGTGCGCGGCTTTCCCGCTCGTCTCTTCTGCGGACGCGGCCGTCGTCGCCCGCTCATGACGCGGCGGGCTTGATCAGGTAACCGGCCCCACGCCGGGTGTGGATCATCGGCTCACGGCCGGCGTCTATCTTGCGACGCAGGTAGGAGATGTAGAGCTCGACGACGTTGGCCTGACCGCCGAAGTCGTACGACCACACGCGGTCCAGGATCTGCGCCTTGCTGAGCACGCGCCGCGGGTTGCGCATCAGGAAGCGCAGCAGCTCGAACTCGGTGGCGGTGAGGTGGATGCCCTCCCCGGCCCGCGAGACCTCGTGGCTGTCCTCGTCGAGGGTGAGGTCACCGACGACGAGCACGGAGTCGGAGCGCCGGTCGGCGGCACCGGAGCGCCGGATGAGTCCGCGCAGCCGCGCCACGACCTCTTCGAGGCTGAACGGCTTGGTGACGTAGTCGTCGCCACCGGCGGTGAGACCGGCGATACGGTCCTCGACGGCGTCCTTGGCGGTGAGGAAGAGGACGGGAACGTCCGGCAGCTCACGCCGCAGCCGCCCCAGGACGGTCAGGCCGTCCATGTCGGGGAGCATCATGTCGAGGACGACGGCGTCGGGACGGAACTCCCGGGCGGTCTGGATGGCGCCGGTGCCGTCTCCCGCACTCCGGATCTGCCATCCCTCGTAGCGCAGGGCCATGGACAGCAGTTCGGTGATCGACAACTCGTCGTCCACCACAAGCACTCGGACGGGGCTCCCGTCCGGCCTCAGCAGTTCGGTGCGCCCCTGGGGCGAGGTCGTGGTCATGGGGAACACCTTGTCGGTGTCCTCTGAGAGCACTCTTTCCAGAACCTGTGATTTCCCTAAGAAACTCACAGGAGCCTCTCAGGCAATGCCTGGCAACCCTTGACGCCGAGTTGATCTCGGACGGAGGACGGCCTCCCGCCGACTTGTCTGAGTACCGTCACAGCGGTGTAGCTGAGTAGCACAGCGCATCCCCAACCCCCCGTGTTCCCGGCATGGTTGTGCCCGGCTCCCCAACAGATCCGGAGAACACCATGAACGCCACCAACCGCTTCCGCGCCGCACTCGCCCTCGCCGTGAACAACTGGGTGTCCCGCGCCTACCTCGCCGCCGTGGCCCTCACGGCCGGATTCGCGCTCTACGAAGACCTCTTCGTCAGCCAGGCCGACGCCTCCATGTCCTATGTCGCGCCCATGCTGCTGACCGCTCCGCTGAACATGCTGTTCACCATGGCGCTCGCCTGGATCCCCACCGATGCGCCCTTCTACCTGGGCATCGTGATCGGCGGGCTCGTGAACGCCGCCGTCATCGGCGCGGCGGTCCGCGCGATCGGCAGACGCCGGATGTCGTCCGTGCGGCCGGCGCCCGGCGCCTGACCTCCGGCGCCTGACCTCCGGCCCGCGTCCTTCTCAGCCCAGCCCTTCTTCCCCAGCAGCTCTCGGAACGGCCTCAGAACAACCCGTCCTGCCGATGGCGCGCGTCTTCGAACTCCCGTACGGGAAGCCGGAACGCGCGCCGCTGTCGTTCCTCCCCGCCGGCCGGAACCAGCTCCCACCCCCTCATCAACCGCGTGTCCAGTACGACCACCCGCTCCCCGCTGGCCAGATGAAGATCGGGCCCGGCCGCCGCGACCAGCTCTCCACTCACCGCACCCCCGGCGACGAGCTCCCTCACCTCCCCCTGAGCGGCGGGCGCCGCGTCGAGCCCGAACGCCCGCAGATGGTCGACGGCTTGGAAGGACGCGCGAGTCAACGACTCGGGCCAGCCCGCCAGTTCCACGGCTCGCGCGTGCACCTCGCGGATCTCACCGATCCGTTCCTCTTCGTCTCTCGGCAGGGCGGCCCGCACCGCCCGCTTCTCGGTGTACGGAATCCGGTCCGGCACCCGTAGAGCCGCCCGCAGCAATTCCTCGGTCCGCCGGGCGGCCATCAGCGGCCCGCTGCCCAGCCAGCTGAAGCAGACCGCCCCCTGTTCCAGCAGCCGCACCGACCCCCGCTCGACGGCCGTGATGCCGACCTTGACGAGTCCGGGTCCGAACCACGCCAGGTACACCCGATACGGCCGGGGGTCGTCGGCGATCCCGTCCGCGGCGACGGAATGCGCCCGGTCCAGCCGCGCACACTCCTCGCAGCGCGCCCCGGCACTTCTCCCCGGCACCGCCGCCCGCACCGGACACGCATGCCCCCGAGCCCCGACACACTGCCGTACACCCCCTTCCGCGACCTCGAAGGCCACCCGCTTACCCCAGGACAGCGGGCTACGACGCCCCCCGTCCCACATCAGCACGGGACCCTCCGCCGACCACCGCAGCCCCGCGCACTTCCACGCCTGTCCCATCACCCACCACGCTAGCCCCGGCCACTGACAACGCCCCCCGCCCGCCCGGCGCGCGGCCCGCGAGCCGGCATCCGACACACCCCGGATGACCGCCCCGGGCCCCGGTGTCCCGCACCCGCATCCCCCACTCCACCCGCGGCCGCACGCCCGGCGGCTTGCCCCACCCCGCCAGGTGCAGCCCCCACGTGACCAGCACACTCACGGCCACGACGGCGCCCCCGCCGACCAGCAGGGCAGGGGAGACGACACACATTCCGACGCCGATCACGGCGGTCCCCACGGTCGCGATCCCGAAGCCGGTCCAGCCGGCGATCGTGTGCCCTTCGTCGTACAGATGTCCCGCCACGCCGTTCCCTCACAATCTAAGAGGTTGATTTCATGAATCTCTTACAAGGTAAGAGAAACCGAAAGCAGATAACAAGGACCCAGCACGAACCCTGTGGAGAGGAACCAGCCACCGCGATGACAGCCAAGCCCCCCAGTCCTCGCCCCGCGGCAACCCCCGCCGAGGCGATCTCGGCCATGGACGACCTCATCGCGGCGAGCATGATCGGCCAGCAGGAGATGGCCCAGCGCCTCGGCCTGAACGTCACCGACCTGACCTGCTTCGCCTACGTCCTCCAGGCCGGCGAGGACCTCCTCACCGCCGGCGAGCTCGCGACCCGCGTCCACGTCACCACGGGCGCGGTCACCGGCATCCTCAACCGCCTGGAACGCGCGGGATACGTCACCCGCCGCACCGACCCCGAGGACCGCCGCAGGGTCCGCGTGGCCGCCGTACCGTCCGCGGTCGCCAAGGCGTACGCCCTCTACGAGCCGTACTACGTCCGCCTCAACACCCTCTTCGCGGACTACTCCCCGGAGGAGATCGCGGTCCTGACGGACTGGTTCACCCGAGCGACCACCCTGGCGAACAGCTACCGCGAGGAACTCCGCGCCCAGGAGGACGACGCGGGATGACGAGCGCCACGAAGGGCGCGGACCCGCCCTACCGCCGCCCGCCGAACTCCCATTCGTGGACCTCGATGCCGGCATAGCGGTCGGCGGTCAGAACGGCACGAGCCGCATCCGGGCCGTCGGCCCGCACCAGGGCCGCCGTGCCCACCCAGAGAGCACCGTCGTCGGACAGCAAGGGTCCGTACGCGATCAGTCCGTCCCGGTCGTCCGGCACCTCGAGGTCGGCGGCGGGTCCCGAACCGAGGCCGAGCACGAGATACCGACGGCCACCGCTGCGACTCCCGGGAAACTCCCACATGGTCCGCCCGAGCAGGTTGCGCCAGCGACGCAGCAGCACGTCCCGGTACACGCCGGCCTGGTAATTGGGCTCGTCGAAGGCGAACGCACGAGCGGCGGCGGAATCCGGCAGATCGACGATGTGCACACTGCCGGTGGGCGCCTCTCCCCCGTCGGCGAAGGTGGGCCCCCGGGCGATCATCTCCGCCGTATACCGGTCCATGTATCCCCAGTGCGCCTCCAGCAACTCGCCCCGCAGCGCCTCGGAGCCGACCCGGTCCCGGTGGTAACAGAAGAACTCCATACGGGCAGTCTTCAGCACACCGGCGCCCGGCTCGGCCGAATATCTTTCGCAGGGGTCGTCGTGGTGAGGGAGCGCCGGGCGGACCGATCACCTCCTACGGGCTGAAGGTGATCACCGAGGTGTAGTTCGATCCGGCGTTGAACTCCACCTTCTGCGTCCCGCTCGGCGAGCCGATGCCGCTCAGCGACAGCGTCCAGGTCCGGGTGGAGCCGCTGACCTTCAGGGTGGGGCTGGTCCCGAGCTCGGTCCAGCTCCAGTCGGTCGACCGGCTCCGGTAGAGGCCGCCGTTCTCGATCATGTAGTCGGCGCCGAGGGCCGAGGGCGAGGGATAGGGGAGTTGATAACCGGTCGAGGTGTCGCCGTCGGTGTTGATGAAGACGTGGTAGTAGCGCTCCGAGGCCTGGAAGGTCGCCTGGAACGTCACGGTTCCGGAGGCCACGCAGGCGGAGTGGTCACTGATGGTGCCGGAGCCGGCGGTGGAGGTGCACGAGGTGCCGCTGCCGCTGCTGCTCGACCCGGAGTCGGCACGGCGGGTACTGCCACCCGAGGTCGCGGACGGCTTGGCCTCCGCCTTGGTGCGCGCATCACCGGCCTCGGCGCCGGCCGACCCCGTGGCCGAGGCCTTCGGCGACGCGCTCTTGCGGTCGGCCGACGGTGATCCCGACGGCGAGGTCGACGGCGAGCCCGATCCGCCCCCGGTCGGCGTGCTGTCGTACACCCCGCCCTCCTGAGTGGAGTCCGGCACGGCACCCGGCGCCGAGGCCGACGGGCGAGTGCTCCTGGCGCCGCCGAGATAGAAGGCACCACCGACCAGAGCGCCCACCCCCACGACGGCACCGATCACCAGCACTGCCCGAGGTAACCGCCGTCGGCCCGAGGACGAAGAGGTGGCCGCGCCCGAGCCGGCAGCCGCACGCCCTCCATCCGAGGACGACGGGGTGGCCGCGCCCGAGCCGCTCGCCGCCTGCCGCCCGGCCGAGGACGACGGCGCGGCCGCAGCCGAGCCGCTCGCCGTCCGCCGCCCGGCCGAGGACGACGGCGCGGCCGCGCCCGAGCCGCTCGCCGTCCGCCGCCCGGCCGAGGACGGCAGGGCGACCGTGGCCGAAGCCGAGCCGGTGGCCGCCCGGTCGGGCGTCGTGACGGTGAGCTCCGCGACGAACGAGACCGCCGCCTCGGACATCGGCGGCGCCGAAGCCTCCGCCTCCGCCTCCGGCCCGGTCTCGGAATCGTCCTCCGACCCGGCCTTCGACTTGGGGACACCGGCCGCCGCCGCGGCGATCGCCGACGGCCCCTTCGACCGGCGTGGCAGCGGAGCCTGCACGGTGGCGTCCTTCCACGAGAGCTACGCCGAACGCGTCCGGCAGCACTGGGCGGCCGATCGTACCGGAGTTCGATACACCCTCGACCTCCACAGGAACCCCCACCCGACGCCGACCGTTTTCGTGATCGCTGCCGCACACCCCGCGCGTAGGAGACTCCTGCAAGGACGGAAGACCGGGGATGGTTCTTGGAGTTATCGCATTTGGCACCTGTGAACCTGTTGCCGCGTTGTTGCAGCAGCCCGCTCTGAACGACCGTCAGACGTCGAGCTCGCGGCACACAGCCGCCGAACCACCGCTAGGCGGCCTTGGACCGCGCCGCACGCGTGCCCGGGGTGGGCTCCTGTACATGCTCGGACCAGAAGATCTCGTCCTCTCCGAAGTCCGGGGCCTGGAAGGGGTTTGTCGTCGGAGGCGGCGATACAGCGGTGGAACGGCGGGGTTGCCCTTCCAGGGCGGAGAACAGCGACGTCGGGTCGATGGGGGTCTGCCTTTCGTTACAGGTCCCTGCTGGGGCCTGGCGTGCCGTGACCGGGCACAGCGGTCCTACAGCTTGGTCATCTTGGCGTACGGGCTCAAGATCCGCATTTGCGCCGAGCCGAAATCCACGAGGGCCGCGATTCCGTCCTCGATGCCGACCACCCGGCCGAGGCCGTACACGTCGTGTGTGACCTGGTCGCCCATGGCGAAGTGCTTGGGAGCCGGTGCGACCGGGGCCTTGAAGGGGCTGGTGGGCAGATGACGCTTCGGTGCCGGAGGCTTTGTCATGGCTCAGTATGAGCCTATGCGCATCCCGCTCGCTGTGGCCGTCGGCACAGATCCGGAAATACCAGAGGCCCCGGATCTCTCCGGGGCCTCTGACCTGTGTGCACTCGGCAGGATTCGAACCTGCAACCTTCTGATCCGTAGCTCTGGAGAGATCGGTCATTGGAGGTCATACAGGCTACGGGGAGTGCTGTGCGGGCCGATGCTGGGCGCTGACGGTTGCTGGGGTTGCTGTACTCCGTTGCTGTACAGCAACGGCTACCAGGCCCGCCAGTCATCGGTGATCTCGGTGCGGCTGATGCCTCGCCTGGCTGCCAGAGCCGGGACGTCGATGCCGTGCTCCATCAAGGTGTGATCGATGTAGAGGCACAGTTCTTCACGCTCCTGGGTCTCGTAGCCGGCACCGTCGTGCTCCTCGTTGATCTCGTTCAGCACCAGAACGACACACTTGATCGCCTCGAAGACCTGCTCGTCGTCCTGGTCCCGGAGCACCTCCACATTCAACTCGAACGCGCGCAGTGCCTCATCCGTGGCCACAAGCAGCGATTCCGGGAAGAGCTCCGTCAGGAAGGCATCGCTCGGGGAGCGGGTTCCCGCCGCGAGCTCTGTTGCCTCTTCGTCCACGCGCGCACGCCAACGTGCTGACGGTCTGATTGCCATGCCCTGGACGGTAAGCCCAGGCTCTGACAGTGCCGCTGCCGCGCACGCTTTCCAACTGTGGTGGTGCCTCGCGGGGCCGCGTACGAGGTCGTTCACCTGCGTTCATGGCCGGTCGGTTGCGGGAGCGGCTACGGGTTACGGTCCCGTCTGAACGGCCGTGAACGGCGCTGAATGAGACGGAAAATGAGACGGAGGGCGGGGTCGGGCTCGCTAGCATCGTCGCTGTTGAAGGGGGGAGCCATGGCACTGGTCCGCAAGGGATCACGACGGATCGTTGTCGACGGCACGGCCTACCGCTGGCGGCTCCGAGGCCGGCCGACGTACTTTCAGGCGCTGGCCTGGTTGCCGTGCACGTTCGCAGTCGAGCATGCGGATACCCCGGGCATGACGCTCGTGGTCACCACGAACCAGCCGCATCCGAGCAACTGGTTCGGACGCGAGGCCGCGCCTATACTGCCGTCCGGCGTTGCCCAGGCCATTCAGCTTGCTCTCCGCGCGGGTTGGACTCCGACGGCTCCGGGCTCCCCGTTCCGCCTCGACCAATCCGCTGGCCTCACGCCCTCGTCCTGAACGCCGTGGCGCTGGCACGGCTACCTCTTGCAGTGCTGGCAGGCTGTGAGCCCTTGCTCCTTGGCCTGGTCCTCGGACATCGGCTCTTGACCCATGTAGGTGTCCTGCTTCCCGTTCAACGACGGGCAGTCGGCGTCGGTGTGGTACTTGGTCCGGTGATCCCCGATGCGTACGTGAACAGTGCTCATGAGGGCTCCTGAATTGCTTGCCTGACGATGTGTAAGCGGGACACGGTAAGAAACACCCCATCTTGCCGGACGGCTACCCCTGGGGGGAAACCCGTATGGGCTGGGGTCTGTGACCTGGGGTTTCGGGGTTGACGGTTGCGGCTCGACTGTCACTGTCGGTCGCTGTTGGTCGACCTCGGGCGCCCTCGCACGGCCCAGGGACGGCCCCACGATGATCACTTGGCAGGCATGACATCCTGGCGCCATGGCAGCAGTGGACGTACAGGACGACCTGCGGCACCTGCTCACCGAGTGGGACCCGATCGGCGTGGCCGATCTTGTACCAGATGAGTACGACTGCCTCGTCGCTCCGATCCTCAGCCGACTGAAGCGCGGAGCTGACCGAGCAGAGCTGAAGGAGTTCCTATGCCACGAGCTGACAGCTCACTTCGGCTTGAGCCACCCCTACGACGTGGATGGAATGTCGGACCGCCTCACCGCTTGGTGGACATCGATACGCCTCCAGGGATCCTGACAAGGGGATTCCCCGTGGTTCCCCGCAGGATCTGGCATGGGTCTGGCACGATCCCTACGGCTTCAGGTCATCACGGAGTCGGCTCTGCGACATGCCCAGGGCGACAAGGCCGATTCCGAACACGATCAACCATGGATGCTCAAACCTGCCGCATGCCACGAGCAACGGCCCGCTCCACCGGGTTGGCTATTGGGACCCTCCCCAGGGCAACGGGCACCTTGATGCGGACCGCCTGAACCGCGTCCTCGGTCCGGAGACTGACCCGGCTTGCGAAACCGGTCACCCCCGACCGAGCTCACTGTTACGTTCGCAGAATGGCTGATCTTGTCGGACTCCTGCAGATCCTCGGAGCTGGCAGCGTGGGTGGGCTCGTCACGCAGTACGTGAGCGCTGGCCCCGAACGTCGCCAAGCTCGTGCAGCTGCCCGCAGCGCTATGAGCGCCTTGGAGGAAGCGGTGTGGTCTGAAGGTAGACAAGAAGAGTGGGCGAAGCTCCGCTCTGCTCAGCATGCCTTTGAAGCAGCCGCTTTGATCGCCGGCGTTCCTCAGGAAGTATCCGACTGGTACGTGAAAACAAGGGCTGCCATCTACAGGGAGAGCCGCCGCAGCTGGGAGCAGTATCCCGATCCTGAATACGGTGGGGGAGTCAACGTCGAGTACCTCCGTGCGCTCAATGAAGCGACAGCCTTGGTCTACGAGGCTCTGTGGCATCCACACCGGTCAAAGTTGCTATGGCGACGGAGACTCAAAGTGGCGCGAGCCAGGGGCCGAGCGGCTGTCGCAGACTCGTCTGTCGCTCTCCGCGCTCTGGAGGATGAGTAAGGTGACCCAGCTTCGGCCACGCGGGAGTCCCGTGAGCGTGAACCGATCTTGAAAACCGTCGTGGCAGCGATGTCACCGTGGGTTCAAATCCCACCGTCTCCGCAGTAGAACGGCCCCTGACCTGGTGTATCGGTCAGGGGCCGCTCTCATGCGCGCTGTCCGTCAGTCACCGTGGTTCCCCCTCAGTTCCCGTTCGATAGGGCACGGCAGGGGCACGGGGATCTTCGGCTGGCCGCCTGAACCTCAGCCGACGAAAGTCAGCCACGACGGCGGGTGTGCCAGCCGACCACGCACGCGTATGCCTCGCTGCCCCCCCACCGGCCTCAGCCACGCTACTGGCTTGTGTCGTCGACCAGAGCAAGTCACGACGGCGGAACCGTTGTGGCGAGGCATTGGGCAATGACTGCTTCGTCCCGAAGCAACTTGGGTGGGGGTGCTGCCTTGGGGTGTTGTGGCTCTAACCTGCCCTGATGGTCCGTAGGCGTTCGCGGTCGTCCGCCGCTGTTCGTGGGCGTTGTTACGCAGTTAGACACTCGCCCTGCGCAGGATCTTTCATTTCTCCCCGGGCGGGATGAGGCGATCGGCGCTCTCGGCGTCGTCCACGTGTCCGTGCCTGTCGACTGTGATTGGGGTGGCTCGTCCCTTGAAGGTGACGAGCCATGCAAGCACCTGCTCGGTCAAGGGCCCGTTGTCTGGCCCCTCGTCCTTCCAGTACGCGCGCCAGCCTGCTCCGGGAATGGCGGCCACCACTTGGTCGGCTCGCTCCAGATGGGAGAAGTCCGGGTAGTCCGTCACCAGACGACGAGTACCGCGTTTGGGATCGACTACGAGGGCAACGCCTGTCTCTGTGTCCCAGGCGTCCACGTCCACGGTCCGACCGATCATCGTCTCCGTGCCGGTGAAGATCGCGAGCCAACCTGTCCCGTTGAAATAGTGCATACAGTCATCGTCCATGACAGCGGCCGGCCTTGGCGGACCAACTCCGGCGCCCTGGTCCGCCCTCAGTTTTGGAAGCTGCGATCATTCGCAGCTCATCCGTGCGCTGACCTCGGCGAACGCTTGATCTGCGGCGCCGTCGGACACGGCTGTTTTTGCCGTGGCTCCCCGCTGTTCCCTGCTGGATCTGGTGCGGTTGTTGTGCGGCTCGAATGCTGATGGGTCTGGTACTGAGGCCGAAGGAGGGACGCTGGCCGGTGACTCCATTACTGCCGCGCCTGTTCAGACTGCATTGTTACCCAGGGCGGAGCGGGCCGCCTCCATGAATTCAGACCGGCTTCGATGGATCTCTTCCATTGCCGATTGCGCGCTCAGGCGATCGACGTCCATAAGGATAGAATTAGAGTTCAGGTTTTGGCGGCCCTGCGGTTCGGTAAGTTGCATCAACAGCTGAGCCACAGTTGAAGTCGCATTCTCCATGCTCTGCCAATATGCGACAGCCTTATTCATGGCGGTCCGCTCCCCTTCGAGTTCAATCATGGTGATGCACTCGCTCACCTTTTCGAGCATAGAATTGACGGATTCCGCCCTTTCTAGCATTGAGTCCACATTTGCAACCTTGCAATGCATGACCTCAGCAATGGTCTTCTTTGCCTTATTTGCCTCGTTAATGAGGTCTACGTACGTTGTGCGACTTATCTCGCGATGACGCGTACGGTGCTGCTCTTGCAGATCCAGGACTTGGCTCGCTCTCTGCCCTGAGAGCTGGGTTCGGGCAACTTTCACTCCCAACAAGCCCGTAGCCAGTGCACCAGCTACAGCGCCTGCCACTGCGCCGCCAGCACCGACGAGCGCGATATACGTCTGCGACATAGGCTAATCATCTCGAACACTCGTACCTCGGTCATGGAATCGGAAGCGGTCGGGAGAGCCGCGATGATGAGCCAAGACCTGTCTTCTTGCCCTGGGTCTTGCCGGGGATCTTGCTGAGCTGGGTCTTTGCTGGTCAGAGGTAGGGGGCTCGTGCGCCTGGCGGTCGTCGTTGGTCGTCATTGGCCACTGTCGAGCGGCCTCGGACGGCCCAGGGACGGCCCAGCTTCCCCTCACTCGACTGACGGCCGGCACCCTCGATGCGCCCGGCCTGAACCTCAGCCGATGACAGTCAGCCACGACGGCGGGTGCGCCGACCGACCACGCACGCGTGTGTCTCGCTGCACCCCCACCGGCCTTAGAAGTCATCTCATTTGGTGAGTCGGCGGTAGCAGATCAAGGTGCAGGTGATGCTGGTGAAGGCCAGGAAGTGCTCGGCTTTGCGTTCGTAGCGGCGGTGCAGTCGGCGGCATCCGGCGAGCCAGGCCATGGTGCGTTCGATGGTCCAACGGTGGCGGCCGAGTCGTTGCGAGGTCTCGATGCCCTTGCGGGCGATGCGGTGCCGGATGCCTCGGCCGGATAGCCATCGCCGCAGGTGGTTGTAGTCGTAGCCCTTGTCGGCGTGGAGTTTGTGGGGCCTGCGTCGCCTGCGTCCGCGGCGGGAGCGGATCGGCGGTATGCCCTTCACCAGTGGGATCAGTGCCTGGCTGTCGTGCATGTTCGCGCCGGAAATGCCGATGGACAGGGGCAGACCGGTCCGCTCCGTGATCAAGTGGATCTTTGACCCGTACTTGCCCCGGTCCACAGGATTCGGGCCTGTCAGCTCCCCCTTTTCAAGGCCCGCATGTTGACCGAGTCGATCGCGCACCGGGACCAGTCCAGCTCGCCGCGGGATCCGAGTTCGTCGAGGACCAGGCGGTGCAGTTTGGCCCACACCCGGGCCTTCGTCCACTCGGTGAATCGTCGGTGAGCCGTCGCGCCAGACGGCCCAAACGATGCGGTCGGCAACTGCTGCCACGTGCAGCCCGAGGTCGCCACGAAGACGATTGCGGCCAGCACTTCGCGGTCGCCGTGCCGACGCCGGCCACCGCCCTGAGGCCGCGAGGGCGCCTCCGGCACCACCCGTTGGAACAGCTCCCACAACTCGTCTGGCACCAGCCGCTCAACGATCCCTGCCACGACAGGCAGCTTACCCAGCCAAATGAGATGACGTCTTAGCCACGCTGCCAATCCCGTCGACCAAATCGAGCCACGACGGCCGGGCCGCGAGACGATGCCTGAGCCATCAGCTTGGGAAGCTAAGGGTATCTAGGGCTGGCTCCGGGCCTGACCTGCGGCGGGGAGATGCAGACGCCTGGTGGACGGTCGACGGGTTCACCGCTGTTCCCCGTGGTTCCCCGCACGATCTGGCACGCGTCTGGCACGAGTCATTCGTCGTCGCACCGCTCCAAGACCAGGCCCACGGAGCCTTCTTCGAGTCCGTTGTGCGCCTCCAGGTGGAGGTGAGCGCCGTCCGGTGTGCCGTCCTGGGCGAGTGTGAGGAGGTGGCCGGCCAGGGTCTTCAGCCCGGCTGCGTTGGCCTCGATGACGATCTCTCCGCCCAGGTTGCGGACCTCGATGCGTGAGCCTTCTTCCCACGTGAAGACTCTGGTGGTTCCGTCGGTCACCTCACGCACGTGTGTGGTCATCGACGGAGCAGCGCTGGGTTCAGGGGTCATACACCAAGCATCGCGTACTCAAGGTCGGCCGCGACGGCGAGAACCGTACGGCGAGACAGGGGTGATGACTTCTTCGTCCCGAAGCAACTTGAGTGGGGGCGCTGCCTTGGGCTGAGGTGCCTTTCACCTGCGCTAATGGTTCGCAGGCGTCCGTGCTTGTTCGCCGATGTTCATCGGCGTTGTCACGCAGTTAGACACTCACCGCTGGTGCGTCCTGCCTCACTACAGCTTGATCAGTCTCGGGCGGGCATCTGGGCGCCCGTACGCCAGGATGCGCGGTAGCACCTCGCGCATGCGCGCCACGTCCGCCGCCGGCGCCCGAAGCAAGACCTCGACGACGGGATCGGCTAGGCCGAGAGCGTCCAATGACGAGGGATCCAATGTCACCCGCAGCAACTCGCCGTCTAGTTCCACCTCACGTACGCAGCCGTAGGCGGTGCCCTGGTCGGGTGTAACCAGACAGTGTGTGTCCATGCCGAGGCGCACTTCCTGCGCGTCGGGCTCGTTGAAGTCGCACATGAACAGCAGGGAGAACGCCTCCTCGTCGTCCGACTCGGCCACCCCCGCCATCACGCAGTCGCCTTGGTCCAGCTCGTCCAGCCCGCAGGCAAGTTGCGCCGTGAATCTGTACGTCATGCGGGTGTTCTAGCACCCGTGAGCGACACTCGCGATCACATCGCGGGCGAGGACTTGGAGCTGTGGCCTCATCCTTATCAGGTCGGTCACAGAGGTCGGCGACGTTGGTCAACCGGCCGTGGTCCTCGGCTGACCGTCCGCTCGGGTTCGACGCTGGCCGCCGGTGTCCGGAGCTGTTGGTGTCAGGCGCTGGTGTCAGCCGCCGGGGGCAGACTTGACAGGTTCGCCACCCACCCTCTCAGGCTCCGGCACGGTCATCTCTCCAGAGCCGTTCCGGGGCCCGTCTGTACCTCAGCCGACGACAGTCAGCCACGACGGCGGGTGCGCCGACCGATCACGCACGCGTATGCCTCGCTGTACCCCCACCGGCCTCAGCCACGCTACTCGTACCGTCGATTAGAGCAAGCCGCGGCGGCAGCGGCGGTTGCAGCGATGCCAGGCCCCGGATGGCACGGATTACAACCCTGGATCCGCTTCTGCCTCTAGATTCACGGCATCATCGACCGAAACCTCTCCGACGCTGGGCGCGCTGGAGTCTCGCTCTTCGGCCATGGTTTCACCGACGAGCTCCAATGCCCGCGCGTGCAAGGTCGTGGAGCGCGCTTCCAAGAATCCAGCGTAGTCGTCCGAGAGAGCAAGTTCGAATGCTTCTTCGGAGACGAACATGGTACCGAGCCGCCCAAGTGTCTCTTCCCGCCCGATGGAATCTACCAAATCTTTCAGGTAGCGCGACGGGGCGGAATTACTGATCTTGATATTGCTCACGGAGGACAACAGAACGATATTCCCCACGGCATTTGCTCGACCCGGCGGAATATCGCTATTTTTCAAGAAGTCACGCGGGAAGAAATGATGATATTCCTTGTCATTGCTCCAGGATAGGGACTTCCCCACGTCAATCCTCTGCCCCGTGAGCAAATCAACAGGGCCAGCATAAGAAAGCATTAGTGCCAGCATCTTCGAAACAGCACTGTTGGCACGAAACTGAGATACCTTCCAAATGTCCTTGCGTGGAAGGGAAGCTGGAACTTCCAGCGGAGTTCCAGGTTCAGCTCCGGCGAAGTCTTGGATGGCTCTCCAGTCGCTGGACATCTGACCTGTGTTCCAGCCACCGAAATAGCCACTAAGCGTTGTCCGCCAAAACCAATACTCCAATTCGACAAACTGATCGTTACTTGGAGCAGGAACCCGCCTGAAGATCTCAGTAAGAACCGCAAACTGATTCGTATAGGGAAGGGCTTGTGGACGAGGGGCTCGGATGTGGGTAGTAAGGAAGTCGACAGACTTTTTGGCCGCTTCAGTTACCTCGCCGATGACGTGCCGAAGCTCCTCAACGTTCTTGTCGCGCAGCTTATCGATATCGTCGACGGCAAAACCATAACCGGCTCCAGCAGCCACAGACCGCAGAACGGTCTTGCGATCGATCGTGTTGTAATTGCGGGTAGCGAGGCTCCCCAGGATCCCATCGATTGCGTCTCGGAGATCAAATGCAGGATCCCATGTCGCCGCCCGCATTAGGTCGACAATCGTGAGGGGTGTCCCCTTGCTGTTCACGCGCTCGAAAATGGGGGCGATGTCGTCAATTGACATGTCGCCAAGGGTTACAGCAGCGATCATGTAGTCCTGAAACCTATTGAACAAGGCATCTGCCGCCGCCCTGGCAGCCTCTCCCTCAATTGCGGAAACGCGGCGGAAGAAATTCGCAGGATCCGACAGGAGGCGTAGCGGGATCTGTGTAAGAGGGGGGTCTTCCAGCTTCGCCTGCGCGCGTGGGCTCACATGCTCGGCTTCCGCGGCCACTTCTCCACCAAGTCCCGCCGCTACTCCACCACCCTCGGCGCCCTCCGCAACGCCCGCGCCGAATGGCAGCGCGCACAAGTCGCAGGCACCACAACCGACACGGGCCCCGAGACGACGTACGTCCTCGCGCACTGGGTGTTCGCAGGCACCGGCCTCTCCGACGCCGAAGCCTGGCTGGCCGCTTCCATCGAACCCGCCCCCGGAACAGAAGGAGAACCGACCAAGTGACCACCGTGACGATCCAGCGCAAGTGGCACACCACGGCCGAAGTCGCCGAGATGCTCGGCTTCGGACTCTCCAAGACGAAGGCGCTGGTGCTGAGCGGTGAGATCCGCTCCGTGAAGATCGGCCGTAACCGCCGTGTCCTCCCCGCCTGGGTCGACGAGTACGTGAACCGCTGCGCGGCCGACGCCGAGGGGTGGGCGGCATGAGCGGTAAGCGTGCCAACGGCGAAGGATCGATCTACGCCTACAAGAACGGCTTCGCGGCGTACGTCTGGGTGACCACCCCGGACGGAGATCGGAAGCGGAAGTACGTCTACGGCAAGACCCGCGAGGAGGTTCACGAGAAGTGGATCAAGCTGCACGGTGAGGCCGCCAAGAGCCCGGTGCAGACCCGTCACCGGACAGTCGCGGCGTTCCTCTCCTACTGGCTGGAGTCGATCGTCAAGCCGAACCTCGCGCCGCTCTCTTACGTCTCGTACGAGGGTTCCGTGCGGCTCTACATCGCCCCGCACCTGGGCTCGAAGCGACTCGACAAGTTGACCGTCCGGGACGTGCGCGAGTGGCTGACCAAGCTGGCCGGCATCTGCCAGTGCTGCGCCCAGGGCAAGGACGCCAAGCGGCCCAAGCCACGGCAGCGCTGCTGTGCCGTCGGTGAGTGCTGTGAGGCGTTCCCGTCCCGGCGGGTCGTCCAGGCGGCCCGTGACGCCCTGCGGGCCGCGCTCACCCACGCCGTGACCGAGGAGGAGATCAGCAAGAACGTGGCCTCCCTGGTCAAGGTCCCCAAGCCTCGCCGTAAGCGGATCAAGCCCTGGTCCGTCGTCGAGGCGGGGCGCTTCCTCGCTGACGCGCTCACTCGCGAAGATCCGCTCTTCGGCGCCTGGGTCCTGGTGCTCTGTCTCGGGCTCCGCCGGGGTGAAGTCCTCGGGCTCACCTGGAAGTCGATCGACTTCGAGACGGGTGAGCTGTACGTGGATCACCAGATCCAGCGAGCAGGCCGTCAGATCCTGCACCGCGAGACCAAGACCGAGGAGTCGGACGACTTCCGTCCCCTCCCCGCGTTCTGCCTCAAGGCGCTCCGCATGCGCCGCGCCCAGCAGACCGGAGACAAGACGGCGGCCGGGGAGCTCTGGCAGGACACCCGCGGCCTGGTCTTCACCACGAAGTACGGCACGCCCATCGAGCCAGGCAACCTCACCCGCATGTTCGCTCTACGCGCCCGCCGCGCCGGCCTCCGCGTCATCCCGCTCCGGAACACCCGCCACACATGTAGCTCGCTGCTCGTCGCCCTCAAGGTCCACCCGAAGGTGGCACAGCGCATCCTCCGCCACTCGCAGATCGCTATGACGATGGAGGTCTACGCGGAAGCGAGCGAGGAAGAGGTGCGGGCGGCGCTCGGCAAGTTGTCCGACGCCATGGGTGGTACAGCCTGACAGCGGCTGGCCGCACGGCGATGCCACTGAGGGCCCCTGAATCACGTCCAGGGGCCCTCAGCCGTGCCAACGAGCGGCGCCGAGCGGTACGCGCCCTCAGAAGGGAGGCGGGTCCGGGTGGGAAGGTGCGCGATTGGCGCCCTTGAGCAGGTTGATGATCCGCTCATGGGTGTCTCCGACTCGATCAACTGCCTGCACTTTGACGAACACGTTCTCCACCTCGCTCATGGCCTCCTCCGTGAACCAGCCCAGGAACATCAACTGCCCCCCTGGAATGGGCCGACCAGGTCCTATGAGGTCAAGGGCAAAGTCTCGCCTGTGCAGGAGCGCTCGGCTCTCCATCGAGTCCACCGCCGCCTGATGGGTCATCCAGTCCGAGGAGTCAGCGGCACCGCCCCGGGCCTTCGCGGCGGCCGTGTAGGTGACCCAGTAGCTCACGTGCGTCGTAACAGCCACGTCCTGGCCACCGTTGAACAAGTGGCACGCCCAAGCCAAACGGCTGTCGGGGGCCATGCCGTCCATGACACGGCCGAAGTAGCCGATAGCGGGTCTGACAGTGCGCGCGTACTGGGCACGAGCCAGAGTTGCCCCGCCTGTGGCGAGGACGGCCGCCGTCGCGCTCTGGATGTCCAGAAGCTTGAGCTTCCACGGCCAGTCACGGGTGAGTCGCTGCGGAAGGTTCTCCCGGACCAGGGTGTAGCAGAGGAGCAACACTGCGAGCCCAACGAGTACCACCAGGAACTTTGAGAAGAGCCCGTTCCGGTGGATCACGCGCTGCGTCGTCTCCATGCCCCGCCCCAGTCGACCCCGTCCAGTTGATCAAACTCTAGGGAGCAATCTTGGATGGAGACAGAGGGCGTGGGCGCTTGGGTACTGCAGCGCGCTGAGTGACGACTGTGAAAGCGCCGACACCCCGTTGCTGTACTTCGCTGCTGTACGCCCCGAAAATGTCAGAAGCCCCGGATCTCTCCGGGGCCTCTGACCTGTGTGCACTCGGCAGGATTCGAACCTGCAACCTTCTGATCCGTAGTCAGATGCTCTATCCGTTAAGCTACGAGTGCTTGTTATTCGGTTTTTCTGTCCTTCGCTCTCGGCCCTTCCGGCCCGCTCGCGGCGACAGGAAGAACATTACATGACTGCCGCCGACATGTGAAATCCGTTTGCCGTACCCCTTGTGAGCTGGGAAAACGCCCTCAGAGGGCCACTCGGGCCGTCGTGGGGAAGCGTCGTGGAACGACGAAGCCCCGGGCCGTGAACGGACCGGGGCTTCGGTGATCTGGCGGAGGCGGAGGGATTTGAACCCTCGATGGGCTTTAAGGCCCAAACCGCATTAGCAGTGCGGCGCCATAGACCGGACTAGGCGACGCCTCCAGCACAACCGCTCGCGTGTGTGCGAGTGGTGCGTGCAGATGATGACACAGTCGAGCGTGCTGTCACCAATCGACGTCCACGGTACTAGGCAGTCGGGTCACAGGGCAAAGGGCTTCCCCGTGCGGAACGTCGCCCGCGGCATCGCGTTAGTCCGGTCATGTCGCAGGTCACCTCACTCAGAGACCGTCGGCGGTCCCGCGCCACCGCCCTCACCACCCTCACCCTCGCGGTCGCCGCGGCCGCCCTCTGTGCCGTGCTTCCCGCTCCCGCCTCCGCCACCGTCCCCGCGGGGACCGTCCTCGCTCCTCCTCCCGTCCGGGAAGAAGACCGGGCCGGCGGAGATCACCTCGTCGTCACCGTCCGGCGGGCGGGAGGGCGGGTCGACGGGGTGTTCGAGGTGTGGTGCCATCCGGGCGGGGGCCGTCACCCGGACGTGTCAGGCGCGTGTCGGGCCGTGGAGCGGAACACCCGGTGGGGACGGGACGCCTTCGCGCCGGTGCCGAGCGGTGGTGTGTGCACCATGCGGTACGGCGGGCCGGCCACCGCCCGTGTCACCGGTCGCTGGGCCGGACGCCCCGTCGACACGACGTACGAACGCAGCGACGGGTGCGAGATCGAGCGGTGGGACCGGATGGTGCCCCTGCTGCCCGACCTTCGGCCCGCGCCCACCACCGGTTCCTGAGACCCTGCCGCCGCCGCATCCAGTGGCCCGCCCCTCCCCACCCCCGCCCCTCCAAGGGCGGTGGGCCGGGTTCCGGTCCCGGCCGGTACCCCCGGGACGGGGACCACTCGCACAGGTGCCGCACGGCGGATTCACCCGTCTCGTAAAACTCCGGCGAAGGTCATGCGTACGGTCACACGTTCTGTGTCACTTCGTCGTGCGAGCTCCCTCTCATCCGGGGGCTGTCACGGGAACCCAGCCCTTAGACTCCCTCGCGTGACACGCTGCGGGCCGGTTGGCAAGATGGCCCGAGCGGTCGGCAAGGTGCGGTAACAGGGAGGAAGCGACTCGTGAGCAGCAGGCCATCCCGAGGCGCTGCTCGCCTCGCAGCCATACTCGACGCGCTCCCCGACGCGTTGGTCCTGGTCAACGCCAATGGGACCGTCGTCAACGCGAACACGATCGCGCTCGAGGCCTTCGAGACTCCGGGTACGGCTCTGGTGGGGCGGGGGCTGCTCGATCTGCTCCCGCAGTTCGACTCCAAGCTGATCCCCGGGTCGATGCGGCGCCCCGATCACATGGATCCGCGGGGGCGGACCAAGCCGACGCGGATGGTCGCGCGGCGGACGGACGGGTCCGAGTTCCCCGTCGAGGTCACCAGCGCCAATCTCGAGAACGGCCAGCAGGCCTACGACAGCTACGGCTACAGCGGCGACGAGCTGCTGATGCTCGTCGTACGGGACCTGACCGGCACCGTCGACACCGAGGCCGAGCTGGCGCGTTCGCAGCGGCAGACCGAGATGATCCTGCGCGCCGCGTCGGAAGGCGTCGTGGGGACCGACACGGACGGGCGGATCGTGCTCGTCAACCCGGCCGCCGCGCAGATCCTCGGCTACCGCGCCAGCGATCTCGGCGGCAAGGAGCTGCACACCCTCATCGTGCACTCGCGCGCCGACGGCTCGCCCTTCCCGTACGACGAGTCGCCGCTCGCCGACACCCTGCGCTCCGGGCGCAAGCACCGGGTGCGGGGACAGGTGCTGTGGTCGAAGGGCGGCGAGAAGGTCTCCGTCGACCTGACCACCGCTCCCGTGCGCGACGGGGACCAGCTCGTCGGCGCCGTCATGACCTTCACCGACCGACGGCCCTACGACGCCCTCGCCACGGAGAAGGAGTCCGTCGAGAAGTCGCACGAGGACGAGCTGGAACGGCTCTCCGAGGAGCACGCCTCCGACCTCACCGCGCTGCGCCAGCAGCACGTCACCGAGCTGGAGGAGCTGCACGAGGAGCACGCCGAGGAGGTCGCCGCCGCCGAGGAGCGCTACGCGGCCCTCGGCGAGCGGGAGAAGGACCGTTACGACGCACTCGCCGGGCGGTACGACCAGCTGCTCACCCTTCTCGGCGCGTCCCTGCGCGGACCGCTGGACGAGCTGCGCCGCGAGCTGGCCGCGCTCGCCGCGGACGACGCCGGACAGCTGTGGCCCGAGGCCAACCAGGTGCTGCATCACCTGTCCGCCGGGTACTCGCGCATCACGACGCTGATCGACAACGTTCTCGGCTACCAGCGGCTCGACGCCGGCAGCGAGGAGATCGCCCGTACGAAGGTGATGCTCGACGCCGTCGTCGCCGCCGGTGTCGACGGGGCCGTCGAGCTGATCGGGCCGGGACGGGTGCAGTTCGCGGTGCACGCGCCGCCCATCGAGGCCGAGGTCGACGCCCGGCTGCTCGCGACCGCGCTCGCGCATCTCGTCGCCGACGTCGCGGGCGTCGACGCCACCGGCAACGCGCCCGTCTCGGCGGGCGGTTACATGGACAACACCGTGGTCGTGGCGGCCGCCCAGCGGGGAGAGGTCGTCCGGATCGAGGTGCGCGGGCCGTACGCCGGCGGCGATCCGGTGCACGAGCCGATCGTGCGCGGGATCGTGCGCGCGCACGGTGGTGTGCTGCAGACGCACGAAGTGCCGGGCATGAGCGGCAGTGCCTACGTCCTCGAAGTCCCCCTCGGGGGCGGGGCGGGCGCCGTCGCCCCTCCGGCGCCCGCGGCGCTGCCCGCCGCGTTGCCCGCCGCGCAGAGCGTTCCGGACGACGGCGAGCACGCCGAGCAGAGTGGTTCCGGGCGCCGGCGCGCCCGCCGGTCCTCCGTGGACGCCTTCCTGGAGGGTGAGGTTCCGGGTTCGGCCGAGGGGGCCGACGCGGAGGGTGCCACGCCGCCCACCGGGCGACGGCGCCGGCGCGGTCCGGCCGCCGACGAGACTCCGGGCGAGGCGACGGAGGGCGCCGAAGAGGTCACCGGAGGTTCCGGGCGACGGCGTGGACGTCCCGCCGAGGACGCGGGAGCCGGTGCGGGTGTGGCCGAGGGTGCGGTCGTGACCGCCGCCGAGCACGCGGCGGGGACCGCCGCCGCGGGGACGGGACTGGGCGGCACCGTTCCGCCCCAGGGCGTGCCCGCGCCGCCCGGCGGAAGGCGTGTCGACGACGGACAGCAGAACGCCCTCCCGCCCGCTCTGCCGGCGGTCGCGGGGGCTCCCGCGCCCGCCGAGGACGGGCAGCCGACCGGGCGCCGCCGGCGAGCGCTGGCCGCCGCGTCCGAGCGCGCCGCCGCGCAGGAGGCGGGGCCGCGCACGGTGTTCGCCCTGCCGCCGGCGGAGGCGGACCGGGCGGTGGACGGTTCGGGCGTGCCCGGGCAGGCGCAGGAGGTCGGAACGCTTCCGGCTCCGGCTCCGGTTCCCGTCCCCGTGCCGGGCCAGGCTCCGGTGGCCCAGATTCCCGCCCAGGGCTCGTCCGAGGACGCCCTGATCGACCACGGCCGGCACGACGCCGTACCGCACGACCAGGCCGACGACCACACCCCGCCCCAGCCGCATCCCACGAACGCGCCCACCGGCCGCCGCCGACGGGCCGTGGGCCAGCCCGCGGAGGCCACGGGCGTGGTGGCGCCCGGGGGTGTGCCGGCGCAGGCACAGGCCCCGGTGCCGACTCAGGCTCCGGCTCCGGCTCCGATCCCGGCTCAGGCTCAGGCTCAGGCCGCTCAGGGACCTGCTCAGGTTCAGGCCGCCCAGGCGCAGGCCGTTCCGGGACAGGCCGGAGCGGCTCAGGGGATGCAGCCCGTCGGCGCTCAGCCCCTGCCCGGGCAGCCCGTTCCCCCTGCCGGGCAGCCGCTCCCCGGGCAGCCCGTCCCACCCCAGGTCGCCGCCCAGGCACTCCCCGCCGAAGCCGTCCCCGGCGCCGCCCCGGCCGACCCGGCCGCCGCCGCCGTACCGAACCCCGGCGCGCCGCCCGTGCCCGCCCCCGTACCGACCACGTCGACCCCCAGCACGGGCACCCCCCTCCCGCCCGAGGCTCCCGTGCCCGCGGCCGCTCCCGTGGCGCAGCCGCTGCCCGCCGAGGCCGCGGCGCTGCCCATGGACCCGAACTCGACGCAGGGCCGGGCGATCAGCGTGCGGACGCTGGGGCAGGGTGTCCCCTTCACCCGGCAGGCCGCGCAGGTGCAGCAGGCGCAGCCCGCCGCGCAGGCCATGGCCACCCCCGCCCCGCACAGTCCGGGCGGTTCCGGGCGGCGCCGCAAGCTGGGCACACCGCCGGACCCGGCCGCCCGCCCGGAGCAGACGGCGCGTCCACATCCGCCGGCCGAGCAGCCCGTCGCGGGCCAGGCGCCGATGCCTCAGCAGCCGTCACTCACGGGTCAGGCATCGATGCCCGCGCAGCCCTCGCTCGCGGGCCAGGCACCGATGCCCCAGCAGCCCTCGCTCGCCGGCCAGGTACCGCTCGCCCCGCAGCACTCCCTCGCGGGGCAGCCGCCGGCGCCGCAGGCGTCCCTGGCCGGTCAGGCGCTGTCCCCTCAGCCGTCCCTCGCCGGTCAGCCGCGGCTCGCGGGGACCACGGAGGGTGCCGGGAGGTCGTACGCCATAGGGGCGCCGGACGAGAACGCCGCCGAGGGGCCCGAGCCGCTGGACGGTCCCGGTGGGGCCATCGAGGTGGCGGACCCGCCGCGCCCGGTGCCGATGGACGACGAACTGCCGCCGGAGCCGCTGGACAACCCGCGCCGGCTGCTGGTGTGGCCGGCGCCGGACGTCTCCACCCAGCAGGCGCTGAGCGACTGCGGCTACCGGCCCGTCATCGTGCACTCGCGCGAGGAGGTCGACGCGCAGATCGCCGCCTTCCCGGCCGCGCTGTTCGTGGACCCGCTGACCGGGCCGATCACCCGTACCGCGCTGCAGTCGCTGCGGCAGGCGGCGGTGGCCGCCGAGGTCCCGGTGCTCGTCACGGCCGGGCTCGGACAGGCGACGCGCGAGGCGGCGTACGGCGCCGACCCCGCCGTACTGCTGAAGGCGCTCGCGCCCCGGGACAGTGAGCAGCACCCGCCGCGCGTGCTGCTCATCGAGGAGCACGCGGAGATCGCGCTGGCCCTGACCGCGACGCTGGAGCGGCGCGGGATGCAGGTCGCGCGGGCGGCGAGCGACGCGGACGCGGTCACGCTCGCCGGGCAGCTGCGGCCGAACCTGGTGGTGATGGACCTGATGCAGGTGCACCGGCGGCAGCCCGGGTACGCCGGCATCATCGACTGGCTGCGCGCGAACGGGCAGCTCAACCGCACTCCGCTGGTCGTCTACACGGCGGCCGTCGACCAGGCGGACCTGCCGCGGCTGGCGTCGGGGGAGACTGTGCTGTTCCTCGCCGAGCGGTCCACCAGCGCCGAGGTGCAGAGCAGGATCGTGGACCTGCTGGCACGGATCGGCACCAACTGATCCCCGCTGATCCCTACTGATCCCTACTTAGCGATCATGCTGCGCGCCGCCTCCTTGATGGAGTCGCGCAAGCGGGCGCGGTCGGTGTCCTCGCGGTCGGCCAGAATGCGGCGTACGCCGGGCAGGTGCCGCGAGGTGACCTGCCCGGCGTACTGAAGTGAACCGTACTCAGTGAAGGACAGCTCTCAGAGCCGGGTGACGTCCAGCGTGCCCTCCGCGTACTGCCTGCGGAGCACCTTCTTGTCGAACTTGCCCACGCTGGTCTTCGGGACCGCCTCGACGATGGTCCAGCGTTCGGGGAGCTGCCACTTGGCGATCCTGGCCTCCTCGGCGAGGAAGGTGCGCAGGGTCTCGAAGTCGGCGGAGGAGCCCGCCTTGAGGACGACCGTGGCCAGCGGGCGCTCACCCCAGCGGTCGTCGGGGACGGCGACGACGGCCGCCTCGGCGACATCCGGGTGGGACATCAGGGCGTTCTCCAGCTCCACCGAGGAGATCCACTCGCCGCCGGACTTGATGACGTCCTTGGCGCGGTCGGTGAGGGTGAGGAAGCCGTCGGGGGAGATGGTGCCGACGTCGCCCGTCTTCAGCCAGCCGTCCTCGCTGAACTTGTCGGCGGGGCGGAGGGGTTCGGCGTCGGGGCCGTTGTAGTAGGCGCCGGCGATCCACGGGCCGCGCACCTCCAGCTCGCCCGCGGACTCGCCGTCCCAGGGGAGGCGTTCGCCGCCGGGGCCGGTCAGACGGGCCTCGACGCCGGCCGGGAAGCGGCCCTGCGTGAGGCGGTAGGCGAACTCCTGGTCGGTCCCGACGACATGGGCCGGCGGGCGGGCGATGGTGCCGAGCGGGGAGGTCTCCGTCATGCCCCAGGCGTGGCAGACCCGCATGCCGAGGTCGTCGAAGGCCGACATCAGGGCGGGCGGACAGGCCGAGCCGCCGATGGTGACCTGGGTGAGCGAGGTGACGTCCCGCGGCTTGGTGAGCAGCTCGGCGAGCAGGCCCTGCCAGATGGTGGGGACGGCGGCCGCGTGCGTCGGCTTCTCGCTCTCGATCATCTCGGCGAGCGGGGCGGGCTGCAGGAAGCGGTCCGGCATCAGCATGTTGACACCGGTCATGAAGGTGGCGTGCGGCAGGCCCCAGGCGTTGACGTGGAACTGCGGGACCACGATGAGCGAGGTGTCCTGGTCGGTCAGACCCATCGACTGGGCCATGTTGACCTGCATGGAGTGCAGATAGATCGAACGGTGGCTGTAGACCACGCCCTTGGGGTCGCCCGTGGTGCCGGAGGTGTAGCACATGGCGGCGGCGGAGCGTTCGTCCAGCTCGGGCCAGTCGTAAGCGGTGGGCTTGCCGGCGATCAGGTCTTCGTACTCGTGGACCTGGGGGCGGACGTCCGCGAGGAGGGAGCGGTCTCCGGGGCCGGAGACGACCACGTGCTCGACCGTCTTCAGGTGCGGGAGCAGCGGGGCCAGCAGGGGGAGCAGCGAGCCGTTCGCTATGACGACCCGGTCGGCCGCGTGGTTGACGATCCAGGCCAGCTGCTCGGCGGGCAGGCGCAGGTTCAGGGTGTGCAGGACCGCGCCCATGGAGGGGATCGCGAAGTAGGCCTCGACGTGCTCGGCGTTGTTCCACATGAGCGTGGCGACGCGTTCGTCGCCCTCGACTCCGAGGTCCTCGCGCAGGGCGTGGGCCAGCTGGGCGGCGCGGGCGCCGATCTCGCCGAAGGAGCGGCGCTGCGGCTCGCCCTCGCCCGTCCAGGTGGTCACCTGTGACGAGCCGTGGATCGCCGACCCGTGGGTCAGGATCCTCGAGATCAGCAGCGGTACGTCCTGCATGGTGCTCAGCACGGCGTCCTCCCAGGGCGGCGACATTGCCTACGCGGTGGTAACGGTTGCGCTGATTCTGCTCACATACCGCGCGGTATGTCACTAGGTGACGACGATCGATCAGGTCACTTTAAAGCCCGGGTCGAAACACCATGTCGGCACGCTAGCGGACAAGTCCCAGCTCAGGGTCCTCGCGCAGCTTGCCGAGGGCCCGGGACACCGCCGATTTCACCGTGCCCACGGAGACGCCGAGGACTTCGGCCGTCTGGGCCTCGCTGAGGTCCTCGTAGTACCTGAGGACGACCATCGCCCGCTGCCGGTCGGGCAGCTTCATGATCGCCCGCCACATCGCGTCGTGCAGCGCCTGCCGCTCGGCCTGGTCGTCCTCGACGGGCGCGGGCTCCGGTTCCGGCAGCTCGTCGCAGACGTACTCGTCGACCTTGCGCTTGCGCCACTGCGAGGTGCGCGTGTTCACCAGGGCCCGGCGGACGTAGCCGTCGACCGCCCGGTGGTCCTCGATCCGCTCCCACGCGACGTACGTCTTGGTGAGCGCGGTCTGCAGCAGGTCCTCCGCGTCGCTCGGGTTCGCCGTCAGCGACCTGGCGGTGCGCAGCAGCACCGGCTGACGGGCTCTGACGTACGACGCGAAGGACGGGTACGGAGAAGGCCGCCTCTTGCCGTTCGAGGCGCTGGTGCAGACGGGTGTGGTCATGGCTCCACGCTAGGAGCGCACCCCTCTCGGGCGGATCGGCCGCAGGTGCCGAAGGCTAGTCCCCCTCAGGTTGTAGGGGTGGTGCCCGCTCCACCTCCTGAAGGTGGACGGGAAGAGGGCGAGTACTACGGGATGACCCCTGAGGGACGCCGGAGGGGATGAGGGGGTGGACACCGGGGCCCAGGGGGTGGATGCCGGGGCTCACGGGGTGGATGCCGAGAGCTCAAAGGGTGGACGCCCGGCCGGGCTCAGCCGTCGGCGGTCAGGACCAGGCCGGAGGTCGGCACTCCCGTCCCCGCCGTCACCAGGATCCGTTCCGCGTCCGGCACCTGGTTGACGGAGGTGCCCCGCACCTGTCGTACCGCTTCCGCGACGCCGTTCATCCCGTGGAGGTACGCCTCCCCGAGCTGGCCGCCGTGGGTGTTGAGCGGCAGCCGGTCCTCCGCGACGAAGCCGGCCGCCTCGCCCGGCGCGCAGAAGCCGAACTCCTCCAGCTGCATCAGCACGAACGGCGTGAAGTGGTCGTACACGATGCCCACGTCGATGTCGGCGGGCGCCAGCCCGGAGGTGCGCCAGAGCTGGCGGGCGACCACCGCCATCTCCGGCAGGCCGGTCAGGTCGTCGCGGTGGAAGCTCGTCATCTGCTCCTGGGCCCGGCCCGCGCCCTGCGCGGCCGCCGCGACCACGGCGGGCGGGTTCGGCAGGTCACGGGCTCGCTCCAGCGAGGTGACGACGAGCGCCTGGCCGCCGTCCGTCTCCTGGCAGCAGTCCAGCAGCCTGAGCGGCTCGGCGATCCAGCGGGAGGACGCGTGGTCGGCGAGGGTGATCGGACGGCCATGGAAGTACGCCGCCGGATTCGCCGCCGCGTGCCTGCGGGCCGTGACGGCGACGGGCCCGAAGGCCTCCTCCGGGGTCAGCCCGTACGTGTACAGGTACCGCTGGGCCGCCATCGCCACCCAGGAGGCGGGCGTGAGCAGCCCGAACGGCATCACCCAGCCGAGCGCGACCCCTTCGGCGGTGGGTTCGCGGTGTCTGACTCCCGAGCCGAAGCGGCGGCCCGAGCGCTCGTTGAAGGCGCGGTAGCAGACCACCACCTCGGCCACACCCGTGGCGATCGCCAGCGCCGCCTGCTGCACGGTCGCACAGGCCGCCCCGCCGCCGTAGTGGACCCGGGAGAAGAAGGACAGCTCGCCCATCCCGCAGGCCTGCGCCACGGTGATCTCCGGGCTGGTGTCCATGGTGAACGTCACCAGTCCGTCCACGTCGGCGGGGGTCAGTCCGGCGTCGTCGAGCGCGGCCCGCACCGCCTCCGCCGCCAGCCTCAGCTCACTGCGCCCCGAGTCCTTGGAGAACTCCGTCGCCCCGATCCCGGCGATCGCCGCCCGCCCTCCGAGGGCGTCCCGCGTCCGTACGCTCACCGCGCACCCCCGGCCGGGGCGGGGACCGTGAGCGTCACCGTGCCGGTGACATGCCGGCCGATGCCGTTGTCCCCGGTCACCCTGACCACGGCGGTGTCCCCGTCGATCTCCTCGACCGTGCCCCTGAGCACCATGGTGTCCCCCGGGTAGTTGGGCGCCCCGAGCCGGATGGCGACCCTGCGGAGCACCGCCGTGGGCCCGAAGTGGTCGGTGAGATAGCGGCCGACCAGGCCGTTGGTGGTGAGGATGTTCATGAAGACGTCCGGGGAGCCCTTCGCACGGGCCGCCTCGGGATCGTGGTGCACGTCCTGGTAGTCGCGCGAGGCCAGCGCACCGGCGACGATCAGGGTCCGGGTGATCTCGATCTCGAGCGGGGGCAGCGCGTCACCGGCCCTCACACTGTCACCCCCCGGAACACGGGCAGCGTCAGCTCGTCGTCGTACCGCCGGAACTCGAGCCGCACCGGCATCCCGATCCGCACCTTGTCGTACGGCACCCCGACCACGTTGCTCACGATCCGCACCCCCTCGGCGAGTTCGACGAGCGCGACCGCGTAGGGAGGGGCGAAGGCGGGGAACGGCGGATGGTGCATGACGACGTACGAGAAGACGGTCCCCTCGCCGGCCGTCTCGACGGTGTCCCACTCCGGGCCGCCGCAGGCGTGGCAGCCCGGCAGCCACGGGAAGCGGAGGCCGGCGCAGGCGGTGCAGCGCTGCAGCAGGAGACGGTGATCACGGACGCCCTCCCAGAAGCCGGCGTTGTCGCGGTTGACGACGGGCCGGGGCCGGCGCTCCTTCGGCTCGGCCGTGCGGCGGGCGGGCGCGTACTTGAGGATGCGGAAGCGGTGGGTGCCCGCGAGATCGGGGCCGGCCCTGACGTCGGTGCGGGTGGTGACGAAGTAACCGGTGCCCAGCTTGGTGGTCTTCCGCTCCGACACCGACTCGATCACCGTGTCGAAGGTGACCTCGTCGCCTGGGCGCAGGGGGCGGACGTACTCCTGCTCGCAGTCGGTGGCGACGACCGCCGTGCAACCCTCCTCGTCAAGAAGGGCGAGCAGTTCCTCGTAGGGCCGGGCGCGGCCCGAGGGTCCGGCGAGGCCGCCCATGGTCCACGCCTGGAGCATGGTGGGCGGGGCGATCGCGTCGGGCCCGGTGTACGCGGGGTTGTGGTCGCCCAGGGCCTCGCACCAGTGCCGGATCATGGGCGCGTTCACGGGGTCGCGGCCGGTGCCGGAGACGGCCGCGGACCGGCCCTCGTAGGCCTTGAGGCGTGGGTAGAGCCCGTCGTCGTCCACGGTCGCCGCTCCCTCCGGTGCGCCGGTGCGTCTATGCCCATTCCCGGGGCGGTTTCTGACTGTCCGTCAGATAAAGGGAGCTGTCAAGGTCACCGCAAAGAGTGTCGGGGCCACCCGGACACGTCCGCGCGGCGGCACCGAAGTACCGCCGCGCGGACGCCGCACACCACCCCACGGAACACACCGGACGGAGGCCGGGGGCCGACACCCCGGCCTCCTCAGCTCACCACCACAGCGGCGAGAAGGAGACCGCCGTGTTGCTGTTGCCCTGGTTGAGGGCCGTGCCCAGGGAGCCGTTGACCTGCCCGGTGTTGCTCTGGTTCGAGGCGCCCGAGCCGACGGCGTTCTGCTGGGTGGTCGAAGAGTTGCCGTTGTTGTCGCGCCCGACACCGCTGCCCACGATGCTCGCGACACCCGCGTTCGATCCGTCGTCCGCGGCACCGCCGTTGTCCGCCACCGCGACGCCGGTGAAGAGGGCGGCTGCCAGCGGAAGGGCGGAGACGGCGGCGATGACGCGGGCGGTACGGATGCTTGCCATGTTGGTCCTCCAGAACCATCGGTATACGCAGTACGAAGCCTTGAACCACGGCTTCCACCAGGGCGGTTGGCCGACCGACCCGGTGCGGTGACGACGTCGCGAGACCAGAGTTGCCCACCGGATCCCCGGCGAACCACCCCGCAAGCCGTGATTAGCACGCAAGCGTGATGACAAGTCGATAAACCCCTAGCCGGACCTTTCTCGAACGGGACGCCATAACCCCTGGCAAGTCGGACACCTGTCACGCAGGCCCCACAAGAGGTGAAGCGTTCCTCCGCCGTTCCGGCCGGTCGCCGGCCCGTCGGCGCGTCGCCCGCACGGCATCGAGGCCTCCCCTTCCCTTTTTCGAACACCAGTACGACACTGAATGCATGGCCACCACCGACCGGAACGGCACCCGGCACCCGGACCGGCACCCCCGACAGGCCAGCACCCTGGCCCTCGCCCACGCCCTGTCGGCCGCCGAACGCGGCCTGGCAGTCATCCCCCTGTCCCGGACGAAACTCCCGGCCCTGCGCTCCCCCCACCGCCCCGAGGACCCTCCTTGCCACGGCGAGTGCGGCCGCTTCGGCCACGGCGTGTACGACGCCTCGACCGACCCGGCCCGCATCCGCGAACTCTTCTCGGCCGCCCCCTGGGCCACCGGCTACGGCATCGCCTGCGGCCTGCCGCCGCACCATCTGATCGGCGTCGACCTGGACACCAAGTCCGGTACGAACTCCACGGCCGCCCTGCGGCAACTGGCCCTGCGGCACCTGTTCACCATCCCGCCCACCGTCGTGGTCGTCACCCCCTCCGGCGGACGTCACCTCTGGCTCACCGGCCCGGCGGACGTCGTGGTCCCCAACTCGGCCGGCCGCCTCGCCCCCGGCATCGACATCCGGGGCGCCGGCGGCTACCTGGTCGGCCCCGGCTCCCGCACGGCCCACGGCGCCTACTCCACGGCCCCCGGCACGGCCCACCTCGCCCCGGCCCCCTGCCCCCGCGCCCTCCTGCGCCTCCTGCTGCCGCCACCCCGCACACCGGGTCCGGGAGCGGGCGCGGGGTCCGGGGCGGGTGGCGCACACGGCCGGGGCCTGGTCCAGTTCGTCCTCGCGGCCCACGAGGGCCAGCGCAACACCCGGTTGTTCTGGGCGGCCTGCCGGGCCTACGAGGACGGCATCGGCGAGACACTCGCCGACGCGCTCGTCGCCGCCGCGGTCCGCACCGGCCTGACGGAACGCGAGGCGCGCTCGACGATCGCCTCGGCGGCACGGATGGCTCGTCCCGCGGAGTGACGCTCCCGATCCTAGGACTGGTCGGTCCTGCGGCCGGTCGGTTTACGGCCGGTCGGTCCTGCGGCCGGTCGGTTTACGGCCGGTCGGTTTACGGCCGGTCGGTTTACGGCGTGAAGACCTGCTCCAGTCGGTGGATGGCGCCGTCGTCACCGGTCTCGTACCGGAACACCAGCCCGGAGTCCGGGTGGGCGTCGACCCAGTCGATCAGCTCCTGGACGCCGATGCGCTGGTTCTCGGTGCTGTCCGTGATCGGGGTGACGGCGGTGACGTACGCGGCCTGGTCCAGCGCCCAGCGGCTGTCCTCGCCGGTGACGACGAAGGGCGCGCCGTCGGTGTCCTTGCCCGGGCAGCCCCAGGCGCCGTGCTGGATGACGAGGTTCACCTTGTCGGTGATGCCGTCGATCTCCTCGACGCGGTAGAGGGCGATCTCGTCGGGGTCGACCTCGTCCGGGGTGGGGGGCTTGTCGGCGCACCCTGCGGCGGGGGTGGAGGCGGGGGCGGCCGTGGCGGGAGGAGCGGAGGAGGGCTTGGAGGTGGAGGTGGCCGACGGGGCGGTGGAAGGCGTGGCGTCGGCGACGGATCCGGCGGGCTTGGCGGAGGCGGTGGCACTGGCACCGGAGGTGGCGCCGCCCCCAGCCGCAGACCCGGCGGCGGCTTCGCCCTTCTCGCAGCCGGTGAGCACGGCGGTCAGCGTGACAGCGGCCGCGATCGCGACGACGACGGGTCTGAGTCGGTTGGCCTTCATCTGGGACATCCCCCCTGGTCACGGGGCGGCCCAGTCGGCCGCACCCCGGAGCGGGACGGTAACAACGGCCCTCTCCTCGGCACAGCACAGCAAGCCCTTGCGTCACACAGCCGGGACAAAGCCGTCACGGACCAGGGACGGGTGTGACGAGGTCAGGCCCCGAGCGCCGCGCGGACGGCCTCGGCCTTCTCCTCGGTGAACACGCCGCTGTCCAGCAGGGAGAGAACGGACAGCACGCCACCACTGGATCCCCAACTGCCCTCGTCGATCACACGGAAGGTGACCCACCAGGTCGGCAACGGCGCCTCGAGACCACAGGCTTCGGCCATCGCGGCCAGAACGCGCTCGATGACCTCGGCGCGGACCTCCGGGCGCCAGTCTCCGTCCATGACCGTCACGTCGATCACCATGACGTCGAGATCCCGCTCGGCATCGACCAGCAGCCGCCCGCCGATGGCCATCATGTCGCGCTCACGCTCGACGAAGTGCACCTGGAATCCGACCCGCGCGGGCGGCGCGAACTGCCCGACCTCCGGCACCAGCACCGCATCCGTCAGCGTCCCGGCCAACGCACGGCGCTGCTCCAGGCCCAGCCGGCCCTTGGCGGTGTTCACGGTGATGACGGTCACGCCAACCTCCTATGACGATCGTTATATCGGCAGCGTACACGCCGCTATAACAAGCGTCATAACGGGACCCCGAACCGGACATGAGAATGGCCCCTGCCCGGAAACCCGGGTCAGGGGCCATATGCCTACGCATTGCGCACTACGGCACTACGCATCACGCGGAGACGGTGGGATTTGAACCCACGGTGACATCGCTGCCACGACGGTTTTCAAGACCGTTCCCTTAGGCCGCTCGGGCACGTCTCCCCGCGCCGCCCGTCGGTGATCGGCGGCGCGGGGACAAGAGTAACGGGTGGGCACGCGCGCGTGGGGGTCAGTTGTCGCCCGTGCGGGAGCCGAGGGTGAGTTCGACGGTGTGGGACTTGCCGTCGCGCTCGTAGGTGATGGTGACCTTGTCGCCGGGCTGGTGGGTCCAGATCTCGCCGATGAGGGTGGGGCCGGAGTCGATCACGGTGTCGTCGAGCTTGGTGATGACGTCGCCAGGCTTGAGGCCGGCCTTGTCGGCGGGGCCGCCCGACTCGACCGCGGAGGCGCCGCCCGAGCCCTGGTCGGTGATCTTCGCGCCGCCCGACGCGTCCTCCAGGGAGACGGACGCGCCGATCTTCGCGTACACCGGCTCACCGGTCTTGATCAGCTGCTGGGCGACGTACTTGGCCTGGTTGATCGGGATGGCGAAGCCGAGGCCGATCGAGCCGGACTGGGAGGTGCCGCCCAGGCCGCCGCTGCCGGTGGACTGGATCGCGGAGTTGATGCCGATCACGTTGCCCTGGGCGTCGAGGAGCGGGCCGCCGGAGTTGCCGGGGTTGATCGAGGCGTCGGTCTGCAGGGCGCTCATGTAGGAGGAGGAGCTGCCGCTGCCGTCCGAGGACGCCACGGGGCGGTTCTTCGCGCTGATGATGCCCGTCGTGACCGTGTTGGAGAGGCCGAAGGGGGCGCCGATCGCGATCGTCGAGTCGCCGACCGCCACCTTGTCCGAGTCGCCCAGGGTGAGCGGCTTGAGGTCCGACGGGGCGTTCTTCAGCTTGATGACCGCCACGTCGTAGCCCTGGGCGTGGCCGACGACCTCGGCGTCGTACTTCTTGCCGTTCGGGAAGGTGGCCGTCACCTTGCCGCCGTCGACCGCGTCCGCGACGACGTGGTTGTTGGTGACGATGTGGCCCTGGGTGTCGAAGACGAAGCCGGTGCCGGTGCCGCCCTCGCCGCTGCTGGACTCGGCCTCGATGGTGACCGTGCTGGGCAGGGCCGAGGCGGCGACACCCGCGACGGTGTCCGCGTCCCGCTTGACGTCGCCGCCGCTGGTGGAGGCGGAGACGGTCGTCGAGCCGGTGTTGTCGTCGTTCTTGGCGAGGGTGTAGCCGAGGCCGCCGCCCAGGCCGCCCGCGACCAGCGCGGCGACGAGGACCGCGGCGAAGAGCCCGCCCCGGCCGCGGCCGGACTTGGGCGCGGGCTGCTGGTAGGAGGCGCCCCAGGCGGGACCGCCGGGACCGCCTGGGCCACCGGCGCCGCCCGCCGCGGCGGCACCGCCGTCGCCGTACGCGTGCGTGCCCGCGCCGGCTTCGGCGTAGAGAGGGGTGGTCGGGGGGTTCTGCCAGCCGTCGGTCGCGGTGGCGGCCGCGGCGGGCTGTGCGGCGGCCGGTGCGGGCCAGTCGCCGTCGGCCGCGGCGGGCGTGCCGGGGGCGGCCTGGGGTGCGGTCGGCGGGGGCCAGTCGCCCTCGGCGGCGGCCGGGGCCTGCGGCGGCGAGGTCGGCGGCGGCCAGTCGCCCACCGGGGCGGCGGGGGCCGCGGGCGGGGTCTGCGGGAGGGGGGTGGTGGGGGCGCCGGCGTCCGGCGCGGGCGTCTGCGGGGCCGCGGCCGAGGAAGACTCCACCGGCACGGGGGGTGCGGACGGCGCCGGGGGAACCGGGGTGCCCTCGTTCGTGCCCTCGTTCTCGGTGCTCACAGCTCTTCTCCTCGATCCACGGCTGTTGTCGTCGGTCGCACTAGGTCTCGCCCGTTCACGCTTGTCGTCGACCCGGCGCGGCGGTAGCTGTGCGTGTGCTTTTGTACTGCTCAGCTTTTCCCACGGGCCGTCAGAGCACCATAAGCGGTGCCTGTGGGTCCGCGGGCATTCTTTATAAGGGACTTTTAGTGCACTAAGTGCGCATCCTCGAAACATCTCAGACTGTTCTCAGATGGTTCCGGTGGCACGATGACGCGGTGACCCACGTACGGCAGCACCACATTCAAGTCGTCGCTCACCGCGGAGCCTCCGAGGAGGCCCCCGAGCACACCCTGGCCGCGTACAAGAAGGCGATCGAGGACGGTGCCGACGCCCTCGAGTGCGATGTACGGCTGACCGCGGACGGACATCTCGTCTGCGTGCACGACCGACGTGTCAACCGTACGTCCAACGGCCGCGGTGCCGTCTCCGCCCTGGAGCTCGCCGATCTCGCGGCGCTGGACTTCGGCTCCTGGAAGACGAAGGAGGCGCGCGAGGCCTGGCACGCGCGCGTGGAGGACCCGGACTGGGAGGTCCGGCCGGAGGACCGCGAGGAGACGTCCGTCCTGACCCTGGAGCGACTGCTGGAGCTGGTCTCCGACGCGGGGCGCCGGGTGGAGATGGCCATCGAGACCAAGCATCCGACGCGCTGGGCCGGGCAGGTGGAGGAGCGGTTGATGCTGCTCCTGAAGCGGTTCGGGCTGGACGCGCCGGTCTCGGCGGCCGAGTCGCCGGTGCGGATCATGAGCTTCTCGGCGCGCTCGCTGCATCGCGTGCGTGCGGCGTCGCCGACCCTGCCGACGGTCTATCTGACGCAGTTCGTCTCACCCCGGCTGCGCGACGGGCGGTTGCCGGTGGGGGTGGGGATCGCGGGCCCCTCGATCCGGATCGTGCGCAACCATCCCGTCTACGTCGAGCGCCTGAAGCAGGCCGGCCACCAGGTGCACGTGTGGACGGTGAACGAGCCGGACGACGTGGACCTCTGTGTCGAGCTGGGGGTCGACGCGATCATCACCAACCGCCCGCGCGCGGTGCTGCGCCGACTGGGCCGTTGACATCCCGCACCGCACTTGTGGATCACTTCGCCGGATCACCCCATAATTCACCGCAAATTCCGCCCCACAGATCACACACACCTCACACATACCTCACGTCCCCTTGACCCCACGCCAACCCTCCCGCATCCTCCAAATCGGCCACTCCGACGAAATTCAGCCATGTGCTCACGGGGAGTGCTCCGGCGCGTTCGCTCCGTATTCGATCGTTGCGAATGCGTCTGAGGACATGGATTGGCCGGTTTCCGGTACAGGCCAATGGGGCATCCACACCGTGGCGTGGGGCGAAGGAGGTCTCGGGGGTGGCGTTGGTGGTGGCACAGGAGGTGCCCACGTCGTCGAGCATGGCCGTACCCCATGGCCCTGCGGGCGTGGGGGAGGCGAGACACCGCATGCGCGAGCAACTGCGCAGGGGCGGGGTGTCGGAAACGGTCATTGACGATGCCGTACTGATCCTTTCCGAACTTTTGAGCAACGCGTGCAAACACGGCAGGCCCCTGGGTGACGCCTTCGCCGGGGACGGCGACGTCCGTGCCGCGTGGCGGGTCGATCCGGGCGGCCGGCTGGTCGTCGAGGTGACCGACGGCGGCGGTCCGACCCGCCCGTCACCGGCCACCCCTTCGGTCACCGCGCACGGCGGCCGCGGGCTGAACATCATCACGGCCCTCTCCGACGACTGGGGCGTCCGGGACGACGCCCGCGGTGAGGTCACGGTGTGGGTCCTGGTCCACGCGGACGTGTACGACCCCGACGCCGGCTGTCGGCGCGACGACTTCGCCTCGCGGGTCGCCGCCCCCTCGGTGGCGTCGATGCCGGGGCTGGACTTCACCGACGCGTTCGACGACTTGGACTAGCCGAGTCGCTCGACGGTTCGGACTCGCCGCCACGGCCGACGGTTCGGACTCGCCGCCACGGCCGACGGTTCGGACTCGCCGCCACGGCCGACGGTTCGGACTCGCCGACACGGCCGACGGTTCGGACTCGCCGCCACGGCCGACGGTTCGGACTCGCCGACACGTCCGACGGTTCGGACTCGCCGCCACGGCCGACGGTTCGGACTCGCCGCCACGGCCGACGGTTCGGACTCGCCGGCACGTCCGACGGTTCGGACTCGCCGGCACGTCCGACGAGACGACTCGCACGCACCGACACGGACCCGTTCGACGACACGGCCTGGACGCCGCCGACACGTACCAGGACGCACGTTGCGAACAGGACCGCCGGAACGTGCCACCGTCCGCCGGACGTTGTCCACAACCGCCGCGTTGTCCACAGGTTCCCGTGGTCGCGGGTACGAACGGCTAGGCTCCCGCCCGTACCAGACGAGCCGTAACCGGGAGACACCCAGATGGCCAAGAAGCGACCCCAGACGAAGGCCGGCCGGCCGCAGCTCACCGACGGCGAGGTCCCGGTCGTAGGCGCCCGTGAGCCCTGCCCCTGCGGCAGCGGCCGCCGCTACAAGGCCTGCCACGGCCGGGCCGCCGCGCATGCCTCGACCGAGCTGGTGCAGCGTCCCTTCGAGGGCCTGCCGGGTGAGTGCGACTGGGTGGCGCTGCGCGAGCTGGTGCCGGCCGCGACCGTCGCGCTGACGCTGAAGGACGGTCTGCCGGAGGGCGTCCCCTCGGTCACGCTCGCCACGGTCCTGCCGATGGCCTGGCCCGCCCTGCGCCGCGACGACGGCTCGGTGCTGCTCGGCCTGCAGAACGACACGCCGTCCGGCGACATCAGCCGTGACCTGGCGGACACGCTCCAGCGGGCCCTGGAGGCGGAGCCGGGTACTCCGGTGCAGGCCCGGCGTGCCCCCGCGGACGGTCCGCGGATGCAGGATCTGCTCGACGCCGAAGGCGTGTTCGAGCCAGTTGTGCACGACGGTTTCGAGTTCTGGGTTCCGGACCCGGAGAACGCCACGCCGGAGGTGGCCGCCTCCCTGGAGCGCGCCAACGCGGCGGCGATCCCGACCGTGAAGCTGACCGGTGTGGACGCCGCGTACTGGTGCGAGACGCCGGACAAGAACCATCTGCGGTGGGTCATGCCGCACCCGGAGGAGCGGCTTCTGGACGCTCTCGCGCGGCTGCACGCGGCGGGCCGCTCCAGCCTCGGTGAGGGCACGCGTCTGGTGGGCTCGTTCCGGGCGCACGGCCTGACAGTGCCGGTCTGGGACCTGCCGAGCGGGGTCTCGGCGGACGACGTGGAGAAGCCGGCCGCCGAGTTCGCGGAGCGTCTCGCGGCCGCCCTGACGTCGGACGCCCCGCTCACCCCGGAAGAGCGTCGCGCCCGCGGCGGGCTCACCAACCGCCAGGTGACGCTCAGCTGAGGCACGGCCGCCGCACAGGGATCCGGCTGGCCGGTCGGTCAGCCGGACCGAGCGGGCGGAAGGCGTGACTCCGCTCACAACTCCCGCGCCCGCAAGGCGAGTCGGCGCCAGAAAACGCCGATCAGCGGGTGTCCGAAAGCCCGATGAAAACAAGAGATCGAATTTGCCTGGAGCCGATCTCTTGTTACCGTTCCAATAGCCCGGTTGCTGGTGCATCCCCCGTCGCCAGCAACCGGGTCTTTCCATGCCCGGCCGACCTGGGCAGACCCGGGCCGTGCGTCAACTGCCTTCGCCTGTAGTGGAGTTGCTGCCGGAGCGCAGCAGCAGCGGCCCCTCGCCGACCGCCCCCGAGAACTCGGCGATCGCGGTGTACGCGTCCAGTGCCTCCCGCGTCCGTTCACGGGGCGTCTCACAGGTGTCCGGCTCGTCCTCGGCGCCCACGGCGCAACGCATCTGCACCGTGCGCCCCCCGGGCCCCATGAGGCTCAGGACGGCGTCCAGGGCGCGTCCTGTGGCGTTGCGGTAGTAGCTGCGCGCCCAGGTGTCCTCGCCCTGGGCCAGTACGCAGGTCTGTGCCTCGACGCCCTCGGGGGAGCTCAGCTCGGGGCCGCAGCGGGCGGCGGTGGCCAGGCCGAGGCCGAGCAGCAGGGACGTGGGGGACGGCACGGCGGAGGGCGCCTTCGGATCCGTACCGTCGTCGGAGGACGTGAGGGAGCGCACGACCGATCGTCCTTCGTCCCCGACCGGCCCCGCGGACGCCATGGCCAGGGGCAGGACGAGCGCGCCGGCCACGGCTCCGCCGAGGGCGAGGAGACGGATCCATCGGGAGTCTGGGGGTCGCTCCCCAGAAGGAAGCTGCATACTGCGGAAGATAAGGGGCGAACGCGGGCGTCCCGGTCTGCGCGCGCCCGACACCCCTACAACTCGGGCGCGCTCACACCCGTACGAGTGAGGGCCTCGACGACGGCGTCCACCACGGCCTCGACATCGGGCACCCAGGGGGAGGCCGAGCCGGGCAGCGGGGCGCGTTCCCACCAGATGTCGCCGCGGCCGGTCTCGGACGGGGGCAGGGCGAGGTAGCCACCCTCGCCGTGGAAGCGCAGGGAGCCGGGGACGAAGTCCTTGGCGTACAGCAGCTCGCCCAGCTGCTCCATGGAGTACGGCCGTACGAGGATCGCCCAGCGGGTGGGCGAGGCGACGACCGGGCCGAGCCGCATGCCCTGCCGGTCCAGCGCCACGAGCGCGCGGGACGCCGCGAGGGCGGGGAGGCTGACGGCACAGGGGGCCGTACCCCCGGTGGCCAGGACGATCGGCGCGGCCGGCCGGTTGGTCCACCACCAGCGCACCATGCGGGCATCGGTGGTGGCCGCGAGGAGGCCGGGGTCGAAGGGATGAGCGCCGGGCATCGCGCACTCCGGGTCGGGGCAGCCGCAGCGGGACGTGCTCCGCTGGTCCGCCGTCACACCCGGGAGAACGGGCCACTGCCATTCCGTCGCGAAGGTCAGGGCCGAGTCGATCAACTCAGACCCCTTGTCGCTGCGCTGGGACAGGAGCCTGCGTCGCCTTGCGAGGATCTCGCGCATGAGCGCTCGTTCCTTTCCGTTGCACCGCTGGCAACACCGTGGGGGCCACATCACACCATGTGTCGATCACTTCACTGTGCGTACCTGTTGGCGCATCACACCCCTGTCAGCGACAAGGGGAACCCCTGGGGCGGAGCGCCGACCGCTTCCGCGGCCACTCCGCCGACTTGCGTCCATCAAAAGGCCGGGCGTGGCGTGGGGTGGCGAAGTCTGGCGTTTTGCCGCCTGCGGTATTTCTCTCCGCCTCCGCCACGGGAGGATGGGGCACGGTCGTCGGTGGCTATGACGCCCGGATCGGTCACCAGGTTCCGGGTGGCTCCCGACGACCCCTGGTCCTTACCGAGTACGTACCCATCACGACCGCTGTGACGCTCCGTCGAGCAAGCCCAGTCGACCGCAAACAACCGTAACCCGAGTCAGTTTTAAGCCAATTTTGCTATTCCACAAGAGGGCCGGAAGAGGCATGCCTGATTCCCCCCAAAGGCCCCATGGACACCAGTAATCCCAGCAGGACAATGCTGGACATCCCCTTACGAGTGCGTGTAGATGTGGAGACACTGCTAGCGGCGCAGATTGACATGGGGGTTTGCGATGCTTTTGAGCAATACGCTCCGGTCCGAGAGCCGGGCGCCATGAACGCCCCTCACGCTCCGAAAGTGGCTGGAATCGATTCAACGGTTCCCTCGCCCGCACACACTGTCGCGCCCGTGCCCGCATCCCCGGGCGCCCCACCGGCCGCCGCGGCCCCCTCCGGCCCGGGAGCCCTGCTGACGGACCGGCTCGCAGGCTGGGTCTCGGACCTCACGACCCTGCACGAACTGACCGAACGCCTGGCCCGCACGGACACCCTTCCCGACGCCCTGACCGAACTGCTGCGCGCCGGAGCCGCCCTCGTGGGCGCCCGGCGCGGTCTCGTCGTCCTGGAGCCGGCCAACGGCCTCGGTCCCGACAGCACGATCGGCCTGGGCCTCGGCCGCGCGGATCTCGGGCACATCGAGACCGTGCCGCGCAGCGCCATCTCCTACGGCCGGATCCTCGACGGGCTGCCCGGCGGCGAGGGCGAGATCGCCGAACCGGACCTGTTCGCCGAGGACGGTCTCGACCCCCGTCACCGCGAGGTCGCCGCCCGCCTGGGCTACGCCGCCAGCTACGCCCTGCCCCTGGTCGCCGAGGGCGCCGAGGGCCGCGTCGGAGCGGCCGTCTGGCTCTACGACGAGCCCGCCGAACCCGGCGAGCGCCAGCGGCACCTGGTCGGCCTGTACGTCCGCACCGCCGCCGAGCACCTGGCCCGGCTCCTCGAGGTCGAGCGCACCCGCGCGTCCATGGCGACGATGGCCGAGGAACTGCTGCCCTCCCGGCTGCCCAGGGTGCCCGGCGTCCAGCTCGCGGCCCGGCACCGTACCGGCCCGCGCGGGGGCGGCGACTGGTACGACGCGCTGCCGCTGCCGGACGCGGCCCTGGGCCTCGCGGTCGGGTCGGTCACCGGGTCGGGGCCGAGCGCGATCGCCGCGATGGGAAGGCTGCGCGCCTCCCTGCGGGCGTACGCCGTGATGGAGGGCGAGGACCCGGTCGCCGTGCTGTCCGACCTGGAGCTGCTGCTGCGGCTGACCGAGCCCGCGCGGTCCGCGACCGCCCTGTTCGCCTACTGCGAGCCCGCGCTGCGCAAGATCACCCTGGCCGGCGCCGGGCACTGCCCGCCGCTGCTGCTGGGAGAGCGGCGCACGGAGTTCGTGGAGACCTCCGTCTCGGCGCCGCTGGGCATGCTGGCCTGCTGGGAGGCGCCGAGCGTGGAACTGGAGCCGGAGCCCGGCGAGACGGTTCTGCTCTACACCGACGGGCTGCTGCACCGCACCGGCGATCCCGTCGACCGCGCCTTCGCCCGGCTGCACGCGGCCGCCTCCGGGGTGCCGAAAGCGGTGCGCCACGACCCCGGCGCGGTCGCCGATCACATGCTGCGCACGGTCCTGCCGGACGGGGCGGCCGAACGGGACAGCGAGGAGGACGTGGTGCTGCTCGCGGCACGCTTCGAGTGAATCGCGGTGACAGGACCTTCCCTCCTGGGCCCCCTTACGTACGACCGTACGATGGAGGGGGTCCAGTGCCGTATCGAGGAGGATGACCGTGGCCGACGAGCTCACCCCGGCCGTGCCCGATTCTGCTGCTGACGCAGCGGGCCCGGAGACTGAGTCCGAGGAGCCGATCAAGCAGCGCAAGAACGGCCTGTACCCGGGCGTGTCCGACGAGCTGGCCGAGAACATGAAGTCCGGCTGGGCCGACACGGAGCTGCGTGACCTGGAGCCGATCGCCCAGGCCGCCGAGACCGCCGCCCGCCGCGCCGCGCTCTCCGCGCGCTTCCCGGGCGAGCGCCTGGTGATCCCCGCGGGCCATCTGAAGACCCGCTCGAACGACACGGACTACCCCTTCCGCGCGTCCGTCGAGTACGCCTACCTCACCGGCAACCAGACCGAGGACGGCGTCCTGGTCCTGGAGCCCCAGGGCGAGGGCCACGAGGCGACGATCTACCTCCTGCCGCGCTCCGACCGCGAGAACGGCGAGTTCTGGCTCTCCGGCCAGGGCGAGCTGTGGGTCGGCCGCCGGCACTCCCTCACCGAGGCGCAGAAGCTGTACGGCATCCCGGCCTCCGACGTGCGCGAGCTCGCCGACCGGCTGCGCGAGGCCACGGGCCCGGTGCGGGTCGTGCGCGGGTACGACGCCGGCATCGAGGAGGCGCTGACCGACAAGGTCACCGGCGAGCGCGACGAGGAGCTGCGGGTGTTCCTCTCCGAGGCCCGGCTGGTCAAGGACGCCTTCGAGATCGGCGAGCTGCAGAAGGCCGTCGACTCGACCGTGCGCGGCTTCGAGGACGTGGTGAAGGTCCTCGACAGGGCCGAGGCGACGAGCGAGCGCTACATCGAGGGCACGTTCTTCCTCCGCGCGCGGGTGGAGGGCAACGACATCGGGTACGGCACGATCGCCGCCGCCGGTCCGCACGCCTGCACGCTGCACTGGGTGCGCAACGACGGCCCGGTCCGCTCCGGCGACCTGCTCCTGCTGGACGCGGGCGTCGAGACGCACACGTACTACACCGCGGACGTCACGCGCACGCTGCCGATCGGCGGCCGGTACACCGAGATCCAGAAGAAGATCTACGACGCCGTGTACGAGGCCCAGGAGGCCGGTATCGCGGCCGTCAAGCCGGGCGGCAAGTACCGCGACTTCCACGACGCGGCGCAGCGCGTGCTCGCCGAGAAGCTCGTCGAGTGGGGGCTGGTCGAGGGTCCGGTGGAGCGGGTGCTGGAGCTGGGTCTGCAGCGCCGCTGGACGCTGCACGGCACCGGGCACATGCTCGGCATGGACGTGCACGACTGCGCCGCCGCGCGCGTGGAGTCGTACGTCGACGGCACGCTGGAGCCGGGCATGGTGCTGACCGTCGAGCCCGGGCTGTACTTCCAGGCCGACGACCTGACCGTGCCCGAGGAGTACCGGGGCATCGGCGTGCGGATCGAGGACGACATCCTGGTGACGGAGGACGGCAACCGGAATCTGTCCGCCGGGCTGCCCAGGCGGTCGGACGAGGTCGAGAGCTGGATGGCTTCGCTGAAGGGCTGACGTCGGAACCGACGGCCGGGTACCAGTCAGGTGCCCGGCCGCGCTGCGGTCTGCGGGCTGTGGGGGCTGATCGCACAGTTCCCCGCGCCCAGGGGGGAACTGCTGTGGACCTGCATTTGGACGCCGACCCTGTGGAAGGGCGTCGGGCCGGGCTGGAACGGGCTCTGCGGGACGCCGTACGGGACGGGCGGCTGGCGCCCGGGGACCGGCTGCCCGCGACGCGACGGCTCGCGGACGAGATCGGCATCTCGCGGAACACCGTCAAGGCGGCCTACGACCAGCTCGTCGCCGAGGGGTATCTCACCGCCCGGCAGGGGTCCGGGACCCGGGTCGCCTCGCTGCCCGCGGCCGGCGCCGAACCGCCGGAGGCCGTCGCACACGCGCGTGAGCCCCGTTTCGATCTGCGGCCGGGCAGCCCGGACGTCGGCGCGTTCCCGGCGGCGGCCTGGCTGCGGGCGCTGCGCCGCGCCATCGCGACGGCGCCCTCCCTGGCGTACGACTACGGCGATCCGCGCGGCCGTATCGAGCTGCGCACGGCGCTGTCGGGGTATCTGGCGCGGGCGCGGGGTGTGGTCGCGCCGCCGGAGCGGATCGTGATCACCTCCGGGTATGTGCAGGGGCTGGCGCTGCTCACGCGCGTCCTGGACGGTGCCGAGATCGCGATGGAGGACCCGGGGCTGCCGTTCCACCGGGAGGTGGTGCGGCACAACGGCGGGAGCGTCGTGCCCGTCGGCGTCGACGAGCAGGGGGTGCGCGTCGCGGAGCTGGGGGGCGCGCGGGCCGTGGTGGTCACGCCCGCGCACCAGTACCCGACCGGCGTCACCCTGCACCCGGAGCGGCGGCGGGCGCTGACGGACTGGGCACGCGCGCGCGAGGGGCTGATCGTCGAGGACGACTACGACGGGGAGTTCCGCTACGACCGGCAGCCCGTCGGCGCGCTCCAGGGGATGGCCCCGGGGCAGGTGGTGTATCTGGGCACCGCCTCCAAGACCCTCGGCCCCGCGCTGCGGCTCGGCTGGATGGTGCTGCCGCCGCAGCTGGTCGACGCCGTCGCCGACGCCAAGCTGCACAGCGACCACCACACCGAGTCCATCGGCCAGCTGGCCCTCACCGAGCTGATCGACAGCCACGCCTACGACCGTCACGTGCGCGCGTGCCGGCTGCGCTACCGGCGCCGCCGCGACCTGCTGCTGGACCGGCTGGGCAGCCGCCGGGGCGTACGCGGGATCGCGGCCGGGCTGCACGCTCTGGTGGAGGTCGGCGACGAGGCGGAGGTGCTGGCGCGCGCGGAGGCTGAGGGGCTGGCGGTCGGACGGCTCGGGGAGCACTGGCACGGGCCCGCGACCGGGCGTCCGCAGGGGCTGGTCGTCGGCTACGGGACACCGCGCGAGCGGGCGTACCCGGAAGCGCTGGAGGCGTTGGCGAAGGTGCTGGACGAAAGCTGATTGGACCAGTCTTACGGCGTTCGATTGGTGCTGCCCGGCGGTCCAATGCCCCTCTAGCGTCGAGGGTATGACCAAGACTCCCCCGGGACGCCTGCTCGCGCTCGCCCAGTTGAGCAACTCGGTCGGGGACGGCGCCTACTACACGACGTCGGCCCTGTACTTCACCCAGGTCGTCGGCCTCGCGCCGGCGCGCGTGGGGCTCGGGCTGACCGTGGGGTGGGCGGTCGGCTCGCTGGCCGGGGTGCCGCTGGGGCGGCTCGCGGACCGGCGCGGGGCGCGCGGGACGGCGGTGCTGCTGGCGCTGGCGACCGGGCTCGCGGTGGCGGCCTTCACGGTCGTCCGCGGGTTCGTGCCGTTCGTGCTGGTGGCGTGCGGGTACGCGGCCGCGCAGTCGGGGCTCGCGGCGGCGCGGCAGGCGCTGCTGGCGGGACTCGTGCCCGCCGGGGAGCGCACGGGGCTGCTCGCGCGTCTGCAGTCGACGCTGAACGCCGGGCTCGCGGTGGGCGCGGGGCTCGGAGGGCTCGCCCTGCACGCCGGGACGCGGGAGGCGTACGCCGCGGTGTTCGTGGTGGACGCGGTGAGTTTCCTGGTGTGCGCGCTGCTGCTTGCGGGGTTGCCCCGGGTGGCACCGGTCGTGGTCCGTCCGCGCGGGAGCGGCCTCGGGGTGCTGCGCGACCGGCCGTACGCGGTCGTGGCGCTGCTCAACACCGTGCTGTTGCTGCGCATGCCGCTGCTGAGTCTCGTACTGCCGCTGTGGATCACCGAGCGGACCGGGGCGCCGGCCTGGCTGGTGTCCGCGCTGTTCGTGCTGAACACGGCCGTGGTGACGGTGTTCCAGGTACGGGCGGCGCGTGGGGTGACCGGGCTCGACAGTGCCACGCGGGCGGTGCGGCGTGCGGGGTGGGTGATGTGCGCCGCGTGCGCCGTGTTCGCGTTGTCCGCGGGGGCGTCGGCGTGGGTGGCGGCGGGTGTGCTGGTGGTGGGGGCCGTGCTGCAGGTGATCGCGGAGATGGGGCAGTCGGCGGGTTCCTGGCAGCTCTCCTTCGACCTGGCCCCGGCCGACCGCGTCGGCGAGTACCAGGGCCTGTTCGGCACGGGCGTCACGGTGGCCCGCACCCTGGGCCCGCTCGTGCTGACCTGGTTGCTGGTGGAGTGGGGCACGCCCGGCTGGCTGCTGCTGGGCGCGGTGATGGTGGCGGCGTCGTACGCGATGGGGCCGGCGGCGCGCGGGGCGGCCGCCGGCCGTGCGCCCGAGGGGGTCAGGCGGCCCGTACCAGTGAACTGACCGGCAGGGAGTCCACGAACAGCGCGCCCGCCAGCAGGCCCGCGCTGCCGCGTGGGCTCCACGCGCGCGTATGCAGGTCGGCGTCGAGGGCGGAGAGCGCCTCGCGGCCCGCCTCCGTCGCCGCGCCGCCCGCCTCCAGGACGCCGCGGGCGCCCGCCTGGACGTGCCGCAGGCCCAAGGGCCCCGCGGTGTACAGGAGTTCGGAGTCCTGGAGGGTGGACATCACGGTGAGCAGGGCGTCCAGCTGTGCCTCGGCCTCGCCCGCGCCGGCGGAGCGTGCCTTGGCCAGGGCGTCCAGCGCCCGCCGTACATGAGGGAACCCGGCGCGTGCCTCGCCCCTGGCGCCTGCCGCGCCGTACTTCGCCGAGACCGTCGAACCGCGTGACGGCCGCCGAGGGGCGCCCCGGTCGGGGTGCGCGGCGATCCGCTTGGCGGTCTGGGCGACCTCGGCGCCCCGTGCCCGCGGGTTGAGCGCGGCCGCCGCGACCAGCAGGCCCAGCGTCCACAGGGCACCCCGGTGTCCACCACCGGCCAGGCCCACCGAGTGTTCGGTGCACCGTCCGATCGCGCCGAGCTCGGCACGGAGCCGGGGCGTGGGTTCGCCGGTGCGGCGAGCGGCGGCGGCCATCGCCGCAAGGCCTGGTGCGAGCGCCTTGGCCGACCAGCGCAGCCCGCAGTGGTCCCTGCGGGTGACACGGGCGTCCAGGTCACGGGGGTCGGGCAGGCCCGGCTTGGGGGCCAGGGCCAGCTGACCGGTCAGCGCGGCCACGGCGGCCTGCGCGAGCACGTCGTCCTCACGGCTGGTCATGACCCCGCCTTACGAGGACGTGGTGGCGGAGTCGGTGGGGGCGTCGCTCGGCGGGGTACCCGTCGGGGCGTCGCCCGGCGGAGTGCCGCCGTCGCCGCCACCGCTGCCGCTGCCCGCGCCGGTGCTCTCGGCGTCCGGGTCGATGCCGAGGGTGAGGAAGCCCTTGTAGCCCTTGGAGGGGTCCTTCTTGTGGACGGCCTCGAGGGTCAGCAGGCCGCTGGAGGCGCCGCCGCCGTCGTAGACCATGTCGTTGTCGAGGGTGGTGTAGCTGCCGGAGTGCTGGGAGTAGGGCTCCAGGGTGAAGATCTCCTCGGCGATCGCGTCGTCGAAGAAGAACTGACCGGTGTAGTTGACCTTGCCGCCCTCGTAGGTGCCGTCCTCCTTCTCGCCGCCGGTGTGCACCTTGACGTGGATGTGGCAGGTGCGCGGGGTGTACCAGCCGGGGAAGATCGTCTCGAACTTGACGACCCCGTTGGCGTTGGCGATCTGGTAACCGCGCAGGTAGGTGTTGTCGTTGGCGGTGGAGCCGTCCTCGCTCTCGGCGGGGGCCGAGCCGCCGGGGTTGGCGGTGGTGTAGCCGGAGTAGTAGCCCCAGGCGTCGCAGTGCCAGATCTCGACGGCGGCGCCCTTGACCGGGGTGCAGCCGTCGGTGGCGTCGACGACGGTCAGACGCAGGGTCAGCGGTACGCCGCTCTTGCCTTCGGTGATGTCCTTGCGCACCAAGGCACCGTCGAGGTAGTAGGGCCCTTCCGTGACGCTGGTCATCAGCGTCATGCACTCGCTGCTGGTCGCGGTGGCGTCCGCGGTCGCCTCGGTGTCCGTGGTGGTGTCGGCGAAGGCCGACTGGTAGCCCGCGACGGCGAGTCCGCCGGCCGCGACCGTGCCGCCCGTCACCGCGAGGGCGCGGCGCCGGGTGATGGTGGTGTCTTTGTGGTTTCCCGTCATGACCAGGAAATTAGGAACGCAGACCATCAACGGGCTGGAAGAACGCTGAGAGGAACCTGTGAGTGCTGAGGAACCTGAAGTGGCTTACGGCTCAGCCGATCTGAACGGCCGTCACGCATCCGCCCGAAGGACGGTCACACGGCCATCAGCGGGGCGTCCTTGCGCCACTTCAGGATCTTGTCGAAGCTGACCACCGCCCCGCCGCGGCCCGGCGTGTTGCCGATGTGGACGTGGTCGGCGAGCTCCTGGATGAGGAAGAGGCCCCGGCCCTGCTCCGCGTCGGTGCTCGTGCGCACCGGTGTGGGGGCGGGGCGTTCGGCGGTGAATCCGGGGCCCGAGTCGGCGACCTCGATACGACACTTCTCGCCGTCGAGGTAGGCGGTGACCCGGTACGCCTCCGAGGAGCCTCCGCGCGCGGTGTCCCCGCCGTGCTCGACGGCGTTGGCACATGCCTCGCTCAGGGCGACGGACAGGTCGTAACTGACGTCGGGATCGACCCCGGCCGTCTCCATGGTGCCGAGCAGCAGACGGCGGGCGAGCGGAACGCTCGCGGCTTCGCGCCGCAGATGGAGTGACCACCAGATGCTCATGCTCCAGCCTCCTGGCCGCGGCTCGACATACCGATACGTATTGCCGCCCGCGCGCGTATGTAAGCGCGAATTCCGCGTGATGCCGCCCATATGGGGGATGCGCGGACGACCGGAATCGGTGTATGTGCGGCTCAGGCGGTATCAGTCGTACCAGTCGTCACAGAAGGTGATCTTCCGCATCGTAGGTCGCCGTACCGCATCTTGTGGACCTGCCGTATGGCGGCGGTAAGGCCAGTGCGATGATGAGCCCGCCATGACTGCCCCCCACCAGCGCGCGGCGCGCCCCCGAAGCGAGCGCTCCGGCGCGCGCTTCGGACGCGAGGTCCGACTGCTGCGGGCCGCGGTGTTCACCGCGGTCTGCGTCGTGCTGGCCGCGGCGGGGCACTCGATGGCCTCCTGTGCCACGGTTCCGCTGTGGACCCTGGGCGCCGGGTTCCTGGGCGCCCTCGCGGTCGTGCTGCCGCTCGCCGGGCGTGAGCGTTCGCTGCCGGGCGTCGTGGCGCTGCTCGCCGTCGGACAGACCGTGCTGCACACGCTGTTCGGGCTCGGGCAGCACACCGCTTCCGCGTCCGGCGCGGCCACCGCGATGTCCGCGTCCGACGCGGCGCTCGTCGCCCGGGCGGCCCGGCTGGTCTGCGGGGCGACGGCGGCGGCGATCAGTCCCGCCCAGGCCCGCAAGCTCCTCGTCGACGCGCGGCTCTACAGCGCGACCGACGCCACGGACATGAGCGGCATGAGCGGCATGGGTTCCATGCACCACCCGGCGGACGCCCTGAGCACCGCCGACGCGTCGATGTCCCTGCTGCCGTCCCTGCCGATGCTGCTCGGTCACCTCCTCGCGGCCCTCGCCGCGGGCTGGCTGCTGCGGCGCGGTGACTCGGCTCTGCGGCGGCTGATCCACCTGTCGGCGCACGGCGTCGCCGAGGGGGCGCTCGTACGGTCCCTGCGCGGGGCGCTCGCTCTGGTGCGTGCCCTCCTCGCGGGGCTGCCGGCCACGCCGGAAGCGGGCCCGCGCGCCGCGCTCACCGCCTTCCGCGCGCCTCCGGGACCCCGTACCACCGCACTCCAGCACACGGTGATCAGACGCGGCCCGCCGGCCGCGTCCGCACTCGTCCTCGCTGCCTGACGCGACACGACCAGCACTCCGTGGGAGGGGTGGCCGCTGTCGTGCGGCACGCGCGCGTGCGTATGTCCCGCCGGTCCCTTCCGGCACCGGGGCGCACGCCTCCCCGCGTCAGACCTCACTCGGAGTGGAGTGCTCGTTTCATGAAGGCTTCCCGTCTCGCCGCCGCCACCGCCGTCGCCGGCATCACCGTCCTCGCCCTGTCCTCGCCCGCCCTCGCGCACGTCTCCGTCCAGGCGGAGGGCACTGCCGCCAAGGGCGGTTACGCGGTCGTCGACTTCAAGGTCCCCAACGAGCGCGACAACGCCTCGACCACCAAGCTCGAGGTCAACTTCCCCACCGACCACCCGCTGTCCTCCGCGATGCCGGAGCCGATCAACGGCTGGAAGATCCAGGTCACCAAGGCCAAGCTCGACAAGCCCCTCGAGGTGCACGGCCAGCAGATCACCGAGGCCGTCTCCAAGATCACGTGGACCGCGACCGGCAAGGGCATCGAGCCCGGCTACTTCCAGAAGTTCCCGGTGTCCGTCGGCGCGCTGCCCGACGACGCCGAGGAACTCGTCTTCAAGGCGGTCCAGACGTACTCCAACAAGGAGGTCGTGCGCTGGATCGAGGTGCAGGAGGACGGCGCGGAGGAGCCGGAGAACCCGGCGCCCGTGCTCGCCCTGACCGAAGCCTCCGAGGGCGACCACCACGGCGGCACGACCGCCGAGGAGGCCTCCGACGAGTCCTCCGACGAGGCAGAGGCCGCCGCCGCGACGACCGAGGCGGCCTCCGACTCCTCCGACGGCAGTGACACCACCGCCCGCGTCCTCGGCCTGGTCGGCATTGTCGTCGGTGCCGCCGGAGTGGCGTACGGCGTGCTCGCCGGCCGCCGCCGGACGACGTCCGACGCCTGACCCACCCCGCTCCATCGCCGCGCGCACCGGGGCCCGTGCACCCGCACGGAGGCACGACCCCGGTGCACGCCGGAGTTCACACATCTGGGACATTTCTCTATGCGCAAGAAGACGTTCGCCGCGGCCGCGCTACTCGCCGCCGCCACCCTCACCCTCTCCGCGTGCGGCAGCGAGGACAGCGCCGGCAGCTCCGTCGCCGCCGTCTCCGAGGAGAACGGCAAGCAGCAGGCCGCGACCGTGCTCGACCAGCCCTTCACCAAGCCGGACCTGGTCCTCACCGACACCCAGGGCAAGTCGTACGACCTCCGCAAGGAGACCGAGGGCCACCCCACGCTGCTCTACTTCGGCTACACCAACTGCCCGGACGTCTGCCCGCTGACGATGAACAACATCGCCGTCGCCAAGAAGCAGTTGTCCAAGGCCGACCAGGACGAGCTGCGCGTGGTGTTCGTCACCACCGACCCGGACCGGGACACCCCGGCCGCGCTCGGCAAGTGGCTCAAGGGGATCGACCCCCAGGTCGTCGGCCTCACCGGCAAGTTCGCCACGATCCAGGCCGCCGCCCGCACCGTCGGCATCTCCGTCGAGGCACCGCACAAGGACAAGAACGGCAAGATCGTCTCCACCCACGGCACCCAGGTCATCGCCTTCTCCCCGAAGACCGACGGCGGCTACCTGCTGTACGGCGAGGACGCCACGGTCGACGACTACATCAAGGACCTGCCCAAGATCGTCAAGGGGCAGAACCCGTGAGGCACCTCGCCGCGAGCGCCGCCGTAATCACCGGTGCGCTCCTCCTGACGGGCTGCGGCGGGGGCTCCGGCTCCGACGACAAGGCTGAGCTGTCCGTCGAGTCCGCCTACATACCGCAGCCGGTCTCGGACACCATGGCCGCGGGCTTCCTCACCGTCGTCAACAAGGGCGGCGCGAAGGACGAGCTCACCTCCGTCACCAGTGCCACCGCCGGCAGCGTCACGCTGCACGAGACCGTCGGGTCCTCGATGGAGGAGGTCACCTCCCTCGATGTGCCCGCGCACGGTCAACTCGTGTTCAAGAGCGGCGGGAACCACCTGATGTTCGAGAAGCTGAAGAGCAAGCCGGTGCAGGGCGAGACGGTGACCGTCGAACTGCGCTTCGCCGAGTCCGGCCCGGTCGAGGTCGAGATCCCGGTGAAGTCCGCCACGTACAACCCGAAGACCGGCCACTGAGGGAGGGACCACCTTGACGCAGACCATCGCCCCCCGCGTCCGGATGCTCGTGCTGCTGTTCCTGGCGGTCACCGGCGCACTGCTCGCCGGTGCCGGACCGGCCTCCGCGCACGCCGCGCTGACCGGCAGCGACCCCGCGCAGGGGGTGGTGGTCGACAAGGCGCCCACCCAGGTGACGCTGACCTTCTCCGAGACCGTCTCGCTGAACGACGACTCGCTGCGCGTCCTCGACCCCAAGGGCACCCGCGTCGACAGCGGCAAGCCGTCCCACACCAGCGGCACCTCGTACGCGGTGAAGGTGCACTCGGGGCTGCCCGACGGCACGTACACCGTGACCTACCAGGTGGTGTCCGCCGACAGCCATCCGGTCGCCGGCGCCTACACCTTCTCCATCGGCTCCCCCTCCAAGACCAGCGTCTCGGTGTCCGACCAGGCGGCCGGCGGCGGGATCGTCGGCGGGCTCTACGGCTTCGGCCGCTATGTGTCGTACGCCGGGTTCATCGTGATGGCGGGCGGGGCGGCCTTCGTGCTGGCCTGCTGGCAGCGCGGCACCGGGGTTCGGGCGCTGCAGCGGCTGGTGGTCTCCGGCTGGCTCGCGATGACCGCCGCCACCCTGTTCCTGCTGCTCCTGCGCGGCTCCTACACCAGCTCCGGGAAGCTCGGCGACATCTTCGACCTGGAGCTGCTCGGAGAGGTCCTGCAGACCAAGACGGGCGCGGCGCTCGTCTCCCGGCTGCTCCTGCTCGCCGCGGCCGCGCTGTTCATCGCCGTGCTCTTCGGGGCCTATGACAAGCGGGAGGACGAGGAGAAGCGGGACCTGAGGTTCGGGCTCGCCGTCGGCGGGACCGTCGTGGCCGCCGGGCTCGCCGCGAGCTGGGCGATGGCCGAGCACGCCTCGACCGGGCTGCAGCCGGGCATCGCGATGCCCGTCGACGTCCTCCATCTGCTGGCGGTCGCCGCCTGGCTGGGCGGGCTCGCCGCGCTCCTCGTCGCCCTCTACCGGGCGCCCGCGGACCGGCCCGTCGAGGCCACCGCGGTCCACCGCTTCTCGCAGGTCGCCTTCGGCAGCGTCATCGCCCTGATCGCGACCGGCGTCTACCAGTCCTGGCGCCAGCTCGGCTCCTGGTCCGCCTTCACCGAGACCCGCTACGGCCAACTGCTCCTCGTCAAGATCGGTCTGGTGGCCCTGCTCGTCGGCATCGCCTGGATCTCCCGGCGATGGACCGCGCGGCTGGCCGACACCACCGTCACCGAAGAACAGGCCGAGCAGAAGCAGCCGGCCAAGGAGCATGTGACCGCCGCCGCGGGCGCCGCTGACTCCCAGCGTGCCGCCCAGCTCGCCCGGCAGCGGGCCGCCGTGGACGCCACCCGCGAGAAGCGGCTGCGGGACGGCGACCCGAACCGCTTCGGCCTGCGTCGCTCGGTGCTCGCCGAGGCCGGCGTCGCCGTCGTGCTCCTCGCCGTCACGACCTCGCTCACCTCGACCGAGCCCGGCCGTACGGAGCTGGAGGCCGCCAAGGCCGCCTCGTCCTCTTCGTCCTCGTCGTCCTCGGACTCCTCATCGGACTCCACCTCGGGTGCCCTGACCCTGGACATGTCCTTCGACACCGGCGGGACCGACGGCAAGGGCGTCGTCAGCGTCGACCTCGACCCGGCCCGCGCCGGCGCCAACGAGATGCACGTCTATGTGACCAGGCCCAACGGCCGTGGCTTCGACGTCCCCGAGGTCAAGGTCGCCTTCACCCTCGAAGCCAAGGACATCGGGCCGCTGCCCGTCGTCCCCGACCACATCACCACCGGCCACTGGGCGGCCTCCGGAGTGCAGATCCCCATGGCCGGCGAATGGAAGATCGCCGTGACCGTGCGGACCTCCGACATCGACCAGGTGACCGTCTCCAAGAACGCGCAGATCGGCTGAACCGCACCATGCCCGACCAGTCCCTTCCCGAGGCCCCCACCCCCTCCCCCGAGGCTGCCGCCACCGCGGAGTCCCGGTCCGCCGAGGACCCGGCGCGTCCGGCGCGTCTGACGCGTCTGACGCGGCGCAAGCTGCTCGGCACCGCCGGTGCCACCGGGCTCGTGCTCGGCGCGGCGGGAGCGGCCGCCGGCTATGCGGCGGCGCCCGCCCAGGCGACCCCGCTGTCCTCGATCGGCGCGGGTCAGGCGCAGTTTCACGTGAAACATCAGCCCGGCATCACCCAGGGCCTCCAGGCGCGGGGGCATCTGGTGGCCTTCGACCTCGCGGCCGGCGCGGGCCGCAAGGAGGCCGCCGCGCTGCTGCGCCGCTGGTCGGAGACGGCCCGTCGGCTGATGGCGGGCGAGGCGGCCCCGAACGACGACACGGACGTCGCGCGGGACGCCGGCCCGTCCTCGCTGACGATCACCTTCGGCTTCGGCAACAGCTTCTTCGCCCGTACCGGCCTGGACAAGCAGCGCCCGGTCGCCCTGGACCCGCTGCCGGACTTCTCCTCGGACCACCTGGACAAGGCTCGCAGCAACGGCGATCTGTGGGTGCAGATCGGTGCCGACGACGCACTGGTCGCCTTCCACGCCCTGCGCGCGATCCAGAAGGACGCGGGCAGCGCGGCGAAGGTCCGCTGGCAGATGAACGGCTTCAACCGCACGCCGGGCGCCACCGCCCACCCCATGACGGCCCGCAACCTGATGGGCCAGATGGACGGCACCCGCAACCCCAAGCCGACCGACTCCGACTTCGACGAGCGCATCTTCGTCCCGGTGAAGAGCACCAAGGACCCGGCCTGGATGGCGAACGGTTCCTACGCCGTCGTACGCCGGATCCGCATGCTCCTCGACGACTGGGAGAAGCTGTCGCAGGCCGCGCAGGAGCAGGTCATCGGGCGGCGCAAGTCCAATGGGGCGCCGCTGTCCGGGGGCAGCGAGACGACCGCGATGGACCTGGAGAAGACGGACGCGAACGGCGATCTGGTCGTCCCGATCAACGCGCACGCCCGCATCACCCGGCCCGACCAGAACGGCGGGGCGGCCATGCTGCGGCGGCCCTTCTCCTACCACGACGGCATCGACGTGGACGGCACGCCGGACGCGGGTCTGCTGTTCGTCTGCTGGCAGGCGGACCCACTGCGCGGCTTCGTCACCGTGCAGCGCAAGCTGGACCGTGGGGACGCCCTGTCGAAGTACATCCGCCACGAGTCCAGCGGCCTCTTCGCGGTGCCGGGCGGGGCGGCGGACGGGGACTACGTGGGGCAGGCGTTGCTGGAGGGGTGACGCGAGAGCCGTGAGGCAGGTCGGTTCCTCGGTCTGGTCCAACTCCTGCGCCCGGGGTTACGCGGATTCATTCGTGGGAGGGGTCTCGTGAGACAGCGGCCCATGGTTTCGCAAGGGCCATTAGGGTGAGGTCATGCCAGCGAGCTATGCGTACCTCGGCCCCGAGGGCACCTTCACGGAGGTCGCCCTGCGCACGCTTCCGGAGACCGCCACCCGGCAGCTGATTCCTTATGTGTCCGTGCAGTCCGCGCTCGACGCGGTGCGCGGCGGTGAGGCCGAGGCCGCGTTCGTCCCGATCGAGAACTCCGTCGAGGGCGGCATCACCACCACTCTGGACGAGCTGGTCGCGGGCGAGCCGCTGATGATCTACCGCGAGGTGCTGCTGTCGATCACCTTCGCGCTGCTCGTCCGGCCCGGCACCGCGCTGTCGGACATCAAGACGGTGTCCGCGCATCCGGCCGCCCAGCCGCAGGTGCGCAACTGGCTGAAGGCCAACCTCCCGGACGCCGTCTGGGAGTCGGCCGCCTCGAACGCGGACGCCGCCCGGCTGGTCCAGGAGGGCCGCTACGACGCCGCCTTCGCGGGCGAGTTCGCGGCCGCCCGGTACGGCCTGGAGGCCCTGGAGACCGGGATCCACGACGCCGAGAACGCCCAGACCCGGTTCGTGCTGGTGGGCCGGCCCGCCCGGCCCGCGGCGCCGACCGGTGCGGACAAGACGTCGGTCGTGCTGTGGCAGCGCGACGACCACCCCGGTGGGCTGCGCGATCTGCTGGGCGAGTTCGCCACCCGGGGCATCAACCTCATGGTGCTGCAGTCCCGGCCGACCGGCGCCGGCATCGGCAACTACTGCTTCTGCATCGACGCCGAGGGGCATATCTCCGACCGCCGGGTGACGGACGCGCTGATGGGGCTGAAGCGGATCTGCCGCGATGTGCGCTTCCTCGGCTCGTACCCGCGCGCGGACGTGACCAGGGCGGACGTACCGGCTCCGCTGACCGGGACCTCGGACGGGGAGTTCGTGGCGGCGGCGGACTGGGTGGCGCGCTGCCAGGACGGCCGGTTCTAGACCCGCCGCCGGGCCGGGTTCAGGCCGGTCCTACCTGCATATCTTCGTTATCCACAGGAGTTATCCACAGGTGGGCTTCTCGACCTGGGGACAAGTCGACACGGAAGCGCCACCCAGTCGACAAATCGCCCTGGAGAGGTCAAGCGCGCCCACAGCCGTGCACATCACTCTTCGTCCACCCGTTTCCTTCGATCAATCCTTTGGGGCGACCCATTTCCACTCGAAAGTGGAGCTGGAGACCGTTTGGAACGGGAATTCTTCACCGCGCGACCCCCTCTCGGAATGATCCATTCCGATGTCCACAGAGGTTTCGCACACCCTGTGGATAACTCACTCGGGGTGTGGATTCCTGTGGACAACCCCGCCCCCAAGTCCCGGCCCCCGCAAGGAAATCGAGTCAATGCGACGCCCGTCACATGCCTCGTCCCAGGGAGTGAGACACTTTTCCTTGACACGTTCCGCAAATCCCTCATAACGGAACGTAAGCCATGATTCGTAGTGTTCGGCGCGCGGTTCGGAATACGGAGTCGTGAGCCGCAACCGCGCACCGGTAGCCTTGACCGCGTGATTGACCTTCGCCTGCTCCGTGAGGACCCCGACCGTGTGCGCGCGTCCCAGCGCGCCCGTGGAGAGGACGTCGCGCTCGTCGACTCCCTCCTCTCTGCCGACGAGCGGCGCAGGTCGTCCGGCGTCCGCTTCGACGAGCTGCGCGCCGAACAGAAGTCGCTCGGCAAGCTGATCCCCAAGGCCTCCCCCGACGAGAAGGCCGAGCTGCTCAAGCGCGCCGAACAGCTCAAGGCCGACGTCAAGAGCGCCGACGCCGAGCGCGACGCGGCCGACGCCGAGACCCAGGAGCTGCTCCTGAAGCTCGGCAACCTCGTCCACCCCGACGTGCCCGTGGGCGGCGAGGAGGACTTCGCCACCCTCGAGACACACGGCACCATCCGCGACTTCGGCGCCGAGGGCTTCGAGCCCAAGGACCACCTGGAGCTCGGCCAGATCCTCGGCGCGATCGACGTCGAGCGCGGCGCCAAGGTCTCCGGCTCCCGCTTCTACTTCCTGACCGGCGTCGGCGCCCTGCTGGAGCTGGCCCTGGTCAACGCGGCGATCGCCCAGGCCACGGCGGCCGGCTTCACCCCGATGCTGACCCCGGCGCTGGTCCGCCCGCAGTCGATGGCGGGCACCGGCTTCCTCGGCCAGGCGGCCCAGGACGTCTACCACCTCGACAAGGACGACCTGTACCTGGTCGGCACCTCCGAGGTGCCCCTCGCCGCGTACCACATGGACGAGATCATCGAGGCCGACCGGCTGCCGCTGCGCTACGCCGGCTTCTCCCCGTGCTTCCGCCGCGAGGCCGGCTCGCACGGCAAGGACACCAAGGGCATCTTCCGCGTCCACCAGTTCGACAAGGTGGAGATGTTCTCCTACGTCACCCCCGAGGACTCCCAGGCGGAGCACCAGCGCCTGCTGGAGTGGGAGAAGCAGTGGCTGACCTCGCTGGAGCTGCCGTTCCGCGTGATCGACGTCGCCACCGGTGACCTCGGCTCCTCGGCCGCCCGCAAGTTCGACTGCGAGGCGTGGATCCCGACCCAGGGCAAGTACCGCGAGCTGACCTCGACCTCGGACTGCACCGAGTTCCAGTCCCGCCGGCTGTCGATCCGCGTCCGCGAGGGCAAGCAGGTCCGCCCGCTGGCCACGCTCAACGGCACGCTCTGCGCCGTCCCGCGCACGATCGTGGCGATCCTGGAGAACCACCAGCAGGCCGACGGCTCCGTGCGCGTGCCCGAGGTGCTGCGCCCGTACCTCGGCGGCCGGGAGGTCCTGGAGCCGGTCGCCAAGTGAGCACCGCGTCTCCCTCCGGGGGGTTCCCCTACAAGCTGATCGCGACCGACCTCGACGGAACGCTCCTGCGCTCCGACGAGTCGGTCTCGCAGCGCACCCGTGACGCGCTCGCCGCCACCGCGGCGGCAGGCGCGGCGCACATCGTCGTCACCGGCCGCGCGGTCCCCTGGACCCGGCACATCCTCGACGACCTCGGCTACGACGGCCTCGCCGTCTGCGGCCAGGGCGCCCAGGTCTACGACGCCGGCACGCACCGTCTGCTGACGTCGGTCACCCTGGACCGGCAGCTCGCCGGGGTGGCCCTCGCGAAGATCGAGGCGGAGGTCGGCCCGCTGTACCTGGCGGCGAGCCGGGACGGCCTGGAGGGCGAGGTGCTGGTCGGCCCCGGTTACGCGGTCACCGGCAGGCTGCCGTCGACCCCGTTCACGGACGCGTCCGACCTGTGGACCGCCCCGCTGAACAAGATCTACATCCAGCATCCGACGCTGTCCGACGACGAGCTGGCGGAGGCCTCCCGCCGGGCCGCGGGCGGTTTCGTCACCGTCGCGATGGCCGGCGAGGGCATCGTGGAGCTGCTCCCCCTGGGCCTCTCCAAGGCCACCGGGCTCTCCCTGGCGGCCCGCCGCCTCGGTCTGAAGGCCGCCGACACGATCGCCTTCGGCGACATGCCCAACGACATCCCGATGTTCGCCTGGGCGTCCCGGGGTGTGGCCATGGCCAACGCCCACGAGGAACTGAAGGCGGTGGCCGACGAGGTGACGTCCTCCAACGAGGAGGACGGCATCGCGGTGGTGGTGGAGCGACTGCTGGGCCAGGGCTAGCGGGAGCGAGGGGCTTGCGCGGGCACGACCAGCCACCACGCTCCCGCACCCGTGCGACCGCCTGTCGGTTCTCGGCCAAGTTCCAGTGACAACGTCTCGCGGAGGATGCACGGATCGAACGTGCGCGGGCCCTTCAGACCCGACCACGGTTTAGCAAACCGGTGCCTTACCACTCGGCCAATCCTCCGGGTGGGCGGCCCACGCGAGAGCGACATCGCGTGCTCGAAGCGGCCGCCCCGGGCAACTCCCCGTGCGACACGGGCTTCACGGAGGGGTAACTACTCCGAAGCCCGGCGCCGGCTGCCCTGTCGGGAGCTGGGCGTACTGCCGTGCATGGACATCGCCCCGCTCCTCTCCCGGTATGTGGTGTACACGTGCTGTACGGCAACCACTCTGCCCGGGGGACGAGTTGGGCGCCAGCGAATAAAACGCCTGTGCTAGCGGCGGCGCCACCTGCGGCGGCGGGCCTTGCTGAAGAACCATCCGGCGGGCGGCTCGTCGGAGCGCCACGGCTGCGGCTCGGGCTCCTCCGCCCGCCAGCGTGCGGCGAGCATCCGGGCTCGGGCGGACGGCTCGGACGTCTCGGCGGCCCGGATGAAGTCCTCGTCCAGGACGAGGTCGTCCCAGATCTCCTCCCCGGCCTGTCCGCGACCGTCGCTGACCGGTATGTCGTCCGCCATCCCCGTCCTCCTAGCCGTATCCGCTTTGCCCAGTGTGCCCGGAGGGAGGTGAAGGCCCCGTCAAGACCGGCCCGCCCTCCGGGAAGACGGGCCGATCGTCCGGGAAGCGCGGCCTACTCCTCGCCGGCCAGCGTCAGCGCCCGCAGCTTCTGCCCGGCGTACCAGGTGGCCAGGACGGTCACCACGACCAGGAACACCGTCGCCGTCGTCAGCCCGACGTCCGAGGTGACCAGATCCCCGCCGGCCACCTTGTGGGCGACGGCCAGCGACCACTGCTGGACGCTGAGCGTGCGCGCACCCGGCACCAGGGAGCCGAACAGGGCCTCCCAGACCAGGGCGTAGACGAGCCCGAAGACCACCGCGTGCCGCGACACCGTGCCCAGCAGCAGGAAGAGCGCCGCATAGGCGATGGAGGAGACCAGCGCGGCCACGGTGTAGGCGACGGCGATCTGCTGGCCGTTGTTGTTGAGGATGAACCCGGCGATCAGCGTCGGCAGGGCCGAGAACACCATCGTCACCGCTATCGCCACGATCAGCTTGGTGAAGATGATCGTGGGCCGCTTGATCGGCTTGGACAGCAGATACACCACGGAGCCGTCGTCGATCTCGGGGCCGATCGCGCCGGTGCCGGCGATGACGCCGATGATCGGCACCATCGTGGCCAGCGCGAGTCCGCCCAGCAGGTCGGCGGCCGTCTGGTCGTCGGCGTGCGCGAGGGCCCGCACGACCGCGGAGATCGCGATCAGCAGCAGGGGCAGGGCACCCAGGATGAGGGCCCGGCGACGGCCGAGCAGGGCTCGATAGGTGAGCCGGGCGACTGTGGGGTCGTACATCTTCGGCCTCCTACGCCGCGACCAGGTACGAGAAGACGGACTCGAGGGACTCGTCGGACGGCGAGACCGTCAGCAGCCGGATGCCGTGGTCCCTGGCGACCTTCGGCAGCAGCGTCGTGAAGCGGCCGAAGTCGACGGCCTGGATGCGCAACGCGCCTTCGGCCAGGTCGACTTCGATGCCGGAGGTCGACGGGTCGGCGATCAGCGCGGCCGCGAGGGCCCGGTCGTCGCTGGAGCGCACCAGATAGCGGTGCGGTCGGTCGGTCATCAGCCGGCGGATCTTGCGGAAGTCGCCACTGGCCGCGTGCCGTCCGGCGACGACGACCTCGATGTGCCAGGCGAGCTGCTCCACCTCTTCGAGGATGTGGGAGGAGAACAGCACGGTGCGGCCCTCGTCGCCCATGCGCCGCAGCAGGTCCATGAGCTGCATGCGCTGGCGCGGGTCCATGCCGTTGAAGGGCTCGTCGAGCAGGAGCAGCGACGGCTCGTGGACGAGGGCGCTCGCCATCTTCACGCGCTGGCGCATGCCCTTGGAGTAGGTGGAGATCTTGCGGTCCTGCGCGTACTCCATCTCGACCGTGGCCAGTGCCTTCTGGGCTGCCTTGGCGCCCAGGCCGTGCAACTCGGCGTTGGCTACGACGAATTCGCGGCCGGTGAGGAAGTCGTACATCGCCTCGCGTTCCGGGACGATGCCGATGTGCTTGTAGATCGCCTCGTTGCGCCAGACCTGTTGGCCGTCGAGGGTGACCGTGCCGGTGGAGGGGGCCAGGAAGCCGCCCATCATGTTGATGAGGGTGGACTTTCCGGCGCCGTTGGGGCCGAGCAGGCCGGTGACGCCGGGGCCGATGGTCATGGTGATGTCGTTGACCGCCACCACGTTGCCGAACCAGCGGGAGACGTGGTCGATGGAGAGCGTGGTCACAGGCCCACCTTCCGGTAGCGGCGCATCAGCAGGCCGTAGCTGGCGGCGATCAGGCCGAGGACGACGAGGACGTACACCACGCCCTCGCCCTTGGACGGACCTATCCCGCCCGGGTAGGCCGAGCCGGCGCCCAGGAACGCGGACTGCACGCCGTCGATCAGCGTGATCGGCGAGAACAGGCCGATCCACGAAATCGAGCCGGAGCTGTCCTGGACGTCGGCGATGCCCTGGAGGGTGGAGACCGCGCCGTAGGAGATGGTCAGGACGGCGATGACGGCCGCGATACCGAAGCCGCGGCGGGGGGTCACCGAGGCGATGACCAGGCCGATGCCGGCGAAGAGCAGCGAGAGCAGTGCCACGGAGACGAGTCCCTGAGCGAATCCCTCGGTCTGGTCGGCGAAGTCGAGCTTGGCCAGCAGCGCGCCGACGTAGAGCACGAGGAGAGGGGCGGCGGTGAGGACGAACAGGGCCGAGGCCAGTGCCGCGTACTTGGCGCGTACGTAGTCCGCGGTCTCGATGGGCCGCGAGAAGTACAGCGGGACGGTCTTGAAGCGCAGGTCGCGGGAGACGGACTGGGGCGCCTGCGAGGCGACGTACAGGCTGATGACGGCCTGCATGACGATCGCGTAGCGCGTGTAGTCCAGGGGGAGTTCCTTGGCCTTCGTGGCGACCGCGACGGCGACCATGATGGCCGCGGGCACGCACATCACCACGAACAGCAGCATCGGCAGCACCTTGGACTTCACCGAGCGGCCGAGGCCGTAGGCGCCGCGCAGGGACTGCGAGTAGAGCGAGCGGGTGGCGTAGGAGCGGCCGAGGCGGGCGCCGTCATAGCTGCGGTAGCCGATGTTGTGGATGCGGGTCTGGTCGCCCGAGGGGGCGGAGACCGGGTGTTCAACCGCCATGGCCGACGGCCTCCTTCCGCTGCTCGTCGCGGTCCTTCTCGTCGCTGTCCTTGAAGACCTCGGAGATGTGGTGCCTGCGCTGTTCCATGCGGACCAGGCCGAGGCCGAGGTCGGCGACCGCGTCCCGGACGACGTCGTACGTCTCCTCGCCCTGGGCGGACAGCAGCAGGATGTGGCCGGCGCCGGGCAGACCGTCGGCGGAGTCGAGGACGTCCACCCCGCGCGCGTGGAGCGCCTCGCGGATCGCGCGGGTGCCGTCCGGGTGGGCGTCGGAGTCGGTGACCTCGATCGCCAGGGTGGTGGTGGTCTGCGTGAAGTCGGTGGTGGAGCTGGAGCGCAGGAGCTTGCCGCCGTCGATGACGACGACGTGGTCGCAGGTGCGCTCCAGCTCTCCCAGGAGGTGGGAGGTGACCAGGACCGAGATGCCGAAGTCGGTGTGGATGCGGCGGATCAGGCCGAGCATCTCGTCGCGGCCGACCGGGTCGAGGCCGTTGGTGGGCTCGTCGAGGAAGACCAGCTGCGGGTCGTGCACCAGCGCCTGGGCGAGCTTGACGCGCTGCTTCATGCCGGTGGAGTAGCCCCCTATGGGGCGGTAGCGCTCCTCGTACAGCCCGACGTGGCGCAGGGTGTCCGCGGTGCGCTCGCGCGCGGCGGTGGGCGGCAGGCCGGACATGCGGGCCATGTGCACGACGAACTCGGTGGCCGAGACGTCGGGCGGCAGGCAGTCGTGTTCCGGCATGTAGCCGACCCGCTCGCGGATGGTGGCGCCCTTGGAGGCCACGTCGAGGCCGAGCACCTCGGCGCGGCCCTCGGAGGCGGGCGAGAGACCCAGCAGGATCTTGATGAGCGTGGACTTGCCGGCGCCGTTGGCACCGACGAGTCCGGTCACACCGGGTCCGATGTCCACGGACAGCCGGTCGAGAGCGGTCACCCTGGGGAACCGCTTGCTCAGGCTTTCGGTCGCGATCACAGTCACAGCCTCGAATTTAGTGACGCACGCCACGGATTTCGTCAGACCTCAGAGCCGTCTTCGCGTCAGACCTCAGATGTACGGGCCCGTAGGGGATGCCCTGCTTCAGAGTTACGGGGCAACCTATTGACGATTTATCTAACAACTGCCAGATTCGGCGTGGTCAAGTTACGGACACGTACCGCAGTCGGCGCGGACCGGTGGGACGAGGTGGCATGACGACGGCAGTGACGGGCGAACTCTCCGCCGAGCTGCGGGGATTCAGGCGGGTGCAGCGGCTCGCCTACGAGTGCGCGGAGGCGGTGGCGGCCCGGCTGGAGCCGGGGGTCACCGAGCGCGAGGCGGCTCGCATGCAGCGGGAGTGGCTGGGCGAGCGCGGTGTGCGCGACTGGTTCCATCTGCCGTTCGCCTGGTTCGGGGACCGCACGGCCTTCGCGGGCTTCCGGATTCCGCTGCAGTTCTTCCCCACCAACCGCCCGCTGGAGCCCGGGATGCCGTTCATCCTGGACATGGCACCCGTACTTCAGGGCTACACGGCGGACATCGGCTACTCGGGCGCGCTCGGCGCCCACCCGGTGCAGGAGCGGCTGATGGCCGACCTGGAGGCGCACCGGGAGCTGATCCTGCGCGAGGTCCGCGAGCGGCGGTCGCTGCGTGAGATCTATGCCGACGTCGATCGCCTCATGGTCCGCCAGGGGTACGCCAACCGGCACCGCGCGTATCCGTTCGGCGTGATCGCGCACAAGGTGGACCGGGTGAGGGAACGCCGTTTCGCGCCCCGCCTGTTCGGCTTCGGCACACAGTCCCTGAAGGGTCTGGCGGCCGACGCTCTGCACGGCCACCGCGAGGGCTGGTCGCCCCTGTGGTCGCCGTACCGTTTCTCCGACCATCCGCCGCGGCCGGGCCTGTGGGCGGTCGAACCTCATCTCGGATTCCGTGGCACGGGCGCCAAGTTCGAGGAGATCCTGGTGGTCACCGACTCCGCGGATCCCGAGGAGAGTGCCTTCTGGCTGGACGACGATCTGCCGCATATGCGGCGCTGGGCGGAAGAGAAGGCGGAGCGGAAGGTGGCGGCGGAGTGACGGTGCTGGAGGGCGCGCGCGAGCGGCGGGTGCGGACCGGTGGGATAGAGCTGTGCGTGGCCGAGCTGGGTGACCCCGGGCGGCCGACGGTCGTGCTGGTGCACGGCTACCCGGACAGCAAGGAGGTGTGGTCCGAGGTGGCGGGCCGGCTGGCCGACCGGTTCCACGTGGTGCTGTACGACGTCCGGGGCCACGGCCGTTCCACCGCGCCGAAGCCGCTGCGGGGCGGGTTCACCCTGGAGAAGCTGACGGACGACTTCCTGGCGGTCGCGGACGCGGTCAGCCCGGACCGGCCGGTGCACCTGGTGGGGCACGACTGGGGTTCGGTGCAGTCCTGGGAGTTCGTGACCGTCGAGCGGACCAGGGGCCGCATCGCGTCCTTCACGTCGATGTCCGGGCCGTCCCTCGACCACTTCGGCCACTGGATCAACAGCCGCCTCACCAAGCCCACTCCACGCCGGATCGGTCAACTCCTCGGCCAGGGCGCCAAGTCCTGGTACGTGTACCTGCTCCACACGCCCGCCCTGCCCGAACTCGCCTGGCGCGGCCCGCTCGGCAAGCACTGGCCCCGGATTCTGCGCCAGGTCGAGAAGGTGCCGGGGCGCGACTACCCGACGCCGTCCCTGCCGTCGGACGCGGCCAACGGCGCCTGGCTGTACCGGGACAACGTACGGACCCGGCTGCGCCGCCCGCGCCCCGACGCGCACGCGCACGTGCCCGTGCAGCTCATCACGCCGCTGGGCGACATGTTCCTGTCGGAGCGGCTCTACGACGAACTGGAGCGGTGGGCTCCCGAGTTGACCCGGCACACGCTCCCCGCGAAGCACTGGATCCCGCGGACGCGCCCCGACCGGCTCGCGTCCTGGATCACGGAGTTCGTCACGTCGATCGAGGACAGCGGGGCGCCGCGGCCGCGGGCCACCGGCCGCTACGCCGACCCTTTCGGCGGGCAGTTGGTGCTGGTCACGGGCGCCGGCAGCGGCATAGGGCGGGCCACGGCGTTCGCGTTCGCCGAGGCGGGAGCGCGGGTGATCGCCGTCGACCGGGACGCTCAGAGCGCGGCCCGCACCGCCGAGCTGTCCCGGCTCATCGGCGCGCCCGAGGCCTGGGCGGAGACCGTGGACGTCTCCGACGAACAGGAGATGGAGAAGCTCGCGGCCAAGGTGCACGCCGAGTACGGGGTGTTGGACGTGTTGGTGAACAACGCCGGTGTGGGGTTGTCGGGTTCGTTCTTCGACACGACGTCCGACGACTGGCGGCGGGTTCTGGACGTCAACCTCTGGGGGGTCATCCACGGGTGCAGGCTCTTCGGCCGACGGATGGCCGAGCGCGGACAGGGCGGCCACATCGTCAACACCGCGTCGGCGGCGGCCTTTCAGCCGTCCCGGGCACTGCCCGCCTACAGCACGTCCAAGGCGGCCGTGCTGATGCTGAGCGAGTGCCTGCGCGCCGAACTGGCCGGGCGGGGCATCGGCGTTACGGCGATCTGCCCCGGGCTGGTGAACACCAACATCACGGCCACGGCCACCTTCGTCGGCGTCGACGCGGCGGAGGAGAAACGCCGCCAGGATCGCTCCACGCGCGCGTACGGGCTGCGCAACTACCCGCCGGAGAAGGTCGCCGACGCGATTCTGCGTGCCGTGGCCCGTAACGAGGCGGTGGTCCCGGTGACGCCGGAAGCGCGGGGAGCGCATGTCCTGTCGCGGTTCGTGCCCAGGGTGTTGAGGGCGCTGGCCCGACTGCAGCCGCCGCTGTGAGGGGACTTCGGCCGTCCTGCCTCAACTCATGGTCCGTCAGATGACGTTGGCGAAAGGCCTCAACAGGGCGGCCGGTTGTCCACAGAATCTCCAACTTGCCTGTGGATAACTCCTGTTGGTTGTGGACCAAACCTCGGGCATAAAAGAAAATGCGTGATCCACGTCTCTCCCGTCATCCTGGATGGATGGACGAAAGACGCACCGTGAAGGTGTCGAAGTACCTCTCGAAGCACCTGCGCCATCAGCCCGAGCGGATCAGCCTCACCCTCGACGAGTCCGGCTGGGTCGAGATCGACGAGCTGATGGCGGCGTGTGCCGCGCACGGCTTCCACTTCACCCGGGACGAGCTGGACCACGTCGTCGCCCACAACGACAAGAAGCGCTTCGCGATCGAGGGCACCCGGATCCGCGCCAGCCAGGGCCACAGCATCGAGGTCGACCTCGGACTGCCCCCGGCGCCCCCGCCGCCGTACCTCTACCACGGGACCGTGGCGCGCTCCCTGGACGCGATCCGCGCCGAGGGGCTGCGGCCCATGAACCGGCACGACGTGCACCTCTCGCCCGACCGCGAGACCGCGACCCGGGTCGGCGCCCGCCGGGGCCGCCCCGTCGTCCTGTCGGTGGACGCCGGCGCCATGCACCGGGACGGACATGTCTTCCACGTCAGCGCCAACGGGGTGTGGCTGACGCAGGCCGTACCGCCGCAGTACCTGAGGTTCCCCGAGAAGCACTGACCGTGCATGATCGGTGGTATGGACCACCTCCCCACCACCGAGGCCGCCGTCACCGCCCTCCGCGCGATCGCGGAGGCGTACGCCCTCGACATCGAGGTCACCCACGACATCGGCGCCGACCAGACCTCCCGCCGCACCACCGCGGGCCTCGGCGTCACCACCGACCCGGACGGCACGCTGCCCCATGAGGCCTACGTCGAGCTGGGCGGCCGACCCGGCGTGAGCGTACGGCTCTACCCGGACGGCGACGCCGTGATCACCGTCGAGGGCCTGCCGTGCCCCGACGTGGACCGCGACGACGTGCCCGCCTTCCTCCGCGCCATCTACGACGGCCACGCCTGGGTGAAGACCCGCCGCTTCCCGCCGAGCGCCTATCTGGTGGTGCCCCTGCCGGGCGACCGGGTGCACAAGGAGTTCATCTCCTTCGCCCTCAGTCCGTGGCTGGCCGGCCGCGTACGGTGACCGTTTCACGTGAAACACGGTCGGCCGCATACGCTCGATGACATGAGTCTGCGCCTGAGCACCGTGATCCTCCCGTACCGACGCTGGAACGAGGGGGGTCGTTCGGCGTGGACACGGGCCGAGCAGCTCGGTTTCCACACCGCCTACACCTACGACCACCTGTCCTGGCGCACCTTCCGTGACGGCCCCTGGTTCGGCGCGATCCCCACGCTCACCGCCGCCGCGGCCGTGACCGATCGTCTGCGTCTGGGCACGCTGGTGACCTCGCCGAACTTCCGGCACCCGGTGACCCTCGCCAAGGACCTGATCTCCCTGGACGACATCTCCGGCGGCCGGGTCACCCTCGGCGTCGGCGCCGGCGGCACCGGCTTCGACGCCACCGCGCTCGGCCAGGAGCCGTGGACCCCGCGTGAGCGGGCCGACCGGTTCGCCGAGTTCGTGCCGCTGCTCGACCGGCTGCTCACGGAGGACTCCGTGTCGTACGAGGGCGACTACTACTCGGCGCACGAGGCGCGCAACATCCCCGGCTGCGTCCAGCGTCCCCGGCTGCCCTTCGCCGTCGCGGCGACGGGACCGCGCGGACTGCGGCTCGCGGCCCGCCACGGGCAGGCGTGGGTGACCACCGGAGACCCCAAGCTGTACGAGACCGGCACCCCGGAGCAGTCCGTTCAGGCCATTCGCGGTCAGGTCGAGAAGCTCGCCGACACCTGCGCGGCTCTGGGGCGGGACGTGAACGAACTGGACAAGATCCTGCTCACCGGGTTCACCCCGGACCGTGGCCGCCCGCTGGAGTCCCTGGGCGCCTTCGTCGACTTCGCGGGCCGGCACCAGGAGCTCGGCTTCACCGAGCTGGTGGTCCACTGGCCCATCCCGGACTCCGACTTCGCGGCAGACGAGAAGGTCTTCGAGCAGATCGCCATGGAGGCACCCGGCCAACTGGGCTGACAACGACGACCGGTCACCCGAGCCGTGGAAGTCCGGCCACCTGAGCCGTTCCTGTGACTCATGTGTGCGGACTCTCGCACGGTCGTGCGGGCATATGCGCGAGAATGGCCGGGTGACCTCAGCGACTCGACAGCCCGAGACCCCGGCCCCCGCCCTTCCGCCGCGGCTGATCGCCACCGATCTCGACGGCACTCTGCTGCGCGACGACAAGTCGGTGTCCCCGCGCACGGTCGCCGCCCTCGCGGCCGCCGAGGAGGCGGGCATCGAGGTCTTCTTCGTCACCGGCCGCCCGGCCCGCTGGATGGACGTCGTCAGCGCCCATGTCCACGGCCACGGCCTGGCGATCTGCGGCAACGGCGCCGCCGTGGTCGACCTGCACGGCGGCCCCGGCACCCACCGGTTCGTGAAGGTGCGCGAGCTGGAGCGGGACAACGCGCTGGACGCCGTACGGCTGCTGCGCGACGCGGCGCCCGGCACGATGTACGCGATCGAGCAGACGTACGGCTTCTACCAGGAGCCGGAGTACCCGAAGATGCACATGGAGGTCCCCGACAACCTCGCGCCCGCCGAGGAGCTGCTGGCGCCCGACGGCCCCGGTTCCGCCGAACCGGTGCTGAAGATCCTCGCGTTCCACCCCACGATCGACCCCGACGCCTTCCTCACCCTGGCGCGCCTCGCCATCGGCGACCGGGCCAATGTCACCCGGTCCAGCCCCAGCGCCCTGCTGGAGATCAGCGGCCCGGACGTCTCCAAGGCCAGCACGCTCGCCCTGTGCTGTGCGGAGCGCGGCATCTCGCACGAGGAGGTCGTCGCGTTCGGGGACATGCCCAACGACGTCGAGATGCTGACCTGGGCGGGCCGCTCGTACGCGATGGGCAACGCGCACCCGGACGTGATCGCCGCCGCCTCGGGACAGACGGTCGCCAACAACGAGGACGGCGTCGCCGTCGTCATCGAGCAACTGATCACCGAGCGCCGGTAGTCCCTGGGGCCGGCCCGGTCCACCGGCCCGCTAGGCGACGGGCACCCCGCGTGCCGCCAGCCACGGCACCGGGTCGATCCCCGAGCCCAGCTGGGGAGTCACCCGCACCTCGAAGTGCAGGTGCGGGCCCGTCGAGTTGCCGGACGTGCCCGACTGACCGATCCACTGCCCGGCCGTCACACTGTCGCCCTGGTCGACCGTGACGGCGGCCAGATGGGCGTACTGCGTGTAGTAGCCGTCGGCGTGCTGGAGCACGATCTCGATGCCGAACGCGCCGCCGCACGACACCCGCACCACGCGCCCCGCGCCGACCGCCCGCACGGGCGTTCCGATCGGCACCGCGAAGTCCTGCCCGGTGTGCCGGTTCACCCAGCGCTCACCACCGCTGCCGAACCCCGCGGACAGGGTGTACGTCTCGACGGGCGTGACCCACTCGCCCACGACCTGCGTGGACGGCTGGTCGAGCCGCACGGCACCGCGGCACGCGCCCGCGGCGACCGAGGCGTCCGCCTGGCCCTGCAACTGCCACCGCGCCTGGTCCAGCTTGTCCTCGATGTCCTTCTTCAGGGCGGCGAGTTCGACGTTGCGCCGCTCGACCACCTGCCAGGCCTCCACGGCCTTCGCCTCGTCGGCGGCCAGCCGTGCCTCGGCCCGGCGGCTCTTGTCCATCGCGTTGTCCAGGGCCAGATTCGCCTGGGAGAAAAGATGCTGACCGCGCATCAGCCGGTCCGGATCGCCCGCCAGCAGCATCTGCGCGACGACCGGCAGCCCGCCCCCGCCCCGGTACTGGGCGCGGGCGATTCGGCCCAGGTCCTCGCGCAGCACGGCGATCTCCCCCCGTTCCCGGCCCAGGAGCGCCTCCAGCCGCCGGACCTCGCCCTGCTTCGCCTCCGCCTCGCGCCGCCCCGTCTCGTACCGCTGGGTGGCCACGGCCGCGTCCTCGTACAGCCGCGCCACCTGCGTGCTGAGCCCGGAGTCCGCGCCGTCGCCGGGCTCCCCGTCGGCGGCCGTGGGCCCGGCCGCCAGCACGACGGCCCCGCACAGCGAGGCCACGACGAGCCGGGTACGACGGTGAAGTGAGCGCATGTCAGCGATCGTGACCCGGCGGTCCGCACCCGGTCCTGTTGTGGTCGTACGGCCGGGGGACGCACCACCCCTGATGGCGCAACCCGCGCCCCGAGCCGGCGGTCCGGCCTACCGCGCCCCCACCAGCAGCTCCGCCGCCGCCTCCCGCTCGACCATCCTCCGCAACGGACCCTCCACGGCCGCCAGTTCCCCATATGTCCCGCGCTGCACGATCCGGCCCGCGTCCAGGACGACCACCTCGTCCACCGACTCCAGCCCGGCCAGCCGGTGCGTGATGAGGAGGGTGGTACGGCCCTCGGTGGCGGCCAGCAGGTCCGCGGTGAGCGCGTCGGCGGTCGGCAGGTCGAGGTGCTCGGCGGGCTCGTCGAGCACCAGCACGGGGAAGTCGGCCAGGAGCGCGCGGGCCAGCGCGAGGCGCTGCCGCTGCCCACCGGAGAGCCGGGCGCCGTGTTCGCCGACGAGTGTGTCGAGCCCGTCGGGCAGCCCGTCCGCCCACTCCAGCAGGCGGGCCCGCGCCAGCGCGTCCCGCAGCTCGTCCTCGCTCGCACCCTTCCTGGCCAGCAGCAGGTTCTCGCGCACCGAGCTGTCGAAGAGGTGCGCGTCCTGGGCGCACAGCCCGACGAGCCGCCGCACGTCGTCCCCGTCCAGGGCGCCGGCGTCCACGCCGCCGAGCGTGTACGAGCCCGCGTCCGCGTCCAGGAAGCGCAGCAGCACCTGCGCGAGGGTCGTCTTGCCGGAGCCGGAGGCCCCCACGACGGCGATCCTGCGCCCCTGTGCCAGCGTCAGGTCGACCCCGGCGAGGGCGTCCCGGTCCTGCCCGGCGTGCCGGGCGGCCAGCCCCTCGAGGACGAGCGGGAACGGCGACGCGGGCGCCTGACGGGGCCGCTCCGGCTCGCGTACGGGATCGGGGGAGTCCAGGACCTCGTACACCCGTTCCGCGCTCCTGCGCACCCGCTGGCGGTACTGCACGGCCAGGGGGAGCCCCAGGACGGCCTCGAAGGCGGCCAGCGGGGTGAGGACCACCACCGCCATGGTGACGCCGTCCAGTCGTCCCGCGGCAACCGCCCGGGCGCCCACGAGCGCGGCGGCGGCGACGGTCAGCCCGGAGACGAACGCGGTCAGCCCGTCGCCGAGCGCGGTGGCCGTGGCGGCCCGGGAGGCGATGCGGGTGAGCACGCCGTCGGCGGCGCGTACCTCAGCGGTACGGGCGGGCAGGGCGCCCGCGACGGTCAGTTCGGCGGTGCCGGTGAGCAGGTCGGCCGTACGGGTGGCGAGCACCCCCCGGGCGGGGGCGAGCCGGCGCTCGGCCCGCCGCGCCACCGCTCCGGTGACCAGCGGGACACCCACTCCGGCCGCCAGCAGCCCGGCTGCCAGCACTGCTCCCGCCTCGGGCAGCAGCCATGCCGTGAACGCCACCGACCCGGCCGACACGACGACGGCGGCACCGGCGGGCAGCAGCCAGCGCAGCCAGTAGTCCTGCAGGGCGTCCACATCGGCGACCAGCCGCGTCAGCAGGTCGCCCCGGCGCGTCGTCCGCAGTCCCGCGGGGGCCAGCCGCTCCAGGCGCCGGAACACCGCGACCCGGGTGTCGGCGAGCATCCGCAGCACGGCGTCGTGCGACACGAGCCGCTCCGCGTACCGGAACACCGCCCGCCCGATGCCGAAGGCGCGGGTCGCCGTCACCGCCACCATCAGGTACAGCACCGGCGGCTGCTGCGAGGCCCGCGAGATGAGCCATCCGGAGGTGGCCATGAGCCCGACGGCACTGCCGAGGGCGAGGCTGCCGAGCAGCAGAGCGAGGGTGAGCCGGCCGCGGCGGGCGCCCGCCATGCCACGGACCCGGGCGAGGACGCCGCCGGTCACGGGCTCGACCGCGACGGACACGGCCGCCTCCTCCAGCGGCTCGGAAGCGGCGTTCAGAGGCTCGGGAGCGGCCTTCGGTTCCGCCGCCCGGTCCACCCCGGCACCGACGGGCCTCGCGGCTCCCTCCGCCGTGTCCAGCCGTACCACCCGGTCCGCCACACCCAGCAGTGCCGGGCGGTGCACCACCAGCAGCACGGTCCGCCCGGCCGACAGCCGCCGTGCGGCCGCGACGACCTCCGCCTCGGTCTCCCCGTCGAGCGCGGCCGTCGGCTCGTCCAGCAGCAGCACGGGACGGTCCGCGAGGAACGCCCGGGCCAGCGCGAGCCGCTGCCGCTGCCCCGCCGACAGCCCGGCCCCGTCCTCGCCGAGCACCGTGGCCGCTCCCTCGGGCAGCGCGTCCACGAAGTCCAGCGCCCCCGCGTCCGCCAACGCCCGCCGCACGGCGGCCTCGTCGGCCTCGGGACGCGCCAGCCGTACGTTCTCGGCGACCGTCCCGGCGTACAGATGCGGGCGCTGCGGCACCCAGGCGATCCGTGACCGCCACTGCTCCAGGTCGGCGTCCGCGAGGTCGACTCCCCCGACCCGTACCCGGCCCTCGGCGGGTCGCACAAAGCCCAGCAGGGCGTGCAGCAGGGTCGACTTGCCCGCGCCGCTCGGGCCCACCAGCGCGACGGTCTCCCCTGGTGCGACGGTGAAGGACACGCCGGAGACGGCGTCGGCCGAGCGTCCGGGGTAGCGGACCGTCACGTCCTCGAAGGCCAGACCGCCCGCCGTAACCGCCGTCGTGCCCGAGGCCGGGACCGGCGTCTCCAGCACGGCGAAGATCTCCTCGGCGGCCGCGAGCCCCTCGGCGGCCGCGTGGTACTGCGCCCCGACCTGCCGCAGCGGCAGATACGCCTCGGGCGCGAGCACGAGGATGACGAGGCCGATGTACAGGTCCATCTCGCCGTGCACGAGCCGCATGCCGATCGTCACGGCGACCAGGGCCACCGAGAGCGTCGACAGCAGTTCCAGCGCGAACGACGAGATGAAGGCGATCCGCAGCGTCCGCATGGTCGCCCGGCGGTACTCACCGGTGATGCGCCGGATCGACTCGGCCTGGGCCTTGGCCCGCCCGAACACCTTCAGCGTCGGCAGCCCGGCGACCACGTCGAGGAAGTGCCCGGAGAGCCGGGACAGCAGCTGCCACTGACGGTCCATCCGCGTCTGTGTGGCCCAGCCGATCAGCACCATGAAGACCGGGATGAGGGGGAGGGTGCCGACGATGATGGCCGCCGAGACCCAGTCCTCGGTGACGATCCGCGCCAGCACCGCGACCGGCACGACCACCGCGAGCCCCAGCTGCGGGAGGTAGCGGGAGAAGTAGTCGTCCAGGGCGTCCACACCGCGCGTGGCGAGAGCGACCAGCGAGCCGGTGCGCTGGCCGCCGAGCCAGCCGGGCCCCAGCGCGGTGGCACGCTCCAGGAGCCGGCCCCGCAGCTCCGACTTCACCGCCGCGCTCGCCCGGTGGGCGGCGAGTTCGGTGAGCCAGGCGACCAGCGCGCGGCCGATCGCCACGGCCGCCAACAGCAGCAGGGGAGTGCGGAGTCCGGCGACCGACAGACCGTGCTGGAACGCGCCGACCACCACTTCGGCGATGAGCATCGCCTGGGCGATGACCAGCGCCGCCCCGACGGCACCCAGGCCGACGACCGCCACCAGGAAGAGGCGGGTGGCGCGGGCGTACCGGAGCAGACGCGGATCGATTGGTTTCACGTGAAACACACCTCAGTGCGCGGTTTCAGCGATGTGCTGCGTTCCGATGCGCTTGCGGAACACCCAGTAGGTCCACCCCTGGTAGAGCATCACGAGCGGTGTGGCGATCGCCGCGCACCAGGTCATGATCTTGAGGGTGTACGGGCTCGACGAGGCGTTGGTCACCGTGAGGCTCCAGTCCGCGTCGAGCGTGGACGGCATGACGTTCGGGAAGAGCGTCAGGAAGAGCATCGCCACGGCGGCCACGATGGTGACGCCGGAGAAGGCGAACGACCAGCCCTCGCGCCCCGCCTGGTTGGCCACGAGCGCGGCGACCAGGGCGGCGACGGCCACGACCAGCGCGACGAGGCTCTTGGCGTCACCGCTGTCGACCTGCGTCCACAGTAGGAAGACCAGGGCGAGGACCGCGGTGACCAGTCCGACCTTCAGGGCCAGCTTCCGCGCCCGCTCCCGGATCTCGCCGACGGTCTTGAGCGCCGTGAACACCGCACCGTGGAAGGTGAACAGCGTCAGGGTCACCAGACCGCCGAGCAGCGCGTACGGGTTGAGCAGGTCCCAGAGGTTGCCGACGTACTCGAAGTTCCGGTCGATCTTCACGCCCCGCGCGATGTTGCCGAAGGCCACGCCCCACAGGAACGCCGGCAGGAGCGAGGTCCAGAAGATCGCGGTCTCCCAGTTGCGCTGCCAGTTCTCCTCGGGCCGCTTCGCCCGGTACTCGAAGGCGACGCCCCGCACGATGAGGCAGACCAGGATGAGCAGCAGGGGCAGGTAGAAGCCCGAGAAGAGCGTGGCGTACCACTCGGGGAAGGCGGCGAAGGTCGCGCCGCCCGCCGTGAGCAGCCACACCTCGTTGCCGTCCCAGACGGGGCCGATGGTGTTGATCAGCACCCGCCGCTCGGGCCGGTCGCGGGCGAGCAGCTTGGTGAGGATGCCGACCCCGAAGTCGAACCCTTCGAGGAAGAAGTAGCCGGTCCACAGGACGGCGATCAGGACGAACCAGACGTCGTGCAGTTCCATGACTGTGCAGCTCCCTCGGCCTAGTAGGAGAAGGCCATCGGCTTGTCGGCGTCACGGGAGTCGCCGCCGATCTTCGTGGGCGGGTTGAGGTCGGCCTCGGTGAGTTCGGGCGGGCCGGCCTTCACGTACTTGACCAGCAGCTTGACCTCGACGACGGCGAGGACGGCGTACAGGGCCGTGAAGACGATCATCGAGGTGAGGACCTCGGCCTGGGAGACACCGGGGGAGACCGCGTCACGGGTCTGCAGGACGCCGTAGACGACCCAGGGCTGGCGGCCCATCTCGGTGAAGATCCAGCCCCAGGAGTTGGCGATCAGCGGGAAGCCCAGGGTCCAGATCGCGACCAGCCAGTACAGCTTGGCGAGCTTGGGGCTGAGGGCCTTGTTCCTGAGGAGGACGAGGTGGGGCACCTCGTCGTCACCGACCCGCAGGTGTTGCGGCAGCATGAACTTCTTGCGGGTGAGCCAGAGTCCGGCGAGGCCGATGGTGAACGACGCCATGCCGAAGCCGATCATCCAGCGGAAACCCCAGTAGGCGACGGGGATGTTGGGCCGGTAGTCACCGGGCCCGTACTTCTCCTGCTCGGCCTTGTTGACGTCGTTGATGCCGGGGACACGCGAGGTGAAGTCGTCGTTCGCGAGGAAGGAGAGCAGGCCGGGGATCTCAATGGCGACCTTGTTGTGCCCCTTCTCGACGTCGCCGTAGGCGAAGACCGAGAACGGCGCGGGCGCCTCACCGTCCCACAGCGCCTCGGCGGCGGCCATCTTCATCGGCTGCTGCTTGAACATCACCTTGCCGAGGACGTCACCGCTGATCGCGGTGAGCAGGCCGGCGATGACCACGGTGACCAGGCCCAGCCGCAGCGAGGTCTTCATCACGGCGACGTGCTTCTTGCGGAACAGATGGAAGGCGGCGATACCCACCATGAAGGCGCCACCGGTCAGGAAGGCCGCCGACATGGTGTGGAAGACCTGGCTGAGCGCGGTGTTCTGGGTCAGCACGGCCCAGAAGTCGGTGAGTTCGGCCCGGCCCTTCTCCTTGTTGATCCGGTAGCCGACCGGGTGCTGCATCCACGAGTTGGCCGCGAGGATGAAGTAGGCCGACAGGATCGTGCCGATCGAGACCATCCAGATGCACGCCAGGTGGATCTTCTTCGGCAGCTTGTCCCAGCCGAAGATCCACAGGCCGATGAAGGTGGACTCGAAGAAGAAGGCGATCAGGGCCTCGAAGGCCAGCGGGGCGCCGAAGACATCGCCGACGAAGCGCGAGTAGTCGGACCAGTTCATACCGAACTGGAACTCCTGCACGATGCCCGTGACGACGCCCATCGCGATGTTGATCAGGAAGAGCTTGCCCCAGAACTTGGTCGCCCTGAGGTACTTCTCCTTCTCCGTGCGCACCCAGGCCGTCTGGAGCCCCGCGGTGAGCGCCGCGAGGGAGATGGTCAGGGGCACGAACAGGAAGTGGTAGACGGTCGTGATGCCGAACTGCCAGCGCGCCAGGGTCTCCGGCGCCAAAGCCAGGTCCACGTCGCCGCTCCTTACCTCACAGGCTTGTGGAACATACGCTCAGCGAGCGCTTGTGAAAGCGTTCACATTCACAAGCTAGTATGACAAACACCTTCCAGACAAGGGGAAGGGGGTCCCGATTACCACCGGGAACCCCCTTCAGTACCATCCCTGACCTGCGTAAACGCATGGGCGTCCGACTACAGCTCCTTGCGGAAGTCCTCCGCCACCTTCAGGAGGATGTCGTTCGCCTCGGTCTCGCCGACGGTCACCCGGACCCCCTCGCCCGGGAACGGCCGGACCACGACCCCGTGCTGCTCGCACGCCGCCGCGAACGCCGCCGTCCGCTCCCCCAGCCGCAGCCACACGAAGTTGGCCTGGGTCTCGGGCACCGTCCAGCCCTGGACGCGCAGACCGTCGACCACGCGTGCGCGCTCGCACACCAGGGAGCCGACCCGGCCGAACAGCTCGTCCTCGGCGCGCAGCGAGGCGACCGCCGCCTCCTGCGCGAGCTGGCTCACCCCGAACGGCACCGCCGTCTTGCGCAGCGCCTCCGCCACGGGCTCGTGGGCGATCGCGAAGCCGACCCGCAGGCCCGCGAGACCGTACGCCTTCGAGAACGTGCGCAGGACACAGACGTTCGGCCGGTTCCGGTACAGCTCGATGCCGTCCGGGACCTCGGGGTCACGGATGAACTCCCGGTAGGCCTCGTCGAGCACGACCAGGACGTCGCTCGGCACCCGGTCGAGGAACCGTTCCAGCTCGGCCCGCCGTACGACCGTGCCGGTGGGGTTGTTGGGGTTGCAGACGAAGATCAGTCGCGTCCGGTCGGTGATCGCGTCGGCCATCGCGTCCAGGTCGTGGACGTCCCCCGGCGTCAGCGGCACCTGCACCGACGTGGCACCGCTGATCTGCGTGATGATCGGGTACGCCTCGAAGGACCGCCAGGCGTAGATCACCTCGTCGCCGGGGCCAGCGGTCGACTGGACCAGCTGCTGGGCGACGCCGACCGAACCCGTGCCGGTGGCGATGTGGGAGGCGGGCACGCCGAAGCACCCGGAGAGCTCGTCCACCAGGGCCGAGCACGCCAGGTCCGGGTAGCGGTTGAAGTTGGCGGCGGCGGCCGTCACGGCCTCCATGACCCCGGGAAGCGGCGGGTAGGGGTTCTCGTTGGACGACAGCTTGTAGGCCACGGGACCGCCGGCCGCGGCTGGCTTGCCCGGCTTGTAGGTGGGAATCCCCTTCAGCTCGGCACGCAGCTTGGGGCTCGTCTCGCTCACCGCAGTCCTCCTCGTGACCACCACCGGCTCCCGGCTTCAATACTGCTCACCTTATGAGGATTCGGCGCGGGTGCGTACAGGTGCGGCGGCGCCTGAGTCCGGTGCGGGTGCGTTTCCATGATCACGGAGGACGAAGGTCCACGAAGACCTACGAAGGCGTACACGTCAGGGGGCGCGCCATACATATATCTATGCGCCGGTGGCTCACGCCGTGGCGCGCATCCCTCGTGCAGGTGAGTTGAGACCTCTTCGAAACATCGGTGCCTTGGCAGGCTCATGCGCGCCAACACGTCACGTCCTGGCATGCGAACGCCCAACTTCCTTTGTTTCCAAGGAAATTGTTCCCAACAGACCTTGCAGAAACGTGCCTGTCAACGCGTGCATATGCGTCCGCCCTACCCCACCGGATGAGCCCTACTATCGGCTCGCCATGACAGCAGCAGGGAAGCACCAGGTGAGCCGCGCGGAAACCTCACGCCGAGGCAACCGGCCGGGACGGGCGGGCATCAGGGACGTGGCCGCCGCCGCCGGAGTCTCCATCACGACCGTCTCCGACGCCCTCAACGGCAAGGGCAGGCTCCCCGACGCCACCCGACGCCATGTCCGCGAGGTCGCCGACCGACTGGGCTACCGCCCCTCGGCCGCGGCCCGAACCCTCCGTACCGGCAAGTCGGGCCTCATCGGTCTGACCGTGACGACGTACGGGGATGAACCTTTCACCTTCACCGAGTTCGCGTACTTCGCGGAGATGGCGCGCGCCGCCACCTCGGCCGCGCTCGCCCGCGGCTACGCGCTCGTCATCCTCCCCGCGACCTCGCGCCACGACGTGTGGTCGAACGTCGCCCTGGACGGCACGGTCGTCATCGACCCGTCCGACCAGGATCCGGTGGTCAGCGAGCTCGTGCGGCAGGGTTTACCGGTCGTCTCCGACGGCCGCCCGGCCGGCCCGCTGCCGGTCACCGCGTGGGTGGACAACGACCACGAGGCCGCCGTGCTCGACATCCTCGACCACCTGGCCGACGCCGGCGCCCGCCGCATCGGCCTGCTGACGGGGACCTCGACGGACACGTACACGCATCTGTCGACCACCGCGTATCTGCGCTGGTGCGAGCGGGTCGGTCAGGACCCGGTCTACGAGGCGTACCCCGCCCACGATCCGTGCGCGGGCGCCGTCGCCGCCGACCGGCTGCTGGCCCGCCCCGACCGACCGGACGCCGTCTACGGCCTGTTCGACCCCAACGGCACCGATCTGCTCGCCGCCGCCCGCCGCTACGGGCTGCGGGTGCCGGAGGACCTGCTGCTGGTGTGCTGCAGCGAGTCCACTGTGTACGCCAGCACCGAGCCGCCCATCACCACGCTCTCCCTGAAGCCGCGCCGGATCGGCACGGCGGTGGTCCAGCTCCTCATCGACGCGATCGAGGGCGTGGAATCGGACTCGCCGGTCGAACAGGTGATACCGACCGAACTGATCGTCCGTACCTCTTCTCAGCGACGTCCGCCCCGGACGACGGTGAGCCCGCCTCGGGCGCCGGAGAAGGGGTAGGGACGGGGTGGGGGTGGGTCCTGGGGGCGGGGAGGTTCCCAGGGCCGTGAGGCCCGTGAGGTCTTGAGGTCTCCGGGGCCTTGAGGTGTTCGGGGGCTGGTCTCAGGGCGTGGTCGTGGTCTTGGGGCTTGCGTGGGCATGCGGGCGTGGTTTTGGCGGGCGTACATGGGCACGCAGCGCCCTTGCGGGGCTCCGCCGCGTACCCGCCCGTACGCGCGCTGTGCCATCACACGTCCGCCCGACCTTCGCGGCGCGCTCCGTCAGCCCCTCAGCACCCCGCCTGCCCCACGGCGCGCTCCGTCAGCCCCGCAGCACCCCCATCCGACCCCTGCGGCACGCTCCATCCCCCGCAGCACCCCGTTCCGGCCCTGCGGCGCCCTCCACCCACCCTCGCGGCCCGCTCCATCACCCCCGCAGCGTGCTCCATCCACCCCCACAGCGCCCGGCGTCCGCGCCCGGCGGTGTCCTCCGGGAAAGCGGTTCCCCGACCTGTCGGTCGGGCCGGGCGCGTGTGAGTGGGTGTGCGCCGGGTGTGTGTCGGCTGCCGAACCCCGGCCCAATCGGGGCGAAAGCCGCGATGAACTGGAGCCTTGCTCCGATTCACCACCCCTGGGTCATCACACGGCCCGATCCGCATTCCTATGATGGGCCCACGGCACCTGCGGGCCGCTGCGACCAGGCAGCCCGAAGGGTGCAGATGCGGCGCGATGGTGGAGGGGTCTGATGACTCAGGGGGCCGGTCAGGGACCCGAGGCGGAGCGGACGGCGACGTTGCGCGACTTCCGGGTACCCGCGTACGTGCACGAGACCGGTCCGTACGACCACGGCACGCATCCGGGCAACGTCGCACCGCCTCTCGAGGACCCCTTGGAACATCCGGAGGGCTACACGCCCACCCAGCGCGACCTGCCGGTCATCAACCGCGGCGACACCCTCCAGGTGGCCGTGGAACCGGAGGCCGCCCCCGACCCGCTGCCCGCGACCGGTCCCGGACCGCTGTTCGTCGTCGGTGACGTGCACGGCTACCTCGACGAACTGGTGGCCGCGCTGCAGGAGAAGGGCCTGATCGACGCGGCCGGCAACTGGTGCGCGGGCACCGCCCGGCTCTGGTTCCTCGGCGACTTCACCGACCGCGGTCCGGACGGCATCGGCGTCATCGACCTCGTGATGCGGCTGTCCGCCGAGGCCGCCGCGGCCGGCGGCTACTGCAAGGCCCTCATGGGCAACCACGAGCTGCTCCTGCTCGGCGCCAAGCGTTTCGGCGACACCCCCGTCAACTCCGGTGCGGGCACCGCCACCTTCCAGGCGGCCTGGCTGCTCAACGGCGGCCAGAAGTCCGACATGGACCGCCTCCAGGACCACCACCTGCAGTGGATGGCCCGGCTCGACGCCGTCGAGGAGGTCGACGGTCATCTGCTCGTCCACTCCGACACCACCGCCTACCTCGACTACGGCGACTCGATCGAGGCGGTCAACGACACCGTCCGCGAGACGATCACGCGCAACGACGCGGACGAGGTGTGGGATCTGTTCCGCAAGTTCACCAAGCGCTTCTCCTTCCGCGACGAGGGCGGCGCCGACGCCGTCCGCTCCCTGCTCGATACGTACGGCGGCACACGGATCGTTCACGGGCACAGCCCGATTCCCTACCTGACGGGCGAGGTCGGCTCCGAGGAGGGCGAGGACGAGGGCGGTCCGCACGTCGAAGGACCGCACGTCTACGCCGACGGGCTGGCCATCGCGATGGACGGCGGAGTGACGATGGCCGGAAAGCTGCTGGTCCAGCAACTTCCCCTGGACGGCTGAGCGTTCACGACCGGACGCCCGAGGCGTTCACCGGGCGGGCGCACCCCGCCACTGAACGGCGTCCGGCCGGTCGACGGCTGCGCAGGCCAGGGGCCAATTTCGGCAAACCCCCTGTCACCGCATGCCGTCGCCGCTCTACCATCGGCTTATCCGTAGCAGGCTCCCCTCCGTTTCTGCCCGACGGCTCGTTGGCATGCGAGCCCCAAGCCCTACGGAGCATCGGGGGATGCACATGAACAGCGTTCCGCAGCACCTGCACAGTGAGGACCGCCAAGAGTACGAGCGGGTCCTCGACGAGGCGCTGCGCTCCGCACCACTCCACCCGGAACTGGCCGCTGTCGGACAGCGGCTCAACCCAGAACAGCTGCGCACCATGGCGCTCAACGCCTCCGCGCTCATCACGGCGGCCGCGGCGACGGAGTACCAGCACTATGTGAAGATCCGCGACGAACTGCGCCACCCGGCGCCGTCCACCCCCTCGTCCCCGAGCGAGTCCGGCTCGGGTGAGCCGGGCACGGGTGCGATGGGGCTCGCCACCACCATGGGGGAGGCGGCCCAGGCCGCCGAGGGTGCGGGCGCGGGCGCCGTCGCCATCGCCGCCGTGCTCACCCCCGTTCTCGCCGGAACGGCCGCGGTGATCTTTCTGCTCGTCGGCTACCTCCTCAAGGCGGTCGAACCCGATCAGACGGTCGCCCAGGCCATGCTCAACGTCGGATGGGCGTTCGGGGCCATCGCCGCGGCGGCGATCCTCGTCGCCACCGTCGGGCTGCTGCTCACCGCCCTGCGCAACCGTCCCGCTCTGGAGGCCGGACCGTACGGCGAACTGAGCGGCGAGGTCGACCGGGCCAGGGAAGCCTGGCGGGAAGCCCTGCTGGAGCGCGGCATCCTGCCGTTTCTTCGGGAGGCTCTCACCGACCCCGGTAACCCGGCCGCGCTGCGCCCCGAACCGGCGCCGCCGGCCCCCACCGGCCGCCTCCCGAAGATCGGGTACGACCGTCCGGGCTTCACCAGCCCCGACGACGGCCCCGCGGCCGGCCCGCGCCCGAGCTTCACCAGCCCGGACTACACGAGCCCGGACTTCGGCGGCCCGGAGCACCAGCCGGAATAGGCACTCGGCTTGCGCCCCGCACGCCTGTGGTCCGGGGGAGCGTAGGGGAGCGCAAGCCGTTCGGTGCGGCGTCCGTGCGGGCTGTTCGGCTCGGCCTCCGTGCGTGATGTTCGGCGCAGGGTCCGTGCGTGCTGTTCGGCTCGGTGTCCGCGCAGGCCGGTCGGCCCGTTGTCCGTGCACGGGTCAGAGGATGCCCGCGCGACCGGCCGCCGTGATCCAGGACGGGAACTCCGACAGCAGCCGGTCGTAGAGCTCCTGGTCCGGGACGGTGCTGATGTCGTCCACGGCGAAGAAGCCGACGTTGTCGACGCGACGGCCGGGAAGCGTGTCGAACCGTTCCAGGACGCCGTAGTTCGACCGGCCGAGTCCCACGAACTGCCAGAAGACCGGCTCCTCGACCGCCCCGCGCAGCTCCTGCTCGATCGCGGCGTCGCGGTAGACCCCTCCGTCGGAGAAGAACAGCACGAGGGTGGGCACGGGCGCGGGGTTGTCCCGCACATAGGCCCTGACCTCGGCGATCGCCTTCTGCTCCTCGTTCTGGATGCCGACCGTCCGCATGTCCACCTGCCCGGCCTCCATGCCCTTCCGTGGCTTCTTGCTACGGCGGAACAGGCTGATCTCGCCGACGCGCACATGCAGCCGCAGCCACTCCGGGAGCTCGCCCAGGCTGAGGTCGGGGAGACGTGCGGGGTTGCTGGCGAACGTCCAGGCCTGCATCTCGCCGTCGTCGTCCAGCTGCGCCGCCACCGCGGCCATGCGCTCGACGACGTCCGCCACCACACCGCGCGAGTACAGGAACGCCATGGATCCGGAGGCGTCGAGCACGAGGACGATCCGTGCGCGGATCCCCGCGGCTCCGCGCTTGCTCAGACTGACGGCGACCTGCTCCTTGCGCAGCGACAGCCGCTTGCGCATGTCCACGGGGAGCCGCTCCTCCCCCTTGGTCAGCCGAGGATGACCGGGAGACGGCGGGGGCGCGGCGGGCGGCACCTGTGCGGCGTTGGGCGGCACCGGAGCGGCCGCGGCGGGCGGCACCGGAGCGGCAACGGCAGGGGGCTGCGGAGCGGCAGCCGCGGCAGGGGGTGCCGGGACAGCCGTGCCGGCCGCGGAGGGCGGCGGAGCGGCCGATTCCGGGGCGCGGGACGCAGCCGTCGCGGGGGAATGTCGTACGGCCGTCTCCGGGGCCGGCGAGCCTGTCGCGTCGGCCGGTTCCTCGTCGACCGTGATCCCGAAGTCGGTGGCCAGTCCGGCGAGTCCGGAGGCGTAGCCCTGTCCGACCGCGCGGAACTTCCAGCGCCCCTCGCGCAGGTACAGCTCGCCGCCGATGAACGCCGTCTCCGTCTCCGCTCGCATCTCGAAGCGCGCCAGTTCGGACCGCCCGTCCGGGCCGAGCAACCGCAGCGTCAGACCGGCGACCTGCCCGAAGGTGCCGCCGTCGGCGGACGCGCACAGCGCCACCCGCTCGATGGCGCTCTCCAGCGAGCGGAGGTCCACCTCGACCGTGTCGGTCACGACCCCGCCGGCTCTCCCCTTGCCGAGGTGTGTCACGGCGCCGGACGCATGGCGCGGCTGGTTGTAGAAGACGAAGTCACCGTCGTCCCGCACCCGCCCCGCCGCGGTCAGCAGCAGCGCGGAGGCGTCGACATCCGGTCCTCCGGTCCCCTCAGACCAGCTCAGTTCCACACGAACGGCGGGCGAGTCGACCGGCAGGTTGGCACCCTTGCTCATGGATCGCGCAGTCATGCAGCCAGTCAAGCACCGACGCCTCCGCTGTCCGAGGGGTGCGCGCTCAGCCGGTCGGCGGCGTTTCGGCGACGTCCGCCGTGGCCCGTACGAACTCCCGGACGCGCTGTGTGGTGTTCCCCTCCCGCCAGACCGGTCCCCGTTCGATCAGTTGTGCGTCGTGCAGCGGTACGTAGGACACGTCCGGCCGGGGGTAGTAGCGCCGCGCGTGCTCTCCGACCGGGAGGACTCCCCTGCCCATCGCCACCAGCGTGAGCATCTCGGAGAAGGACCCGCCCGTCGGCCCCTTGGGAACCGGTCTGCCCGACGGGGTGTGGTCCGGTGTGCGGTCCCGCTTGAAGCCCGCCGAGGTCACCTCGGGGTACTGGACCACGGGGTGGTCCGCGAGCACTTCGACCGAGACCGACTCCTCGCCGGCGAGCGGATGCCCGGCGGCGACCGCGAGCACCCGTCTCTCCGTGAGCATGACCGGTCCACGGGCCATTCCGTCGAAGGGGTACGACGCGATGAGGACGTCGATCGAGCCGTCGAGCAGGCTCGCTCGCGAGTTGGACAGCTGAACCTCCCGTACGTCGACCCTGCAGTCGGGGTGCCGCTCGCCGAACAGACCGACCGCTCTCAGGAGCGCGGGCGCCGTGCCCTCGCCGAGGAAGGCGACCCGGAGTTCTCCCGTGACACCGCGACTCGCGTCCGCCGCCCTCCGCAGCGCCTCGTCCATCTTGGCGACCAGGGGAACCAGGTCATCGGCCAGCTGACGCCCGACCGTCGTGAGGCGCACGGTTCTGCTGGTCCGCTCGAACAGCGTTCCTCCGATCCGCCGCTCAAGCTTCTTGATCACCTGGCTGACCCGCCCCGTCGTGACGCGCAGCCGCTCGGCCGTGCGGCCGAAGTGCAGTTCCTCGGCGAGCGTCAGGAAGGTCTCGATCTCCACCCGTTCCAGCACGGTCCCCCCGGCGTTTAGTCATGCTCAACGAACGTATGCCGATCCTGCCTTGATGGCGAACTCCCCCCGGCGGATCGTGAGAGGCGTCCCCCCTCACTCCACCACCGAGGAAGCCGCCATGACCTCTTTGCACGTGAAGGCCTTCGACCACCTGGTCCTCAACGTCGGCGATGTCGAGCGGGCCCTGGACTTCTACGCCGGACACCTCGGCCTGGAGCCGGTACGCGTCGACGAATGGCGGGCCGGCAAGGTCCCGTTCCCGTCGGTGAGGATCACCCCCGACACCATCGTCGACCTGGTCGGCCGGGCCCGCGGAGAGTCCAACGTCGATCACATCTGCCTCACCGTGGATCCCCTGGACTGGGACGAGATCATCACGTCGGGCGCCTTCACCGTCCTCGAAGGCCCCGTACAACGCTTCGGCGCCCGCGGCACCGCCACATCGGTCTACGTCCAGGACCCTGACGGCAACACCGTGGAACTCCGCTGGTACCCACAGGACACCCCGACCTGACCAACCTCAGAACCGGAAAGATCGCCCTCGCCCCGTGACCGCCCCGATCCCCAAACCCGACCCGGCCGACCGAGCGGGGATCCGCGCTTCGCTGCCGCCAAGCCCTCACGGCGACAGGAAACACGGACCGCTTACGCCCGAACCTCCTTCCTCAGTCGGCGATCGGCAGGTAAACCCTGTTCCCGCTGGCCGCGAACTCCTTCGACTTCTGGGCCATGCCCTCCTCGATGCCCTCCCGGCTCCCGCCGTGTGCTCGGCGAATGTCCGGAGAGATCTTCATCGAGCAGGAGATCAGACCGCAGAGCCACGTAGGCCGACCTATAGCTCTCCCTTAAATGCCGCCGGTCAGCCTCATTCACATAGCTACGTCCATCAATCAGGGGAATCAATCCCTGGACAACAGAAAATCCCTACGGATTGAGCCAGTCGCGATCCGGCCTGGCCAGCAAACGCGCATTGTTCAATGCGGCATGAAGCGGAAGAACGGTTTCACCCGTATATTCCACAAGCTCCCCAGTTTCCTCGCTGACCTGCCTCCTTGCAACGAGGGCCAACTGGGCCTTACCAGAGCCATCAAGGGAAAGAGGAAGCAGCAGTTGAATTTCCCCTCGATGGTACTGAGGAATCGCCGTTTTGTAATTTCTCATCAGCCGCTTGATGGCGGCATCCTTAGCTGCCATTGTAAATGCTAGCGCAAGTTGAGGGGACTTGCGATACTCGGCCGGATACCGGTCAATGTTATCCCGGATGAAGTGATCAGAGTCCAGCACCAAGTCTTTGCGCGGATCGAAAAAGAGAACTGACGGGTCGTCCCAGTATTTGGCCATCTGAGGTCGCGGACTAAACACACCGCTCACGCGGTTGTCACTTGCCTTCACCCAGTCGAAGAAGCGCCAAGAGCATCCATCATCCGCCGGGCTCTTGGCCACAAAGAACCCATAAATATCCTCTTGGCTATCCGTTACCAGGCCGGTATTGAATGCAGCATGAGAGATTCCACCTTTCAAGCCATAGGCGATCAGTCCGTCTTCAACGATCTTAGCGAAGGTGTACCTGATGTAGCTGATCAGGATCGGAAAACGAGCACTACCTCCACCCGGACCGTCACCCTCATCCCCTGAAGCAGGGCTCTGAAAATCCCACACTTCACGCTCCGCGAGAAGCGCGAGTTTCTCCCAATTAGAGTCGTGATAAGCTGAGAATTTCTCCCACGGCGCCCTCGGGTCAAGGCGCTTTACATGAATCGCCTGGAGCCCGCGCTCTGTCGGCTTAGCAAAGTACTCGACATCTTCACCTGCGATTAGCTCCGCACGTCCACTAGATGTCATGACGCTTGAGTGATGTACAAACACCAGATTCTCACTGGCCCCACCGGATACGCCTCGAATGAATCCGAATCCCTTGGCGAAGTCGAAGTTATCGACAACTCCCTGGATTCGCTGGGGTGGACTCTCCAACTCGACGACCCTGGGGTCCTTGCCAGGAACTGGCTCGGTACGGATCAATACCGGCTCGCCCTTCACCAAAGTGCGATAGCCGACTCCAGGAAGAACACTTCTATGAACGAAGGCCCTCGTCCCGTCCGGGACGTCGATCGACCCGAACCCCTTCTTGTCGTCGAACCAGGCAACAGTGGCTGCTCGCAGCTCGCTAGCGTCACTCATGGCCCAGTCCTACCGCATCCAGTCATGGTCTCGAAGCCGCTTTGTCAGGAAGGGCTCAGGATGCGGTCAAATCCCCTCACAGGCGATGTTCTACCTAGGTGGCGGGGTGCCCGCCAAGGACACCGATCGGTTCTGGCACCTCATCGAATCCGCGCGTCCTCCGCGGCCTCCACCGGCAAGTCCCTCGACGATGCTCTGCTGAGCCTGCTCACCGACCGTCGACCACTGGAGACCCTGAGTACGCGGCGCGATTCGACAAGGTGCACGACCGTCTGTACCGGTGGGACGCCTGGGCCGCCGCACACCTAATGGGCAGCGAGCGCCAGCCGCGATGACAGGGCTCGGTCCGCTCAGAGCAACCGCAGGTCGGGCAGATAGCCGATCAGGACCGTGACGCACACCGGCTTTCCCGTGCTTGCACGTCCCAGCCATACGGGATACATGCCGTCCCCGCCGGTATAGAAGGAGACGAGGTCACTGTCGGTCGCCTCATCCGTGGTGCGGATGTACCCGTCACTGATGCTCTCTCCTGCGTCGTCCTCCTGGTCCTTGAGGTAGCGCCGGTACTTGTCCGCGAGTACGTCCCACCCCGAGGCGTCAGCGAAGGACCCCGCAGCGCAGTCCGTGTCGAAGCCGAAGATCTCATCCTCACGCAAGAGCCTGAGGTCGTCCTCCTCGGTGAGCGCCAGCTCCCACGACCCGACCGGTTCTTCCCCGAGCAGCAGACGGACAGCGACTTCCTCCTCCACGGGGAAGCGCTCGTCCTCGTACTGGCTCTCATAGGCAACCACGGCAGCCTGCATGAGGTAGTCGCCCGGAGGGATCCGCTCGGACAGCTCACGACGAGCGCCGTGACCCTTGGTGAGGGGGTCCTGGACGACCAGCCTGCCGCTGGGCACACGAAGAGCCGCGATGTTCCGTATTGCGCTGACCGTCATCTCCGGCTCGAAGCTCGTCGCGATACGTGTGCCTGGCTCGAACAACTCCTTGAGGTGGGCTGGTCGGGCCGGACGCGGAGGCACCCAGAGAGAAGGTCGGCCATCGGTGACGCGGTCTACGCACCATGCCTCGGTCTCGCTCGCAGTGGCGTCCACAAAGTCCGGTTGCTGTCCCGGCGGCAGCGGTTTCGACAGGAGCAACTGCCTGACACCACATACGCCGAACCCCGATCTGTCATGCCATCGGTTCTCTTCGGGAATGTTCGCGGGCGTGTGGCGTGACGGTCCTCGCACCCCCTTCGGTTCGCTCACCTTGCGCCCTTTGCCTCCTGGAAGGAGGTCCATATAGGTACGCCCGGCGTCGGGGGCGAACTCGGTTTGCTCCTCGGTGTCATAACGCCATGCCCCAAGGCGGCGCAGGAACAGGCGGCCGGGTTCGAGCAGGCGCCAGTCCGCCTCCCTGGTCCGCCGTCCCTGATCGTCGTACGCCCATGCGCCCACGTGGGATTCACCCCAGGCCACCAGATGCACCTCGACTGGTGAGGTTCGGCCCTCCAGCCGGTGCACCATCACATAAGGCTTTCCCACACGGTCCCGTGCTTCGGCCGCGGCGGGCGAGAGCGGGTGGACCACGGTCCGGGAGGCCAGATCCCATCCCTCAGCGAAGGACACCTTCACCGTCTGCTCAGCATCCCGCATCACGCCTCCCGAGCTGCACCGATCATGCTCCTGCTGTTTCGAGGAACCATAAGGGCGGCATACGACAACCGGCGCTGCCATGGAAAGCAGTGCGACAGGCGGTACCCGGATCAGTCGACCGCGGGCACCGCCCGGAGCCTCAGTCCGCGAGCGGCAGATACACCCTGTTCCCGCTCGCCGCGAACTCCTTCGACTTCTGGAGCATCCCCTCCGCGACCTCCTCGGGAGACGCCCCCTCGGCCGCCGCACCACCGAACCGCTCTGTGATGCTTTGGCTGATCTTCATCGAGCAGAACTTCGGCCCGCACATCGAGCAGAAGTGAGCGGTCTTCGCGGGCTCGGCCGGCAGGGTCTCGTCATGGAACTCCCGTGCCGTGTCCGGGTCGAGGGCGAGGTTGAACTGGTCCTCCCAGCGGAACTCGAAGCGGGCGTCGGACAGCGCGTCGTCCCATTCCTGTGCACCGGGGTGCCCCTTGGCGAGGTCGGCTGCGTGGGCGGCGATCTTGTAGGTGATGACGCCGGTCTTGACGTCGTCACGGTTGGGCAGGCCCAGGTGTTCCTTGGGCGTGACGTAGCAGAGCATGGCCGTGCCCCACCATGCGATCATCGCGGCACCGATGCCGGAGGTGATGTGGTCGTACGCCGGCGCGACGTCCGTCGTCAGCGGGCCGAGCGTATAGAACGGAGCTTCATCGCAGATCTCCTGCTGAAGGTCGATGTTCTCCTTGATCTTGTGCATCGGGACATGGCCCGGGCCCTCGATCATGGTCTGTACGTTGAAACGCTTGGCGATCGTGTTGAGTTCCCCGAGCGTGCGCAACTCCGCGAACTGCGCCTCGTCGTTGGCGTCCGCGATCGAGCCGGGCCGCAGGCCGTCGCCCAGCGAGTAGGTGACGTCGTAGGCGGCGAGGATCTCGCAGAGTTCCTCGAAGTTCTCGTACAGGAACGACTCCTTGTGGTGCGCCAGGCACCAGGCCGCCATGATCGAGCCGCCGCGCGAGACGATGCCGGTCTTGCGGCCCGCGGTGAGCGGGACATACGGGAGGCGCACGCCCGCGTGGACCGTCATGTAGTCCACGCCCTGCTCGGCCTGCTCGATGACGGTGTCCTTGTAGATCTCCCAGGTCAGTTCCTCGGCCTTGCCGTCGACCTTCTCCAGGGCCTGGTACAGCGGCACCGTGCCGATGGGGACGGGGGAGTTGCGCAGCACCCACTCACGGGTGGTGTGGATGTTGCGGCCGGTGGAGAGGTCCATGACCGTGTCGGCGCCCCAGCGGGTCGCCCAGGTCATCTTCTCGACCTCCTCCTCGATGGAGGACGTGACCGCCGAGTTGCCGATGTTGGCGTTGACCTTCACCAGGAACCTCTTGCCGATGATCATCGGCTCGATCTCCGGGTGGTTGACGTTGGCCGGCAACACCGCGCGGCCCGCCGCGATCTCCTCGCGGACCACCTCGGGGGAAACGTTCTCCCTGAGGGCCACGAACTCCATCTCGGGCGTGATCTCTCCCCGGCGCGCATACGCGAGCTGGGTGACCGCCCCGCCGTCCCGGCCGCGGCGCGGCAGACGCGGCCGCCCCGGGAACACCGCGTCGAGATTGCGCAGTCCGCCCCTCGGCGAGGTGTGCTTGATGCCGTCGTCCTCGGGACGGACGGGACGGCCCGCGTACTCCTCGGTGTCACCGCGAGCGATGATCCAGTTCTCACGCAACGGTGCCAGGCCCCTGCGTACGTCCGTGTCGACGAGCGGATCGGTGTACGGGCCGGAGGTGTCGTACAGCGTGACCGACTGCCCGTTGGTGAGGTGCACCTGGCGGACCGGCACGCGCAGGTCGGGGCGAGTGCCCTCGACGTACCCCTTGTGCCAGCCGATGGACTTCCCGACCTCCTGGGACTTTTCGTCCTGAATGGAGGCAGGCGTGCGTGCGTCCTTGTTGGTCATGAGACCTACTCCCTACGCCGGCATTACCCGGTAACAGGTTCGGCGGTCGACGCAGCGGCTACCGTCTGCCGACGTTTCATGTGAAACATCACTCGGCTCAGTGACGTTCCACGTGAAACATCGCGAAGACGGAGGTCAGCGCCCTCTCAGCCCGGTGCTCCGAGCTCCCGCGTGTGCAAAGGTGGCACCACGCTAGCGTCATTTGTGGCGCGGTGAACAGTGGGCCTCTGCCGTTCTTGCGATGATCGGGCGGTGACCACGACACACCAGCCCCCGTATCCTCCACCCGAGCCGCCTCGCAGGCCCGGAGCCAGTGGCGGCCCCGGAAACGGTCCGGGAAACGGTCCTGGCGGCGGCCTCGGACACGGTCCTCTGGGTGCTCCTGCGAGCGCTCCTCGAAGCGGTCCCGCTCAGGGCCACGGCGACGACCGCGACTTCGGCGCCAGTCAGGTCCGTGAGCCTGGTCCCGGATACGGCCCCGGCCCGATGGGCCCGGGACCGGGCAGGGGTCACACGCCTCCCCCGCGTGAGGGATACGGCGGAGGTCACTGGCACCGCGACGGTTCCGGATACGTCGGGGATCACGGGCATGACTTCGACGAGGGATACGCCGGGGCCCACGAGCAGCGCAACGGTGCGGCTTACGGCCAGGGCCCCTCTCAGGGAGCCGGGCCGGGTGACGGCGGAGGCCACGGGCACGGGCACGGCCCCGGTGACGCTCACCGCGGCGGGCACGGGCACGGACCCGGTGACGCTCACCGCGGCGGGCACGGGCACGGACCCCATGACGTCCCCGGGGGCGGGCAGGGCGCCGGTTCGGGTGGCGGGCACGGGCATACGCATGGGCACAGCCACAGTCACGGCCCGGCCGCCCCTGTCTCCAAGCATCTGCGCAAGGTCATCGCGGCCATCCTCATCCCGTTCGCCGCGGCGGTCCTGGTCGGGCTCGTGGTGCTGTGGCCGGGCGGTGCCCCGGCGCACGAGCGCACCGGGGTCGGCTTCGACCGGCAGACCCAACAGGCCACGGTCACCAAGGTGGTGAGCGTGAGCTGCCAGTCGGTGAACGCCTCCGGTGGCACCTCGACCGGCGGCACCTCCACGGCCGAGGGCTCCTCCGCCGAACAGCAGGGGAACGGCACCTGCAAGAAGGCCACGATCCGCGTGGACACCGGCGACGACAAGGGCCGTACGTTCACCGAGATCGTCCAGCCGGACCAGTCACGGCAGTTGCACGAGGGCGAGAAGGTCGTGGTCGCCTACGAGCCCTCGGCGCCGAAGGACCTGCAGTACTCGGTCACCGATGTGAACCGCCGGGTCCCGATGGCCGTGTTGGCGCTCATCTTCGCGGTCGCCGTCGTGATCGTCGGACGGCTGCGGGGCGTCATGGCGCTGGTGGCCCTCGCCGCCAGCTTCCTGATCCTGAACTTCTTCATCCTGCCCGCGATCCTGCAGGGCTCGAACCCGCTGCTCGTGGCCGTGGTGGGGTCGAGCGCCATCATGCTGATCGCCCTCTATCTATGCCATGGCCTCTCGGCCCGTACATCTGTCGCCGTACTCGGCACCCTCATCTCGTTGCTGCTGATCGGTTTCCTCGGCTCCTGGTTCATCGACTGGGCCGCGCTCACCGGCAACACGGACGACAACACCGGCCTGATCCACGGCCTGTACCCGTCGATCGACATGAGCGGTCTGCTGCTCGCCGGCATCATCATCGGCTCGCTCGGTGTCCTCGACGACGTGACGGTCACCCAGACCTCCGCGGTCTGGGAGCTGCACGAGGCCAACCCGGCGATGGGCTGGCGCGGGCTGTACCGGGCCGGCATCCGTATCGGCCGCGACCACATCGCGTCCGTCGTGAACACGCTCGTCCTCGCCTACGCCGGTGCCGCGCTGCCGCTGCTGCTGCTCTTCTCGATCGCGCAGAGCAGCGTCGGCACGGTCGCCAACAGTGAGCTGGTCGCCGAGGAGATCGTGCGCACGCTGGTGGGTTCGATCGGCCTGGTGGCGTCGGTGCCGGTCACTACGGCTCTCGCGGCCCTCGTGGTCGCGGCCGACCGCCCGGACCCGGGAACGGCGGCCGCGTCCGTACCGGAGCCGGCTCCGGCGGCAGCAGGGGAGGCGGGTCCCGTCCAGCCCCGGGGTGGCCGGGGCAGGCGGCGCAAGCGCTGAGGGGGTGGGGCGCTCGAGTGGCGCCCCACCCTGGTGCGTGAAGGAGAGAAGAAGCGTTCCTGCGTGGCCACCCCCCGTGGCGAAGCGTTCCGCCACCGCTCGCCGCCGGCGGGTCAGCCGGTGCTCCGTTCCTCCGCCAGAATCCGGTCCAGTGCCTCGTCGAGATGCGCGTCGAAGTCGGCGAGAGCACCCTCCTGGCCCAACGGGACCAGCTTGTCCGTGCGGTCCAGGAAGGCCACCAGAGGGGCGGCCGAGGAACGGAACAGCGCCTGGTCGCCCCCCACCTGAAGGCGGATCAGGACCTCACCGAGCACATCGGGGTCCACGGGCGAGACCCGTACATCACCCTCCCCGCACGGCCTGCCCACCCCGTCGATGAGCAGCTCCCGCCCGAAAGCCCAGGTCACCGGGGCGTCACCGGGCAGATGGAAGGTGAGTCGTACGGCGTAGGGATCGCGCGACTCATAGCCCAGTTCCACCGGGATGCGGAACGAGAGCTCCTCGGACACGAGGAAGCTCATCATGACTTCTGCCTGAACTGCCTGTACGGACTCGCGCATCGCGTTACCCCGTCATTTGCCGTCGAATGGCCGGTAATCAACCCCTGACACTGCACCGCATCTTGCTGAACGTACACAACAGATCACAAGGAGTGAGTTTTCAGATACTGATAGAGATCGCGATTGACCCCAGCCGGCGACCGATCTCGCTCTGCAACTGCCGTGCCGCCGGGAGTAGCCGGTCGGCCTGATGGGCGGGCAGGGAGATGGCCATCGTCGCCGCCGTGGTGCCCACCGTGATCGGGATCGCGGCGCACACCGTGCCCAATGCGTATTCCTGCCTCTCCACGACCGGTTCCATGCGCCGCGTGCGCTCCAGGCGCCGCAGCAGGGTGTGGTCGTCACGCACGGTGTACGGGGTGATCGATTGCACCGGGTAGCGGTCCAGGTGATCGCGGCGGGCGTCCTCGTCCATCTGGGAGAGCAGACACTGGCCGATGGCGTGTGCGTGGGCGGTCTCGCGGAAGTCGGCCCACTCCTCCACCGCTGGGTTGCCGGGGGTGTCGGAGACGCACATGACCTCGATCTCGCCGCCGTGGTACCGGGCGTAGTACACGGGGACACCGATCGAATCGCGCCACTGGGCGAGGGTGTCGGCGACCGTGCTGCGACGTTTCTGCGCGGCCCCGCTGCTGCCCAGACGCTCGGCCGCCTCACCGAGGAAGAACAGCCCCTTGTCCCGGCGCAGATAGCCCTCGTACACAAGGGTGCGCAGCAGGTGGTAGGCCGTGGGGAGGGCAAGGCCGGTCTCGCGGGCCAGTTGCTTGGCCGGAGCTCCGCACTCGTGCTCGGCGACGGACTCCAGCAGGCGCATCGCGCGCTGGACGGAGCCGATGAGCGTCGCGGCCGGGTGCGGCTGTCGGGTCGCGGAGCCGGGCTGCTCGGGGAGGGCTGAGCTCGGCGGGCGTTGGTGCGGGGTCACGGGGGAACGCGGGGCGGGGGGTGCGTGGGATTCCGCGGAGGCGGTGTCAACCGGGGCCAAGGGGTCACTCCCAGAGCGCGAGGGGGCGGCCCGTGCGGGGAACACGGGAGGGGGGTGTAGGCCGCTCGCGGGGTTCTTCCCCGCGTCGAACTCCGGACTTTAACCGTCCCCCACCACTCGCGGCCGGGCCCTGCGGGAAACTTCCCCCGGCCGAGGGAACAGGCGATTCCTGTTACCGCTCAGGCGCCTCCCGCACCGCTCACCAGTCGCCGCGTGACGAGGAGCCCGCCATGAACTTCCGTACGACATAGATCAGTCCGCCGACCAGAGCCACGAAGATCAGCACCTTGAACAGCAGCCAGATCACGAAGCCGACGACGCTGGCTATCAGACCGCCGAACACGACCAGGGCGATGACCGGCACCGCCACCCACTTCACCCACCACGGCAGTCCCGCGAAGATCTCTCGCATCGCCTTCGTCCTTGTCCTCGTCGGTCCGGAACTCCTGTGAGTCCGGATGCTTCCGATGTCCTGCCGTCGATGCTAGATCCGCGAAGGGTGCCGGCGGGGGCCTCGCGCCCCTTGTCCTCCCCTGAACGATCCCCTAGGGAACCCCGAGGAGCGGGTCACGCCTCGGGCGGAGAGAACACCACCAGGACGCGCAGATCCTCGCTGATGTGATGGAACTTGTGGGCGACCCCGGCCGGGACGTAGACCACGCTGCCGCGCGCGACCTGGGTGGTCTCCATGCCGACGGTGATGGAGGCGCGGCCGCTCACGACGAAGTACACCTCGTCCTGGTTGTGCGGATTCTGTGGATCATGCTCTCCGGCGTTGAGGGCGTACAGCCCCACCGACATGTTCCGCTCCCGCAGGAACTGCAGGTAGGCGCCGTCGTTGGCGGCTCGCTCCGCCTCCAGTTCGTCCAGCCGGAATGCCTTCATCGTGTTCGTCCGCCCTCGCCCGGTGCCCGTTGCCGATCTCTCTGCCACGATCAGACACATGAAGAATTTCGTAGTCAAGACGATCGCCAACGCGGGCGCCCTGGCGGTCGCCGTCTGGCTGCTCGACAACATCACCCTGACCGGTGACAGCACGGGCAAGAAGATCGGCACCCTGATAGTCGTCGCGCTGCTCTTCGGCCTGGTGAACTTCCTGGTCAAGCCGATCGTGAAGGTACTGACCTTCCCGCTGTTCATCCTGACGCTCGGTCTGATCACCCTGGTGGTCAACGCCCTGATGCTGCTGCTGACCTCCTGGCTGGCCGACAAGATCTACCTGAGCTTCCACGTCGAGGGCTTCTGGACGGCGGTCCTGGGCGGTCTGATCATCTCCGTGGTCTCCTGGGCGCTCAACGTCGTCCTGCCCGACGGGGACTGAGCCCTCGATGACCTACCGCGTCTGTTTCGTCTGCACCGGCAACATCTGCCGCTCGCCGATGGCCGAATCGGTCTTCCGCGCGCGCGTGGCGGAGGCCGGTCTCGACGGGCTGGTCGAGGTCGACAGCGCCGGCACGGGCGACTGGCACGAGGGCGAGGGCGCCGACCCGCGCACCCTCTCCGTCCTCGAGCAGCACGGGTACGTCCTCGATCACACGGCCCGGATGTTCGAACCGTCCTGGTTCGCCCGCCTCGACCTCGTGATCGCCCTGGACGCCGGCCACCTCCGGGCCCTGCGCCGCCTGGCGCCCACCCCGGAGGACGCCGGCAAGGTGCGGCTGCTGCGTTCCTACGACCCCGCCGCTCAGGACGACCTCGACGTCCCCGACCCCTACTACGGGGGCCGCGACGGCTTCGAGGAGTGCCTTGAGATGGTGGAGGTGGCGAGCAGCGGTCTGCTGACCGCCGTGAGCGAGGATCTGGAAGGACGGGTGCCATGAGCGACTCCACCACGGCTGGTGGCCTCCCCGGGGGCGCCGGTGAGGGCACACGCGCGGTGCGGGCCGGACTGCCCGAACCGGTGAAGTACGAACCGCCCCTTCCGGGCCCGGTGTTCGCCGCGCACTTCCACCTGCCGGGTGAGCCGACGGGTCCGTACACCTACGGCCGCGACGAGAACCCGACCTGGACGCACCTGGAGCACGCGATCGGCGAGCTGGAGGCGCCGGGGCAGGACGGCGTCGAGACGCTCGTCTTCGCCTCCGGCATGGCCGCCACCTCGGCGCTGCTCTTCTCGCAACTGCGCTCCGGTGACACCGTCGTCCTGCCCGGTGACGGCTACCAGGCGCTGCCCCTGGTCCGCGCCCAGCTGGAGGCGTACGGCATCGAGGTGCGGACCGCGCCGACGGGCGGCGACGCCCAGCTCGACGCCCTCGACGGCGCCCGGCTGCTGTGGATCGAGTCGCCGTCCAACCCCGGGCTCGACGTGTGCGACATCCGGCGGCTCGTCGAGGCGGCACACGCGCGTGGCGCTCTCGTCGCCGTCGACAACACGCTCGCCACGCCGCTCGGGCAGCGTCCGCTGGAGCTCGGCGCCGACTTCTCGGTGGCCAGCGGTACGAAGCAGCTCACGGGGCACGGCGACGTCCTCCTCGGGTACGTCACCGGGCGGGCCGGCGAAGCGATGACCGCCGTACGGCGCTGGCGGAAGATCGTCGGGGCGATTCCCGGGCCCATGGAGGCCTGGCTGGCGCACCGGTCGATCGCCACGCTGCAGCTGCGCGTCGACCGGCAGTCGGCCACCGCCCTGGCCGTCGCGGAGGCACTGCGGGACAGGCCGGAGGTGACCGGGCTGCGCTACCCCGGGCTGGCCGACGACCCGGCCCACAAGGTGGCCGCCCAGCAGATGCGGCGCTTCGGGTGCGTGGTCTCGTTCACGCTGCCCACGCGTGCGCGTGCCGAGCGTTTTCTGGAGGCGCTGCGGCTCGTGGACGACGCGACGAGCTTCGGCGGGGTGCGCTCCACCGCCGAGCGACGGGGGCGCTGGGGCGGCGACGCGGTGCCGGAGGGCTTCATCCGGCTGTCGGTCGGCGCCGAGGACTCCGAGGACCTCGTGGCCGATGTGCTGCGAGCGCTGGAGGAGTCGGCGCCATGACCGGTTTACGGACGCCCGGCCGGTGTCCCGCTACGCATGACGGACGGTCCGAGCCTCCCCCCTCGTGGCTCGGACCGTCCTCGGTTCCGCGCGCGAAGAACCGCGCGAACAAGGCTAGTTGACTCTGTGTCAGTGTCCAATCACAGTAGCGACAGAGACCTATCGACATATTTATAGTTGAGGGCCTGCCCCTGAGCCGCGAGAAAGACAGGGGAAGGCAGGAGGACGCTCCATGGATCTGGCCTTGTTGCGCACCTTCGTGACCGTGCACCGGGCCGGCTCCTTCACCCGCGCCGCCGCTCTGCTGGGCCTGTCCCAGCCCGCCGTCACCTCCCAGATCCGCACCCTGGAGCGGCAGCTGGGCCGCCCCCTGTTCCTGCGCCAGGCCCGCGGTGTGACTCCGACGACGATGGGGGACGAGCTCGCCCACAAAGCCGCCCCGCATCTCGACGCCCTGGTGGAGATCACCGAGAGCGGCCTGGACGACGATGCCTCCTTGCGGTCCCTGCACCTCGCCGGTCCTCCCGAGTTCACCGCCGAGCGGGCCCTCCCCGCCCTCACCGAGCTGACCGGCGACGACGGCCAGGGGCTCGCCCTGCGCGTCTCCTTCGGCAACGCCGAGGAGGTCCTGGAGGGGCTGGCGGCCGGCCACCACGACCTGGCCATCAGTACGGCACGGCCGCGCGGCGCCCTGCTCACGGCCACGCCGCTGTGCGACGAGGAGCACGTTCTGATCGCCGCCCCGCAGTGGGCGGAGCGGATCGACTCCGGCAGGCTGCGCCGCAAGGGCGCCTCAGCGCTGGAGAACCTCCCCGTCGTCGAGGTGCACGAGTCGTTGCCCCTCGTCTCCCGCTACTGGGCCTCCGTCTTCGACTCCCGCCCCGCCGCCTCCGGCACCGTCATCGTCCCCGACCTGCGTGCGGTCCTCGCCTGCGCCGTCGCGGGCGCCGGGCTCGCGGTGTTGCCCCGCTATCTGTGCGCGGCCGCTCTGGAGCGCGGTGACGTCGTCGCGCCGCACGAACCGGTGGTGCCGCCGCTGCGGACGTACGTCCTGGTGGTGCGGACCGGCACCCTGGCGATGCCGCACGTCGCACGCGCCCATGAGTGGCTGCTGGGGGCGGCCGCCGAGTGGTGCTGAGGGGTTTCCCCGAGGCTGCATGGCCTAGTTACGGCCTGCTTTGACTTGGTGACGTTTCGCGATGTTTCACGTGGAACATGCGGGGCCACATTTCTCCCATGACCGTCCGACCTGTGGTCAAGCGCACCGCCCGTGCCGTTCTGCTGGACGGCGACGACCTGATCCTGATCAAGCGCACCAAGCCCGGCGTGGATCCGTACTGGGTCACGCCCGGTGGCGGCGTCGAGCCGGATGACGCGACCGTCGTCGACGCCCTGCACCGCGAGGTGCACGAGGAACTCGGCGCGAAGATCACCGATGTGGTTCCCTGCTTCGTCGACACCGTCGAGCACATCGGCGAGGACGGCGGCGCGACCGGTGTGAAGGTGCAGCACTTCTTCGTGTGCCGTCTGGAGTCCATGGATCCCGCCCAGCGGCACGGTCCCGAGGTCGACGAGCCGGCCGGCGAGTACGAGATCGTCTGGGTGCCGTTCACCCGGGTGGGCATCGCCTCGGTCCATCTCGTACCGCTGTCGCTGCGGCACTACCTGGACGGCAACATCGAGGGCGTACGAGCCATGCACGCTCCCGATCTGGGATGAGGCCGTAGGAGCCGACTCCGCGTCAGCTTCCGGCGGCGACGAGTTCCTCGACCGAGTCGTGCCGTATGCGCTCCACGGGGAAGCCGACACCGCGCAGGGCGTCCACGCCGCTGCGGATCATGCCGGGCGGCCCCGAGACATAGGCGTCGTACTCGGTCCAGGGCCCGAAAGTGCGTATGGCGTCGGGCAGCTGGAGCAGGCCGTGCCGGTCGACCACCGCGTGGACCTCCAGCCACGGGTGCGTCTGCTGGAGCCTGAGCATGGTGTCGATGTCGTACAGGTCGTGGTCGCTGCGGGCGCCGTAGAACACCTCGACCGGGCGACGCGCACCGCGCTCGGCGACATCCTCGACCAGTGCCTTGATGGGGGCTATGCCGGTGCCACCGCCCAGGCAGAGCAGGCCGCTGTCCCGGGTGTGGTCGACGGTCATCGAGCCGGCCGGCGGGCCGAGCCGTATGACGTCCCCGGGCCGGGCACGGTGCACCAGGGCGTTGGAGACCCAGCCGGCCGGAATGGCCTTCACGTGGAAGGCCAGGAGCCCGTCGGAGCGGGGCGCCGACGCGAACGAATAGTGCCGCCAGATCCGCGGCCACCATGGTGTCTCGAGGCTCGCGTACTGCCCGGCGAGAAAGGGATAGGGCTGGTCCGGGCGGAGGGTGAGGACGGCGACGTCCGGCGTTCTGAGGTCGTGGGAGACGATCTCCGCGTGCCACCAGGCCGGAGCGCGCAGTTCGTCCGCGGCCGCCGCGTCGATCATGACCTGGGAGATCGTCGTGTACGTCCGGACCCAGGCGGCTTCGGTCTCGGCGTCCCACACGGCGTCGCCGTACTTGTTCAGCGCGCCGATGAGGCACTCGCCCACCGCCGGATAGTGCTCGGCCCGGGTTCCGTACTTGCGGTGGCCCCGGCCGAGGTTCTGCAGGTATTCGACGAGGACCGGGGTGTTGTCGATGTGCTCGGCGGCGGTCAGCAGGGCCTTGAGCAGCCGGTCCCGCTGGGCGTCCATCGCGGGCGGGAAGAGCGGGCGCAGTTCGGGGTGGCGGACGAAGAGCAGGGCGTAGAAGTACGAGGTGACCTTGTCGGCCACGGGGGCCACCTCCGCCATGGTCCGGCGAATGAGGATGGCGTCCGGGGAGGCCGCCTCCTGGGCGGCGGGAGCGGGCCGGTGTACGGGAGGCGGTTGCTGGGCGGGGGCGGGTCGCTGGACGGGGACCAGGGGATCGGTGAGCGGGGAGTGCTGCGCCACCGAGAGGGCGGGGGATTGCACAGGCCCGGGGGCGGCCGTCGCGGGCCGCTGCGGGGGCGTCCCGGCCCGGATGCCCGCCTCCGTCGGCGCGGGCGGGCTGTACGGGCTCTGCGGCCCTGAGTCCGGCTGCTGCGCCGAGTCCCTGCCTATTCGCTCCCCCGTGTTCGTGGGAGCGCTCTGGGGCGGGTCACCGTCGCCGGTGGTCGTGCCGCGGCCCACCGGGCGCAGTGCGGCCAGGCGGCGGCCGTCCGATGTCCCCTGCTCGCCTCCCGCAGCCGGCTCCGGCTGTTTGTGCGGCGTGAACCATCCGTCCCCGCCGCCGGACGTGCCGTTGTCGGCCGACTTGGTGGTCGGAGCGTCCATGGTGTGCCTCGCCTCGAACATCTTTCGGTCGGTCTGCGCACTTCCTGGATCGGAAGATGCCTGCTTCCCCCGCAGACGGCTTGCTTTTCCGTTCGGTTCCGTGACCGGCAAGGCCACGGTCCACCCGTGATTCCGCTCCGCATGAACGCATGAGGCGAGAGTGCGACCTGGTCCGCAGCACTCTCACCGCAGCATCCCATCCCATGGGACACCCCGGCCGCACAACCGGAAATGCGGGTCTTCGATCTCTCCGTCCCGTTAGGCTGCAATGCCCTCTTCTCGGCCCGCCCGGCAGGCGTGCGCCGGGTCCGGCACACATCACTCCGGAAGCGAACCGGAGTCGACCATACCGGCCGCGGTCGGCCGCACAAGTCCCCCCTTCCCTCCCCTGGAAGAAGGCTCGGGAAGTGAACCGCCGTTTCCCCAACTACCGGGCGTGCCGCACCAATTCATAGGCATCCCACAGATCCTTCCCCGTGTAGGAATGGGTGGCGAGGCTCGTCAGATGACGGTCCGCATTGACCGCCACGGAGACGGACACGGCTCCGAACAGGTCTTTGTCGGAGTGCGAGTCCCCGTAGGCGACGCAGTCGTCCCGCGTCACTCCGAACTCCGCGCACAGCCGATCGGCGATCACCACCTTCGCCGCGGCGCTGAGCACTCCCGCCGGATCCACCGGCTCGCTGAAAGGAAGCGTGGGAAACCGGGATCCATAGGCCGCGTGAGCGCCCCAGCTCGTGAGTTTTTCCACAAAGAAGGAGGGCGAGAGCGACACGACGGCGCAGTACTCCCCTCTGCTGCTGATCTCCGCCCAGACCTCACGGATACGCGCCAGCCACGGAGCCCCGGCGAAGGCGGCCGCCACATGCTCCTCGGTGAGGCTCGCCCAGAGGGCACGCACCTGGTTCGCGTACTCCGGCGGCTGGATCCGCCCCGCGGAGGCCGCTCGGTCCAGCGCCACCGCCTCGGCCTCCAGGCCGAGTTGGCGTGAGATCTCCCGTGGCGCGGACGTTCCGTGCAGCAGTGTGCCGTCGAGGTCGAAGAGATGAAGTCTCGCCATGCGCCGAGGCTAGCCGGGCAGGCTGTCAGTCCCCTTACACGGTTCGCCGCCTTCTGTCGGTCTCCGCCGTTTCACGTGAAACACTCCGCGCCTCCCCCCTGTGCGGCCTCGTTTCACGTGAAACACCGCCCGACGGCATGGCCAAAAGCGCGTACGTCCCAGGAGAAACAGGTGGACGCCAGGGGCGCCGGTCGGACAGCCTGACCCGCGTGCCGACTCCTTCCCTCGCCGCTCTGCCCATTCGCCGCCTGACGCACCGCGATCTCACCGCCTGCGCCGACTTGTCCGAGGACCGGGGGTGGCCACGCGAGGAGCGCAAGTGGGGTCTCCTCCTCTCCGCCGGGAAGGGGTACGGCATCGACGACCCCGCCGGAGGCCTGGTCTCCGCCTGCGTCGTCACCGAGTACGGTCCGGCCGACCGCCCCGACCTCGGGGCCGTCGGGATGGTGCTGGTGGCCGAGCGGCACGCCCGACAGGGTGTGGGCCGCCGGCTGATGGAACACGTCGTCTCCGCAATGGGCCCGACCCCGCTGACCCTGCACGCGACGCCGAACGGTCGTCCGCTGTACGAGGAGCTCGGCTTCAAGGCCACGGGCCGGGCGGAGATGGTGTCGGGACACTTCACCCCGGACGGCACGCCGTCGGACATCGCCACCCGCGCGGCCACGGCCGAGGACCTGCCCTCGATCCTCCGGCTCGACGAGGAGGTGTTCGGCACCGACCGCACGCACATGATCACCCGGCTGCCCGCCTTCGCCGACCAGTTGCGGGTCGCCGAGGACAACGGCCGGATCGTCGGCTACGCGGCCGCCTGGCCCAACATGGCCACGCATGTCGTGGGCCCGCTGATCGCCCGAGACACCGAGACAGCGAAGGCCCTGCTGGCCTCCCTCGCCGCCCACACCGACCGGCCGCTGCGGACCGACATCGACGAACGGCACGAGGAACTGCTGGCGTGGGTGAAGGCACGGGGTCTGGGGTCCGTCGCCTTCAACACCGTCATGACCTACGGGATCGCGGAACTCCCCGGCGACTGGAGCAGGCGGTACGCCCCGCTGACGGTGGCGGCCGGCTGAGCCGCACGGACACGACGACGCCGGTACCCCGGAGCCGCGCGGATACGACAGACGCCGGTACCCCGAGCCGTGGGGTACCGGCGTCTGTCGTGAGGGCCGGACGGGCCGGGGGGCTCAGCGGTGGGCGACGGCCCGCTGCTCGGCGGGTGCTGGTCCGCCACCGGCGACCACCGTGCTGGGCGCACCCGCACGGCGTTCCAGGGCGGACGACACCAGGGCGAGGATCAGGGCGGCCGCGGCGAGGGCGGCGCCGACCCAGTTCGGGGCGGTGTAGCCGAGGCCCGCGGCGATGACGAGGCCACCGAGCCAGGCGGACAGTGCGTTGCCGAGGTTGAAGGCGCCGATGTTCACGGCGGAGGCCAGCGTCGGGGCGTCGTGCGCCTGGTCGAGGACGCGCTTCTGCAAGGGCGGGACGGTGGCGAAGCCCAGGGCGCCGATCAGGGCGATGCTGAGGGCCGCGAGGACCTTGTTGTGGGCGGTGAGCGTGAAGAGGGCCAGGACGACCGCCAGGGCGCCCAGAGAGACGTACAACATCGGCATCAGGGCGCGGTCGGCGTAGCGCCCGCCGACGAGGTTGCCGCCGACCATGCCGAGTCCGAAGAGAACCAGCAGCCAGGTGACGGAGCCGTCGGCGAAGCCGGTCACGTGGGTCATCATCGGCGCGATGTAGGTGATGGCCGCGAAGACGCCGCCGAAGCCGAGGACGGTCATCGCCATGGCGAGCAGGACCTGGGCGTTCCTGAAGGCGGCCAGCTCGTGACGCAGGTGCACTCCCTCCGCCCGGGGCATCTCGGGGACCAGCCGGGCGATGCCGGCCAGGCCGACGACCCCGAGGGCGGCGACGACGCCGAACGTGACCCTCCAGCCGACGGTCTGCCCGACGAGGGTGCCCAGGGGGACTCCGACCACGTTGGCGACGGTCAGACCGGTGAACATCATGGCGATGGCCCCGGCCTTCCGGTCCGGGGCGACCAGATCGGCCGCGACGACCGAGCCGATACCGAAGAAGGCCCCGTGGGCGAGCGAGGCGATGACGCGTCCGGTCAGCATCACGGCGAAGGACGGGGCGACGGCGGAGAGCAGGTTCCCGACGATGAACAGGCCCATCAGGAGCATCAGCATCCGCTTGCGGGAGACCTTGGTGCCGAGGACGGTCATCAGCGGGGCGCCGAACATGACGCCGAGCGCGTAGCCGGTCACGAGGAACCCGGCCGTGGGGATGGAGACCCCGAAGTCGCCCGCGACCTCGGGCAGCAAGCCCATGATCACGAACTCGGTGGTTCCGATGCCGAAGGCCCCGATCGCGAGGGCCAGAAGCGCGAGAGGCATGGAGGGTGGACCTTCCCAGACGATTGCAGATGCGCCTTGCGTGCGTTCACAATAATTGCAGACGCGGTATAAATGCAAACGCTGACTATTTCGATGTTGCTCTATCCTGGTGTCAGCCGCTCCGGGACGGAGGAGAACACCCATGACCGCAACGGACCCCGCACTCACCGCCCTTGCCCAGGGCTGGTGCGCCCTCTCCTTGCTGCACGGGAGGATCGAGGCCCACATCGAGCGGGCGCTGCAGGCCGGGCACGACCTGAGCGTGCGCGAGTACTCCCTGCTCGACGTACTCAGCCGGCAGCACGACGGCGACGGGGGCCATCTGCAGATGAAGCAGGTCGCCGACGCGGTCGTTCTCAGCCAGAGCGCCACCACCCGGCTGGTCACCCGGCTCGAGGACCGCGGCCTCCTGGAGCGCTACCTGTGCCCCACCGACCGCCGCGGCATCTACACCAACGTCACCGAGGCCGGCCTGACACTGCTCGCCGAAGCCCGGCCCACCAACGACACCGCCCTGCGCGAGGCCCTCGACGCAGCCGCGAAGAACGCCGAACTGGCGCCGCTGGTGCGGGTCGTGGAGTCACTGAAGGCGCCCGCCGCCGCGTAGAGTGCGGCAGCGCAAGACGCTCGGGGTGCGGCGGCGGAACGCGCTTAGGGTGCGGTCATGGCAGATCTTGATATTCGGGCCGCCGTCGCCGAGGACATCCCCGCGATCGTCGCCATGCTCGCGGACGACCCCCTGGGCGCCCAGCGCGAGTCCCCGGAGGACCTCACGCCGTACCGCAACGCGCTGGAGCGGCTCAGCGCCGATCCGAACCAGCGCCTGGTCGTCGCCGTGCGCGAAGGGCGCGTCGTCGGCACGCTCCAGCTGACGATCATCCCCGGTCTGTCCCGGCGTGGCGCGACCAGGTCGATCATCGAGGGTGTGCGCGTGCACGCCGACGAGCGCGGCAGCGGTCTGGGCACGCGGTTCATCGAGTGGGCGATCGAGGAATCCCGGCGGGAGAACTGCCAGTTGGTGCAGCTCACCTCCGACACCACACGCACCGACGCCCATCGCTTCTACGAACGACTGGGGTTCGTGGCCTCGCACGTGGGTTTCAAGCTGCAGCTCTGACGTGGGCTCCACGCGACAGCGCCGAGGCCACGTCCATGGCAAAGGCGCCGTGTTTCACGTGAAACACGGCGCCTCCTTTCCGTTGGGGCGGTCAGCCGATCCCCCGCCATCCCTCCGGGTCCACCCCGCCGGGCACAGCGGCCCCCTCGTCGTACGGCTGACGCGTGAACACGAACGATCCGAGGTCCAGGTGGTCCACGGTCCCGTCCGGCCGCCGTACAGCCCGTAGAACCTCTCCGGCGTAGTAGCCCTCCAGCCCCGTCCAGGTGCCGTCCCCGTTCGGCCGGAACCGCGAGCGCCTGCCACCCCCGGACAGCGGCCCGAGTGAGACGAGGCCATCGGCCGTCACCCGCAGAGCGGTGGGACTGGTCCCCCAGTACCACGGGCCGGCCAACTCCAGCGCAAAACGGTCGGCTTCCCGCAACGGCCGCCACGGCTCGGGGATCCGCGGCTCCGCCTCCGCGACGATGCGGACGAGATCGGTGGCCACCTGCGACACGAAGAAGCCGGAGGTGCAGTTGGCGAGCACCACTGCGGCGACGTCGTCCTCCACACCGATGAAGAGGGCCGCCAGGAAGCCGGGCACCGAGCCGGAGTGGCCCACGAGCAGTCGCCCGTCGCGGTGCTGGACCTGCATTCCGAGCCCGTACGTCAAGCCGTCCGCCAGCTCCACCGCCTGCGTCGGTGCCGTCGGCGTGCGCATCTCCCGCAGGGTCTCCGCGCTCAGCACCCGGTCGTCGCCCCGCACCAGGAAGGCGGCGAACTTCGCCAGGTCGCCGGTCGTGGACCAGAGCTGGCCCGCCGGCGCCATCCGCCCGTAGTCCTCGAGGGGTTCGGGCTGCATCACATCGGCCCAGGGATGCACCGCCCAACCGCCCGCGGCCGGAGCCTGCGGGTGGACACCCGTCCGGTCGAGGCCCAGAGGTTCGAGTACTTCACGCCGGAGTACGTCCTCCCAGGACGCGCCGCGCAGCTCCTCGACGAGGGCGCCCAGCAATGCGTAGCCGGGGTTGGAGTAGTGGTGACGGCGGCCGGCCGGATGCGGAGCCGGCTGGTCGCCGAGGACGTCGGCGAGTTCGGGCCGCAGCGACCCCGGTGTCCTCTCCCACCACGGTCCGGGTGTCTCGGCAGCCAACCCTCCTGTGTGGGCGAGCAGTTGGGCGATCGTGAGCTCCCCCGCCCCGGTGCCGGGCAGGTACTTCTCCACCGGGTCCTCGAGGTCGAGCGCTCCTTCGTCGCGCAGCCGCAGCACGAGGACGGCGGTGAAGGTCTTGGTGATCGAGCCGATCCGGTACTGCACGTTCTCGTCCGGGGCGTGCCCGTCGACCGAGGTGCGTGCCCCGTGCCACACGGCCCGTCCGTCCCGTACGACCGCGGCGACGAGTGACGGGGCGCGGCCGTCGGACTGGGCCACGGCGATCCGGTGCAGCAGCGCACGCCGGGTGCCGGGGAGGAGCTCTTCCTGGGGTGTCGTCATGGGCCCAGTCCACCTGCCCGCGGACCCGGCGTCGAGTTCATTTCGCCCGGGGCGGGATCAGGTCTGGGCCATGTCCACGAAGCGCGAGTAGTGGCCCTGGAACGCCACGGTGATCGTGGCCGTCGGGCCGTTTCGGTGCTTGCCCACGATGATGTCGGCCTCGCCCGCGCGCGGCGACTCCTTCTCGTAGGCGTCCTCGCGGTGCAGCAGGATCACCATGTCGGCGTCCTGCTCGATGGAGCCGGACTCACGCAGGTCGGAGACCATCGGCTTCTTGTCCGTGCGCTGCTCGGGGCCACGGTTGAGCTGCGAGAGCGCGATCACCGGGACCTCCAGCTCCTTCGCGAGGAGCTTGAGGTTACGGGACATGTCCGAGACCTCCTGCTGACGACTCTCGGAGCGCTTGCCACCGGACTGCATCAGCTGGAGGTAGTCGATGATGACGAGCCGGATGTCGTTGCGCTGCTTCAGCCGGCGGCACTTCGCGCGGATCTCCATCATCGACAGGTTCGGGGAGTCGTCGATGAAGAGCGGGGCGGACGACACCTCGGGCATCCGGCGCGCCAGGCGCGTCCAGTCCTCGTCCGTCATGGTGCCGGAGCGCATGTGGTGCAGGGCGACGCGGGCCTCGGCGGACAGCAGACGCATCGCGATCTCGTTGCGGCCCATTTCGAGGGAGAAGATGACGCTGGGCAGGTTGTTCTTGATCGACGCGGCCCGGGCGAAGTCGAGCGCGAGCGTGGACTTGCCCATGGCGGGACGGGCGGCGATGACGATCATCTGGCCCGGGTGGAGGCCGTTGGTGAGCGAGTCGAGGTCGGTGAAGCCGGTGGGCACACCGGTCATCTCGCCGCTGCGCGAGCCGATCGCCTCGATCTCGTCGAGGGCGCCTTCCATGATGTCGCCGAGCGGGAGGTAGTCCTCGCTGGTGCGCTGCTCGGTGACCGCGTAGATCTCGGCCTGCGCGCGGTTGACGATCTCGTCGACGTCGTCGTCGGCCGCGTATCCCATCTGGGTGATGCGGGTGCCGGCCTCGACCAGGCGGCGCAGGACCGCCCGCTCGTGCACGATCTCGGCGTAGTACTCGGCGTTGGCCGCCGTGGGCACCGTCTGGACGAGGGTGTGCAGATACGATGCGCCGCCGACCTTGTTGATCTCGCCGCGCTTGGTCAGTTCGGCGGCGATCGTGATGGGGTCGGCCGGCTCGCCCTTGGCATAGACGTCGAGGATCGCCTGGTAGATCGTCTCGTGCGCGGGCTTGTAGAAGTCGTGGCCCTTGAGGACCTCGACGACGTCGGCGATGGCGTCCTTGGACAGGAGCATGCCACCGAGGACGGACTGCTCGGCGTCGAGGTCCTGCGGCGGTACGCGCTCGAAGGTGCTGCCGCCCTCCCAGTCACCGCTGTCCCGGCCCCGGTCGTGCTGTTCGTCCCGGCCGCGGCCACCGTCGCCGCGCCGACGGGCGGAAGGCAGACGATCACTGGGTCCGCTGTCGGCCCACGGGTCGTCCAAGGGCTCGGAAATGCTCACCGAGCCACCTCCTCCCGTCCGCCGAGCGGACCTCGCCGTGCCCTCAGTTCTACGGCACGACACTGACAATTGAGAGGCCCAACTCCGGTTCAGCCACGTCGGTTTTGTGAGGCTTTCACTGACCGTCGGACGGAGCGGGCGCCGGACCACGGTAGGCCCGCGGGCACCGTCAGCCAATCTGGTTATCCACAGCCCATGTGGACAACAGCCCGGATGCTGTGGAGAACTCCGGAAAACCTGTGCACGACCCGGTGGACAGCCCTGTGAACAAGCCCTCGTCTTTTCCCACCAACCCGCTCTGACCTGCATCTTTATGATCCACTGGCTGTGCAGAAGAAAAACTTCCCCAGTCAGCGCAAGATCGGTTCGAACGAGGGCCGGGACGACACGCAGCGCAACGAGTGGTAAGGGTCACTACTCAATTGCGTCTCTTACCTGTGGACGATTAGATTGGTGGCCATGACACAGGCTCCCGCGCCCCCCAGGGCCACCCGGCGACAGCACGATCGGGAGATCGTCGCGCTGGCCGTCCCGGCCTTCGGCGCGCTCGTCGCCGAGCCCCTCTTCGTCATGGCCGACAGCGCGATCGTCGGCCATCTCGGCACCGCCCAGCTCGCCGGCCTCGGCATCGCCTCCGCCCTCCTGACGACGGCCGTCAGCGTCTTCGTCTTCCTCGCGTACGCCACCACGGCCGCCGTCGCCCGCCGCGTCGGGGCCGGCGACCTCCCGGCGGCCATCCGCCAGGGCATGGACGGCATCTGGCTGGCCCTGCTGCTCGGCGCCGTCGTCGTCACCGCCGTCGTGCCCACGGCCCCGGCGCTGGTGGAACTCTTCGGGGCCTCGGACACCGCCGCGCCCTACGCCACCACCTATCTGCGCATCTCGGTGATGGGCATCCCGGCCATGCTCGTCGTGCTCGCCGCGACCGGGGTGCTGCGCGGACTCCAGGACACGAAGACACCTCTGTACGTCGCCGTCGGGGGATTCGTCGCCAACGCCGCCCTGAATGTCGGCCTGGTCTATGGCGTCGGCCTCGGGATCGCGGGCTCCGCCTGGGGGACGGTCGTCGCCCAGTGCGGCATGGCGGCGGTCTACCTCTCCGTGGTGATCCGCGGAGCCCGTCGGCACGGCGCCTCGTTGCGACCGGACGCGGCCGGCATCAGAGCCTCCGCCCAGGCCGGGGTGCCCCTGCTGGTCCGTACGCTGTCCCTGCGGGCAATCCTGATGATCGCCACGGCCGTCGCGGCCCGTCTGGGGGACGCCGACATCGCGGCGCACCAGATCGCGCTGTCCCTGTGGAGTCTGCTCGCCTTCGCCCTCGACGCCATCGCCATCGCCGGGCAGGCCATCATCGGACGCTACCTCGGTGCGGGCGACGCCCAGGGCGCCCGTGACGCATGCCGACGGATGGTGGAGTGGGGCATCGGCGTGGGGGTCGTACTCGGCCTGCTGGTCGTCATCGCCCGACCATTGTTCCTGCCCCTGTTCACCGGCGACTCCGGTGTGAAGGAGGCCGCGCTGCCCGCCCTCCTCCTGGTGGCGCTCTCCCAGCCGATCTGCGGAATCGTCTTCGTCCTGGACGGCGTACTGATGGGAGCGGGGGACGGCCCCTATCTCGCCTGGGCCATGGTGTTCACCCTTGCCGTCTTCACCCCGGTGGCCCTGCTGGTGCCGGTGCTCGGCGGTGGACTCACCGCGGTGTGGGGAGCGATGACACTGATGATGACGGTTCGCATGCTGACGCTCTGGCTGCGCGCCCGCTCCGGCCGGTGGATCGTCACCGGGGCGACCCGCTGACCGTTTCACGTGAAACACACCCAGCCGAGCCAGACGAAGAAGGGGCCGCACCCCAGCGGGTGCGGCCCCTTCTCAGCTGTTCAGCCGAAGCTGTTCACGCCGGTCGCGACGATCAGGCCGCGACGACCTCGATGTTGACCTTGGCGGCAACCTCGGGGTGCAGACGCACGGACGTCTCGTGGGCGCCCAGGGTCTTGATCGGCGTGCCGAGCTCGATGCGGCGCTTGTCGACGTCGGGGCCACCGGCAGCCTTGATCGCGGACGCGATGTCGGCCGGGGTGACGGAACCGAAGAGACGACCGGCGTCGCCGGAGCGGACGGCCAGGCGGACCCTGACGCCCTCGAGCTGGGCCTTCACAGCGTTGGCCTGCTCGATGGTCTGGATCTCGTGGATCTTGCGAGCGCGACGGATCTGCTCGACGTCCTTCTCGCCGCCCTTGGTCCAGCGGATGGCGAACTTCCGCGGGATCAGGTAGTTGCGAGCGTAACCGTCCTTGACGTCGACGACGTCGCCGGCGGCACCGAGGCCGGAGACCTCGTGGGTGAGGATGATCTTCATGTGTCGGTCACCCTTCCCTTAGCGCGCGGTGGACGTGTAGGGCAGCAGCGCCATCTCACGGCTGTTCTTGACGGCCGTGGCGACGTCACGCTGGTGCTGCGTGCAGTTGCCGGTCACGCGGCGGGCACGGATCTTGCCGCGGTCGGAAATGAACTTCCGCAGCATGTTCGTGTCCTTGTAGTCCACGTACGTGACCTTGTCCTTGCAGAATGCGCAGACCTTCTTCTTCGGCTTGCGCACAGGCGGCTTCGCCATGGTGTTTCTCCTGTGTGATCAAGAAGTGTGGGTACGACCCGCCCTCGATCCCGGGGTCCTAGGGACCCGGAGGACCTAGAAGGGGGGCTCGTCCGAGTAGCCGCCGCCGCTGCCGCTGCCGCTGCCGCCGGAGTTTCCACCCCAGCCGCCGCCGCCCTGGTTGCCACCGGCGGGAGCGCCGGTCGCCCACGGGTCGTCGGCGGGAGCGCCGCCCTGCTGACCGCCGCCGGGGCCGCCGCCCCAGCCGCCGCCCGCCTGGCCGCCACCGCCGCCGTAACCGCCCTGGCCACCGCGTCCACCGCCACCACCACTGGTCTTGGTGACCTTGGCCGTGGCGTTGCGCAGGCTGGGGCCGACTTCCTCGACGTCCAGCTCGAAGACCGTGCGCTTGACACCCTCACGGTCCTCGTACGACCGCTGCTTCAGCCGGCCCTGCACGACGACGCGCATGCCTCGCTGGAGCGACTCGGCGACGTTCTCCGCCGCCTGGCGCCAGACCGAGCAGGTCAGGAAGAGGCTCTCGCCGTCCTTCCACTCGTTCGTCTGGCGGTCGAAGGTGCGGGGGGTGGACGCGACACGGAACTTCGCGACCGCCGCACCCGAGGGGGTGAAGCGCAGCTCGGGGTCATCGACAAGGTTGCCGACGACCGTGATGACGGTCTCGCCTGCCATGGGGGAACCTCTCGGCGGGTTTGCTGCTGCTGGCTGCTTGTGCTGCTACTCAGAGTCCCGAGATCAGCTGAGCGGGAGAGCTCAGTGGGTCTCGGGGCGGAGGACCTTGGTCCGGAGGACCGACTCGTTCAGGTTCATCTGGCGGTCGAGCTCCTTGACGACCGCAGGCTCGGCCTGCAGGTCGATGACCGAGTAGATGCCCTCGGGCTTCTTCTTGATCTCGTACGCGAGACGACGACGGCCCCAGGTGTCGACCTTCTCGACCTTTCCGTTGCCCTCGCGGACGACGGAGAGGAAGTTCTCGATCAGCGGGGAGACAGCGCGCTCCTCGAGATCGGGGTCGAGGATGACCATCACCTCGTAGTGACGCATGTGTAACCCACCTCCTTTGGACTCAGCGGCCACGGTCGTTCCGTGGCAGGAGGGTTGTGATGCGTACGCAACGGTATCGGCCGCCACTGACAATCGGGGGTCGGATGCCGACGTCCCCGCTCTGAACTGGGCGGAGTCCCTGGCTGTGCCTGGGCAGACACCGGTGCAGACGGTACAGACTACCCGCACACCCGCTTCCGGTTGAAATCCGGCCGTGGGGACCGTCAATCTGTACACGTCGGGTGTGTATGGCGCTACGATGCGCCGCCTTCCGCAGGAGGTGCCCTATGGCACAAGCATTGCGACCCAACACCGGAGTCGGTTCCCTATTCGCCACCGACGGCAAGTCCCATCCCGTCCAGCACGCGCTCATGGCCGTGACCCTGGTCCTCGGAGTGGTGTCCTTCGTCACGGCGCAGTTCGACAGCCTCCATCTGCTCAGCTCCTGGACCGGTCTGGTGGGGATCCTGGCCGGCGCGTACGGACAGTGGATCTCCGAGACCACCCGTGAGCGCTTCTTCCTGATCCTGGGCCTCGGTGCCTCCGGCGTCGGCTTCTTCCTCGGCATGGCGCACGGCGGTCTCTTCGGCGGACTGTGGTGACCTGACCGGCCCCGGTCCGGCACCACGCACACCGTCCACACCGAGAGACACGTAGAACAACGTAGAACAACTACGAACCCTGCCGTAACGCCCCGGCCGCCAACTGGCCGGGGCGAAGGTGCCGTACGCCCAGTCTGGCCGCGCGTCAGGCGCAGTAGGCTTCGGCGCTAGAGCCGGAGCCCCTGTACCCATGGGGACACACCAGCCCGAGGAGCGCCCCGAATGAGCCTGACCCTGAGGACGATCAGCCGCGAGCAGCATCTGGCGTACATCCAGAGCCTGCCGTCGGCGAGCCACATGCAGGTTCCGGCCTGGGCCGATGTCAAGGCGGAGTGGCGATCGGAGAATCTCGGCTGGTTCGACGAGCGCACCGGCGAGCTGGTCGGCGTGGGTCTGGTCCTCTACCGCCAGCTGCCCAAGATCAAGCGCTACCTGGCGTATCTGCCCGAGGGCCCGGTCATCAACTGGTACGCGCCGAATCTGACCGAGTGGCTGGAACCGATGCTCGCGCACCTCAAGCAGCAGGGCGCGTTCTCGGTCAAGATGGGCCCGCCGGTGATCATCCGGCGCTGGGAGGCGACGTCCATCAAGGCGGGCATCCAGAGCCCGGACGTGAAGCGGCTGCGCGACATCGAGGCCGACTTCATCGAGCCGCGCGCCTTCGAGGTGGCCGACAAGCTTCGCCGTATGGGCTGGCAGCAGGGTGAGGACGGGGGTGCCGGCTTCGGCGACGTCCAGCCGCGCTACGTCTACCAGGTGCCGCTGGCGAACCGTTCCCTTGAAGAGGTCCACAAGAACTTCAACCAACTGTGGCGCCGCAACATCAAGAAGGCCGAGAAGGCCGGTGTCGAGGTCGTCCAGGGCGGCTACCACGACCTCGAGGAGTGGCAGAGGCTGTACGAGATCACGGCCGTGCGCGACCACTTCCGGCCGCGCCCGCTGTCGTACTTCCAGCGCATGTGGACGGCCCTCAACACCGAGGACCCCAACCGCATGCGGCTGTACTTCGCCCGTCACAACGGCGTGAACCTGTCCGCGGCGACGATGCTGATCGTCGGCGGACACGTCTGGTACTCGTACGGCGCCTCCGACAACATCGGCCGTGAGTTCCGGCCGTCGAACGCCATGCAGTGGCGGATGCTGCGCGACGCCTACGCGCTCGGCGCCACCGTCTACGACCTGCGCGGCATCTCCGACTCGCTGGACGAGACCGACCACCTCTTCGGCCTGATCCAGTTCAAGGTCGGCACGGGCGGCCAGGCGGCCGAGTACCTCGGCGAGTGGGACTTCCCGCTGAACAAGCTGCTCCACAAGGCGCTGGACATCTACATGTCGCGCCGCTGACGTCACGTCCGGTGGTTCCATACCTCTGACGTCTCCCGCATCTCCGACGCACCTCCCCACACCTCAGCCACGAGAAAGGTCCCAGGTCCGGCCATGGCGCTCACGCTCTACGTCGACACCGCGCGCTGGCGGGCGCACCACAAGCACGTGCAGGAGCAGTTCCCGGGGCTCGTCCCGGTCTGCAAGGGCAACGGCTACGGCTTCGGGCACGAGCGGCTGGCGGAGGAGGCCACCCGGCTGGGTTCGGACATCCTCGCCGTCGGCACGACGTACGAGGCCGCGCGCATCAAGGACTTCTTCGGCGGCGACCTGCTGGTGCTGACGCCGTACCGGCGCGGCGAGGAGCCCGTTCCGCTGCCCGACCGGGTCGTGCGCTCGGTGTCGTCGGTGGACGGTGTGTACGGCCTCGTGGGCGCCCGGGTGGTCATCGAGGTGATGTCGTCGATGAAGCGGCACGGCATCAGCGAGCAGGACCTGCCCCAGTTGCACGCCGCGATCGAGAACGTCCGGCTGGAGGGCTTCGCCATCCACCTGCCGCTGGACCGCACCGACGGCTCCGACGCCGTCGAGGAGGTCATCGGCTGGATGGACCGGCTGCGCGCGGCCCGGCTGCCGCTGCACACGATGTTCGTCAGCCACCTCAAGGCCGACGAACTCGCCCGGTTGCAGCAGCAGTTCCCGCAGACCCGGTTCCGCGCCCGGATCGGCACGCGGCTGTGGCTGGGGGACCACGAGGCCACCGAGTACCGCGGTGCCGTCCTGGACGTCACGCGCGTCGCCAAGGGCGACCGCTTCGGCTACCGGCAGCAGAAGGCGGCCTCCGACGGCTTCCTGGTGGTCGTGGCGGGCGGTACGTCGCACGGGGTGGGTCTGGAGGCCCCCAAGGCGCTGCACGGCGTCATGCCGCGCGCCAAGGGCGTCGCCCGTGCCGGCCTCGCCACGGTGAACCGGAACCTCTCGCCGTTCGTCTGGGGCGGCAAGCAGCGCTGGTTCGCCGAGCCGCCGCACATGCAGGTGTCCATCCTGTTCGTGCCCGCGGACGCGCCGGAGCCGACGGTCGGCGACGAGCTGGTCGCCCACCTGCGGCACACCACGACGCAGTTCGACCGGCTCGTGGACCGCTGAGCCACGCAGCGGCCGACCGCTGGGCCACACAGCAACGGAAGGGGCCGTACCCGGGGATCCCGGGTACGGCCCCTTCCACGTACGCTCCGGCTCTTCTACGGCCGGACAGCACCCTGTTCGCTCACGGCGAACCGTCGACGGCGTCCTGCTTGCCCCACTCCACTTCGGACCCGCCCTGCTTGCCCCACTCCACCTGCGGCCCCTCGAAGTGGGAGGCGTGGCGGGGAGGATGAGCCGCGGCACCGAGGACGAAGACGTCCTCCGCCCCGTCGAGCACTCCGCCCGAGGGGTCGTCCTCGCCGCCCTGGCGCACCACGTCCCGTTCCGGCATCAGGATGTCGCGCACGACCACGGCGCACAGGTAGAGCGTCCCCAGCAGGTGCACACCGATCGCCCAGTGGTAGCCGTCGGTCGGCAGTCCCTTGTGGGCGTCTCCGCTGGTCGTGTAGGCGAGGTACATCCAGATGCCCAGGAAGTACGCGACCTCGCACGCCTGCCAGATCAGGAAGTCCCGCCACTTCGGCCGGGCCAGCACGGCCAACGGCACCAGCCACAGGACGTACTGCGGCGAGTAGACCTTGTTCGTGACGATGAAGGCCGCCACCACCAGGAACGCGAGCTGGGCGAACCGGGGGCGCCGGGGCGCGGTCAGCGTGATCCAGGCGATGCCCGCGAAGCACACCACCACCAGGAGCGTGGCGAGCGTGTTGACGCTGTCGGTCGTGAGGGGATCGCTGGAGTTCTGGGCCAGGATCAGCCAGAAGGATCCGAAGTCGACGCCCCGCTCCTGGCTGAACCGGTAGAACTTCGACCAGCCTTCGAAGGCGAAGAGCATCACCGGCAGGTTCACCACCAGCCAGGCCACGACGGCGCCGCCGAGGGCCTTGCCGTAGTCCCGCCACTTCCCCGCGCGCCAGCAGAGCAGGAACAGCGGTCCGAGGAGGAAGACCGGGTAGAGCTTGGCGGCCGTGGCGAGCCCCAGCAGCACACCGAAGGCGAGGGAGCGTCCCCGCGACCACATCATCATCGCCGCGGCCGTCAGGGCGACGGCCAGCAGGTCCCAGTTGATGGTGGCGGTCAGCGCGAAGGCGGGCGCCAGGGCCACCAGCAGACCGTCCCAGGGGCGCCGGGCGTGCGTACGGCTCACGCAGACGGCGATGACGGCCGCGCAGGCCATCAGCATCCCGGCGTTGACCATCCAGTACCACTGCTCCTGGTGCTGGATGGTGCCGCTGCCCGGAGTCAGCCAGGCCGCGACCTCCATGAACACTCCGGTCAGCACCGGGTATTCGAGGTAGTCCATGTCGCCGCTGAGCTTGTCGAAGTACGGCACGAGCCCGTCGGCGAAGCCGCGGCCCTGATAGAGGTGCGGGATGTCCGAATAGCAGGCGTGGGTGTACTGGGTGCTGGCGCCGAAGAACCAGCCCCCGTCGTAGCAGGGCGCCTTCTGGACCAGTCCGAGGGCGAACATCCCGATCGCCACGAGCGCGACGACCCGTACGGGAGTCCACCAGGACGTCCCGAGCAGGGCCCGCCGTCCGAGGGGGCCGCCGATCAGCTCGCTGCCGGCCGCGGCCACCTTGTCGTCCCTGGTCGGCCGCACGGTTCGCTCGTCGCGCACGCTCGTCATGGGGGTCATCCTGCCGTACGTCGCTGTGGTGCCGCCCAGCGTACGCAAGGAGGCGCCGCAGTACCTGTCCTGCTGAAGGACACGACGTCGGTATGGGCCAACCCAGGATGGCCGTCCCGGTCCGGGTGTTCCCCTGGATCCACCTCCCGCGGCTACCGTCCGTCCCGTCGACCACCGCCCCATAATGAGGCGGTCGTTTCACACGGGAGAGGACGGGCGATGGGTCGAGAATCCCTGGAGCAGGCTTGGTCGAGCGCGGAGCGCCGGCTCGGGGTGATTGCGCCGGCGAGCCGGGCCGCACTGCGGCCGCCCGTCGAAGGACCGGCCCTGGAGGAGTGGGAACGGCAGTCCGGCATCGAGCTGCCCGAGGAGCTGACGTGCCTCCTCGCCCTGCATGACGGCGCGGAGAACACCGAGGCCGGCAGCTTTCTGCCCAGCGGCACGCGTCTCCTCCCGGTCGTGGAGGCAATACGGATCACCAGGAGAATGTGCGACGCGCTCGACGACGAGGAGCTCGTCGGACAGTGGTGGCATCCGCAGTGGCTCGCCTTCGCCGCGAACCACGACGGCGCCAGCGTCTACTTCGTCGACGCGCGCCCCGGAGCGGGCCGCGGATCCGTGGGCTACTTCTTCCGGGAGACCGGGGGTGCATGCGGAAAGTGGCCCTCGCTCACGGCGTTCTTCGAGACACTGACGAGCGCCGTCGAGGACGGGGAAAGGATGCACGGGGAGTCACCTCGGACCAAGGACGACATGCTGACCTGGGACTGAGACGGCCGGGGGTGGGCCCCCGGGGGGTGGGCCCCCCCCCCCCCCCCCCCGGGGGGGCGCGCGACCCCCCCCCCCCGCACACCAACGTCGGGCCCCCCCGCCGGCAACCCCCGAAAACCGGCAAGTCGAACC
>NZ_JBIWGA010000015.1:0-279180 GCF_044763345.1 Streptomyces sp. NPDC096132
CAGTGAGCGCGAGGGCCGACCGGGGGACGGGGTCGGGGGCGCCCCGGGGGGGGCGGGGGGTCCCAGGGTGCAGTGAGCGCGAGGGCCGACCGGGGGACGGGGTCGGGGGCGCCCCGGGGGGGGCGGGGGGTCCCAGGGTGCAGTGAGCGCGAGGGCCGACCGGGGCACGGGGGTCGGGGGCGCCCCGGGGGGGCGGGGGGTCCCAGGGTGCAGTGAGCGCGAGGGCCGACCGGGGGACGGGGGTCGGGGGCGGGCCAGACGGGGCCCGGGTCAGGCCGGGCGGCGGCGGCTCGGTTCAGGCCGGGGCGCCCAGTTCTGCCCATACTGTCTTGCCGGTGAGGCCCGGGGTGCGGACGACGCCCCAGTCCAGGCAGAGGCGCTGGACGATGAACATGCCGTGGCCGCCGGGGCGGCCCGCGCGGTGCGGGGTGCGGGGGGCCGGCTGGCCGGTGCCGCGGTCGGAGACCTCGACGCGGATCACCTTGTTGTCGCAGCCCAGGACCATCCGCTCCGGCCCCTCGGCGTGCAGGCAGGCGTTGGTGACCAGTTCGGAGACGACGAGCAGCACATCCTCGGCGGCGGCCCGCTGGTCGGCGGTGGCCGCGGGCAGCCAGCCCCACGCGTACAGCGCCTGCCGGGCGAAGTCGCGGGCCGCCGGAACGACCCCGCTCACGCCGTCGAAGCTCAGCCTGCGGACCTGGCGACCCGCCGACGCTCCGGAAGCGCCGCCGGCCTCCGGCTCCTGCTCCGGACCGCGGTCGCCCGGCGAGTAGGGCCGGGTGGTGCTCATCAGCGCTTCACCTCACCGATTCACCGGTTCACAATTCAACATTCACTTCAGCACAGAGTGCGGTACAGAGTGCAGTACGTGGCCCGTCGGCGTTTCCATCGAAGTCCCGCCGAAGTTTCCGTCGATGCCCACCGGCCGTGCCGCCGACAGCGCCGCCGACAGTGCCACCGACATGTTCAGGTTCAGGATGTCTCCTGCCCGACGGAACCGGCGGAACACCCCCCGTTCACATCGCGAAGAAAACGACGGCGATCCTCAGCCGTCCTCGTCGGCGAGCGCCGCGGCGAGCGTGTCGTGCACGGTGAAGACCGCGTCCGCTCCCGTGATCTCGAAGACCCGGGCCACCACGGGCTGCATCCCCGCCAGATGGACCCCGCCCCCGGCCGCCTCCGCCTTCAGGCGCGCCCCGAGCAGGACGTTCAGCCCGGTGGAGTCGCAGAACTCCAGCCGTGAGCAGTCCACGACCAGCCGACTGAGCCCCCTGGAGAGGCAGTCCTCCAGTGGTTCACGCAACAGATCGGCGGTGTGGTGATCCAACTCACCCGCCGGCGTCACGACGGCACTGGAGCCCTCTTCCCGCACCTCGACCAGAAGCCGGCCCGACTGTGCGCTGCCGACCGTCCCGCGGTCCATGCGTCTCTCTCCCGGGTTCGCTCACTGCTCGGTGATTGCCTGGCGACAGCCCGCTGAACTCCTCGCCGGCCGCCCTCGAACCCTACGCCTTCGTCACGTGCTCCAACACCCGAACAATCACGCACAAACGGACATAAGCAAACAAAACGCACTTGCGGAGGGCTCGGTAAAGCCGGTAGGGCTAGAAGGAACACGTAACCGACACGGCCGGCTTTGGAGGCGCCGCACACCGTAGTGCGCTCACTGGCTTCGGCAGCCATATGCCGAGAACGATGGAGGACACCATGTCACCCCGGCTCGACGCATCGCGTACCCCGACAGCGACGTCGACACCCCCACCGGATCAGGAACATCTGGATCCCATCGCGGAGCTCCCCGAGATTCCTCCGTACGAGGACTTCGGACAGATCGGCGCCGTCGACGCACGGGCCCTGTCCAAGACGCTGTTCGAGCGGCTGGAGTCGCTCGAGGAAGGGACGCACGACTACTCGTACGTCCGCAACACCCTCGTCGAACTGAACCTCGCCCTGGTCAAGTTCGCCGCCTCCCGCTTCCGCTCGCGCAGCGAGCCGATGGAGGACATCGTCCAGGTCGGCACGATCGGCCTGATCAAGGCGATCGACCGCTTCGAGCTGTCCCGCGGCGTGGAGTTCCCCACCTTCGCGATGCCGACCATCGTCGGCGAGATCAAGCGCTTCTTCCGGGACACGTCATGGTCCGTGCGCGTCCCGCGCCGGCTCCAGGAGCTGCGGCTCGACCTGGCCAAGGCGGGCGACGAGCTCGCCCAGAAGCTGGACCGCGCCCCCACCGTCGCGGAACTGGCGGAGCGCCTCGGCCTCACCAACGAAGAGGTCGTGGAGGGCATGGCGGCCTCCAACGCCTACACGGCGTCCTCCCTGGACGCCCAGCCCGAGGAGGACGACGCGGAGGGCGCCCTCGCCGACCGCATCGGCTACGAGGACCACGGGCTCGAAGGCATCGAGTACGTAGAGTCGTTGAAGCCCCTGATCGCCGAACTCCCGCCCCGCGAGCGCCAGATCCTCTCCCTCCGCTTCGTCGCGGGCATGACCCAGTCGGAGATCGGCGAGGAACTGGGAATCTCACAGATGCATGTGTCACGGCTGCTGTCGCGGACGCTGGTGCGACTGCGGAAGGCCCTGACGGTCGAGGAGTAACGGGCAGTAGGAGGGCGTGTGCGGGGTTCGTCCCCTCATGGGGCCGCGGCGACGACGCCGCGGCCCCTGCCCTTACCCCCGGAAACCTCCCCACGACACCCCTCACGCCACTAGGGTCACCCCCACCCCAGACTGACCAGTACGTCAGCAACGGCGAGGAGGCGGGTCGTGGTCCGTGCCGACGGAGAAGGCGTACACGCCGACGATTCCACTGGTTCCGACGATTGCGAGGATTCCGACGCCCGGCTGACGGACCTGTTGCGGGGCACGCCCGCCAGGGCCTACCCCGCGCTGCGCGCCCTCCGCACCCGGCACGAGCCCGCCGTCCTGGCGTACGCCCGTCTGTGCACGACGAGCGAACCGGCCGCCCGCCGCCTGGCCGCGGAGGCCTTCACCCTCACCGCCCGTGAGACCGCGCGCGGCAGCGAACCGGGCGGCGCCTGGCGGCACCGGCTTCTGCTGCGGGCGGGGCGACTGGCGGCGGACTGGGCCACGGACGACCGGGCGGGCGGCCTGGACGCGGGCCTGCTCCTGGTCCTCAACACCACCCCGGCACCGGGCGGCCCGCTCCCGCCCCTGCTGCCCGCCTTCCACTCCCTCCCGGCCCGCGCACAGGGCCTGCTCTGGTACGGCGTCGTCGAGCGGGAGGAGCCGGGGCGGATCGCCGTCCTGCTCGACCTGACCCCCGAGGACGTGACGTACGGAATTGCCCCCGCCCTGCACTCCCTCGCCCAGACCTGCCTGCGTCTGCGCCTCGCCGCCTCCGACGATCCCCGCTGCGGGGACTTCCGGCGCCTGATCGAGGAAGCGGTACGCCCGGAGGGCGCGAGGCGCAGTCCCGACCTTGAGGCCCACCGGGCGCACTGCCCGCACTGCGCGACGGCGTACGAGGAGCAGCGCGCGCTGCGGGACGCGCCGCGCACGGCTCTCGCGGAGGGGCTGCTGCCGTGGGGCGGGACGGCGTACGTCAGGGAGGAGCGGCAGCCGGCGGCCGGGGTGACGGCGGCGCCCCGGAAACCGGCTCGGCGCCGTTTCGTCCTCGCGTCGGCGGTGGCGGGGGTGGCGCTGGTGCCGCTGGCTGTGGCGCTGATGCCTTCGGGCGATGGACAGGACTCGACGGGCGCGGTCGCGGCCGACCCGTCGCCCGCCCCCGCGGTGACGGTCACGGCGACGGTGTCGGCACCCGCGCCCTCACCGAGCAGCAAGTCCCCGTCTCCGACGCCGAGTTCCTCTCCTCCGCGCACCAGCGCGCCTCCGAGGCCGACCTCGACCCCGTCCGCGTCTCCGACCTGGGCGCCCGGCGCGACGTACGCCCAGGTCGTGAACGTCGCCACGGGCCGCTGTCTGGAGGTGGCCGGCGACTTCGACAACGGCACGGACGTGGTGACGGTGGCGTGCACGTCCTCGCCGAGCCAGCGGTGGCGAGTGGATACCGGACGAAGGGTGGTGCAGTCGGCCGCCGACCCCGACTTCTGCCTGGACAGCAGGGGGTCGGTCGACAACGGGATCGGCGTCTGGGAGTGCGCCTCGGTGGAGGGCGACCACGGCGACAACCTGCGGTTCACGGTGGACGCCGACGGGACGATACGCCCACAGATCGCGATTCTCACGGGGGTGACGGCGGACGCGGGTGGCGGTGTGTCGCTGGAGCCGCTGGACGGGGGTGGGGATCAGCGGTGGCGGGCGGGGGCGGAGTGACCTGCCCATCTACGCGGCTCCCAGTTCGCACCACACCAGCTTGCCCCGGTGACCGAACCGGGACAGCGGCTGCCATCCCCACAGGTCGGCGCAGGCCCGTACGAGGGCGAAGCCGCGACCGCTCTCGGCGTCTTCCAGTTCCATGAAGTCGCCTGGGGGCTCAGGGGGTTCGGGGTCGGCGTCCCAGGCTCCGATCTGCAGGACGCCGTCCCGGTGACGGATGCGGAGGCAGGCGGGGCCTTTCGTGTGCAGTACGGCGTTGGAGACCAGCTCCGAGGCGAGGAGCTCGGCGGTGTCGGTGAGGTGGGCGAGGTCGTGGAGGGTGAGGATCAGGCGGAGGGTGCGGCGGGAGACCGTGACCGCTCTGGGGTCGGTGGGGATGTAGAGGGAGTACTCCCAGGAGTCGGAGTCGGTTTCAGGCATGGGGCAGCTCCGGGTTGGTGGTGGGGGGTGGGAACGCAGGCAGTGGCAGTGCCGCAGCCGCCATGGCAGGACGGCTCGGTGCGCTTCCGCTGCGTGGGCGAAGCACCACTGACGGTATTTCCTAAATTTAGGAAGGTGCAAGCCGTTGCCCTATCCTGACCCTCGAAAGAGTTACGAGTGCAAGGAAGTTGAGACGAGGGGATGCCGCTTGCCGCCAAAGAGGCATCTCACGGCGCGGCGAGTGCGCCTGGCCGCTGAACTGCGCAGACTCCGCGAGGCGACGGGCATGAAGGCCAAGGAAGCCGCAGTCTTGCTGGGAGCCGACTCTGTCCAGATGAGCCAGATCGAGTCCGGCGTCGCAGGCGTGAGCGCGGAGCGCGTGCGCCGCCTCGCAGCCCACTACGCCTGTACGGACGAGGCGTTGATCGAAGCTCTGGTGTCCATGGCCACCGACCGCACACGAGGCTGGTGGGAGGAGTACCGGGGAGTCCTGCCCCAGGTGAACCTGGACGTTGCGGAGACGGAACATCATGCGGCGTTCCTGCGCGAGGTCGTCATCAACCGCATCCCGGGCCTCCTCCAGACCCCTGACTACGCCCGGGCGGTCTTCAGGTACATGCGCCCGGAACTGCCCGAGAGCGAACTGACGCCCCGGGTCGATTACCGGCTGAGGAGACGCGCCGTCATCGAGGGGGCCGCTCCCACCCCGTACGAGACGATCGTTCACGAGTTCGCCCTGCGCGTCCGGGTGGCCGACCGCCAGACCTCACTCGCTCAACTCCATTGGATTCTGAGCCAGGTCGAACAGAATCACGTCACCGTGCGGGTCATCCCCACCGATCAGGACGGTTTCGCCGGCGCCGGAGCCTCGATGGTGTATGCGGGCGGCCCGGTACAGCGGCTGGACACATGTCTCCGGGACGCCCCCACCGGCGTCGTGTTCGTCGATGCCGAGGCCCAACTGGAACGGCTCCGAACACTCCTTCGTAGGGTGGAGGAAGCGTCGCTGGACCCGATGGCGTCGCGGGACTTCATCCACCGCCTGACGAAGGAGTTGTGAGACACCCCATGAACCACACCCTGCGCTGGCAGAAGTCCACCTTCTCCGACGGCGGCGAAGGTGACACCTGCGTCGAACTCGCCTCCACCCCCACCACCCTCCACCTCCGCGAGTCCGACGCCCCCGCAACCGTCCTCACCACCACCCGCACCCCCCTCTCCCAGCTCCTGCACGCCATACGGACGAACTCCCTCTGAATCCGCGAGTCCAGGGGAAGGAATTGCTGACCGCCCCGGTGTCGGAGGTCGCGCTGCCCGTGCACGCGCGCCATTCGTTCGGGCACGACATGCTCCCCTCGCTCATGGAGCCGGGGACGTACGCCGTCGATCCCGAGCCGCACGGCCCGCTGTGGAAGCCGTGGAGCGAGATCGGGGAGGACGAGGCGGAGGCGCGGGGCGTGTTCGCGCGGGCTCTCCGCTTCCACAGTCTCCCTTTCGGCGCGTCAGGGGCCGTCGCCGTCGCGCCGGGTGACACCCGCGACATGGTGCATGCCCGACGGTGTGCTCCGCGACGATCCCCTGCCGCTGCGCCCGCAGTGGCTGTTCCATGCCGACTCACGCGTGTTCCTCGACACGCTGGCGCGGCTGCCCGCCGTACGTGAGCCATGGCTGCGCGGGATTTTCGACCGCGTGGACGGGCAGGGGTACACCCGCCCGTTCTGACGTCCGGCCTCAGACCACCCGCACGCCCCGCTTCCACACCCCCGACACCAGCGGTACGCCGGGGCGGTAGGCGAGGTGGACGTGGCTGGGGGCGTCCAGGAGGGTCAGGTCGGCGTACGCGCCCGGGGTGAGACGCCCGACGTCGTCCCGGCGCAGGGCCGCCGCTCCGCCCGCCGTCGCCGACCAGACCGCCTCGTCGGGGGTCATGCGCATGTCCCGTACGGCGAGGGCGATGCAGAAGGGGACGGAGGAGGTGAAGGAGGAGCCCGGGTTGCAGTCCGTCGACAGGGCCACCGTCACGCCCGCGTCCAGGAGGCGGCGGGCGTTCGGCCACTCGGCGCGGGTCGAGAACTCGGCGCCGGGGAGGAGGGTGGCGACCGTGCGGCTGTTGGCCAGGGCGTCCACGTCCGCGTCGGTGAGGTGGGTGCAGTGGTCGGCGCTCGCCGCGTCCAGTTCGACGGCGAGCTGGACGCCGGGGCCGTGGGAGAGCTGGTTGGCGTGGATGCGGGGGTGCAGGCCCTTCGCCTTGCCGGCCGTGAGGACGGCGCGGGCCTGGTCGCCGTCGAAGGCGCCCTTCTCGCAGAAGACGTCGATCCAGCGGGCGTGCGGCGCGCAGGCGTCGAGCATCTCGCCGGTGACCAGGGCCACGTACGCGGCCGGGTCGTCGGCGTAGTCGGGGGAGACGATGTGGGCGCCGAGGTAGGTGACCTCGTCGGTGTGGGCGGCGGCCAGGCGCAGGGCGCGGGCCTCGTCGGTGACGGTCAGGCCGTAGCCGGACTTGGTCTCGAAGGTGGTCGTGCCCTGGTGGAGGGCCTCGGAGAGGTAACGGGTGAGGTTCGCCTCCAGTTCCTCGTCGGTCGCGGCACGGGTGGCGGCGACCGTGGTGCGGATGCCGCCCGCCGTGTACCCGCGGCCGGACATGCGGGCGTTGAACTCCTCCGTGCGGTCGCCCGCGAAGACGAGGTGGGAGTGGGAGTCGACGAAGCCGGGGAGGGCCGCCCGGCCGTCGGCGTCGACCCGATTGTCAGTGGCGGGTGCTTTGCTTGAGTCACCGGTCCACACGACGCGGTCGCCCTCGATGACGACGGCCGCGTCCCGGACCAGACCGAGGGGAGATCTGTCACCGAGGGAGGGGTCGTTGGTGACCAGCGTGGCGATGTTGGTGATGACGGTGCTGGTGCTCATCGTGTCCTCGTGGGGGGTCGTCGTCAGGCGCGCAGGGCTTCCACGGCCCGCGCCAGTTGCTGCGGCACATCCGGTACGAGCGTGTGGGCCCCGTCGCGTACGACGTGCCGGCCCGCGACGACCGTGTGCCGTACGTCCGCCGCGGTCGCCGCGAATACGGCGGTCTCGGCGCCGAGCCGGGGCAGCGGGCCCGCTGTCCTGACGGAGTCGAGGGCGATCGTCGTGAAGTCGGCGGGCGCGCCGGTCTCCAGGGTGCCCGCGTCCGGGCGGCCGAGGGCCGCGTGTCCGTCGGCGGAGGCCGCGCGCAGAAGCGCCGCCGCCGTCCAGTGACCGCGGGTGCGGGTGCGCAGGCGCTCGTTCAGCTCCATCGCGCGGGCCTCTTCGAGCAGGTCGATGACGGCGTGGCTGTCGGATCCGAGGGAGAGCGGGGAGCCCTCGTTCTGGAGGGCGACGGCCGGCCCGATGCCGTCCGCGAGGTCCCGCTCGGTCGTCGGGCACATACAGGTGCCGGTGCCGCTGCCGCCGAGGAGGGAGATGTCCTCGGCGGTGAGATGGGTGTTGTGGACGCCGGTGGTGCGCGGTCCGAGGACTCCGTGCACGGCGAGGAGCTGCGTCGGGGTGCAGCCGTGGACCTCGAGGCACGCCTCGTTCTCGGCGGTCTGCTCGGACAGGTGCACGTGCAGTGGCGCCCCGCGCTCCTCGGCCCATCCCGCCACGGTCGCCAACTGGTCGGCGGGCACGGCCCGTACCGAGTGGATCGCGGCCCCGATCCGTGCGTGATCCCGTTCCTTGAGAAGTGAACAGCGTTCGGCCCAGGCGTCCGCGCTGCCGTCGGAGAAGCGGAGCTGATGGGCGTTGGGGGGCTGTCCGAAGCCGGAGGAGAGGTAGGCGGTGTCGAGGAGGGTGATCCGGATACCGGCATCGGCGGCGGCCTCGATCAGTGCCTCGCCCATCGCGTTGGGGTCGGCGTACGGGGTGCCGCCGGGGGCGTGGTGCACATAGTGGAACTCGCCCACGGCCGTGATGCCGGCCAGCGCCATCTCCGCGTACACGGCGCGCGCGAGCGCGTGGTACGTCTCGGGGGTGAGCCGGTCCGCGAAGGAGTACATGATCTCGCGCCAGGTCCAGAAGGTGCCCGAGCCGACCTGGACGGTGCCGCGCAGGGCGCGGTGGAAGGCGTGGGAGTGGGCGTTGGCCAGGCCGGGGAGGGTGAGGCCGCGCAGGATCTCGGCGCCCGGGGGCGGGGAGTCGGCGCCCGTGCGGACGGCCGTGATGCGGCCGTCCGTCACCTCGAGGGCGACGCCCGGCTCGACGTGCGGGTCGAGCCAGGCGTGCTCCAGCCAGTAGGTCCGTGTCCGCTGCGTGGAGGTCACCTGCAGGCCAGTCCTTCCAGTACGTCGGCGAGGGCGTGCACCCCGGCCACGCAGTCGTCCTCGGCGGCGAACTCGGCCGGGGAGTGCGAGACGCCCGTGGGGTTGCGCACGAACAGCATGGCGGTCGGGATGCGTCTGGAGAGGATCCCGGCGTCATGTCCGGCGCCGGTCCCCAGGACGGGGACCCTGAGGCCGGTGTCCTTGCCGTTCTCCTTGCCGCTCTCCCTGCCCAGGATGCGGGCGAGTTCGTCGCGCAGGGCGTGGTCGAACTCGACGACCGGGGTGAAGGACTCACGGACCACGTCGAGGTCGATGCCGTGGGCGGCGGCGTACTCGCGGGCCGCCTTCTCGATGCCGCCGACGACGGTGTCCAGCGTGGCCTGGTCCTCGGCGCGCGAGTCGAGCCAGCCGCGCACCAGGGAGGGGATGGCGTTGACGCCGTTCGGCTCGACGGCGATCTTGCCGAAGGTGGCGACGGCGCCCACGAGTTCGGCCTCGCGGCGGGCGGCGAGGACCGTCTCGGCGTACGACAGCATGGGGTCGCGCCGGTCGACGAGCCTGGTCGTGCCGGCGTGGTTGGCCTCGCCCCGGAAGTCGAACCGCCAGCGGCCGTGCGGCCAGATGGCGCTGGCGATGCCCACCCGGTCGCCGGAGAGGTCCAGCGCGCGGCCCTGTTCGACGTGCAGTTCGACGAAGGCGCCGATGCGGGCGAGCCGCTCCGGGTCGGGGCCGATGGCCTCGGGGTCGTGGCCGGCGGCCTCCATGGCCCGCGGGAGGGTGATCCCGTCGCCGTCGGTGAGCCGGTGCGCCTGCTCGACGGTGAGCTGCCCGGCGGTGAGCCGGGAGCCCACGCAGGCCAGCCCGAAGCGGGCACCCTCCTCGTCCCCGAAGTTGACGAGGGCGAGGGGTTTGGTGAACGTCACCTGCCGGGCGCGCAGTTCGTCGAGCGCGGAGAACGACGACACCACCCCGAGGGGCCCGTCGAAGGCACCCCCGTCCGGCACGGAGTCGAGATGCGATCCGGTGACGACGGCGTCCCCGCCGGCCGGGTCCCCGAGCCATGCCCACTGGTTCCCGTTCCGGTCGACCTCGTACGCCAGCCCCCGCGCCTCGGCCTGGGCCCGGAACCAGGCCCGGCAGTCGGCGTCGGCGGCGGTCCAGGCGTAGCGCCGGTAGCCGCGCGAGTCGGGGTGGCGCCCGATGGGCGCCAGCTCCCGCCACATCTCCTGGAAGGAGGTCACGCCGGATCACCCTCACGCATCGGCACCCGCACGCCCCGCTCGTCGGCGACCGACTCCGCGATGTCGTAGCCGGCGTCCACGTGCCGGATGACGCCCATGCCGGGGTCGTTGGTCAGGACGCGGCGGATCTTCTCGCCGCCGAGCTTGGTGCCGTCGGCGACCGTGACCTGGCCGGCGTGGATGGAGCGGCCCATGCCGACGCCGCCGCCGTGGTGGAGGGAGACCCAGGAGGCGCCGGAGGCCACGTTGACCATGGCGTTCAGCAGCGGCCAGTCCGCGATCGCGTCGGAGCCGTCGAGCATGGCCTCGGTCTCGCGGTAGGGGGAGGCGACGGAGCCGCAGTCGAGGTGGTCGCGGCCGATGGCCAGCGGGGCGGCCAGCTCGCCGCTCGCCACCATGTCGTTGAAGCGCTCGCCGGCCTTGTCGCGCTCGCCGTAGCCGAGCCAGCAGATGCGGGCGGGCAGGCCCTGGAAGTGGACGCGCTCGCCGGCCAACTTGATCCAGCGGGCCAGGGACGCGTTTTGAATGGACTCAGCCTCCGGGAAGAGGTCGAGGATCGCCTTGTCGGTCTTGGCGATGTCCGCGGGGTCGCCGGACAGGGCCGCCCAGCGGAAGGGGCCCTTGCCCTCGCAGAACAGGGGGCGGATGTAGGCGGGGACGAAGCCGGGGAAGGCGAACGCGCGGTCGTAGCCCGCGAGCTGGGCCTCGCCGCGGATGGAGTTGCCGTAGTCGAAGACCTCGGCGCCGGCGTCCAGGAAGCCGACCATCGCCTCGACGTGCCGGGCCATGGACTCACGGGCGCGGGTGGTGAAGCCGGCCGGGTCCTTGGCGGCGGCGTCGGCCATGTCCTCGAAGGCGACGCCGGTCGGCAGGTAGGCCAGCGGGTCGTGGGCGGAGGTCTGGTCGGTGACGATGTCGATGGGGGCGCCCATCGCGAGGAGCTGCGGCACCAGGTCCGCCGCGTTGCCGAGGACGCCGATGGAGAGCGGGCGGCGGGCGTCGCGGGCCTCGACGGCCAGCTGGAGGGCGTGGTCCAGGCTGTCGGCCTTCACGTCCAGGTACCGGTGCTCGATGCGCCGGTCGATCGCGCGCGGATCGCAGTCGACACAGATCGCCACGCCGTCGTTCATGGTCACGGCGAGCGGCTGGGCGCCGCCCATGCCGCCGAGGCCGGCGGTCAGGGTGATGGTGCCGGCGAGGGTGCCGCCGAACTTCTTCGCGGCGACGGCGGCGAAGGTCTCGTAGGTGCCCTGGAGGATGCCCTGAGTGCCGATGTAGATCCAGGAACCCGCGGTCATCTGGCCGTACATGGTCAGGCCGAGGGCCTCCAGGCGGCGGAACTCCTCCCAGTTGGCCCAGTCGCCGACCAGGTTGGAGTTGGCGATGAGGACGCGCGGGGCCCACTCGTGGGTCTGCATGACGCCGACCGGGCGGCCGGACTGGACGAGCATCGTCTCGTCCTGCTTGAGGGTCCGCAGGGTGCGGACCATGGCGTCGAAGGAGCGCCAGTCGCGGGCCGCCTTGCCGGTGCCGCCGTAGACGACGAGCTTGTCGGGGTGTTCGGCGACCTCGGGGTCGAGGTTGTTCTGCAGCATCCGCAGGGCGGCTTCCTGCTGCCATCCCAGGGCGCTCAGTTCCGTACCGCGCGGCGCTCGTACGGGGCGGGGTCCTGACATGGTCTGCCTCCTTGCGGATGGTTCATCCCGGCGGATTGTTGCTCTCTCTATTCACATCCTGGCTCGCTGAATAGGACTAGTCAATACAGGGACCCGACGGATCGGCCACCGAGAGGGTGCGGAGCGAGGGGAAAGGGCGGGGAAAGGGGCGCGCGGCGCCGCGTTCACCACCCCGAACGGACGCGCGCGCCGTTGACGTATCCGGTGGTCACGGTGTTGAAGGGACGCATGGGGCGTCGTACCCCGAAACGGGGCCAGCCGACCCACCCTAGTCAGTCGGCCGCATGTTCCGCTGGAAAATGCCAGATCCCTCACCCGTCGCGCATACGTTGCGTAGCCTCCTCATCACTCATCCGAACCGCAGGCGGGAGGGGAGCCGAACGGTGCCCGGAATCGACGAGTGCCTACTGGAGGCCATGCGGCTGCCCGGGGCCCGGGGAGCCGCACTGGTCGACTGGACCAGCGGGCTGGCGCTGGGCTCCGTCGGGGAGTTCCCGGGCGGTGACCACGAGGCGGCGGCGGCCGAGGCCGCGGAGGTCGCGCGGCTCACGTCCGAGCAGCGGGCGTTCACGCCCGACGGCTTCGACGGCGGCCAGGGCGCCGACGGGCAGGGAGCGGCGGACCCACCGGTGGAGGATCTGATCATCAGCAACCGGGACAGCTACCACCTGCTGCGGTTCGTGCCGACGTCCTTCGACAGCAGTGTCTTCCTGCATGTGTGGCTGGGCCGGTCGGACGGCAATCTCGCGCTGGCCAGGATCAGGCTGGGCGAGATGGCCGGACGGCTGGTGCTGGGATGACGCTCGTGGGGACGACACCGCCGGGGACGACCCCGCCGCCCCGGCTGCCGGTGCGGGAGAGAGCGACGGCCGGAGCGCGGGCGGGCAGCGGGCTGTCACCGATGCTGACCCGACTCGCGGCCGAGCGCGCCACCGGCGTCCTGGAGCGCGAGCGCGGCTCGCTCTACCTCGCCGAGGGCCGTGTGGTGCACGCCGAGAGCCCGCTCGCCCCGGGCCTCGACGTACTCCTGCTGACCCACGGCACGCTCGACAACGCCGCCTGGCGGGAGGCGCTGGAGCGGGCCGACGAGCGACACGGCGCGCTACGGCTGCTGCTCGACGCCGAGCGGATCCCGCGCGGCGCGCTGGAGCTGTGCCATCTGGGGGCGCTGTACGACGCGGCGTACTTCGCGCTCACCCCCAGCAGCACGCCGGGCCGCTTCCGCTACGGCGCCGGGCACCCGCTCGGTGTGCTGCGGCCGGTGCCGGTGGGCGCGCTGGAGCGCGAGACGATGCGCCGCCGCGAGCTGCTGGAGCGGCTGTGGCCGGACCCGCTGGCGGACGGGGCACCGCTGCTGCGCGCCGAAGCGGTCGCCGCGCCGGCACCGACCGCGCGGCAGAACGCCGTACTGGCCCTGGTGAACGGGGTGCGCACGGCGTCGGACATCGCCCGGGAGCTGGGCCGGCAGGCGTTCCACACCCTGGTGGACGTCCGCCGACTGGCCGCGGCGGGGCTGCTGACCGCGCTGTTCCCGCCACCCCTGCCGCACCTCCCGCCGGGAGCACCGGGAGCGCCGGGAGCACTGGGAGCGCCGGGCGCCCCGGGCCCCATGCGCGCACCAGGTGCTCCGGGGACACCGGGCGGTCCCGGAGCGTCGGACGGGCCGGGTGCACCGGACACACCAGGAATACCCGGCGCGCCCGGCGCGCCCCCCACCCCCCATCCCCCGCCGGGCGTCTCCCTGCCCCGTGTCAACGACCCCGACATCACCTTGCTGAAGAGGCTCAGAGATGCGCTGGAGGCCCTTTGAGCGGCAGCGATCGCGCGACGGGAGGAGCGAGTTGATGGCCGCCGGCCCCGAGATCCTCGACGAGCTCCGCCGGCTGCGGGCCCGGGTGCCCCAGCTGACCGGCGCGCTCGCGGCCGGTGTGGACGGGCTCGTCCTCGCCCACGACACACCTGGCGTGGAGCCGGAGGGGGTCGCCGCGCTCACCGCGGCCTCCCTCGGTGTCGCCGTGCGGCTGGCGGACTCCACCGGCCAGGGCGACTTCCGCGAGCTGCTCGTGCGCGGGGTGTACGGCTATGTCGCCACGTACGCGGCGGGCGGCAGCGCCGTACTGACCGTGCTCGCGCAGGACCGCGTCAACGTCGGCCGGCTGCACCTGGAGGGCCGCCGGGCCGGTGCCCGCATCGGGGAGCTCGTCGACGCCCACGAGGCGAAGGCGCGGGAGACCCGGGCGCGCGAGCCGAAGGCCGTGCCCGCCAAGCCACCGGCGCAGCCGCCCGTGCGGACGCCCGCCAAACCCTCCGCCGCACCCCTATGGACCAGATCGGCGCGCGACACATCCACGAACGCGCGCACCACCACGGAAAGTCGAGAGGAACCGAGGAACACGTCATGGCCAACACCGAAACTGCACTGAAAGAGGCGCTCGCCGCGATCGAGGGCGCCTCCGCCGTCGCACTCGTCGACTACACCAGCGGTATGGCGCTGGGCACCCTGGGCGGCACCAAGAGCTTCGACCTGAACGTCGCCGCCGCCGGCAACACCGACGTGGTGCGCGCCAAGATGCGCACCATGGAGCACCTCGGGCTCAAGGCGCAGATCGAGGACATCCTGATCACGCTGTCCGACCAGTACCACCTGATCCGCCTGATCAGCGGGCGCGGCGGCAACGGTCTCTTCCTGTACCTCGTCCTGGACGCCAAGCGGGCCAACCTGGCGATGGCGCGCCACCAGCTCAGGAAGATCGAGGAGGACCTGGAGGTCTGACTACACGTACAGGTCGGTACGGCGGCGCGCCCCGCCCGGGGCCGCGTCGCCCGCCTCGATGCCGGTACCGCGGTACGCCTTGACGGCCTTGCCCGCCGGGCGACCGCCGTACCGGCCCAGCCAGTCGACGCGCACCCACAGCAGCGCGTCCCCGGCCCGCTCGCGCCGGCCGAGCCAGGCGGCCTTCAGCCGCAGTCCGGTGCCACAGCCCGCCAGCAGCATGCCGACGGCGGCGGGCACCGCGAACGAACTGCCCAGCGCGACCGCGAAGGCGAGCAGCAGCCACCAGCGGTGGCCGCGTCGCCAGGTGCGGACGGTGACCGCCCGGTCCTGGAGCACATCGTGCTTGCCGGCCCGGGCGGCCCCGCCCGCCAGCGCGGTGTAGCGCCGGCGGCCGTACAGCGCGACCACGGCGGCGGCCACGAGGAACAGCGCGGCCCCGGCCATGACCCCGATCCGGCGGCCGGTGAACCCGGACGGCAGCACGCCGATCCCCGCCGCGAACACCCCGCACCACCACAGCGGCGCGGCCCCCGCCCGTACGACGACGGCCACCCGAGCCAGCCCCTGACCTCCGCGTGCCACGTCCGCCTCCTTCACACTCCGGCACAGTTCTGGTGACCGGTCAGGCTAGTGACCGAACGTGAGACGAGTCTGAAAAAGCGGTCCTGCTCGATCCGGACCTACTCGACGAACAGCCCCCGGGCCGCCGCGCGCGCGTCGAACTCCTCCAGGCGGGCCTGAGCCTCAGGCAGGTCGTCGCACATCGCCTCGAGCAGGACCCGGCCCAGCAGCATCGGCGCGCACGCCGTGTCGAAGGCGAGCCCGGTGCCGACGGCGGCGGGCAGCAGCAGGTCGGAGACCTTGGCGACCGGCGCGAACGCGGAGTCGGCGACGGTCACGACGGTCAGCCCGGCCTCCTTCGCGTAGGCCAGCGTGTCCAGGACCTCGCGCGGGTGCCGGGGCAGCGCGAAGCACAGCAGCGCGGTGGCGCCCGCGCGTACGGCGGCGTCGATACGGTCCTGGATCATCGTGCCGCCCTCGTCGAGCAGGCGTACGTCCGGGTGGACCTTGGCCGCGAAGTACGAGAAGCCGTAGGCCTGGGAGGCGGCGGCCCGCAGCCCGAGCACCGGCAGCGGACGCGAGGCGGCCAGCAGCCGGCCCGCCCGCTGCACCGGGCGCGGGTCGGCGAGCAGTTCCGCGAGGTGCTTCAGGTTCTCGATCTCGGCCTCGACGGCCTGCTGGTACTCGTTGTACGACGCGGCGCCCGCCGGCTGTTCGGCCGGCGCGACCTCGCGCAGGTGCTTGCGCAGGGCGGGGTAGCCGTCGAAGCCGAGGGCGACGGCGAAACGGGTCACGGAGGGCTGGCTGACGCCGGCCAGCTCGGCCAGCTCCACGCTGGACAGGAACGGCACGTCGGCGGCGCGCCGCACCATGCTGTGGGCGATGCGCCGCTGGGTCGGAGTCAGCCGGTGCCCCTCGAAGAGCGCCTGCAGCCGTCCGGCGGGAGTGTCCGTCACACCGGTCTCGCCCACACCGGTCGTGCCCGCACCCGTGTCGCCCATGGTGGTCTCCCCGCTCATGCCCCGCTCCCCCTCCAGATGTCCGTGAACCGGTCCAGCAGCCGGGCCGCCGCGCTCACGTCGTCCGTGAGCGGCCGGTCGGCCTGTTCCGCGTCGAGCACCGCCTCGGCGAGCTCCAGTGCCCGCCCGGCCGGCAGTCCCGGCTCGGGCCGCAGCTCGCGCTGGCGCAGCGCCCGTACGGCGGCGACGAGTTCGCAGCCGACCACGAGACGGTACGCGCCGCACGCACGCAGTGTCTGCCGGGCGGCGAGCGAGGCGAAACTGGCCTGTTCCTCGACGCCTCGGGAGAGTACAGCGTGGCCGAGCGAGGCGGGCGCCGAGAAGGCCCGCAGGTCGCCGAGGGCGGCGCCGGCGGCGTACTCCAGGATCATCACGCCGGAGGAGGCGGGCCGGTCGTCGGCGAGGAAGGGGCGCAGACGGGTGTAGGCGGGCTCGTTGAGGGTGGAGAGGCGGGAGGTGGACAGCCGCGCCACCTGTGTCAGCGAGAGCCTGAAGTGGTCCAGGGCGAGGGCGAGTTGGGCCTGGTAGAAGCCGCCGTGGTGGTAGGCGGTGAGGTCCTCGGGGGAGATGAGGGGGTTCTCGGCGGCGGCGTTGATCTCGATGCCGAGCACGTCTTCCAGGGCGTCGGCGGCGTCGTGCGCGGGGCCGTGGATCTGGGGCAGGCAGCGGAAGCCGTACGGGTCCTGGATCCGGCCGAGCGGCGGGGTGGGGCGGTCCTCGGCGCCGATCAGCTCCCGCATCCGGCGGGCGACCTCGGTGGAGCCCCGGTGCGGGCGGGCGGCGTGCACGGGGGCGGCGTACGCCTCGTGCGAGCCGTCCACGGCCAGCAGGGACAGGGCTGCGACGACCTGGGTGGCCTCGAGGAGCCCGCGCAGCTCGTGCAGGGCGAGGGCGGACTGGCCGAGAGTGAGGGCGTTGCTGCTGATGAGGGCGAGGGCGTCGTTGTTGTCGAGCGCCTGCGGCGCGGGCACGCCGGCCACACCGGCCCCGGCACCGGAGGCGCCCCACGCGACGCTCGCACCACCCCCACCGAAGCCACCGGCCCCACCAGAGGCACCACCCCCACCGAAGCCACCGGCCCCACCGGAGGCACCACCCCCACCGAAGCCACCGGCCCCACCGGAGGCACCACCCCCACCGGAGGCGCCACCCCCACCGAAGCCACCGGCCCCACCGGAGGCGCCACCCCCGGCAGCGCCACCCGGCCCACCAAAGGCGCCACCTGCGGCAGAAGCGCCCGGTCCACCGGAGGCGCCGGTTCCACCGAAGCCGCCGGTTCCGGCAGAAGCACCCGGCCCACCCGAGACGCCACCCCCGGCAGCAGCACCCACCCCGCCGGGAGCCTCGCGCCAGGGATGTTCCCCCACCAGGGCCAGCCCCACCTGTGCCAGTGCCGCGAGGTCCCCGGTTCCCACCGAGCCGAACTCGTTGACCACCGGGTGGGCCCCGCTCGTCAGGGCCTCGCACAGTGCGGTGACGACGCCGGGGCGCAGACCCGCCCCGCCGGCGAGGAGCTGGTTGGCGCGGACGGCGAGCATGGCGCGCACCTGCCGGGCGGGGAGTTCCTCGCCGATGGCGCCGGCGTGGCTGCGCAGCAGCCGCAACCCGTGTTCGGCGGCCTCCTCGGTGGGCACGTCCTCGTTCCGGTTGGCGCCGACGCCGGTGGAGCGGCCGTAGACGCGTCCGGTCGCGGCGATCTGCCGGGCCGCGTCCCAGACGTCCGTCATCCGCCGCATCGCCTCGGTCCCGGGCACCGGCCGCGCGGTGCCGTCGGCGAGGCGTACGACGTCCAGGACGCCGAGGGCGACCCCGTCGAGGACCACCAGTCCGCTGTGCCCGGCCGGGGCGGCCTCAGGGGTGTCCACGATCCGAGACGACATAAGGCACCAATCTTCCCTCAATCCGGACATCCGATCTTGCTCCTCGGTCATCCGTTACCTCGGATTAACACCGAACCGTTGACAAGCTATTCAGCTACCAAGAACTCTGCATGACGTTATACAGCCGGGCAAGGGACATCTCATGATCCAGTTCGACGCGGTCCACAAGCGCTTCCCCAACGGCACGACAGCTGTCCACGACCTCACCCTGGAAATGCCGGAAGGCGGGGTGACCGTCCTCGTCGGATCCTCCGGTTGCGGCAAGACCACCACCCTGCGCATGGTCAACCGGATGGTCGAGCCGACCTCCGGCACCATCAAGGTCGGCGGCAAGGACGTCACCCGGCAGGACGCGGCCGAACTGCGCCGCTCCATCGGGTACGTCATCCAGCAGGCCGGCCTCTTCCCGCACCGCACGGTGCTCGACAACATCGCCACCGTTCCGCTGCTGCTGGGCCACGGCCGCCGCAAGGCCCGTGCCCGGGCCGCCGAGCTCCTCGAGACCGTGGGCCTGACCGCCGACGCCGGGAAGCGCTACCCCCACCAGCTCTCCGGCGGCCAGCAGCAGCGGGTCGGTGTGGCCCGCGCGCTCGCCGCCGACCCGCCGGTGCTCCTCATGGACGAGCCGTTCGGCGCGGTCGACCCGGTGGTCCGCACCCAGCTCCAGGACGAACTGCTGCGGCTCCAGAAGGAGTTGAACAAGACGATCGTCTTCGTCACGCACGACATCGACGAGGCCGTCCGGCTCGGCGACCGCATCGCCGTCTTCCGCACCGGCGGCCATCTCGTCCAGTGCGCCTCGCCCGCCGAGCTGCTCGCCCGCCCGGCCGACGACTTCGTCGCCGACTTCCTCGGCGCCGAGCGCGGTCTGAAGCTGCTCTCGCTGAAGACCCTCGCCGACGTCCCGCAGGGCCCGGCTCCCGCGGGCGGCACCTGGAACCTCGTACTCGACGAGGCGCGCAAGCCGCTCCACTGGGCCGCGAAGGACGCCGAACTGCCCGTACGGCCGCTGAAGGACACCGACTCGCTCCTCTCGGCGCTCAACGAGTCCGTCGCCTCCCCCACCGGTCTGGTCGCCCGCGTCGACGGGGCCGGCGTCCTCACCGGCGTCACCTCCCGCGACGACATCCACGCGCACGCCGGCCGGGCGCACGCGGAAGCCCGGGTGGCCGCATGACCATCGACTGGTCCTGGATATCCGGCCACACCGACGACCTGACCACGCTCACGCTCTCCCACCTCCAGGCAGCCCTCACCGCCGTCCTCCTCGGCCTGCTGATCTCGCTGCCGCTCGCCGTGGTCGCGCACCGGATCCGCCCGCTGCGCGGCTTCCTCCTCGGGCTCTCGAACGTCCTGTTCACGATCCCGTCGATCGCGATCTTCGTGCTGCTGCTGCCGGTCAGCGGTCTGACCCGCACCACGACCGTCATCGGCCTGACCGTCTACACGCTGGTCGTGCTGCTGCGGAACACGGTCGAGGGCCTGGACTCGGTCCCCGTGAAGACCAAGGAGGCGGCCAAGGCGATGGGCACGCGCCCCCTGCGCACGCTCCTCACCGTCGAGTTCCCGCTCGCCCTCCCCGTGATCATGGCGGGGGTCAGGATCGCGACCGTCATGTCGATCTCTCTCGTCTCGGTCGCGACCTACATCGGCGACGGCGGCCTCGGCCAGCTCTTCACCGACGGCTTCCAGCGCGACTTCCCGACCCCGGTGATCGCGGGCGTGGTCCTCACGATCCTCCTCGCGGTCGTCGCCGACGCGCTGCTGGTCGCCCTCCAGTACGTCCTGACCCCGTGGAAGAGGCGGCGAGCCTGACATGTACGAACTCTTCAAGAACCTGGGCGCATGGCTGGCCGGAGGCGACCAGTGGACGGGCCCGGACGGCATCGCCCACCGCCTCGCCGAGCACCTCCAGTACTCGCTGCTCGCCACCCTCGTCGCCGCCGCGATCGGACTCCCGGTCGGCCTGCTGATCGGCCACACCGGCAAGGGCGCCTTCCTCGCGATCAACCTCGCGTCCTTCGGCCGCGCACTGCCGACCGTCGGCCTGGTCGTCCTGGTCTTCCTGGCCAGCGGTCTGTCCATGTGGCCGGTGTACGTGGCGCTCGTCGCCCTCGCCGTCCCGGCGATCGTCACCAACACCTACGCGGGCATGACGGCCGTCGACCCGGACGTGCGGGACGCGGCGCGCGGACAGGGCATGCGCGGCCACCAGGTCCTGTTCCAGGTCGAGCTGCCCCTCGCCCTCCCCCTGATCATGACCGGCCTGCGGCTCGCGCTGATCCAGGTCGTCGCCACGGCGACCATCGCCGCGTACGTCTCCTTCGGCGGCCTCGGCCGCTACGTCTTCGACGGGCTCGCCCAGCGCGACCTCGTGCAGGTGCTCGGCGGCGCGGTGCTGGTCGCCGCGGTGGCCGTCGCCCTCGACCTGCTGCTCGCCGGCCTCCAGCGCTACCTCTTCCGTCACCGCACCGCATAGGGACTCCGCCATGAACCGACGTACTCTCCTCGGCGGCCTGTTCGCCGCGGCCTCCGTCCCCGCCCTCTCCGCCTGCGCGAGCGGCATCACCTCGCTCGACGGCGAGGGTACGAACACCTCCGGCGGCGGCTCCAGCAAGGGCGGGGTCACCATCGGCACCGCCAACTTCACCGAGAACCAGGTACTGGGCTACCTCTACGCGGCCGTCCTGACGCAGGCCGGGGTGAAGGTGAAGGTCCGCCCGAACCTCGGCACCCGCGAGATCGTGATCCCGGCCCTCAAGGGCGGCGACATCGACCTCCTGCCGGAGTACCAGGGCGCCCTGCTCGACTACCTGGACCCGAGGGCGACGGCGACGGAGGAGGGCGAGATGCAGAACGCCCTCACCATCGCGCTCCCGGCCGGCCTCCAGGTCCTGCCGTACGGGCTGGCCGAGGACGCCGACGCGTTCGCCGTCACCCGTGAGACGGCCGAGAAGTACGGACTGAGCTCCCTCGCCGACCTGAGGAAGCAGAACGGCAGGCTGATCCTCGGCGCCGCCCCCGAGGTGAAGAAGCGCGAGGTGGGCGTGGTCGGACTGAAGGAGGTGTACGGCGTCGAGTTCAAGGAGTTCAAGTCCCTCGACTCCTCCGGCCCCCTGGTCAAGGGCGCGCTGAAGAAGGGGGACGTCGACGTGGCGAACCTCTTCACCACCGACACCGACATCGAGGACAACGACTGGGTGGTGCTGAGCGACCCGAAGAACCTCATCCCCGGCCAGCACATCGTGCCCCTCGTCGCCGACCGCAAGGCCGACTCCACCGTCCGCAAGGCCCTCGCCCGGCTCGGCAACGTCCTCACCACCGCCCATCTCACCGAGCTCAACCGTCAGGTGGACACGGACAAGAAGGACCCGGAGGACGTGGCGAACGCGTACGCCAAGCAGCACGGCCTGGCCGCGTAAGGCCCTCGGAACCGCCTCCGCCGCCCTCCCGGCGAACCCGACCCCGAACAGGGGGGCTATCCCCAGTGCCAGGGGTGTCCCCGCTGCCTACCGTTGAAGTTCATGACGGGACGGGAGACCACCATGGACGCGCGCGACATCGACCTGAAGAAGGAACTCGACGCCACCCTGCAGACCCGCAGGGAGCTGGGCGAGGAGTACGAGTCCGCGCTGGTGGACTCGTTCCTGGAGAAGGTCGACCAGCGCATCGACGCGGCGGTCGAGCGCCGGGTGCGCAGGGGGTTCGCTCAGGCGCAGACGGCGACGGCCCGTGACGCCCGCTCACCGAAGGCCACGGACTCCTGGGGTGAGCGCTTCGGCTTCGGCATCGTCTCGCTGGTGCTGGCGATCCCGCTGTCCGCGATCGGCGCGGGCACCGCGCATCTGCCCGGCCTGATCGTCTCCTGGGTGGGCATCGTCGGCGTCAACGCGGTCCAGGCAGCCCGCACCCACCCGGGCCTCTTCGGCACCCATCGCCGCTCCTCGAAGAAGGACGGCTGGGAGGACTGAGGACGCGCTGCAGAGACCGGAAAAAAGATATGCGCGGGGACCGCCGCACCCCCGTTGCCGGGGGGCGGGACGACGGCGGTCCCCGCGAAGGACGCGGGCCGGGTCAGGCCGGGCTTGCGCGTCCATGGCGTCTGTGGAGGTCCGGGAGCCGCTCCGGAGGTCCGTGACGCCGTTCGGTTGTCGGCCGGGGCGGGGAGCCGCTCCCGCCCTGCCGACACCCACTAATGTGCCGGACGCGTGTTAAGCGAGTGCTGCGCGGACGTGACACGCTCGTACCACTTCCGCGAAGTCCACCACTTCGGTAGGCAAGCGGAACTTCGGCGGCCGGAGGGGGAGTTCACCGCAGGTTTCCCGGAGGTTTCGGCCCCGGACCCCGGTCATGCCTACTTCCCGCCCTTGGCCAGGAAGGCCAGCAGGTCCTGGCGGCTGACGACACCGGTCGGCTTGCCCTCGACGAGGACGATCGCGGCGTCCGCGTTGCCGAGGACGGACATCAGGTCGCCGACCGGCTCACCGGAGCCGACCTGCGGCAGCGGGGCGGACATGTGCTTCTCCAGCGGGTCGGAGAGGGAGGCCCGCTGGGTGAACAGCGCGTCGAGCAGCTCGCGTTCGACGACCGAGCCCACGACCTCCGCCGCCATGACGTCCGGGTGACCGGCGCCGGGCTTCACGATCGGCATCTGCGAGACGCCGTACTCGCGCAGCACCTCGATGGCCTGCCCGACGGTTTCGTCCGGGTGCATGTGGACGAGGGACGGCATGGCGCCGTGCTCCTTGTCGTTGAGGACGTCGGCGACCCGGGCGCTGGGGCCCTCGTCCTCCAGGAAGCCGTAGTCGGCCATCCACTCGTCGTTGAAGATCTTGGAGAGATAGCCGCGGCCGCTGTCGGGGAGCAGGACCACCACGACGTCGTCGGGGCCGAGCCGCTCGGCGACCCGGAGCGCGGCGACGACGGCCATGCCGCAGGAGCCGCCCACCAGCAGGCCCTCCTCCTTGGCGAGCCGGCGCGTCATCTGGAAGGAGTCCTTGTCGGACACCGCGACGATCTCGTCGGCGACGGTCCGGTCGTAGGCGGTGGGCCAGAAGTCCTCACCGACGCCCTCGACCAGGTACGGCCGCCCGGAGCCGCCGGAGTACACGGACCCCTCCGGGTCGGCGCCGACGACCTGCACCTTCCCGTCGCTGGCGTCCTTCAGATAGCGCCCGGTGCCGGAGATGGTGCCGCCGGTGCCCACGCCCGCCACGAAGTGCGTGATCTTCCCTTCCGTCTGCTCCCACAGCTCGGGACCGGTGGAGTGGTAGTGGGAGAGCGGGTTGTTGGCGTTGGAGTACTGGTCGGGCTTCCACGCGCCGGGCGTCTCGCGCACCAGCCGGTCGGAGACGTTGTAGTAGGAGTCCGGGTGCTCGGGATCCACGGCGGTCGGGCAGACGACGACCTCCGCGCCGTACGCCCGCAGCACGTTGATCTTGTCCGTCGACACCTTGTCGGGGCACACGAAGATGCACTTGTACCCCTTCTGCTGCGCCACGATCGCCAGCCCGACGCCGGTGTTGCCGCTGGTCGGCTCGACGATCGTGCCGCCCGGCTTGAGCTCCCCGCTCTGCTCGGCGGCCTCGATCATGCGCAGGGCGATGCGGTCCTTCACGGAACCGCCCGGGTTGAAGTACTCCACCTTGGCCAGGACGGTGGCCCGGATGCCCTTGGTCACGCTGTTGAGCCTCACCAGCGGGGTGTTGCCGACGAGGCTGATCATCGAGTCGTGGAATTGCACCGTTGTCTCCGGTTGCTTGCAAAAACAGTGGTCGTAGTGGTTACGCCAGCCTACGGCCCGGCGGCGAGGTTCACTCCCTGTTGAGATTGGCCGACGGTCCGTACGGGGCAAGGAGTGGTTGTACGGACACGAGGAGGTGGCGGCGAGGCATGACGAGCATGTCGAGGGCGAGGGTGGCCCGGCGCATCGCGGCCGGCGCGGCCTACGGCGGCGGCGGTATCGGCCTGGCCGGAGCGGCGGCCGTGGGACTGCTGATCGCGGAGGCACAGATGGCCCGGCGCCACGTGAACGGCAACGGCGGGCATCCCCGCGTCCCGCACGCCGACGGCCGCTACGGACGGACGTACGACGCTCCCGGCACCCCGGCAGCGGAGCCGCTGCGGCTGGTGCTGCTGGGCGACTCCACGGCGGCCGGCCAGGGCGTCCACCGCTCCGGCCAGACACCGGGCGCGCTGCTGGCGTCCGGGCTCGCGGCGGTGGCGGAACGCCCGGTGGAACTCCGTAACGTCGCCCTCCCCGGCGCCCAGTCCGACGACCTCGACCGTCAGGTCGCGCTGATCCTCGGCGGTCCGGATCAGGTGCCCGACATCTGCGTGATCATGATCGGCGCGAACGACGTGACCCAGCGCATGCCGCCGACGCGCTCGGTACGGCATCTGTCCGCCGCGGTACGACGGCTGCGGACGGCCGGCGCGGAGGTGGTGGTCGGCACCTGCCCCGACCTCGGCACGATCGAGCCGGTCCCGCAGCCCTTGCGCTGGCTGGCCCGCAGAGCCTCCCGCCAGCTGGCGGCCGCCCAGACGATCGGAGTGATCGAACAGGGCGGCCGCACGGTGTCACTGGGCGACCTGTTGGGCCCCGAGTTCGAGGCGAACCCCCGCGAGCTGTTCGGACCCGACCACTACCACCCCTCCGCCGAGGGGTACGCGACGGCCGCCATGGCGGTCCTCCCCACCGTGTGCGCCGCCCTCGGCCTCTGGCCGGCGGAGGAGGAGCGCCCGGACGTCTCCCGCCGCGAGGGCTTCCTGCCGGTGGCCCGGGCCGCGGCCGAGGCGGCCTCGGAGGCCGGTACGGAGGTCACGGCGGCCATGCCGACCGGGCCCCGGGGGCCCTGGGCCCTCCTCAAGCGTCGCAGGCGCCGGAGGGTCCCGGAGCCGGAGCCGACCCCCGCGACCCCGACGTCGTGAGGGACGCCCGGCGGCGTTCCGGGCGGCGGGGTTCGCCGATCGTGGGCAGGATGAGAGTGTCCGGCCGCGGTCCGCGGTGGGACAGGACGTGCCCGAGAGGCAGGGTGTGCGATGGGCGAGGTGCGCGTCTCACCACCGGTCTCCGAGGTCCGGGTGTCCCTGGGCGACGAGGTCGTGGTGCAGCTCCCGGAGAACGCCGGCACCGGCTACCTCTGGTCGGTCCAGCGGGTCGACGGTGCCGTGGAGGTGACCGGCGACGCCTACGAGGCGCCGGGACGCCCTGCGCCCGGGGCCGGGGGGAGGCGGATCGTGCGCATCCGGCCGACGGCGGTCGGCGAGGGGCTGGTCGTGCTGGTGCTGAAGCGGCCCTGGGAGGACCACGTCGAGGACCGGGTCGACGTCCGGATCTCGGCCGGCGGCGCCGACGCCGGAGGCTGACCGCGGGCAGGGCCGCCCCGCCTCGGGACGGCCCTGCCGGGGATGCCGGGTGGGATCACCACAGATAGATCTCGTGGACCATCCCGTCCGTCTCCTCGCGGAAGGAGATGGGCCGACCCGTCTGACGGGCCTGGGACGCCAGCACGGTCAGGGCCGTGAAGGCGGCGTCGGACCCGTTGTAGAGCTTCTTCCACACCCCGCCCTTGACGTGCAGGTGCGCGTTGCGCGCCTGGTCGATCGACCACATGCCGTCGACCATGACGTTCTGGGTCCACACACCCGAGACGGACCCGCCCGCCGCGATGGCCTGGATGGCCTGCTCGGTCGCCCTGGCGTCGGGGTGGACCAGGGGCCGGGCCTCGCCGACGGTCGTCTCCTCGAACCGGACGGCCATGGCGTCGGTCTTCGGCTTGCCGAACTCGGTGACCGGTATCGCCGAGAGACCCACGTCCACACCGGGCGGCGGCATGACCGGCCTGCCGACACCGTCCATGGCCGCGGTGGTCGCGCCGTATCCGGTACGTGCCCTGGCGGAGGGCGCTTCCAGCGTGCTCGTCTGCTGCGGACTCATCGTGTACCCACTCCTGCTGTCGCGTACGGTCTGGTTGCTCGTCGGGGTGCTCACCAGGCGTAGACCTGCTGGACTCTGCCGTTTTCCTCGAAGAGGCCCACCTTGGCTCCGGCGGACTTGGAGGCGGCGAGTTCGGCGAGCATCGCCAGGTCGGTCGTGGGCACGTTGCTGCCGAGGCTCACCCAGCCGCGGAGCTCTCCGTAGGCCCACACGTTGGCGTCGGCCTCGTTGCTCCACAGGCCGAGGATGCGCTGGTCGGCGAGCCAGGCGCGCAGGCTGACCTCCTGGACGCCGCAGGTGTGCCAGCTCTCGATGCCGGCCTCGCCGTAGCCGATCCGGAAGTAGCCCTGCTCGCCCCAGTCGGTGCCCCAGCTGTTCTTGGCGATCCAGCAGGCCTGCGCGTCGTCGTAGCCGACGAGACAGACGCAGTGACCGCCGGCGAGGTCACCGCTCTGGTGCCGGTAGACGCCTCCGCCGTAGCTGAAGAAGTCCTGGTAGACGAAGAGGCAGGCGACGACGGACCCGTAGGTGGCGATGTTGCGCTTGATCGCCACTGGGTCGTTGGTGTCGTTCGTCCAGTTCACGACGTTGGCGCGGCGGTTGGGCCAGTCCGGGTTGATCTTGCTGCCGTCCTGGTCCTTCGGCGCGTAGGGGAAGTAGTCCTCGAAGGTGATGCCCGCGTCGCGGGCCTTCTCCAGCAGGGGTTCGGGGAGCCAGCCGGTGTCGCAGGTGGCCCCGGCCGCACGGCCGTGCCCGAAGAACGCGTGGGCCTCGGAGAGGTCGGCCGGCAGATGGGGCGCGCGGTCGACGTAGCGGAGCACGTGCTCCATGGTCGCCACCGTGCCGAACGCGACACAGGAACCGCAGTCCTTCTGGTCCTTCACGGGGGTCGTGTAGTCGAGACCGCCGATGGAGCGCAGGTCGAACGCCGCGGGCAGCTCCGCCGCCTGGGCCGCGGCTTCCCGCGCGGCCTCCCGGTGCTGTTCCCGGGCCGCCATGATCTCGGCGTGCTCGGTCTCGTCGACCGGTACGCCGAGCCGGATGACGCGCTGCTCCTCGGTCAGCCGCGTCATGGAGTTGCTGCTCGATCGCCAGGGGTTGCCGGCGTTTTCCAGGGTCGCTCTGAGCTCTGCCAGATCGATCGGTTCGTTCACAGGCATGCGAACGCCTTTCGAGGTCGGGGGGAGGGTGAGGGTGGGGCGAAGGAGGCCCGCTGAGGCGGGGCGGTCCGAAGCGGCCCCGATGGGCGGCTCGGCGGCTTCGCCAACGGGAATCAGTGGACATCGCCGCACGGGTGTTCGCCACTCGAGAGCGGCCGTTCCCTCCCCCGGGCAGGCTCCTGGAGCGCGGCGCCCGCCAACGGCAGGCGCACACCACGCGCCGGGCGCGTGGTGTGCGCTGTTGGGCCGTTGGGATGACGGAGGTTCGCTCAGCGCCGTCCCGTGAGCCCCGCCGGACGGCCGGAGGCGGACAGCTCCGGCTGGCCGGCCACGGCGGCCGGGAGCGCCGTGACGGCTCTGGTCGCCGGGTTGAGGTTGACGATGCCGGACCGGACCTTGACCGTGCCCACGATGCGGCTCTGGGTGTCACCGATCAGCAGGCAGGAGTCGAAGGCCTCCTCGCGGACGTAGATCCGGGGTCCGTTCTCGTCGGTCCACAGGGTGCCGTCGGAGGCTTCCCCGTAGATGTAGGACCAGGTGTTGTTCGTGTCCAGGACGTACGCCTCGCCGCCGGGCGGGATGTTCCACCAGCCGCGCGTCCCCCACTGTCCGTAGTCGGCGCAGGTGTCGGGGCTGTAGAAGAGGATGCAGGTGGAGACGGTCAGGTGGTACCGGTTGCGGATGCGGAGTTCCATGATCAGCGCCTTCCTTCCTGGAACCGGACGCGGAGCGGCCTGCGGTCGAAGGGGCCGTCGTCCGCGGGGAGTTGGTAGTCCGACGTCCCGTCGGCCGCGCCCCGGGACACCGACGGGGTGTCACCGAAGGCGGACGTCGGGTCGGTCGGCCGTGGCTCGTCGGCTTCCGGCTGCCCTGCGAACCGCCGGCGCAGGGGTGTGAGGTCCATGGGCTCGTCGTCCGGCGGCAGTTGTTCGTCCGTCAGGGCGGCGGAGCCGGGAGAGGGACCGCCGTTCCGCGGTGACTCGGCGCCCTGGGCCGCGTGGAACGCCGCCCAGAGATCGGTGTCGGTCCGCTGCGACGCGGCTTCGAGATCGAAGTCGCCGGTGGGATCGGGCTGCTTGCGCAGCGCGTTGTCGCTCATCCTTTCCTCCCTTGTCCGTTGACACGGCAGGTGGTGGGGAAGTGCGTGAGGGGTGCGCGGGCGCGGCCGGAGCGCGGGGGGACGCCGGCGGTACGGTCGGAGAGCCGGGTGGCCCGCGGAGGGGGCTCCACGCCCCGGCGGACACATTCACCACATGGGGATCAGGCGCACCAATAACCACAATAAGGCGGTCGAGGACATCCGGCATCAGCGGTCGCCACACCCAAGCAAGCGCTTAGAAAGTGCGGTCAGAGTCACACCGCGACACCGGTGACCCCGAAGGTACGTCCGGGTAACTTCCCAACCAGCCCTGCCTGAAGAACCCCGTACGAACGCCAATGGAGCCGTCATGCCCGAAGCAGTGATCGTTTCGACCGCCCGCTCCCCCATCGGACGCGCTTTCAAGGGCTCGCTGAAGGATCTGCGCCCGGACGACCTCACCGCCACGATCATCCAGGCGGCCCTGGCCAAGGTCCCCGAGCTGGACCCGCGGGACATCGACGACCTGCACCTCGGGTGCGGTCTGCCGGGTGGCGAGCAGGGCAACAACCTCGGCCGGATCGTGGCCGTGCAGATGGGGATGGACCACCTCCCCGGCTGCACGATCACCCGTTACTGTTCCTCGTCGCTGCAGACGTCCCGCATGGCCCTGCACGCCATCAAGGCCGGCGAGGGCGACGTCTTCATCTCGGCCGGTGTCGAGATGGTCTCCCGTTTCACCAAGGGCAACTCCGACAGCCTGCCGGACACGCGCAACCCGTTCTTCGCCGAGGCCGAGGCCCGCACGGCGGAGGTGGCGCAGCAGGAGGGCACCACCTGGCACGACCCGCGTGAGGACGGCCTCGCCCCCGACGCCTACATCGCGATGGGCCAGACCGCGGAGAACCTCGCCCGGCTCAAGGGCGTCACCCGCCAGGACATGGACGAGTTCGGCGTACGGTCGCAGAACCTCGCCGAGGAAGCCATCAAGAACGGGTTCTGGGAGCGCGAGATCACCCCGGTGACCCTCCCGGACGGCACCGTCGTCTCCAAGGACGACGGTCCGCGCGCCGGCGTCACCATGGAGGCCGTCGGCGGTCTGAAGCCGGTGTTCCGCCCCGACGGGCTCGTCACGGCCGGCAACTGCTGCCCGCTGAACGACGGCGCCGCCGCGGTCGTCATCATGTCCGACACCAAGGCCCGCGAGCTGGGCCTGACCCCGCTCGCCCGCATCGTGTCGACCGGCGTCTCGGGCCTCTCCCCCGAGATCATGGGCCTCGGCCCGGTGGAGGCCTCGCAGCAGGCGCTGCGCCGCGCCGGCCTCACCATCGACGACATCGACCTGGTCGAGATCAACGAGGCGTTCGCCGCCCAGGTGATCCCCTCCTACCGCGACCTCGGCATCGACCTCGACAAGCTGAACGTCAACGGCGGCGCCATCGCCGTCGGCCACCCCTTCGGCATGACGGGCGCCCGCATCACCGGCACGCTCATCAACTCCCTCCAGTTCCACGACAAGCAGTTCGGCCTGGAGACGATGTGCGTCGGCGGCGGCCAGGGCATGGCGATGGTCATCGAGCGCCTCAGCTGACCCGCGCGCCGAGAGCCTCTGCGTAACCGTTTCGGCACCTGCCGTCACGCCATGGCCCGGAGTCCGGGAAACACCTGGACTCCGGGCCGTTTTGTGATCCAATCTCCCCCAGGATGTGACCTATCTCCCTCTCTCAGGGATTTACGCAGCTCAGCGCCTTTCACCACCAAACCCCCGACCCCATATCCTGTCCGTTTCGTGACGTTACGCACTGACAGCTGGATAGTCCGCCCTTCAAGCTGATGTAGGAAGTCGGGGGTCGACTTTGAACCGGGAGTACGTCAGTGAGCGCCATGCCGATCGCCTTGTTGGTCACCACGGCCGCCACGGGCGCCGTGGGCGTCGCCGTCCTGCGCACCCTCATGCAGCTGCGCCGGCAGGTCGCCGCTCTGCACGCCCAGCTCGCCGCGAACCACGCGGCTGAGGCGCGCGGTTTCGTGCCGGCCGCCCGCACCACGGCCGACACCGACGAGATACGCGCCGCCGTCGCCGAGGCGCTCGCGGAGGAGCGGGAGCGGGAACTGGCCGAGGCACGCGCCTTCTGGGCCGCCCAGGAGGCCCGTGACGCCTCTGACGCCCCCTCCCTGCTGGGTCTGCCGGACACCGACCTGTTCCTGCCGCGTCAGGCCGACTTCGTGGGCCTGGAGCCGCTGGAGCCGGTGACCGAGCCGACCGCGGACGCCGACGAGTTCACCGGGGAGTCGCCCGAGCTGGCCGCGGCCCGCCGCCGTCACCCCTCCCACCCCGACTTCGTCCCGGTCCAGTCACCGGTCGTGAACGACCACGAGCGCACGGTCGCCACCCTCGAGGAACTGGCCGCGTCCCGGATCGAGCTGACCGACGTCCGCCCCGGCCCGCTCGGCACCCTCGACGTCTACGTCTTCGCCGACGGCACCACCCTGTGCATGACCCCCGGCCACCGCGAAACGGCGGACCGCCTCAGCGCCGCCCTGACAGCCGGCGAAACCCCGTTCCTGCTGGGCGGCTCGGGCATCTCGGGCGCGTACACCCTGACCTTCGCGTGCGGCGAGGAGAACGTCTACATCCTGGCGGACAGGGTCATAGCGAGCCTCTGACGGCCTCGCTCGGGGCGCAGGGGACTGCAACCCCCTCAGGGGCGCGGGGCTGTATCGATTTGCGGCTCCGCCGCGTGGGCGCGACCAGCCACCACGAACCGCTGGCCGCCAACGCACCTCAGACCCCCGCCCTCTTCTGCGCCTCCTCGACAACCCGCACCGCTTCACTCACCTCGGCCTCACTGGTCAGCACAACCGCCAGATCATGCACAGCCACGGTGATCTGATCAGCCGCGGCGAACATCCCGGCATCCGGCATCTCCCGGAGTTCGACACCGGGCTCCTCGATGGCCTGCGCCCACTGAGCCAACCGCCGGGCCAGCGCCAGCGCCTCCGCGGCAGCGCTCCGCTGCAACCGACTCTGCGGCGCCGCACGCAAACGATCGGCGAAGTGATCCACCGCACGGGTCAGTGACGTCGTATCAACCACGTCGTGAGCGTACGCGTCGCACCGGGACTGTTGCCAACACGCGAACGCTCAGGCACCGTGACCTGAAGGACCGGCTTACATCCCCTTTGCAACCGGAGGCGCCGATGTCCCATGTCCTCTCCGAGGAGACCCACCGCAATATGCTCGCCCGCATCCCTCATTGCACCGGTCGTGAAGTCTCCGACTGGCTGCGCACCGTCGACGAAGGCCCTGCTCTCCGCTTCGAGGAGAAGGTCAGCTGGCTGCGTCACGAACACAACCTCGCGTACGGCCACGCCAAGGCGATCATCCACGAGTACGAGCTGAGGAGGGCAGCGCGCAAATTCCTGTAGGGCGCGCAGACGGCGAAGGGCCCCGGGGTTGTCCCCGGGGCCCTTTCACGCGCTCACGACGGTCAGTCGTTGCTGTTGAGGATCGCCAGCAGGCGCAGGAACTCCATGTAGATCCAGACCAGCGTCAGCGTGAGGCCGAAGGCGGCGAGCCATGCCTCCTCGCGCGGGGCGCCGTAGGTGATGCCGTCCTCGACCTGCTTGAAGTCCAGGGCGAGGAAGCAGGCACCGAGGATGATGCCGATGACGCCGAAGACGATGCCGAGGGCACCACTGCGGAAGCCGAGGCCGTCGCCGCCGCCGAAGACGGTGAACAGCAGGTTCACGGCCATCAGCAGGACGAAGCCGAGCGCGGCGGCCATCACGAAGCCGTAGAAGCGGCGGTTGACGCGGATCCAGCCCGCCTTGTACGCCACGAGCACGCCGGCGAAGACCGCCATGGTGCCGAGGACCGCCTGGGCGACCACGCCGTTCGCGATGTACGTGGACACCGCGGCCGAGATCACGCCGAGGAAGACGCCCTCGAGGGCGGCGTACGACAGGATCAGCGCGGGGGACGGGCGGCGCTTGAAGGACTGGACCAGGGCCAGCACCATCGCGACCAGGCCGGCCCCGACGGCGATGCCGTAGGACTTGCCGAGGTTGGCCTCGTCGACGGGCAGCAGCAGCCAGGACAGGACCGCCGTGACCACCACGGTGCCGAGCGTGGTCGCGGTGCGCGCGACGACGTCGTCCATGGTCATGGCGCCCGGGGTGACCGGGGCCTGCGGCGGGGCGCCCACGCCCTGCTGGGCGTAAGGGTTCTGCGCGTAGGGGTTGCCCGCCTGCTGGGCGTACGGGTTGGCCTGCGTGCCGACAGCGGGGCCCCCGGCCTGCGGCGCGGCGTTGAAGCCCGCGTAGCCGTTGTCGCGGCTGAACCCCCGTCGCGAGAAGACCGGGTTTCTGCTCCTCATTTCACTCCTCCATGGCCACACAGCGTGGCCTTGGCGTCAAGAGTAATAGGTAGGCAAAGGATTGACCCTAGTGCTTGGGGAGGATCTTTCCCTCGTCGTGCTGCGCAACACGCTACGTGGCGTCCTGATTCCCGGTGGCGGAGGGCCTCATTCATGACCAACCTGCGACCTGGCCGGAACCGGTCGGAGACCGGCCGGTCGCTCACCCGAACGGGGACCTCACTCGAAGGGGAAGCCGGTGTACGCCTCGGCCAGGTCGGTCTCGGCAGCGCGGGAGGAGGCGATCCGCTCCAGCCGGGCCAGCTGGAGCCGGTCCTCGAAGGGGGTGGCGTCGGGCGCGCGGTGCAGCAGGGTCGTCATGTCGTACGAGAACCGCTCGGCCTGCCAGACGCGCCGCAGACAGGTCGCGGAGTAGGCGTCGAGCAGTTCGGCCGAACCGGTCTCCTGCCGGTGCGTCAGCGCCCTCGCGAACGTCACCACGTCCCCGACGGCCAGATTCAGCCCCTTGGCGCCCGTCGGCGGGACGATGTGGGCCGCGTCCCCGGCGAGGAAGAGCCGGCCGTGCCGCATGGGCTCGTGGACGTAGGAGCGCATGGGGGTGACCGACTTCTGGGTGATCGGGCCGCGCTCCAGCGTCCAGTCGTCGTCGGTCTCGAAGCGGCGTTCCAGCTCGTCCCAGATCTCCTCGTCGCCCCACGTCTCGGCGTCGGTGTCCTCGGGCACCTGGAGGTAGAGGCGGGAGACGGACGGCGAGCGCATGGACAGCAGGGCGAAGCCGCGGTCGTGGCGGGCGTAGACCAGTTCGTCGTGCGAGGGCGGTACGTCGGCGAGGATGCCGAGCCAGCCGAAGGGGTACGTCCGTTCGAAGACGCGGGTCAGTTCGGCCGGGATCGCCTTCCGGGAGACTCCCCAGAAGCCGTCGCAGCCGACGACGTACTCGCACTCCAGGACGTCCTCGACGCCCTCGCGCCGGAACCGGACGCGGGGGCTGTCGGTGTCCGCCCCCTCCACGGCCAGCGCCTCCGCCTCGAAGAGCAGCGGGCCGCCCTCCTTCAGCTGGAGGGCGATGAGGTCCTTGCACACCTCGGTCTGCGCGTAGACCATCACGGACCGGCCGCCGGTGAGGGCGGGGAAGTCGACGCGGTGGCGTGTGCGGTCGAAGCGCAGTTCGATGCCGTCGTGGCGCAGCCCCTCCCGGTCCATGCGCTCCCCTGCGCCTGCCGCGCGCAGCACGTCCACCGTGCCCTGTTCCAGGATCCCGGCGCGCTGGCGGTGCTCGACATAGGCCCGGTCGCGGCTCTCCAGCACGACGGAGTCGATGCCGGCGTTGTGGAGCAGACGGGCGAGGAGCAGGCCGGCGGGGCCGGCGCCGATGATGCCGACGGTGGTGCGCATCGGGCTTTCCCTTCAGACAGACACGCGCGGGCGTCCCTCGCCGCCACGTGTTCGCGTAGTGAAGTTTTCTTCACTCTTGCCATGCGTGAGTCTGCGCCCGGGTTCACCCGGTGTCAACGATGGGGGTGCGGCGGTCAACGCCTCAATGGAGGATGCAGCGATCCCCGAGGCGTCGGAAGTGCCCAGAGCCGGACTTGAACCGGCACGCCCGCGAAGGGGCAGCGAGGTTTAAGCTCGCCGTGTCTGCATTCCACCATCTGGGCAGGCCTTGGGCTCCGCGTTGAGCTTCCGACCCTATCGGGATCCGTCCCCCGAACAGCGGAAGAGCAGACCGATGTTGTCTTATTTTATTGACGTCTGAGGGAGCATCAGCACCTGGAACTCGCCATCCGCACTTGCCAGTAGCCTGGCGCGCGGCAACCGCTTGCGTATGCGGAATGACGGAATTTCACCGCCCGAACGAGGTTGCTCCACCGGTTCTTGACGAACCGTCTCTCAGTGACGGGGGTCATCCCCAGGTATGACACGGCGGTCCGGGGTCCGTCCCGAGTCTGCCTTCAGAACCGGAACAGCGACTGACTACAGGCCCGCCGTCCACCGGAACGATGGTTCGAGTCCCCAAGAGACCCCCACCATCGTCCCGTCAGGAGCGCGTTTCCCGTGACCACCAGCCCCCTCGCCGAACGGACCACCACCGTGGCCGCACGTGCCACGGACCTGTCGAAGATCTACGGGCAGGGCGAGACCCAGGTGGTCGCCCTGGACCGGGTCTCCGTCGACTTCCGGCAGGCCGAGTTCACCGCGATCATGGGCCCCTCCGGGTCCGGCAAGTCCACGCTGATGCACTGCGTGGCCGGCCTCGACACCTTCTCGTCCGGGTCCGTGCGGATCGGCGAGACGGAGCTCGGCTCGCTGAAGGACAAGCAGCTCACCAAGCTCCGCCGGGACAAGATCGGGTTCATCTTCCAGGCGTTCAACCTGCTGCCGACGCTGACCGCGCTGGAGAACATCACCCTTCCGATGGACATCGCGGGGCGTAAACCGGACAAGGAGTGGCTGGACAACGTCATCCGGATGGTCGGCCTCAAGGACCGGCTGAGCCACCGCCCCGCCCAGCTCTCCGGCGGTCAGCAGCAGCGTGTCGCCGTCGCCCGCGCCCTGGCCTCCCGGCCCGACATCATCTTCGGCGACGAGCCGACCGGAAACCTCGACTCGCGCTCCGGCGCGGAGGTCCTCGGCTTCCTGCGCAACTCCGTGCGCGAGCTCGGCCAGACGGTGGTGATGGTGACCCACGACCCGGTGGCGGCGGCGTACGCGGACCGGGTGGTGTTCCTCGCGGACGGGCGGATCGTCGACGAGGTGTACGGGCCGACGGCCGACTCCGTCCTCGACCGGATGCTGCGTCTTTCCGGGGGAACCCCCCAGACCCCCGAATTCGACGCGAAGGGCCGGACCAGCTGATGTTCCGCACCGCCCTGCGCAACGTCCTCGCGCACAAGGCCCGGCTCCTGATGACCGTCCTCGCCGTGATGCTCGGCGTGGCCTTCGTGTCCGGGACGCTCGTCTTCACCAACACCCTGTCCAACGCCCTGCAGAACAGCTCCGCCAAGGGCTTCGACCAGGTCGACGTCGCCGTCACCGCCGAGGCCCAGGAGGACGTCGGCGACCGCATCGGCAAGACGTCCGAGCTGACCGAGGCGCTGCGCGAGCAGAGCGCGAAGGTGCCCGGCGCGGCCTCCGCCGTGGGCGTCGTGAGCGGCTTCACCGCCATCGCCGACAAGGACGGCAAGCTCGTCGGCGGCGGCTTCCAGTCCCAGGGCGGCAACTACTGGGGCGACAAGGACACCCGGTACCCGCTGAAGGAGGGGGCCGCCCCGCACGGCGCGGACGAGGTCGTCATCGACTCCGAGACCGCCCGGCGGGCCGGCTACGAGGTCGGCGACACCGTACGGATCTCGGTCGACGGGCCGGTCCTCACCCCGAGGATCACCGGCATCTTCACCACCGACGACGGCAATGTCGCGGCCGGCGGCAGCCTCGCCCTGTTCGACACGGCCACCGCGCAGCGGCTGTTCGGCAAGACCGGCACGTACGACGAGATCGACGTGAAGGCCGCCGCCGGGACCTCGCAGGCCGCGCTGAAGGCCGCGCTGGACGCCGCCCTGCCGAAGGGCGAGGTGGAGACCATCACCAGCCAGGAGCTCGCCGACGACCAGGCGAAGGCGATCTCCGCCTCGATGAGCGGGCTGAAGCAGGGCCTGCTGGTGTTCGCCGGGATCGCGCTGTTCGTCGGCACGTTCATCATCGCCAACACCTTCACCATGCTGGTCGCCCAGCGCACCAAGGAGCTCGCGCTGCTGCGGGCCGTGGGCGCCTCGCGCCGGCAGGTGACGCGGTCGGTGCTGATCGAGGCGTTCGTGGTGGGCGTGGTGGCCGGCGTGACCGGTCTGCTGGCCGGTATCGGCATCGGCGCGGGACTGCGGGCGCTGTTGAACACGCTCGGCGCGACCGTCCCCGACGGCCCGCTGGTGGTCTCGCCCGGCACGGTCGGGGCCTCCCTCGCCGTCGGCGTCGTGATCACCGTGCTGGCCGCGTGGCTGCCCGGCCGCCGGGCCGCGAAGATCCCGCCGGTCGCGGCGATGAGCAGTGTGCACGCCAAGGCCACCACCAGGTCGCTGGTGCTGCGCAACACACTGGGCGCGCTGTTCTCGGCGGCGGGCGTCGCGGTGGTCCTGACGGCCACGACGATGAACGGCTCCGACGGCCAGGCCCCCATGGGACTCGGCGCGGTCCTGCTGATCGTCGGCGTGTTCATCCTGACCCCGCTGCTGTCCCGCCCGCTGATCGCGGCCGCGGCACCGGTCCTGCGGATCTTCGGGGTCTCCGGCAAGCTGGCCCGGCAGAACTCGGTGCGCAACCCGCGCCGTACGGCCGCCACCGCCTCGGCGCTGATGATCGGCCTCACCCTGATCACCGGGATGACGGTGATGGCGGGCAGCCTGCAGAAGTCGATCGACAAGATGGCGTCCTCGGCGATCCGCGCCGACTACGTGGTGTCGATGGCGAACGGCAACGAACTCTCCCCCGACGTCGAGGAGAAGCTGAAGGCGACCGACGGCGTGACCACCACCAGTCCGATGCGCAACGCGCCCGCCCGCATCGACGACACGACCGAGTACCTCACCGGCGTCAACGGCGCAGCCTTCGGCGAGCTCACCGACCTCGCGGTCGACGACGGCAGCTTCGAGGTGGGCGGCACGCGGGTCGTCGTGGACGAGGACACGGCGAAGGTCCACGGCTGGAAGGCCGGTTCCGGCTTCACCGTCTCCTACGAGGACGGCGCGAAGCAGAAGCTGACGGTCGCCGGGGTCTACCAGGCCAACGAGCTGATCTCGGGCATCCTGCTCGACACCTCCGCGCTCTCGCCGCACCAGGAGGACCCGGCCGACATGCAGGTCATGGTCAAGACGTCCGGCGGCGCCTCGGACGGGACCAAGGACCGGCTGGAGAAGGCCCTCGGCTCCAACCCGGCCATCCAGGTGCAGAGCAAGAAGGACCTGTCCGACAGCATCGCGAAGATGTTCACGCTGATGCTGAACATGCTCTACGGCCTGCTGGCCATGGCCGTGATCGTCGCGGTCCTCGGGGTGATCAACACCCTGGCGATGTCGGTCTTCGAGCGTTCGCAGGAGATCGGCATGCTGCGGGCGATCGGCCTGGACCGCCGCTCGGTCAAGCGGATGGTCCGTCTGGAGTCCCTCGTCATCTCCCTGTTCGGCGGGGTGCTGGGCATCGGTCTGGGCGTGTTCTTCGGCTGGGCGGCCGGTGAGCTGATCGGCACGAGGATGGCGACGTACGAACTCGTCCTGCCGTGGGGCCGGATGGCCGTGTTCCTGCTGCTGGCCGCCGGTGTGGGCGTCCTGGCGGCGCTGTGGCCGGCCCGGCGGGCGTCCCGGCTGAACATGCTGGCTGTGATCAAGTCGGAGTAGCGGACGACCGGTCGGGGCCCCATGCCGTGGTGCACGGGGCCCCGTTCTCATGCGTTCTCGGTCCAGGTACGGGCGCGCAGCGGCATCCCGGAGCCGCCGGACTCGGGTGTCCTGACGGCGAGGACCTGGTTGACGCCGATGCGGTTGCGTGCGAACCCGACGGCGCAGGCGGCCATGTACAGCCGCCAGACGCGGGCCCGGCCGGGGCCGGTGAGCCGGACGGCGCGCTGCCAGTCGTCCTCCAGCCGGGCGACCCAGTGGCGCAGGGTGAGGGCGTAGTGCTCGCGGATGGACTCGACGTCACGGACCTCGAAGCCGGCCCGTTCGAGCTGGGTGACGGTGGTGCCCACGGGGGCCAGCTCGCCGTCCGGGAAGACGTAGGAGTCGATGAACCCGTCGAGGTGGTAGGTGGACTCGTCGCGCTGGGGGCGCCGGGAGATCTGGTGGTTGAGCAGCCGTCCGCCGGGCGCGAGCAGCTCGTACAGATCGGTCGCGTAGTCCAGATACCGCTCGGCGCCGACGTGCTCGGCCATCCCGATGGACGAGATCGCCTCGTACGGCCCGTCGCCGACGTCCCGGTAGTCCTGCACCCGGATCTCGACCCGGTCGGTGAGACCGGCGTCGGCGACGCGCTTGCGGGCGTAGGCCGCCTGCTCCTGGGAGAGGGTGATCCCGACGACGCGCACCCCGTGCTCGCGGGCGGCGTGGACGGCCATGGATCCCCAGCCGCAGCCGACGTCGAGCAGTCGCTGACCGGGGGTCAGGGCGAGCTTGCGGCAGACGAGTTCGAGTTTGTCGCGCTGGGCTTCTTCGAGGCCGGCGTCGGGGTGGGGCCAGTAGGCGCAGGAGTACACCATGGACGGGCCGAGGACGATCTCGTAGAAGTCGTTGCCGACGTCGTAGTGGTGGCTGATGGCGCGTCGGTCGGTGCGTCTCGTGTGGAGGTGCCGGGTGCGGCGGACCTCCTCCGGGGGCGGCGCCGGCGGGAGCGGGGGTCCGGCGAGCTTCAGCAGGCCGCCGACGGCCGTGCGGAACTGCGGGTCGCGCAGGGCCTGGCCGAGGGTACGGGCGTCCTCGTCCCGCTCCCAGATCAGGCCCGAGAGCAGATCGAGGGTGAGGAAGAGGTCGCCCTCGATCTCCAGGTCCCCCGCGACCCAGGCACGGGCGAGTCCCAGCTCGCCGGGCTTGAACAGCAGGCGGCGCAGGGCCCTTCGGTTGCGCACGACCAGGCTGGGCGCGTCGGGCGGGCCCGCCTGCGAACCGTCCCAGGCGCGGATGCGCACCGGGAGCGGAACTCCCAGCAACTGTTCGACCAGGGCGTGGAGCCGCGGCGCGGCGTCGGTCATGGAGCACACCTCCGTGACGGTGATCCCGAATGTCCGGTCTCCACGTAAACACCTGGGGGCTGCGCACGCAGTCCCCCACGCGCGTCACGGCTGCGCAAACTCCACCGAGGTGACCAGGGACGGATGAGTACGGCGACTCAAACCCGGCCGGGCCCCGCTGCGGAAGTGACCGTCCTCCTCCCGCGTCACTGCGGGAAGCTCGGCCACACGCCCAGCTCCGTCACGGCGGCGGTGGTGACACCCGAGGCGCCGCCCGGGAGGAGCAGGCTCGTCTGCTCGTAGTCGTCGTCGCCGATCACCAGGTCCGCGTCGCCGTCCTGGTCGGTGTCGCGCAGCCGGAGGTTCAGCCCGAACCTCTCGTACGCCGCGGGGTCGCCCGGTACTCCGGCGGTGGCGCGGGTGAACCACTGCGAACCGGCGCCGGTCAGGCCCTTCGAACCGCCGCGCAGGATGTGGACGCCGCCCGCCGAGGCGGCCGAGCCGACCTTCTCCTCCTCCGAGCTCACCGCGAGGTCCGGGTAGCCGTCGCGGTTGGTGTCGCCGGCGGAGAGCGCGCCGCCGAAGCCGTCGTTCTTGGTGGCGGCCGTGGCGACGCCCGAAGTGGCCTGGGTGAGCCGGTACTTGGTGGTGGGGCCGGACGCCCCGCCGCGGACGACGACGACCGAGCCGGCGCCGTTGTCGTAGCGGGTGTCGCCGACGGCCAGGTCGCCGTAGCCGTTCTTGTCGAAGTCCGCGATGACGCCCGTGGGGCTGTAGTCGGTGCCCGCGTTGTTGATCGGCGTGACCTTGGCGGCGGGCTTGACGGTGGTGCCTCCGCGCAGGAACCAGGCGTCCTGGGTCATCTTGTCGTTGCGGTAGCCCTGGCCGAGGACGTACAGGTCGGTGGCCTTGTCCTTGGTGACCTTCCCGGCGACGAGTCCGGCGGGTTCGAGGATGTCGGGCGAGCTCAGGGGCAGGCGGTGCTTGGTGACCTTGCCGGTCGTCCCGGTCTTGGAGAAGCCGCCCCGGAAGATGTAGGTGGTGTTGATGGAGTCCACGACCGCCAGGTCCGCCTTGCCGTCGCCGTTGAAGTCACCGGTCTCGACGGCCTTGCCGAAGCCCCGGTGGGTGACGGCGCCGACGGGGAGCCGGGTGGCCTTGGTGCCGAGGCCGGACTTCGCGCCCCACATGATGGTGACCGCTCCCGAGCTGACCTTGCCGCTCACCTTCTCGGTGAAGTCGGTGACCGCGAGGTCGGCGTAGCCGTCCCGGTTCAGGTCGGCGGCGGCCAGGTCCTCGCCGAAGGTGTCCCCGAAGCCGCCGGCGTCCCCGGAGGTCCCGGGAATGCCCGAGCTGTTCTGTGTGAACGTCTTCGTCACGGTGCCGGGACCGGTCGCCGTCCCGTACGTCACGGTGAAGGAACCGCCGAGGGATGCCTGGGCGTAGTCCCGGTAGCCGTCGCCGTTGAAGTCGTCGGCGTACTTCGCGGGCGCGGCCGCGGCCGTCCCCGAGAGGGCCAGCAGCCCGCCGCCCGTGAGGGACACGGCGGTCGCGGTCGCGAGAGCGAGCCGGAGCGGGCGGGACGTCCTGCGCGTGAACATGCGTCTCCTGCGTGCGCACGGGACCGGGCGGGCCGGTCCCCGGTGATCTTGTGGTGCGGGGTACAGGGGAGACGCCTGACGGCGCGAGAGGGTTGTACGCCGAAGAGCCGTACCACGCGGGGGTGTACGCCGAAGGGGCCGCCCGCACCACGGATGGCGGGCGGCCCCTTCAGGGGTGTGTGCGACCGGAGGTCAGGAGGCCTTGGCCTTCTCGTTCTCCGGCTTCGCCGCGGCCGGGGCCGGGGCGGGGGCCGGCTTGGCGGCCTCGTAGAACTCCTCGCGGGGGTTCTCCATGGCGCCCAGGGCGACGACCTCGCGCTTGAGGAACATGCCGAGGGTCCAGTCGGCGAAGACGCGGATCTTGCGGTTCCAGGTCGGCATCGCCAGACCGTGGTAGCCACGGTGCATGTACCAGGCGAGCCGGCCCTTGAGCTTGATCTTCATCTTGCCCATGACGATCATCGCGACGCCCTTGTGCAGGCCCAGGCCCGCGACGGCGCCCTTGTTGGAGTGGCTGTACTCCTTCTGCGGGAAGCCCCGCATGCCGGACACCACGTTGTCGCCGAGGACCTTGGCCTGGCGCAGCGCGTGCTGGGCGTTCGGCGGGCACCAGGCGTTCTCGACACCGGCCTTGCGGGCGGCGACGTCCGGGACCTGGGCGTTGTCGCCGGCGGCCCAGATGTAGTCGGTGCCCTGGACCTGGAGGGTCGGGGCGGTGTCGACGTGACCGCGCGGGCCGAGCGGGAGGCCGTAGCGGGCGAGGACCGGGTTCGGCTTGACGCCGGCGGTCCACACGATGGTGTTGGAGTCGACCTCGAGGCCGTTCTTCAGGACGACGTGGCCGTCGACGCAGGAGTCCATGGAGGTGGAGAGGTAGATCTCCACGCCGCGGCTCTCCAGGTGCGCCTTGCCGTACTGGCCGAGCTTGGGGCCGACCTCCGGCAGGATCTTGTCGGCGGCGTCGACCAGGATGAAGCGCATGTCCTCGCGGGACACGGTCTTGTAGTACTTGGCCGCGTCGCGGGCCAGGTCCTCGACCTCACCGATGGTCTCCGCGCCGGCGAAACCGCCGCCGATGAAGACGAAGGTGAGCGCCTTGCGGCGGATCTCCTCGTCGGTGGTGGAGTCGGCCTTGTCCAGCTGCTCGAGGACGTGGTTGCGCAGGCCGATGGCCTCCTCGACGCCCTTCATACCGATGCCCTGCTCGGCGAGGCCGGGGATCGGGAAGGTGCGGGAGACCGCGCCGAGCGCGATCACCAGGTAGTCGAAGGGCAGCTCGTACGCCTCGCCGACCAGCGGGGCGACCGTGGCGACCTTGCGGTCCTGGTCGATGGTGGTGACCCGGCCGGTGAGGACCTCCGCCTTGGGCAGCACGCGTCGCAGCGGGACGACGACGTGGCGCGGGGAGATGTTGCCGGCGGCGGTTTCGGGGAGGAAAGGCTGGTAGGTCATGTACGACCGGGGGTCGACGACCGTGACGGTCGCCTCTCCGTAGCGCATCTTCTTGAGGATGCGCCGAGCTGCGTACAGGCCTACGTACCCACCGCCTACTACGAGGATCCTGGGACGCTCCGTGGTGCTCATGCCATCGAGTATCCACCCGGCCCAGGGGGGTCGCTCGTGCGCCCCTTCACAAGCTTGTGGAGGGTGTGTGCTATCCTCCGCGACCCGCGTGATCCACGTCATGGCGCGGAGGGGGAACCAGCGTGTAGGGCGGGGCGTTGTCAATGCCGCGTGAGCTGCCTCTCCGGGTGCGGAGGGGGTGCGTGAGGGGTCCGAAACACTCCCTCGCGAGACCTCCGCGATACGTCCGCGCGCGCCTCTTTTGAACACGTTCACACAGGTGTTGACCCCCCGGAAGGGTCAACGGGGACACGTTCGTCCTCCGACAGGGCCGAATTCCTTGTGAAGAACTTCACGAAGTTTTCCGACGGAGTCTCGCGGAGGGGCCCACCGGGGCCCCTCCGGCCCGCTCAAACGGGCATCCTGCCTGCTCAGCAGAGTGCAAGTAGCGCGTTACGCCACGGACCACGCGATGCCGTCGAGGATGTCGTGCTCGCTCACGACGACCTCCTCGGCGCCGATCCGCTCCATGATCGCCAGCAGCACGAGGGCGCCCGCCGCGATCACGTCCACCCGGCCCGGGTGCATCGACGGCACCGCCGCGCGCTCGGCGTGCGTGGAGCGCAGCAGCCACTCGGTGATCTCACGGACCCTGTCGTGCGAGACGCGCGAGTGGTGGATGGCCGCCGAGTCGTACTCGGGGAGGTCCTGCGCGATCGCCGAGACCGTCGTCACGGAGCCCGCCAGACCCACCAGCGTGTGCGCCTCGCGCAGCGGGACCGTCTCCTCGGCGAGGTCCAGGGCCGCCTCGATGTCGGCGCGCATCGCCGCGATCTGCTCCGCGGTCGGCGGATCGGTCACCTTCCCGTCCACGACCAGGTGGCGCTCGGTCATCCGCACACAGCCGACGTCCACCGAGCGGGCCGCCCGTACGTGCTCGTCGCCGACCACGAACTCCGTCGAACCGCCGCCGATGTCCACCACCAGGTAGGGCCGGGTGAGGTCGGCACGGCCCGTGAGCTCCTTCGTGGCGCCCGTGAAGGAGAACTCGGCCTCCTGGTCGCCGCTGATGACCTCGGGCTCGACACCCAGGATGTCCAGCACGCCCCGGACGAACTCGTCGCGGTTCTCGGCGTCCCGGGAGGCGGAGGTGGCGACGAAGCGCAGCCGCTCCGCGCCGTGCTCCTTGATCACCGCCGCGTACTCACGGCACGCGGCGAACGTCCGCTCCAGCGCCTCGGGCGCCAGCCGGCCGGTCCGGTCGACGCCCTGGCCGAGCCGGACGATCGTCATACGGCGGTCCAGGTCGACCAGTTCGCCGGTCATCCCCGCGCCGGAGGCGCTATGGGACACAGTGCAGTCGGCGACGAGGAGGCGGATGGAGTTCGTACCGCAGTCGATGGCGGCGACGCGGGTCACCGGGCGTCTCCCTCGATCGGCTTGAAGGCGAAGTGGCCCGCGCCGTCCTGAGAGGTCTCCACCTGCCATCCCTCGCCGGACGGCGGCTCGGGCAGCGTCACGCACGTCCCCTTGGCCCACCACTCCGGCAGCATGGCCAGCGCCTCGTCCCCCAGCGGGTTCACGCCGGGCCCCGCGGCCAGCGAGTGGGCCACCAGGACGTGCAGACACTTCACCCGGTCCGGCATACCACCGGCGCTGGGGAAGCCCTTCAGCTCCTCGATCTCGTCCCGGCGCCGGACGTAGTCCTCGTGCGCGGCACGGTAGGCCGCGGCCAGCTCCGGGTCGGTCCGCAGCCGCTCCGTCATCTCCTTCATGACGCCGTTCGCCTCGAGGGTGCCGATCGCGGAGTTCGCCTTGGGGCACGTCAGGTAGTACAGCGTCGGGAAGGGGGTGCCGTCGGGCAGGCGGGGGGCCGTCTCGACGACGTCCGGCCGGCCGCAGGGGCACCGGTGCGCGATCGCGCGCAGCCCGCGCGGCGGACGGCCGAGCTGCTGCTTGAAGGCCTCGACGTCCGCGTCGGTGGGCTCGGTGCGCGGGGTGGTCGGCGGGGGCGTTTCCATACCTGTCTTTCTACATGCACGGTTCACTGGTGGGGGCGATCGGTCTCACGACCGGTCTCACGGGCCGGACTCACCCGGTCGGTCTCACCGGTCGGAGGCGTCCGACTTGTCGACCCCGTCCCAGACGTTCGAGTACCAGGGGCGGTCGGCCGCCCCGAGGTCGGCGCGGGTCTGCCGGGCCGCGTCCGGGTCGATCACGATGTAGCCGGTCTCCCCCGGCATCACGTAGTGCAGCCGCTCCCGGATCTGCTGCTCGGCGTACGCGTCGTCCTGCCAGCGTGCCTTGAGATCGCGCAGCTGCTCCACCCGCCGGCTGGCCTCTTCCTTCTCCCGCTCCAGGTCGGCGACCTCGGCGCGCTGGGAGACGTACTGCCGCATCGGGTAGGCGAGGGCGACGATCAGGGTGCACAGGACCAGCGCCAGCAGGGCGGCGCGGCTGGTGAGGCGGGAGCGGCGGGCCTGACGCTTGGTCTGGGAGCGGTAGACACGGGCCGCCGTCTGCTCACCGAGCAGCCGCAGCCTGGTCGCGGTGGAGAAACGGTCCCGGTCCTTCACGGCCATCGGTACTGCCTCCCCTTTTCACACGCGCGTACGTCCCCGCACACGGTACGGGACCGAGTACGGGGACGTACGTACGACTGGCTATCGCTTGACCCGGGCGGGGTCAGCCCTTGGAGACCCCACGGAACCGCGGGAAGGCCGAGCGGCCGGCGTACACCGCGGCGTCGTCGAGGATCTCCTCGATGCGCAGCAGCTGGTTGTACTTGGCGACGCGCTCGGAGCGGGCCGGGGCGCCGGTCTTGATCTGGCCGCAGTTGGTGGCGACGGCCAGGTCGGCGATGGTGACGTCCTCGGTCTCGCCGGAGCGGTGCGACATCATGCACTTGAAGCCGTTGCGCTGGGCCAGCTCGACGGCGTCCAGGGTCTCGGTCAGCGAACCGATCTGGTTCACCTTCACGAGCAGGGCGTTGGCGGTGCCCTCCTCGATGCCGCGGGCGAGGCGCTCGGGGTTGGTGACGAACAGGTCGTCGCCGACGAGCTGGACCTTGTCGCCCAGACGGTCGGTGATGACCTTCCAGCCGGCCCAGTCGTCCTCGAACAGCGGATCCTCGATGGAGACGAGCGGGTAGGCCGCGACGAGCTCCTCGTAGTACTCCGTCATCTCGGCGGCGGAGCGGTCCTTGCCCTCGAAGAGGTACTTGCCGTCCTTGTAGAACTCGGAGGCGGCGACGTCGAGGGCGAGGGCGATCTGCTCGCCGGGGATGTAACCGGCTTCCTTGATGGCCTCGAGGATGAGGTCGAGGGCCTCGCGGTTGGAGCCGAGGTTCGGGGCGAAGCCGCCCTCGTCGCCGAGGCCGGTGGACAGGCCCTTGGACTTCAGGACCTTCTTGAGGGTGTGGTAGACCTCGGTGCCCCAGCGCAGGGCCTCGGAGAAGGACTCCGCGCCGATCGGCGCGATCATGAACTCCTGGATGTCCACGTTGGAGTCGGCGTGCGAGCCGCCGTTCAGGATGTTCATCATCGGCACCGGCAGCAGGTGCGCGTTGGGGCCGCCCAGGTAGCGGAAGAGCGGGAGGTCGCTGGCCTCGGAGGCGGCGTGGGCGACGGCGAGCGAGACGCCGAGGATGGCGTTGGCGCCGAGGGAGCCCTTGTTGTCGGTGGCGTCCAGGTCGAACATGGCCTGGTCGATCAGACGCTGCTCGGTGGCGTCGTAGCCGACCAGCTCCGGGCCGATCTGCTCGATGACGGCGAGGACGGCCTTCTCGACACCCTTGCCCTGGTAGCGGTTGGGGTCACCGTCGCGGAGCTCGATGGCCTCGAAGGCGCCGGTGGAAGCGCCGGACGGGACGGCGGCACGACCCGTGCTGCCGTCGTCGAGGCCGACCTCGACCTCGACCGTGGGGTTGCCTCGGGAGTCCAGGATTTCCCGGGCTACGACGACGTCGATGGACGGCACGAGCATCTCCTTCTTGGGATGTGACGCTGGTTGTGCGGGGCCGCGTGGGCCTTGCGACTAGAGCCTAACCGCCTTCGGGGCGTCGGCAGCCGACCGACCGCCCCGTGGACAAACTGACCGTACACATTGTTCCCCATCGGAACAAAGGGCGGGTGGCGCGGAGGCGAACACACGGGCAAAGAAAAACCCCGCCCCGGTGCGTACGGGGGAACACGCACCGGAGCGGGGAGCCCGTGGGGACGGGGGGTGACCCTCACGAGGCCTTCAGTGTGCGGGGCCACCTTGTGAGCGGCCTGTGGCCCCGCTGGGAAGCAGGTGTCACTTCAGGTGCAGCTGCTGACCCGGGTAGATGAGGTCGGCGTCCTCGACGATGTCCTTGTTCAGCTGGAACAGCTTCTGCCAGCCGCCCTTGACCTTGTGCTTCTCGGCGATGGAGCTGAGGGTGTCGCCCTTGACGACCTTGTACTCGCCGTCGCCCTTCTTCACCTTCTTGCCGGTCGGGGTGGTGACCGTCTTGGAGGCGGCGGGGCGCTCGGCGGAGCGGGAGGCGCTCTGCTGCTCGGTCGAACGCGTGGTGGTGTCCGAGGAGCCGGCGCTGCTCGACGAGGAGGAGTCGGCGGAGCTGGAGGAGCCGCCACCGGCGTACGGGGTGCTGGACAGACCCGTGCCGCAGACCGGCCAGGCGCCCTTGCCCTGACCCGCGAGGACCTTCTCGGCGACGGTGATCTGCTGTTCCTTGCCGGCGAGGTCGGCGCGCGCGGCGTAGGCGGTGCCGCCGTAGGCGGCCCAGGTGGAGGCCGAGAACTGCAGGCCGCCGTAGTAGCCGTTGCCGGTGTTGATGGACCAGTTGCCGCCGGACTCGCACTGGGCGACCGCGTCCCACTCGGAGGCGGTGGCGGCGGAGGCGTTGCCGGCCGCCATCAGCGGGGCGGCGATGGCGACACCGGTGACGCCGGCGAGCGCGGCGACGCGGGTGGCCTTGTTCGGACGACGGTGCTTGCCCTTGCCGGAAAACAGCATGGATCGATCCCCTCACCGACGCCTGCGAGGTGAGCTGTCGGGTTCGGGCCGGTTGAGTTGCCCGGCCGCGCACCTCATGGTGCGCGGCTTCACCCCGAGCCGGTTCCGGCGGTCAACCGCCGGGCCCGGCACTTACCTTGGGTCCCCCGCTCCTGCCTACGGCGCTTGACGCGACGACTGTTCCCGGGCTGCCACTGGCAGGATTCGGCGTTACGGCAGCCGGGGCTCGGGTTGCCGAGCGGTCATGACCGTAGACACGCGATCCGGGGAATTTCAAAGACGATCACGACTTCTGAGACTCATCCCACACTTTCACCAAACCGGACATTCGGCGCGAAGCGGGACGTGAACTCCCGGTGTTTTTCTGGGTGTTCCGCCCCTATTCGACGCCGGTGTCCAGGGTCTGACCGGGGGTGATGTCGCTCGGGTCGGCGCCGATGACGTCCTTGTTCTCGGCGTAGAGCGCACGCCATCCGCCGTCGAGGTCAAGGGAGTCGGCGATGGAGGCGAGGGTGTCACCCTCCTGGACCGTGTAGACGCTCGCCGCGTGCCGGCCGGAGGAGGCGGTGGAGGTGTTGTCCGCCACGGTCTCGTCGGCGGTGGCGCCACGATGGCGGCCGGAGCCGAGGGAGCCGGTGTCCACGAGGCTCCAAGAACCCTCCGCCTGGGCCGGATTGTCCGAGTCGTCCACTTCCGGGATGGCCGTGGGCGAACTGTCGGCACCCTCCGCGTCATCGGAGGCTTCATCCGAAGTGCCCGACTTGTCGGAGTCGTTCGCCTCCGGGGACGAAGAGGACGAAGGGGACTCAGAGGCCGAACCGGACGAATCGCCGGAGGAATCGGCCGAGTCTTCGTCGGAGTTGCCGGAGCCGCCTGAGTCGCCGGACTTTCCGGAGTCGGACGACGAACCCTTGGACAGGTCGGACAATCCGGAGGATGCGGACGAGTCGGACTCTTCGTCCCCCACCCCGGTGTCCACGCTCAACGCACCGTTCTCCTTGGTGAGCCCGGACGTCAGCCCGCAGGTGCCCCAGGCGCCGACGCCCTCGGCCGCGAGGACCTTCTGCGCCACGGCTATCTGCTGGTTGCGGCTGGCCAGGTCGGGGCCGGCGGCGTAGTCGAGTCCGTCGTAGGTCTCCCAGTCCTCCTGGGTGAGGCTCAGACCGCCGTACTCGCCGTTGCCCTCGTCGGCGCTCCAGGAACCGCCGGTCTCGCACTGCGCCACCTTGTCCCACACCGTGCCGTCGGCGGCGCTCGCGCCGCTTGCGGCGAACAGCGGGAGGGCGATGGCGGAGCCGGTCACTCCGGCCGCGACGAGGAGGGCCGGAGCCTGACGGGGGCGACGGTGACGACCGTTCCCGGTGAGCATGCGGGGGCCTTTCTCTGGACAGCAGTGACCGGCGCGGCGTGCGATGCGAGCGCACACGCGTTCGCCGCGCTGACGAGTGAACGTATCGGCAGACGATCACTTGTCACAAGTTAATGCCGCGCAGATCACGTGAAGATCACAGAGTTGAGGGTCGGTCACCTTTGGTCGACCGCGGTGTTATCCCTGGCGACCTCAAGGGGCGGGACGTCCCAGAGACAGCCGGTGCGCAACCGGTGGAGGATCCCGTTCAGTTGCGTGCGAACGTCCACGGCACCGCGCGCGAACTGGCGACGTCGGAAATACGCTGTCATCAGCTCTTCCACGACAGGCCACACCGATTCAAGCACGTCAGCAGGAACCAACGTCCCCGTCAGTGCGTGCCATTCGGTCACCTTGCACTTGACCCCGGATCGCTTACGCGCCTCTCCGAGCGGCTTCACCGTGATGCCCAGCAGATCGATCACTTCCCTCATGTCGGAGAGAGCCACGTCCTGTAGCTCCTCCCCAGCGACCCGCGTGAGATCTGAGAACTTCTTCGCATCCAACTCCGCCTTCTCCTGTTCCGCGAGCACCTCCCTCGCTGTGGCGAGGAGCCCCCGTGCGCTGCGTACGTCCTCTGCGAGTTTCTGCACAGCCGCGTCCTTCACCACCTGGCCGACTACGGGGATGTGGGCGAGGTCGGCCACCGCCCGCGTCATGACCTCGGTCCACACCGCCGCCTCGACGTCATCGGCAGTCAGGTAGGGGTCGGAACAGGACGCTCGACGATCGCCCCGGACACCCCTTCGTCCCGGAAAATCAGCTCAGGACACAGGGCCCACCCTGGTCGGTTACTGATGTAGGCACGGCCTGCACTCTCCTGGACACCGAGCCCATAGCCCCGCGTCTGCTCCCGCGTCGAGACCCGCAGCATCAACGCTGCACGAACGACACGCGTCGGCTCTGACTCACGGTGGGCAACAGGCATGGGCACAGCTGTAGCGTTGAACACCTCGGCCCCTTCACGGCTGGCAAGGCCCCGGAGCTCTGACCAGCTCTGGGGCCCCTGGCGTTTCTCGGAATCCAGGGCTCTTCCAAGCACAGCGTCGGAAAACGCATGAAAGTCATGCCATCCGGCTATATGCCGATACATCAGCCTCAGTCATGGTCTCAGTGGCTGCGCAGACCCGGACCGGTTCTGGATACGGTCATCTTGTGAACGTCCCGAACGCCGCCCCCGAACTCTTCACATGGGAGTTCGCCGCCGACCCTTACCCGGCCTACGCCTGGCTGCGTGAGCACTCCCCCGTCCATTGGACAAAGCTTCCCAGTGGGGTCGAAGCATGGCTGGTGACCACCTACGCGGATGCACGTCAGGCTCTCGCGGACGGGCGACTCTCAAAGAACCCCGATCACCACGCCGAAGACGCACAAGGCAGGAGCAGGACCGGCATCCCTGGTGAGCGCAGCGCCAATCTCATGACGCATCTGCTCAACATCGACCCACCGGACCACACCCGGCTGCGCCGCCTCGTCTCCAAGGCATTCACGCCACGCCGTGTGGCGGAGTTCGCACCCCGCGTGCAGGAGCTGACGAACGACCTCATCGACCGGTTCGCGTCACAGGGCGAGGCCGACCTCATCCACGACTTCGCCTTCCCTCTCCCCATCTACGCGATCTGCGACCTGCTCGGCGTTCCGCACGAGGATCAGGACGACTTCCGTGACTGGGCAGGAATGATGATCCGCCACGGCGGAGGCCCGCGCGGCGGAGTCGCCCGTTCCGTCAAGAAGATCCGTGGCTACCTCGCCGAGCTCATCCACCGCAAACGCAACGACCTCGACAACGACCTGATCTCAGGCCTCATCCGCGCTTCTGACCACGGCGAACACCTCTCGGAGAACGAAGCTGCCGCGATGTGCTTCGTGCTTCTGTTCGCGGGCTTCGAAACGACCATCAACCTCATCGGCAATGGCGTCTACGCGCTGCTGCGCAACCCCGGGCAGCGGGCCCGCCTCCAAGAGTCGATCGAGCGTGGTGAGACCGAACTGCTCGACACCGGCATCGAAGAGCTGCTCCGCTACGACGGTCCTGTGGAACTGGCCACCTGGCGCTTCGCCACCGAGCCCCTCACCATCGGTGGGCAGCGTGTGGCCACCGGCGACCCGGTGTTGGTCGTTCTTGCCGCGGCAGACCGCGACCCCGCCCGGTTCGCCGAACCGAACACGCTCGACCTCTCCCGTCACGACAATCAACACCTCGGATACGGCCACGGCATCCATTACTGCCTCGGTGCACCCTTGGCCCGTCTCGAAGGCCGCACGGCTCTCGAGACGCTGCTGCGCCGCCTGCCCGATCTCCAGCTTGCCGCCGACCCTGCCGACCTACGTTGGCGGGGCGGACTCATCATGCGTGGGCTACGGAACCTCCCGGTGCGGTTCACGGCCATCTGATCGGCCTCGGCTCTCCGTTTCCCTGATCGCATCCCGGTAAGCCCGAGCCGCCGCCCGAAGCGACGTCTCCGGGTCCACCCCCTCCGCCTCTGCTCGGGTGGCCAGGGTGAGGAGTTCGTAGCCGATGCCCTCGGCCGTGGGGAGCGGGACCCGCAGGCCCGCCGTGCGTACGCGGGAGCCGAGCTTGGCCGCCAGGGCCAGGCCGGGCTGGTGGAGGGGGATGCCGTCCGTGACGGACTCGCGGCGCTTCTCCACGGCCTTGGTGCGCAGCCAGTGGGCCTTGACCTCTTCCGGGGTGGTGGCCGTGGCGTCGCCGAAGACGTGGGGGTGGCGGTGGATGAGCTTGGTGACGATCGTGGCCGCCACGTCGTCGATGGAGAAGGGGGCCTCCGGGTCCTCCTCGGCGATGCGGGCGTGGAAGACGACCTGGAGCAGGACGTCGCCCAGTTCCTCGCGGAGTTCGTCGCGGTCGCCGTCCTCGATGGCCTCGACGAGTTCGTAGGACTCCTCGATGCCGTACTTCGCTAGGCCCTTGTGGGTCTGCTGCGAGGACCAGGGGCACTCCCGGCGGATGCGGTCCATGACCTGGATCAGGTCGAGGAGACGGGCGCCGGGGAGGTCGTAGGAGGCGGGGAGCAGTTCCAGCTCGGGCATCGACACCCGGCCCGAGCCGGCCAGCCGGGCCAGGCCGTCCGTCAGGGTCGGCTCGCCCTCGCCGGTCGCGACGATCACCACCGTGCGGCCGCCGGCGCAGGCGGTGATCAGGTCCTCGGCGGACACCGACGTCTCCTCGACCCGTATGCCCGCCTCGCGCAGGTACGGCAGCTGCGGATGGGCGCCGTCCGCGCACAGGACACGGTCCGCCGTGCGCAGGGCCTGCCAGGCAGGCCAGGACAGCAGGCCGGGGGCGACCCGGTGGCTGGTGGTGAGCAGGACGACTCGGCCGGTGCCGGGGGTGCCTTCGGGAGTCTCGCTCGTCGCGCTGATTGCGTTCACACCCCGAACGTAACCCACTCCCGCCGGCCGCCTCGCTCAGTTGTCCACAGGCAGGGGCGACCGGTCATACGGTCGTATCGTCACGTGGTCTGCGTGCCCGCCGAGGTGACCTCCCGTACCCACGGCGTCTTGGCGTCCACACGGCTCACCTTCTGGGCGTCCCAGCTGCCGTAACGCGGGTTGACGTCGACGTCGAGTGTCTTCGACGTGGCGGACAGGGCGCTCCAGAAGGCGGCCTCGCTGGTGGTGGTGCCGAGCTGCGTGGCGAGTTTCTGGGCCTCGAGCTGGAGCCGGAGGTTCTCGTCGAGGCGCTGCGGCGGGATGCCGTACTGCTGGAGCCACGCCGTCTCCAGGCCCTTCGCGCCGCCCCACTGCTGTTCCAGGCCGGCCCGCGCCTGCTGGACCTCCCGGCGGCTCACGGAGATGCCCGCGTCCTGCGCCGCGCGGTCCAGCACCCGGTCCAGGACCATGCCGTGCAGGGTGTCCCGGGTGAGCGTGCCGGTCTGGGCGACGACCTGCGCGTACTGGGCGTCGTCGGTGACGACGGCCCGCTGGGCCGCGCGTACCTCGTCCACCCGGGTCTCGAGCTGGGCGACGGTGATCCGCTGGCCGCCGACGACGGCCGCCGCGCCGGGATGCGCGTCACTCCCGCAGGCGGTGAGAAGGGGAGCCGCCATGATCGCGGCGGACAGCAGGAGCGCGGTGCGACGACGACGGCGGAGCAAGGGAACCTCCCGGTCGGAGATTGTGCGACGGTGCACAAAGTCTTGCGGTGATCGATGGTAGGCAGTGGGGCGCCTGGGGCCAACCCATTCGACCAACGATTCACCAGGACTTCGGGCACCGCCGCGCCCGCACACCCCCCGCTCGTCGGTACGAGAGGTCAGCCCCGCCCGTCAGCCCCGCCCGTCGGCCCGAGGCTCAGTCCCGCGCGTCCACCACCTTCTCGACCGCCTGGGCGACTCCCGCGCGCAGTCCGTCGCCCGTGCTCACCGTGCTCACGTTCGCTCCCGCGCGCGTGCCGCCCACGAGGACGAAGTCGACCTTCTTGTTGCGCGCGGCCGTCTCCTGGGCCGCCGCGACCTCCGGCCCGCCCACGGCCAGGACGACGTCGCAGGAGCGCTGGAGGAGGCCGTTGAGGAAGGGGCGCGCGTTGCCGGTGCTCTGCTCGCCGGTCACCGGCGCGTAGCTCACGCGCGCGTGTGTCTTCAGGGAGGCGTCCTGCATGCCCTGCCAGACCGCGGCCGCGGTGGTGCCGGCCGTGATGCCCTGCTCGCCGGTGAGGAGGCAGGCGTCGACGTCGGTGTAGGCACGGGCGCGGGTGGCGGGGATCGGCGGGCGGTCGTCGTGCGAGAAGAGGAGTACGGCGGTGACCACCAGGGCGGCGCTCACGGCGAGCGCGCCCGCCGTGAGGGCGATCGTGCGTCCGCTCAGGTCGCGCAGCCGGCCGGCGACGGCGCGCCCGAGAGCGCTCGCACGCCCCTCACTCCCCGACTGCGCCGGCTGCGTCCGGGACACCTGTCTCACCTGCTTGGCCATGCGCGCGTACCCCCTGATCCCTTCTGGTCAGCCGACGATGGCGACGGGGGCGTCCCACGCGTCGCGGTCCACCGTGATGGTGTAGCCGCCGCGGGTCTCCTTGCTGTTGACGAGGTACTGATGGCCACGGCTGTGGTTGGTGTACTGCGTCGAGCCCCACGGCCAGTCGGCGGTCGTGGTGTTCTGCTTGTCCCACAGCGCGTACCAGAGGTTGCCCGGCAGGTCCGTCTTGTCGGTGGCGTTGGCGATCGCCTTGGCGCTGGAGCTGCTGAAGCCGTAGTAGCCGGCGCGGTAGACCTTGGCGCGCAGGGTCTTGGTGAAGGAGCGGACGTATGCGAGGACGGCGTCGTTGCACGACTTGTTCGTGATGTCGTACGCCTCCATGTCGAGGTAGATCGGGCTGCCGGCCTTCATGCCGAGGGCCGAGGCCTTGGCGACGGCGTCGGCCGCGTCCGTGGCGCCGAGGGAGGTGGCCGTGGAGGCGGTGATCTTCTCGGGGCTGGAGCCGGTCTGGCAGGGCGGCTGGGCGCCGACGTAGAGCGGGATGAGCTTCCAGCCGAGCGAGTTGACCGACTTCACCCAGGACGCGGTGAGGTTGGGCTGGTTGCAGCCGCGGTTCTTGCCGCCGACGTAGACGGCCGCCCCGCCGTAGAAGCCGTCGGCCTTCCATGCCTTCATCGCGGCCAGGGAGGGCGCGGCGCAGGTGTCGAAGGCACGGCCCGTGTACGTCTTCTGGGCGGGCCAGGTGGTGGCGGCCATCGAGGTCTGCGCGGCGATCCCGGCCCCCGCGAGGACGGCGGCGCCGGCCACGCCCCACGTGATGTATCTGCGCTTCCTGGACTGCCGGTGCTCGGCCATTCCCACCCCACCGTTCATTGAATCGATCATCTGTGCGTATGTACGTGCTGAGCGGATCGCACCGTAACGTGCGGCACCCCTGTGATCGGGAAACACAGGATCCCCGTAGCCACAAGATTCACTCATGTCACAGTAAAGAAAGGGAGTATCCGGGAACGCCCGACCGTGGCCTACCCTTGCCCCCTGATGACCTGGGGGCGGGATGAGCATGGCGACGAACACGGGTGCGGGCGCGGAGAAGCGGCTCGAGGCCGGCTGGTTCCAGCGGCTGGCCTGGGCTGCCCTGGGGTGGTTCTCCCTGGGCCTGCTGGTGTGGGTGCCCTTCCTCTATGTGGCGCTGCGCCGCGGCCGCCCTTCCGACTGGGGCGCGTTCCTGTCGTTCGCGCTGTACGAGGTCGTGACCCTGCCGTGGGCGATGAACTCGAACGAGGGCGACGGGGATCCGTTCCTGGGGATCGCCGCGGTGGTGACGCTGCTGGTGGCGACCGTGCTGCTGCTCTTCGCGGTGTTCGACAAGAAGACCCGCCCCGTACCGGCCATGCCTGCGTACGGGCAGCCGCCGTATCAGCAGGGCTACCCGTACGGGCGTTAGGGCGCGGCCGCGCCCCGAGGCCTCCGCGGTCCGGTCCGCGAAGGGCATCGTCGGCCCTTCAGTCGCGGGGGAACGCTCCGAGCGCCGCCACCAGCTCGCGGCCGTAGTCGTCGCAGAGGGCCAGCAGCTCGCGTCCCGCGGCGGAGGCCGGCAGGTCGACGCCGTCGGCGGCGGCCAGGATCGTCTCGTGGCACCGGCCCTCGACTTCGAGGTTCCTGGTGGCGAAATAGCCCAGGCCATAGGCGCGCAGGGGATCGGCGACGTTCGCGAGGTAGCGCTCCCGTTCCTCCTCCCCCGCCACCACCATCAGCGTGTTGTCCACGCATTCGTCGAGGTAGTGGGCCAGTTCCCGGACGCGGACGACGATGGCGTCCGTCTGCTCCCCGGTCATCTCGCCCAGCGCCTCGCTCACCAGCATCCACCCGCTGATGGCCTCCAGCTGGAAGGTCTCGGCGATCTCCGGCTCGACCTGGGACTCGAACAGCGGCGCCTGGCTCAGCCGGTCCAAGGCCTGCTGGAAGGCCTGGTGGGGCTCACCGTCGAGCTGGGCCGCGCCGTGGCGGAGGAGATCTTCGACCGCCGCCGGGTCGATGCCCCACTCCTGGGGCATCACGATGTCCGACAGGGGCGCCTGCAGTCGGCGCAGTGCGAAGAACATGGCCTGGTGACGCCCGGCCCGGTCCATCCGCTGGATCTGCGCTGTCAATGCGTCGTCGAAACGCCAGTCCACTGGGCTCTCCCTCGTGCTCACCGGTATCCCATGGTGGCCAGGAAGTTCGACCACGCCTCGTGGTCCCTCCAGACATACATGGACTGTCCAGGTATTTTGGCCTTCGTGCCGAGGGTAACGGGTCCCAGCATCTCGGCACCCACCTCGCCCAGGAAGTCCTCGCAGCCGTCAGGTGCGCAGGCGTTGCGGGACACGCCACCGGCCACCGGGGTCAGGTTGTTCGTCGCCATATGGTTGACAGCTGTCTCCTCGGCGTGGGCACCGATGACATTGGTCGCGATCTCGATGTCCTCACGCCCCAGCGTGTTGATGTAGTCGACCTGCGCCTTCTCGAGGCCGGCGCCCGCGGCCGAGACCACATGCACCAGCGAACCGTCCGCTCTGCGCGCGGCCGTCACCGCCGTCGTCCTGAAGACGTCACGGGCGAGCCCGTTCTTGATCTTGCCGTGAATGTCGTCGGCCAGCTGCTTGGCCCCTGCTGCGATGTCCTCCTCGTCGCAGTTGTGGACCAGGACCGGCGTGCTGCCCGCCTGCACGTAGTACGTGTGCAGCGCGCCGATCGTCAGGTCGTACGTCGTGGTGTTCGCGTGGTACAGGCGGACACCCGAGACGTGCGCCGTGCCGGTCGGCGTCTGGAGGACGTCGCCGGGCTTCAGGTCCTTGGCCTCGACGAAGGCCGACCGGGTCTCGTCGTAGAAGGGGTGGTGGAAGGTCGTCTGCAGGTGTGCGTCCCGCGCGGCCGCTCCGGCCGCCGTACTGACCGCCGCCACGGGCCGGCTCGCCGACGCCCCGCCGTCGCCGTGGCCGTGACCGGCGGACAGCGCGCCCAACAGCGCCGCCGAGGCCGCGAGGCCGAACGCCGCCTTGCGCGCCGCCTTCTTGGCGAGAGACGTCACCGCGGCCTTCATCGCCCCGGTCTTCTCAGCGGTCTTCTCAGCGGTCTTCGCCCCTGCCTTGGCCGCCGCCTGCCCGACCGTCACGTCCACGAAGTCGTGGTCCGTGTGCGTCACGATCACATCGGTGACCTCGTGCGCCTGCGTGCCCGTGGCGCCCGGCACCGAGTTGGCGATCGTGTCGCCCACGCGCACCTGGTCGATCGCCTTCGTCGTGCCGTCGGCCATCAGGACACGGGTCGAGCCCGTGAAACTGTGCGGCATGCCGGGCCTCGTGCAGCTCGGCCCCGCCTCGTCCGCATGCGACTGGGCCCGAGACCCCGCCCCCTCGGAATCCGCCCGTGAGGCCGCCGCCTCCGTCGCGTCCGTCGCCGCTGTCTCCTCGGCCTCCGTGGCGCCCTTGCCGAAGAGGCCGCCGACGACCTTCATCGCCTTGGGGGCCGCCTTCGCCAGCAGCTTGCCGCCGATCTTGCCGAGGGCGCCGCCGAGCGCACCGGCGACCGCGCCGGTCACCGCGGCGCCCGCGAAGGCGCCGGCGCTGCAGTCGTCGCCGCCGTTCTCGGCGCAGGCGAAGCCCTGCTCGACCAGCGAGCCGACCGCGCCCGCGGCCGCCGCGCAGCCGATGGAGCCGACGCCGGCGGTCAGCGCCTCGCAGCCCGCGAAGACCGCTGTGGAGACCACGAAGGAGGTGATCGCCGCCGCGTGGTGCTTGGCGAAGGTCGCGGTGGCCTTCGCCGCCTTCACGGTGGCGTGGTAGGCGGTCCTCGCCGCGTGTGCGACGGCGTGCGCCGCCTTCTTCACGGCGTGTGTGACCTTCTTGGCCGCCTTTTTGACCGTGTGTACGACTCTGTGCACCGCGTGCGACACCTTGTGGTACGCGGTGTGCACCGCATGGACCACCCGGTGATACGCGCGTCTGACCTTCCGTGCCGTGTAGTGGTAGACGCGGCGCACCACCCGCACGGTCGCGCGGTACACGTCCCTCACGTGGTGGACCACCCTGTGGGCGGCGTGCTTCACCGCGTGCACGACCTTGCGGGCCGCGTGCTTGACCGCGTGGTAGACCTTGTGCGCCGCGTGCTTCACGGCGTGACTGACCTTGTGCGCGGCCTTCTTCGCGCCGCACACCACGTCGTACCAGGAGCAGTTGCCCGACTCGTCCGTCCCCGCCATCGGGTTGTCGTCGACGTACGCGAACGGGTTCGCGGACACCGAGTTCGGGACCGGGTTCAGGGACAGGCTGTCCTTGTTGAGGAACACGCCCGTGTCCGGGTCGTACCAGCGGGACGCCGTGCCGACGTCTCCCGTGCCGGGCTCGGTCCAGCCGGACTGGAAGCCGAGGTGGCCGACCACGGTGTTCGTCGGGGAGACCACCTTGCCGAGCGGGTCGTAGGACGCCGAGCCCGCCGGCGTCGTGGCGCCGGAGGTGAAGGAGCCCACCACGTCGTTGTGCTGGTCGGTGAGGGCGAGGACCGCGCCACCGCCGGAGGGCTTGACGCCCACCAGGCCGCCCGAGGGGTCGTACGTGTACGTGTCGTCGCCGTCGGAGGCGATGGTGTTGTTCGCGCCGGAGTAGGCGAAGGTGCGGGTGGCGCCCGTCGTCGTGTCCCGGTCGGTGATGTTCCGGCCGGTGGCGTCCAGCGTGTAGGACTGCTCGCCCGCGACGATCTGCCCGCCGAACGCGTCCGTCCGGTACGCGACCGTCCCGCCGGCCGTCGACGACTCCTGCGTCATCGTGCCGCGCGCCGAGTAGGAGTAGGTGTGCGTGCCGTCGGAGGTCAGCTCGTCGCGCTCGTCGTAGGTGTAGACGTCGGCGCCGTTGCGGATGCGGTTGCCGGAGGCGTCGTAGGCGTACGAGGTCGTGGTCGTACCGTTGTTCCAGGACGTCAGGCGGTTGGCCCAGTCGTAGGCGTACGTGTTCGCCGACGCACCGGAGACGCCCGTCGTCGTCTTCGACGTCAGGTTGCCGTTCTCGTCGTAGCCGTAGGCGAAGCTCGCGACCGTGGAGGCGCCCTGGACGAGGACGTCGTTGGTCAGCTCGTGCTGGGTGTTGTAGGTGAAGGTGCGGGTCTGGCCCGTCGATCCGTACTTGACCGTCTTCAAGGCGTTCAACTGGTCGTAGGTGTACGTCAGCTGGGTGCCCGTCGCCGGGTCGTTCAGGGAGGAGAGGCGGCCGGCCGTGTCGTAGCCGTACGTCGTCGTGCCGGCGGCGTCGGTGCGGGAGGTCACCGAGGAGTCGTCGTTGTAGGCGAAGTTCGACGTGCCCGCCGAACCCGACGTCGTCAGGAGGTCGCCGCGGTCGTCGTAGGTGAACGCGTCGTGCGTGGCGTCCTGGTGGTCGGCCGCGCCCGCGATGCCCGCCTCGTCCGTGTCGGCCGACATCACCCGGCCGTCGGCGTCGTAGGTGAAGCTGCGCTTCGCCGTCGCCGCGTCGGCACCCGCGCCGGACATCGACTTCAGCTGGCCGACGTTGTCGTACGTCATCGACGTCGTCGTGCCGCCCGGGAGGGTGGCGTTCGTCAGCTGCCCGTCCGCGTCGTAGGCGAAGGTCGTCGTCGAGTCGGCGGCGGAGCTGTGCTGGGCCGTGGTCGGCTCGACGATCGTCTCCTGCTGGCCCCACGGGGTGTAGGTGTAGCGCCAGGAGTTGCCGCGGCCGTCGGTGAAGCGGGTGCGGTTGCCGGCCGCGTCGTAGCCGAAGCTCGTGGTGATCGAGGTCGACGCGTCGACCGGCTGGATCTCCTGGGTGATCGTTCCGGCCGCGTCGTAGGTGAAGTGGCTGGTGTGACCGCGCGCGTCGGTGGCGGCGACCAGGTTGCCGACGCCGTCGTACTGCTGCGAGATCGACCACAGCTGGGTGTTGTTCGCGTCGTACGCGCGGGTGCTGACGGGGTCGGCGTTGTAGTCGACCTCGGTCCAGGTGCCGTCGGCGAGGGTCGTCTTCTGCGGGTTGCCCTGGAAGTCGTAGGTGTAGTGGGTGGTGTTGCCCGCGCCGTCGGTGACCGAGGTGACGTCACCGGCCCGGTTGTAGCCGTACGACGTCTTCACCCCGCCCTGGGTGGTGACCGAGGAGGCGTGCGCCCCGTAGGGGTTGCCGGTGGTCACCGCGTAGGAGGTGGTGGTCGTCAGGGTCTTCGTCGACGGGTAGCGCTCCAGCGTGGTGGAGGTGACCTGGCGGCCGAGGAAGTCGTAGGTCGCCTGCGTCTGCGCGCCCGTGGCGTCGGTCGCGGAGAGCTCCTCGCCGTTCTTGTCGTAGACGGCGTGCGTCTTGGTGCCGTCGGCGTCGGTGATCTGGGCGAGGTCGCCCATCTGGTCGTACAGGTAGGAGGTCGTCTTCCCGCCGGGCGTGGTGACCGAGGTCTGGTCGCCCTCGCTGTCGTACGTCCAGACGGTGGTGCCCGCGTTCGGGCCGGCGGCGCCCGCCGGGGTGTACGAGGGGAGCGTCTCGGAGACCTTGTTGCCCTCGGCGTCGTAGACGGTGTTCGTGACCAGGCCGCGTGGGTCCTGTTCCTCGACCGCCTCGCCGAAGGTGTTGAAGCCGCTGGTGGTGACCGGGCGGACGGTGGAGGCGGTGGTGCCGTCGGGCTCGGCCTGGACGGCGGGCGCGGTGGTGACCGCGAGGTTGCCCGCCTCGTCGTAGGCGTAGTCCGTGGTGTGCTGCTCGGCGTCCGTCATGGACGTCGGCAGACCACGCCTGTCGTAGGTGTACTTGGTGGTCTGGGCGTCGGAGGAGCCGACCGTGCCGCCGGTGCGGCCCTTGCCGTAGAGGGAGGTCACCTCGGACGCGGACAGCGCCCGCTGGTAGACCTGCACGTCCCCGACCTCGCCGTTGACGACGTCGGAGGTCGTACCGCCGGCCGTCTTCGTGCCGCCGATGGACAGCGGCCCGGTGCCGGTCCACGGCGAGGTGTTGGTGGCGGAGCCGTCCTGGACGCCGTTGACGTACAGCTTCATCGAGCCGTTGCTCGCGTCGAACACGCCGACCAGGTGGGTCCAGGTGTTGAGCGGGGCGGTCGTGGAGGCCTGCGCGTCGGCGAAGGAGGACGGGGAGGCCACGTCGGCGTTGGCCGCGTGGAAGCGGAAGGCGTTGGCGGTCTTGTTGTACTGCAGGTAGAAGGAGGCGCGGTTGGTGCCGCCCTGCGCGACGAAGGTGCGGAAGGCGGAGGTGTCGGCGAGGTTCACCCACGCGGAGACCGTGTAGGAGGCGGTCGTGTCCAGGACCGGGCTGTTGGTGGCGACGACGTCACCGGTGCCGGTGCTGGTCCCCGCGAACTCGGCCGCGTCGTCCGCCCAGGTGACCCCCGAGCCGGCGGTGGCGGTGTTGCCGGTGCCGGAGGAGTCGGTGACGGACTTCCCGGACGTCTGGTTCAGCTTCCACCAGCCCGCCGGGTGCCCCGAGGCGTCCCCGTACAGCGTCTCGCTGAGCAGGTTGCCCATGTCGTCGTAGGTGTTGGTGGTGGTGCGGTCGTAGCCGGAGGAGTCGTGGTCGTTCTCGGAGGCGACCTGGTCGTCCGGGGTGTACGACACCGTGGTCACCCGGTCCACACCGGTCGGGTCGAGCTCGGTGGAGGTGGTCCGGGAGGCCGCGTCGACCGTGTACTTGGTGACCGTCTCGCCGTTGTCGGTGGTCGACTGGGTGAGGTTGCCGGCCGCGTCGTAGAGGTCCGACTCCAGCGTGTAGGTGCTGTTGCCGTCGGCGCTGGTGCGCTTCACCGTCGCGGTCAGACCGTCGTCGGTGTACGTGTACGCCGTCGTGTTGCCCATCGCGTCGGTGACGGACGCGAGCCGCCCGGCCGGGTCGTAGGCCCGGGAGGACTCGGTGAGCAGCGCCGCCGTCTGCGGGTTCACCGGGTCGCCTGTGTACATCACGCCCTGCGTGAGCAGGTTGCCGTTGTCGTCGTAGGTGTACCGGGTCTCGGTGCCGGCCGTCGTCACCTCCTTGGTCTTGTTGCCGGAGGTGTCGTACGTGTACGTCGTCGTGTTGCCGTTGGACGCGCTCTCGGCCGCGTTGGCGTCGGCCTCGGTGAGGACGCGGTCGTAGGCGTCGTAGGTCCAGTTCTGGCTGCGTGCGTGGTCGCCGCCGCTCGCGTCGGCCACCGTCTGCGAGGTGACGTCGCCGTCGTCGTCGTAGACCGAGGTGGTGACGGCGGCGTGGGTGGCGCCGGTGACGCGATCGGTGAGCTGCGGGTCGTGCTCCTCGAGGACCTGGCCCGCGGCGTCGTACGTGTAGGCGGTGGTCAGGCCACTGGGGTAGGTGTCGGAGACGACCTTCTCGGTGAGGACCTGGCCGAGGCCGTCGTAGGTGTACGAGGTGACCAGGCCGACGGCGTCGGTGGTGGACGCCACGTCACCGTTGGTGAAGTACGACACCTGGTTGACGGACCCGCCGGGCGTGACGGTCTTCACGGGCAGGCCCTTGGGCACCACCCCGCCGTTCGCGGAGGGATAGGTGCTGGTCCCGTCGCTGTAGACGGTCGTGGTCGTACGGCCGTTCGGGAATCCGGGGACGGCCGGGCCGGTGATGGCGGTCTGGTTGCCCGCCGTGTCGTACGTGTACGACGTCAGGTAGGTGTTGTCGGTCGCCGACGACGACCTGCCGTCCCGCTCGGTGAGGAGCTGGTCGTTGCGCGGGTCGGCGGTGGTGAGCTGGGCCGTCGTGTCGTCGGGGTAGTACGAGTAGTACTCGGTGTTGCACTTGTTGGCGGCCTGGTCCTGGCAGGACGTGGAGGAGACCACGTTGCCGCGCACGTCGTGACCGGTGATGGTCACCGCACCGTTCGGATCGGTCACGGTGTGTTCGAAACCGGCCGAGTCGTAGCCGAAGCTGGTCTTGTTGCCAAGGCCGTCGGTCTCGGTGAGGGCGCGGTTCCCTTGGGTGACGTCGTAGGTGTACTTCAGGGTCGAGGTGGTCGGGGAGGTGACCGACACCGTCTCCACGGGGAGGAGGCCGGTGGAGTTCTTGGCGGCCTCCATGTGCTGCTCGACGTCCGCGGCCGTGAGCCCCGTCTTGTAGAAGGCGGCCTCGGCGATGGAGCCCTTGAAGTAGCTGATGTCGGCGGGCGAGTTCACCCAGGACTTGGCGAAACCGGCGCCGATGTAGAGGTGGTTGTTGGACTGGTCGTTCGGGGCGCCGCTGTAGGCGGCCTGCTGGACGCCGTCCAGGTAGAGGGTCTGGGTGGAGCCGGTCACGCTGAGCACGACCTGGTGCCAGGCGTTGTCGGTGACGGTCCCGGTGGAGCCGAACGCCGTGGAGCCCGAGCCGCTGCCGGACCAGAAGTGACCGTGCAGCTTGTTGTCGCTGCCGACGTACAGCACCGGTGTCCAGCTGCCCGACGGAGTGCTCGCGCCGGCGAGGGCCACCGACTGGTCGCCGATCAGGACGCCCTGGTTGGCGGTCTTGAACCACAGCTCGACACTGCGGTCGTTGCCGGAGTGCAGTCCGCCGGCCGGGACCTCCACGTACGAGGTGGAGCCGTCGAAGGTGGCGGCCTTCTGGTCGCTGAACGGACCGGAGGCGCCGAGGGTGACGGAGGTGTAGGTGCCGTTGCCGCCGCGCACCTGGTCCACGGCCGTGGTCGCGCCCGCCGCCTCGCCGAGCCGGAAGTACTGGCTCGGCGCCCCGCCGAGGACCGCGCCCCGGTAGGTGTCACTGGACCCGGTGACGGTCGGCGTGCCCAGCACCCACGTGCCACCGTTCTCGTCCGTCATCTGCGACAGCACGGTGGAGTTGGTGTCGTACGTCATCGCCGCGTACGTCTTGCCGGACGGCCGCTTGACGGAGGTCAGCAGGGACTCGCTGTGCGTGCCGTACGTGTAGAGCGCGCTGACGTCGGCGGCGACGAGCGGGCGGCTGTACCAGCCGACGTCGGCGATGGAGCCGTTGAAATAGGTGGCGTAGCCGGTGTCGTCGGAGGTCGAGGAGTGCGGCTCGTCGGGCCAGTCGCCGCCGAGGAAGCCGGTGCCGAGGTAGTTGAAGGACTGGTTCTTGCCGAAGGCGGTCGCGCTCTTGATGGAGATGGTGCCGGTGCGGGAGCCGACCTTGGCGTTGTCCAGGTAGAGGGTCTGGGAGTTGCCGGCCGCGGACAGCACGACGTGGTGCCACTTGCCGTCGGCGACGGACGCCGAGGACACGATCGGGTTGATGCCGCCGCTGTACCAGAACTCGGCGTTCAGCTTGCCGTCGGTGCCGACGTAGACGGACGGCGTGTAGAAGCCGGCCGCCTGCCCCGAGCCGATGGGCTGGGAGGCGTAGGAGTAGAGGACACCGGGCCCGGCGGACGTCTTGAACCACAGCGAGATCGCGCCGGAGTCGGTGTCGTTGCCGAGGTTCTTCGGCAGGGAGATGTCCGAGGAGGTGCCGTTGAAGCTGGCCGCCTTCGCGGAGGAGCCGGTCAGCGGGCCGCTCTGGCCGAGGGTGACGTTCTCGTACGTCGCGTTCGTGGTGCCCTCGTTGGCGACGATCGCATCCTTGGCGCTGGTGCCGGAGGTCTCCGACAGCGGCCAGAAGGTGTGCGGGTCGAGGTCGAGCGCCGCGTTCTGGTAGCCGGAGCCGGTGGTGTAGCCGTACGTCGTGCACTTCGTCGTCGACAACGGCGAGCAGACCTTGGTCAGCTGGTCGCCGGTGTAGCCGTAGGTCCAGGTCTGGACGGTGCTCGTGTCGCCCGCCGTGACCGGGTCGGTGACGACGGTCGCCACGTGCGCGGCGAGCGCGCCGGACGGGGTGGACCAGGTCAGATTGAGGGAGCGGCCGGAGACCGCCGAGGTCATCTTGGTGATGTGGGCGGGGGTGCCGGTCCAGGTGAGGGTGAGCGCCCGGCCGTTGGCGTCGGTGACGGAGGTCAGGCCGTAGGCGCCGGAGCCCAGGGACTGGGTGAAGGTGTAGAGGGTGTCGTCCTTGTCGGTGAGCGTGTAGCCGCCGGTGACCGACTTGAAGGTGGCGAACCGTCCGTTGCCCGGGGTGAAGGTGCCGTCGCTGTTCTTGCCGTAGCCCGCCTGGGAGCCGTCGGGGTAGGTGACCTGCACGTTCGAGACGGCGCCGGAGGCCGTGTACTGCTCGGTGGCGCGCGCGTCGAAGATGCTGGACCAGCCCGCGCCGAACGCGCCGGTCCAGCGCGGGTCGCGGGAGTTGTAGTCGCGGTCGACGTCCAGGGACGGGCCGACGACGGAGATCGAGGCGTCGGTGTCGGAGGTGGTGTAGTTGCCGATGGACGCGTCGAAGCCGTGGTCGCTGCTGTTCTGGGACAGCCCGGAGGTGATGACGGCCTGCGGGACCTGGAGGGATATCTCGTACGGGTCGGCCGGTGAGTAGAGGTTGGTGGCCGAGTCGTACGCCTGCACGGTCCAGCTGTAGCTCTTGCCCCAGGCGAGCTTGCCGGAGGGGACGGTCCAGTCGCCGGTGGAGACCAGGCCCGAGTCGGCGACCTTGGTGCCGGCGGAGTCGTAGACCCGGAACAGGTACTGGTTGCCGCTGCCGGAGGTGGAGTTGGCGCCACCGGCCCAGGCGGTGAACTCGGGGGTGGTGGTGCCGACGACCGCGTTGTCCGCCGGGAACTGCTCGTACAGCTGCGGGGCGGTGTTGCCGGTGTAGGTGACCTCGATCCAGGGGCCCTTGCCCGGGTCGTTGAAGGAGCCGAACTGCTTCCAGTGCAGGGCGTCGGACGTCGACGCGTAGACCGCGAGGCCGTGGTCGGCGGTGGCGCCGCTGAACCAGCCCTGGATCGCGGAGGTGGACAGGGAGACGCTCACCCAGTCGCCGACCGTGCGGTCCGCGGCGGTGTTGGCGCAGGCGTTGGGCACGCTGGGGGTCGCGTTGCCGATGGACGAACCCTTGGAGGGGCCGGGGTAGCTGGTGACGCCCTCGGGGGTCCAGGCGCTGGTCACGAGCGCGACGTCGAAACGTTCCGCCGTGCAGGTGGAGGCCCAGGTGTCGAACAGGTGCAGGGTCGCGGCGGTGACGGTGGCGTTGCTGCCGTCCCAGGCGGTGTCCCAGTGGTTGACGAAGCTGTTCGCCGAGTGCGTGCCGGAGTCGTAGGAGCCGACCTTGATGGTCTGCTCGTAGGAGTGGTCGATGTTGTTGCCGGTGCCGGACTCGGCGTAGGTGGTGGTCCAGCCGTCCTGGACGGTGGGGTCGACCGTGACGGGGAAGACGCGGTGGCCGCTGTGCAGCCAGGCGCTGTCGAGGGTGACGCGCAGGGCGTAGCCGTCGCCGTCCTGGATCAGCTCGGTGGTGACGGCGTGGGTGGTGGCCGGGTCACCGGAGCGCGGGTTCACCTTGGAGTCGTAGGCGTACGCCGGGGGGATGCGCTCGACGGTCTTGCCGGAGGCGTCGGTGAGGTCGATCCAGCCGTTGGTCTTCTGGCTGGGCGTGAGGCCCTTGAGGGTGAGGGGGAAGGTCCAGGTGTTGCCCGCGTCCGCGTCGTCGAGGACGACGGACTCCTTCATACCGGTGGCGGTGGGCCGGACCTTCAGGTCGGTGCCGGGGAGGACCTGGTCGTACGTGACGGTCGAGCCGTCGGCGGTGCCCTCGACGGGGGCGGCGCCCCGCAGGGCGTAGGCGACGCGGTGCTTCGTGTCGGTCGCGAGGGAGGCGAGCGCGGGATCGGTGGCCTTGGCGGCGAAGTCGACGTCGAGGGAGTTGGCCCTCTCGTACCAGCGCCCGTCCGGGCCGGCCCGTACGTCCACGTCGATGGGCGCCCATCTTCCCTTGCCCACCTGGTAGTTGACGGGGTTCGGGGAGATGCGGCGGGTGACGGACCCGTCGGCGTTGTCGTAGACGGTCTCCGTGCGCGTGGACTTGGTGGCGCTGCGCTTGCTGGTCCCCGCGTGGTAGCCGCTGGCACCGGCGCTGCGGCCCTTGGGGGTGGCCGGCTGGTGCGCCTGGTAGGCGGGGAGCTCGCCCTTCGCCCTGCCGGGGGCGTGGCCCGCGCCGCGGTGGGCGGCGGTCGCGGCGGCGGACACCTGGTGGCGGTGGCCGGCCGCGGTACCGGACTGCTGGTGCGGCAGCTTGCCCCAGTGCGGGTCGGTGAACCAGTGCGCGAGCGAGGCCAGGCTCATGCCCGGCAGATCGACGCCGCCGAGCTCCAGGCCTTCGGCCACCGCCTGGTCCGTCGTCAGCATCACCGCGAGGGCCGTGAGAAGCAGCGCGGACAGACCCCGCAGGACCCGACGGGAACGGAACGCGCCCATCGACCGTCTTGAACGGTGCAAACGATGGGAACGGCTGGGCAGCCGGAAGTGCGGCACGACGTGGACCCCCGTCAACGATCGGAAAGCGACACAGAAGCTCGCCGATCCTGCCCACTGTGAACAGCCTGTGGACAGATTCACGGCCCGATCTTGCACGGAGCTTGACCGGCTCTTGCGGAACCTGCCCGATTTGCTGAATCACGCCCGTTTGCCGCCTGTGAACTCCTTTACCGACTCATCGATCCCTCCGCACCAAGTGTTCATACGTGGGGGACTGTTGCAGCGGGGAGTGTTGAAGCAGGCACTGTTAGAGCGGGTGCCGCATCCAGACATTCGGCTCGACGTACACCGCGTAGTCCCGGTCCGGCTCGCACCGCACCGGCACCAGCGCGCCGGGCACCTCGATGTCCCCCTGCGCGTCGAACGGCAGGCCGGTCCAGCGGCGCCACTCCGCCAGCGAGGCCGCCACCGTCATCGACGCCGGCGCCACGCGCTCGATGCTCGCCCCGGCCCGCACGTGCACCCGCAGCCACGGGTCGTACGGCAGCCCGTCCTCCCGCACCCGATGGGCGTACTCCTCGATCGGGGTGTGCGGTTCCCGGTGCTTGGCGTTCGGCCGGACGGGGGCGACGACCTCGCCGAACCCCTTCGCCCGGGCGTTGTCCCGCATCGCCGAGAGCATCAGCCCGGACAGGCCCAGGCCCTGGGCGTGCGGGGCGACCACGATCGAGATCGCGCTCACCGTGTCCGGCCGCGCCCCGCGCCGCTGATCGGCGAAGGCCCAGACGAGCACCTGGTCCCAGCCCCTGGCGGGCAACTCGCCCCGCCCCTCGGCACGCAGGACGAACGGCACGCTGTAGGCATGCGCGACGACCTCGCCCCGCTCGTCCTGCGCGAACAGCACATACTCGGGGAACTCGACGGGAATCCGCGGGTAGTGCGCGTTGCCCACGGCGTCCTGGGTCGTGAACTCCGCCCATGTATCCGGCATGCCCTCCACCGGTCCGAGCATCTCGGGGCGATCGGCGAGACAGGAGACCTTGAACTTCATGAGGTCACCGTAGGTGAGGAAACACGCAGGCAGGAACGGGTTTTCGGGGCGGGGAGGCCGGCCGGAGGCCGGGGCGCGGGCCCGGTGGGGCTCAGTTCGCGTGGAAGCGTTCCGGGGCCTTGGTCGGGTTGCCGCCCGTGGGGAGTTTCTGGTCGGGGCAGGAGGAGAGGATCTGCTCCATCGCGGACTTCTCCGCCGCCGTGACCCACAGGCCGTACTTCTTCTTCACCGCGACCTGCGCCGCGACATACACGCACCGGTAGGCCTTGTTGGGCGGCACCCAGGTCGCCGTGTCGCCGTCGCCCTTGGAACGGTTGGTGCTCGCGTCGACCGCCAGGAGGTTGAGGGGATCGTTGGCGAGGGCTATCCGCTTGCTGTCGTCCCAGTACTTGGCGCCCTTCTGCCAGGCGTCGGAGAGGGCGACGACATGGTCTATGTCGACCTTGCTCGCGCCGCGCCGGTAGGTCACCTCCTTGCCGGAGTACGGGTCCGACTCCAGCACCCCGTAGGACACCTTGCAGTCGCCGCCGGTGAACCTCACCTCCTCCAGATCCCGCTTGAGTATGTCGTCGCGGGTGTCACAGCCGTTGGAGTCCGTGTCCGCCCACGCGCTGCCGAACTCGTCCCGCTCGTAGCCGGTCTTGGGCGCGCGCCCCTTCACCGTGAGCGACTCGGCGGCCGCGAGCGCCGCTCCCCCGCTCGCCGTCGATCCCGACCCCGACCCTGATCCGGACCCCGAACCGGACCCGAGCCCGGTCTGGTCGGTGCAGCCGGCCACCGTCGCGGTGGCCATCGCGCACATCAGCATGGCGGCGGTCGCCGCCCCACCCCTCAGACGCATCTCGCGCGCCCCTCCCCTTGCCTGCCCGCTGCCACCCCGCACAGGGCGGTTTCCCCGGCGGATGCTGGTGCACACCGTACCGATGGGGCGTGTGGCGGCATCCGGGAGGTCCAGACCACCACGGTCCCAAGTGGGCATCCCTCACATCTCGGGAATATCGTCGGTGTTGAGTCACCTCCGGAAGGAGCTCTGGATGGGCATCTTCGACAGGTTCAGGCACAGCCGGGCGGCACAGGACAAGGCCAAGGGCATGTCCGACACCGCGGAGCGGAAGGTCAACGAGAGGACGGGCAACAAGTACGAGGGCCAGGTCGACGACGCCCAGCAGAGGATCGAGGGCCCGCTCGGCATGGACCGCGAACGGCCCGACCGGCCCGAGGGGCAGTAGCACGCTGCACCCGCCGTCACCACCGGAGAGACCACAAGGGGGAGGGGAGGGGGTGGGGGCCCACGCACCACATTGAATCCTCCCCTCCCTTAAGGGGAGGGGACTCCTGGCTCAGGCAGCCTCTGCGACATACCGGGCGACCATGCCGGGCGCGAAGCTGTAGAAGGCGGAGGTCACCGCCTTGCTGCCGACCGGGCCCAGGGGTGCGGCGCGGAACGGGAAGTAGCTCGACCAGCGGTCCTCGGCGGACAGGCCGAGCGCGGCGGCCTCCTCGAAGACCTCCGGCGCGTAGTACAGCACCGCGTGCAGTGGTTCCAGCAGGTGCCAGAGCCCGCGGGCCCGGGCCGGTTCCACCTGGGCCCTCACCTGGTTCTCGGACATGACGTTCCCCCTCGTCCTGTTCGGCATACGCCACAACTTGACAACGACAAGATTGCCCGAAGCGCCCCCAACTTGTCAATGGCTAGATTCGTCGTAGTCTGCTGTCCCATGAGCCCGTACCATCACGGCGATCTGCGCCGCGCCATCCTCACCGCCGCGCTCGACGTCATCGCCACCGACGGCCCCTCCGCCCTGAGCCTGCGCGACCTCGCCCGCCGCGCCGGCGTCTCGCACGCCGCACCCGCGCACCACTTCCGCGACCGCACCGGCCTGCTGACGGCGATCGCGGCGGAGGGGCACGGCCTGCTGGCCGAAGCGCTCGCCAGGGCGACGGACCTGCGGGACGCGGGCGTGCGCTACGTCCGCTTCGCCCGCCGGCACCCGGCCCACTTCCAGGTGATGTTCACGCCCGGACTACTGCACACCGACGACCTGGAGCTGACCACGGCCCAGGCCCTGTCCCGCACCGCCCTCACGGACGCCATCGCCGCCGCCACGCCCCCCGCACCCACCGCCGCCGCCACGCCCCCCGCACCCACCGGCGACGACACGGACGCCCGGCTGACCCGGATCGCCGTCTGGTCCCTGGCCCATGGCTTCGCCACGCTCCTGCTCGACCACAACCTCGACGGCCTGCTCGGCGACGACGATCCGGAAGAGGTGCTGCGCAGGCTGCCGATGTCGCTGTTCCCCTCCGGCTGAGCCGCCCGCGCGCACACGGAAGCCCTCCTACGACCCCAGCACCGACGCCAGGAACTCCCCCACCCAGCCCAGCAGTTCCCGCCCGACCAGCGGCTTGCCGCCGACCTTCGCGGTCTTCGGCCGGGGTACGAGGACCTGGTGGACGGCCGGCTTGATGACCGAGCCGGGGTACAGGCGCTTCAGGCGCAGCTCCTGCGACTCCCTCAACTCCACCGGCGCGAAACGGATGTTGGTGCCCTGCAGGACGATCTCACCGACGCCGCACGCGCGTGCCAGCATGCGCAGGCCCGCCACCAACAGCAGGTTCTCCACCGGCTCGGGCAGCTTGCCGTAGCGGTCGACGAGTTCCTCGCGTACGGCCTTGACGTCCTCCTCCGAGTTGGCGGAGGCGATGGCCCGGTAGGCCTGGAGACGCAGCCGCTCACCGGGGGCGTAGTCGTGCGGGACGTGCGCGTCGACGGGCAGCTCGATCTTGACCTCGAGCGGCGGCTCCTCCTCGATCTCGCCGGTCTCCAGCTGCCGCCGGTAGTCCGCGACGGCCTCGCCGACCATCCGGACGTACAGGTCGAAGCCGACGCCCGCGATGTGGCCCGACTGCTCGCCGCCGAGCAGGTTGCCCGCGCCGCGGATCTCCAGGTCCTTCATCGCCACGTACATGCCGGCGCCCATCTCGGTGTGCTGGGCGATCGTGGCGAGACGCTCGTGGGCGGTCTCCGTCAGGGGCTTCTCCGGCGGGTACAGGAAGTAGGCGTAGCCGCGCTCCCTTCCGCGTCCCACCCGGCCGCGCAGCTGGTGCAGCTGGGACAGGCCGAAGGTGTCGCCGCGCTCCACGATCAGGGTGTTGGCGTTGGAGATGTCGATGCCGGACTCGACGATGGTCGTGGACACCAGCACGTCGAACTTCTTCTCCCAGAAGTCGACGACGACCTGTTCGAGGGCCGACTCCGACATCTGGCCGTGGGCGGTGGCGATCCGCGCCTCGGGCACGAACTCGCGCAGACGGGCGGCCGCGCGGTCGATCGACTCGACCCGGTTGTGGATGTAGAAGACCTGGCCCTCGCGCAGCAGTTCGCGGCGGATGGCGGCGCCGATCTGCTTCTCCTCGTACGGGCCGACGAAGGTGAGCACCGGGTGGCGCTCCTCCGGCGGGGTGGTGATCGTCGACATCTCGCGGATGCCGGTGACCGCCATCTCCAGCGTGCGCGGGATCGGGGTCGCGGACATGGTCAGCACGTCGACGTTCGCGCGGAGCTTCTTCAGCTGCTCCTTGTGCTCGACGCCGAAGCGCTGCTCCTCGTCGACGATGACCAGACCGAGGTCCTTGAACCTGGTCTCCGAGGAGAACAGACGGTGGGTGCCGATGACGACGTCCACCGAGCCCTCGCGCAGGCCCTCCAGGACGGCCTTGGCCTCCGTGTCGGTCTGGAAGCGGGACAGGGCCCGCACGTTCACGGGGAACTGCGCGTAGCGCTCGCTGAACGTGCCGAAGTGCTGCTGGACGAGGAGCGTCGTCGGGACGAGCACGGCGACCTGCTTGCCGTCCTGGACGGCCTTGAAGGCGGCACGGACCGCGATCTCCGTCTTGCCGTAGCCGACGTCGCCGCAGATCAGACGGTCCATGGGGACCGTCTTCTCCATGTCGTCCTTGACCTCGGCGATGGTGGTCAGCTGGTCGGGGGTCTCCGCGTACGGGAAGGCGTCCTCCAGCTCGCGCTGCCACGGGGTGTCCGCGCCGAAGGCGTGCCCGGGGGCCGCCATCCGCGCGCTGTACAGCTTGATCAGGTCGGCGGCGATCTCCTTGACGGCCTTCTTCGCGCGCGCCTTCGTCTTCGTCCAGTCCGCCCCGCCGAGGCGGTGCAGGGTGGGTGCCTCGCCGCCGACGTACTTGGTGATCTGCTCCAGCTGGTCGGTGGGGATGTACAGGCGGTCGCCGGGCTGGCCGCGCTTGGCGGGGGCGTACTCGACGACCAGGTACTCGCGGGTGGCGCCCTGGACCGTGCGCTGCACCATCTCGATGTAGCGGCCCACGCCGTGCTGCTCGTGGACGATGTAGTCGCCCGCCTCCAGGGTGAGGGGGTCGATGGTCTTCCTGCGGCGCGCGGGCATGCGCGCGCCGTCCTTGCCGGCCGCCTTCTGGCCCGACAGGTCGGTCTCGGTGAGGACGGCGAGGCGCAGCGCCGGGTCGACGAAGCCGTAGTCGATCGAGCCGCACGACACGTGCACGAGGGAGGGGCTCAGCTCGGCCAGGTCGGCGTCGAGGCGCGCGGCGACGCCCTCGCCGCCGAGCACCTCGACCGTACGGGCCGCCGGGCCGTGGGCCTCGGTGACGAAGACGACGCGCCAGCCGTCGGCGAGCCAGCCCTTGGTGTCGGCGAGGGCCTTCGCGGTGTCGCCGCGGTAGGTCTCGGGCGCGCGCATGCCGAGCTGGAGGGTGTCGGCCTCCAGCTCCAGATCCGCGGCGAACGGCGACACCGACCACCACATCATGTCCAGCTCGCGGGCGCGGTCGCGGACGTCCGCGATGGACCACAGGGAGGCCGCGCCGACGTCGATGGGCGCCTCGCCGCCGCCGGCGGTGGCCGCCCAGGACGCCTGCAGGAACTCCTGGGACGTGGCCACGAGGTCCGCGGCACGCGTGCGTACCCGCTCCGGGTCGCACACGACGGCCATCGCGCCCTTCGGCAGTACGTCGATCAGCAGCTCCATGTCGTCGACGAGGACCGGCGCGAGGGACTCCATGCCCTCGACCGCGATCCCCTCGGCGATCTTGTTGAGCAGCTCGCCGAGCTCCGGGTGCTGTTCGGCGAGGGCACGCGCGCGTGAGCGGACGTCGTCCGTGAGGAGGAGTTCGCGGCAGGGCGGGGCCCACAGGCCGTGCTCGGCGACTTCGAGCGAGCGCTGGTCGGCGACCTTGAAGTAGCGGATCTCCTCGACGTCGTCGCCCCAGAACTCGACGCGCAGGGGGTGTTCCTCGGTGGGCGGGAACACGTCCAGGATGCCGCCGCGTACGGCGAACTCGCCGCGCTTCTCGACGAGCTCCACGCGCGCGTAGGCGGCCGCCGCAAGGGCTTCGACGGTCTCGTCGAGATCGGCCTGCTCGCCTGTCCTCAGGGCCACCGGTTCCAGGTCGCCGAGGCCCTTGACCTGGGGCTGCAGGACGGAGCGCACGGGGGCCACGACGACGGAGACCGGGCCCGTCTCGGGGTCGTCGGGGCGGGGGTGGGACAGGCGGCGCAGGACGGCGAGGCGGCGGCCGACGGTGTCGCTGCGGGGGCTGAGGCGCTCGTGCGGGAGCGTCTCCCAGGAGGGGTACTCGACGACGCCGTCCGGGGGGAGCAGGGAGCGCAGGGCGGCTGCCAGGTCCTCGGCCTCGCGGCCGGTGGCCGTGACCGCGAGGACCGGGCGACCGGTTTCGCGGGCCAGCGCGGCGATCGCGAAGGGGCGGGCCGCCGGGGGGCCGACCAGGTCGATGTGCATGCGGTTGCCGTCTGCGGCCGCGGGGATCGCTTCCGCGAGGGCGGTGTCCTTGACGACGGCGTCGAGCAGACCGTGCAGGCTCATGGAGGGGCTTTCCGTCCGAGGGGTCGGGGCTTCGGGGGTACGCGTGTACCCGGTCCGGGTGGGCAACGCGAAGGGCCCGACGCGTGTCACGGGCCGGGGGTGTCCAGAGTACGACGGGGCGCCGCCGTTCGCCGGGGGCTGTGGATAACCCCGGGGCCCATGAGACACCCCTGCCGAGCGCGGACCGGAACACGTGACCCCACGGATCGGCGCCGAGAAGCCCCCCGTGGCTTCTCGGCGCCGGGCCGTGGTCCCCCGTTCCCCTCGGGAAGGATCAGTCGGTCGCTATGGCGTTGAGGACGTTCATGCGGCCGGCACGGAAGGCGGGAATGAGGGCCGCGAAGAGGCCCACGAAGGCCGAGGCGATGAAGACGCCGGTGATGGTCGGCCAGGGGATGTCGAGGACGTTGAGGCCCTCGAGGGCGAGGAGCTGTTGGGCGGTGGCGCCCCAGCCCATGCCCAGTCCGAGGCCGAGGAGGGCGCCGAAGAGGGCGATGACGACCGACTCCATGCGGATCATGCGGCGCAGCTGGCGGCGGGAGAGGCCGATGGCCCGCATCAGGCCGATCTCGCGGGTGCGTTCCACCACCGACAGGGCCAGGGTGTTCACCACGCCCAGCACCGCCACCACGATCGCCAGCGCCAGGAGGCCGTAGATCAGGTTGAGGAGCTGGCCGATCTGGTCCTTCAGGGCCTGCTTGTAGTCGGTCTGGTCGCGGACGGTGTACTGCGGGTAGTCGTGCAGCGCGGACTTGAGCGACTTGTACGCCGCGTCCTGCTGTCCCTCCTTCGCCGAGGCGAAGACCAGCTGGTCGAGCGGGAGTTTGCCGGCCGGGACGTACTTCTTCAGCGTGTCGATGGACGTGTACATCGCGCCCTGGTCGATGACGACGTCGCTGCTGGTGATGGCGCGGACCGTCAGCCGGGCGGTCGAGCCGTCCTCGAAGGCCACGGAGACCTTGGAACCGAGGTGGATCCCGTGGTCCTTCGCGAACGTCTCGTGGACGGACATCGAGTCGGGCCGGTAGGCGTCCGCGAGCTTGCCGGCGACCGTCTCGGTGCGCAGGTCCGTCGCGTAGCTCGGGTCGGCCGCGGTGATCGCGGTGTCGTCGAGCGTCTTGCCGTCGGGAGTGGTGAAGTCGGCCTTGGTCCACTTGTACTCGGTGACCCGCTCCAGGCCCGGCGTGGACTTCACGGCCCGCACGGCCTGCGGGGTGATCAGCGCGCCGTTGTCGCTCTGGATGATGAAGTCGGTGCCGACGGTCTTGTCGAGCTGCTCGGTCGCGGAGGCGACCATGGACGAGCCGACCACCGACAGACAGGCGACCAGCGCGAGGCCGATCATCAGGGCGGCGCCCGTGGCGCCGGTGCGGCGCGGGTTGCGCAGGGCGTTGCGTTCCGCCATGCGGCCGACGGGGCCGAAGGCCCGCAGCAGGACCGCGCCCAGGACCCGGACGACCGCGCCCGCCAGCAGCGGGCCGATGACGACGAAGCCGATGAGGCTCAGCACCACGCCGAGGCCCAGCCACAGCGAGCCCTCGCTCGCCTTGTCGGCGGTGGACGCGAGGTAGAGACCGTAGCCACCGCCGGCGGTCAGCAGCAGACCCAGTACGGCGCGCACGGCACCCGCCTTGGCGTCGGCCGGGGCGCCCGCGTCGCGCAGGGCGGCCATCGGGGAGACCTTGCCGGCGCGGCGGGCGGGCAGGTAGGCCGCCAGGACGGTGACGACGACGCCGAGGACCATGCCGATCACCGGCGTCGTCCAGGCCACCGTCAGATCGTCGGTGGACAGGTTCATGCCGGTCATGCCCATGAGCTTCATCAGGCCGACCGCGAGGCCGACGCCCGCGCCGACGCCGAGGACGGAGCCGGTCACGCCCAGGAGCAGCGCCTCGGCCAGGACCGAGCGGTTGACCTGCTTGCGGGACGAACCGATGGCACGCATCAGGCCGATCTCGCGGGTGCGCTGGGCGACCAGCATCGAGAAGGTGTTGATGATCAGGAAGATGCCGACGAGGAAGGCGATCCCGGCGAAGCCGAGCATCGCGTACTTCATCACGTTCAGGAAGCCGCCGACGTCCTGCCGGTTGGCGTCGGCCGTCTCCTTCGCCGTCTGCACCTGGTAGCCGCCGGCGCCGAGCTGCGCCGTCACGTTCTTCTTCAGCTGCTCGTCGCTCACCCCGGCGGCCGCCGTGACGTTGACGTTCGTGTAGACGTTCGACTCGCCGACCAGGGTCTGCTGGGCCGTCCTCGTGTCGAGGTAGAAGATCGCCGCGCCGGGGTTGGTGACGGTGAAGGTGGCGATGCCGGAGATCTTCGCGGTGTGCGTGCCGACCGCGGTGATCACGCCGATCTCGTCGCCGAGCCTCAGGTGGTGCTTGTCGGCGGTGTCCGCGTCCACCATGACCTGGCCGGAGCCCTTCGGCGCCGCACCGGAGGTGATCTTCATGGTGCGGGCGTCGTTGGCGTTCCAGTTGCCGACGATCGTCGGCGCGCCGCTGGACGGGGAGAGGTTGTCCTTGTCGGCGTCGACGACGGTCACGGAGGTCGAGAAGACGGTCCCCTCCGCCGACTTCACGCCCCGCGCCTCGCGCACCTTGCCGAGCACGGAGGCCGGCATGACCGGCGGCTTGCCGTTCCCGGAGGTCGTCTCACCGGTGTCCGAGGCGCCCCTCGCGCTCACCGTGACGTCGGAGGAGGTGGCGGCGAACAGCTTGTCGAAGGTGGTGTTCATGGTGTCGGTGAACACGAGCGTGCCGCACACGAACGCCACCGACAGCAGGACCGCGACGGCCGAGAGGGCCATGCGTCCCTTGTGCGCGAAGAAGTTGCGCATCGAGGTCTTCATGACGGTCATGACGTACGCCCCCGCGCGTCGAAGTCCTTCATGCGGTCCAGGACGGTGTCCGCGGTCGGCTTGAACATCTCGTCGACGATCCGGCCGTCGGCGAGGTACAGCACCCGGTCCGCGTACGAGGCCGCCACCGGGTCGTGCGTGACCATCACGATCGTCTGGCCCAGTTCGTCCACCGAGCGGCGCAGGAAGCCCAGGACCTCGGCACCCGCGCGTGAGTCGAGGTTTCCGGTCGGCTCGTCACCGAAGATGATCTCGGGCCGGGCCGCCAGGGCGCGGGCCACGGCGACGCGCTGCTGCTGGCCGCCGGAGAGCTGGGTCGGGCGGTGCTTGAGCCGGCCCGCGAGGCCAACGGTCTCCACGACCCGGTCCAGCCACGCCTTGTCGGGCTTGCGGCCCGCGATGTCCATGGGCAGCGTGATGTTCTCGATCGCGTTCAGCGTCGGCAGCAGGTTGAACGCCTGGAAGATGAACCCGATCCGGTCCCGGCGCAGCTGGGTGAGCTTCTTGTCCTTCAGGCCGGTGATCTCGGTCTCGTCCAGGTAGATCTGACCGCTCGTCACCGTGTCGAGACCGGCGAGGCAGTGCATCAGCGTGGACTTGCCGGACCCCGAAGGGCCCATGATCGCGGTGAACTGGCCGCGGGCGATGTCCACGTCGACGTGGTCGAGCGCGACGACCCGGGTCTCGCCCGAGCCGTAGGCCTTGACGACCTGCCGCGCCCGTGCGGCGACGGCCGTACGCCCTCCAGTGCCCCCGTGCCTGGGAATGGTCACAGCCGAAGTCACGGTAAGTCTCCTATGTCGGAAGTGAGTGGGTCGCGCTCCGCCGCGGTGGATGAGTGGGGAGGAGCGCTACGTCGAAGAGTCTGGCGTCGGGAGAGGGTCCGGCGCGCTGGTGCCGGGACCCGTCTTCTCGGGGGGTTAACCCCACCCTCCGCTGCTGGGGCTGGCCACCCCCAACGGCGTAAAGCCAGGTTAAGAAGCCACCCGGGCCCGTCTCGTCCTCCGCCGGTACGAACCCTCCCCAAGACGTAGTACGGAGGTACCCCTAGGGGCACTCCACCGCCGGGTGGAGCGACTCTCGGGGTCGACTCCACCCTCCGGCCAGGCCAGGCTCCACCCTCACGTCGCGTGAAGGTCAAGGCCGCCCCTTGCGCGCGGACCAAGTGGGAAGCTGTCCCCGGCAGATAGGTGCAAGGGGCACGGGAACGCAAGGGGAGGGGCATCCGGTGGAGGAAGCGAGACCCGCGTCGACCGGGACCGGGACCAGGGCCGCGCGGGACACCGGGACGGGGAAGCGGGGCGCGGTCGTGGCCGCGCTGATGCTCTCCATGGCGCTGGCGGCCCTCGACTCCACCGTCGTCTCCACGGCCGTACCGCAGATCGTCGGCGATCTGGGCGGGTTCGCGGTGTTCTCCTGGCTGTTCTCCGGCTATCTGCTCGCCGTGACGGTCACCCTGCCGGTCTACGGCAAGCTCTCCGACACCTTCGGGCGCAAGCCGGTGCTGGTGGCCGGCGCCTCGCTGTTCCTGCTCGGCTCACTGCTGTGCGCGCTCGCCTGGAACATGGGGGCGCTGATCGCGTTCCGTGTCGTGCAGGGCTTGGGCGGCGGGGCACTGCAGGGCACGGTGCAGACGCTGGCCGCCGATCTGTATCCGCTGAAGGAGCGGCCGAAGATCCAGTCGAAGCTGTCCACGGTGTGGGCGGTGTCGGCGGTCGCGGGCCCCGGCCTGGGCGGGGTGCTCGCGGCGTACGCGGACTGGCGCTGGATCTTCCTTGTCAATCTACCCATCGGCGCGGTGGCGTTGTGGCTGATCGTCCGTCATCTGCACGAACCGCACAGGGAGACCCGACCGGAATCGTCGCCACGCGCGCGTACGGACCGGGAGGTGGGACCCGAATCGTCGCCACGCGCGCGTACGCACCGGGAGGTGGGACCCGAATCGTCGCCACGCGCGCGTACGCACCGGGAGGCGGGACCCGAATCGTCGCCACGCGCGCGTACGCACCGGGAGGCGGGACCCGAATCGTCCCCACGCGCGCGTGTGGACTGGGCGGGTGCGCTGGCCGTGTTCGCGTGCGGCGGGGTGCTGCTGACCGCGCTGGTGCAGGGCGGAGTGGCCTGGCCGTGGCTGTCGGGGCCGTCGCTCGGCCTGTTCGGTACGGGGCTGGCGCTGGCCGGGCTCGTCGTCGCCGTCGAACGCCGGGCGGCGGAGCCGATCATCCCCGGCTGGGTGTGGCGGCGCCGTACGATCGCGGCGGTCAACCTGGCGCTGGGCGCTCTGGGTCTGCTGATGGTGGCGCCGTCGGTGTTCCTGCCGACGTACGCCCAGTCGGTGCTGGGCCTGGGCCCGGTGGCCGCCGGTTTCGTCCTCTCCGTGTGGACGCTGAGCTGGCCGCTGTCCGCCGCCCTCAGCCAGCACGTCTACCGGCGCATCGGCTTCCGCGACACCGCGCTGCTCGGCATCGGCGCGGGGGCGCTGATCCTGCTGGCGTTCCCGTTCCTGCCGTATCCGGGCGCGGCCTGGCAGCCGACGCTGCTGATGCTGCTGCTCGGGGCGGCGCTGGGCCTGTTCCAGCTGCCGCTGATCGTGGGGGTGCAGTCGACGGTCGGCTGGTCGGAGCGCGGCACGACGACCGCGTCCGTGCTGTTCTGCCGGCAGACCGGGCAGACGATCGGGGCGTCGGTGTTCGGCGCGGTCGCCAACGGGGTGCTGGCCGCGCGCCTGGGCGGCGCGGGCGACCTGGACTCCGTCACCCGCGCACTCGACGCCGGTACGGCGCCCGAGTCCGTCCGGCACGCTGTCGCGAGCGCCGTGCACGCCGTGTATCTGGGCGCCGCCTGCGCCGCCGCGCTCGCCTTCCTGGTGCTGCTGTGCGTGGCGCCGCGGCGGTTCCCGGTCCTGGGGGACCAGGGCGAGCGACTGCCGGTGGAGGAGCGGGGTTAACGCGGGTAACACCGCAGGTCAGGCAGCACATCGCACAGTAAGCGCATACCGACCGACCAGTTTGGTGAAAAGGCTTCGCGTTCGCCGTACTCCCGAGTAACGTGCGTGGCTCGCACCCCCCACCTCCCTGCGGTCCGCCGCCACGGACCCGAGCCACGCAAGGAGCGGGATGTCCCACGACCCGTCACGTCCTTACCCGTACCAGCCGCCACCCGCGTCGCATCCGACGTACCCGTGGCAGCCGCCGACCGCGCCGCCCGCCCCACCGCGGCGGCGCCCCGACCACGCCCCCCTGGGGCACCACAGCGACCTGCGGATCCTGCGCGGCGCCTACCGCCGCCAGCGCCGCGTGGCCACGCTCACCGCGCTCGGCTACTTCGTCGTGTTCCTGGTCCTGTCCGCGTTCGCGCCGTCCCTGATGACGGCCGACGTCACCACCGGACTGCCCGCGGGGCTGCTCCTCGCCCTGCTCCAGCTCCCCGTCACCGGAGTGGCCGTCGCCGTCTACGAGCAGACGGCCCGGCGCCGGGTCGACCCGATCGCGGACCGCATCCGCCGTCAGTCGGAGGTCGACGCGAGGCGGGGTGCCACCCGATGAGCATCGAAAGCGCCGCCTCCCTCACCGAGTTCAACGGCGACGCACAGACCATGTCCCTCGTCGCCTTCACCGCCGTCGCCACCGTCACCCTGCTGCTGTGCGTGATGACCGGCCCCGACCGCGACGACCTCGACGAGTTCTACACCGGCTACCGCTCCCTGTCCCCGCTGCGCAACGGCCTGGCCATCGCCGGCGACTACATCTCCGCGGCCACCGTCCTCGGCACCGGCGGAGTCATCGCCCTGTGCGGCTACGACGGTGTCGTCCTCGCCCTCAGCACGGCCCTGTCGCTCATGCTGCTGATGTTCCTGCTGGCCGAACCCCTGCGCAACGCGGGCCGGTTCACCATGGGCGACGCCCTGGCCCGCCGGATGCCCGGCCGCGCCGTACGGATCACCGCCTGCGCCGTCACCCTCGCCGCGCTGCTGCCGATGATGCTGGTGCAGCTCGCGGGCACCGGACAGCTCCTCGCGTTCATCCTCGGCTTCTCCGGCGACGCCGTGAAGACCGGCTGCATCGTGATCATGGGCGCCCTGATGATCAGCTACGCGGCGATCGGCGGCATGAAGGGCACCGCCCTCATCCAGATCCTGAAGATCGTGACGCTGCTCGGCTCAGGAGCCGCCGTCGCGCTCGTCGTCCTCGGCCGCTTCGACTGGAACCCGGGCGCCCTGTTCGACGCGGCCGCCGAGGGCAGCGGCGTCGGCGACGCCTTCCTGAGCTCCGGCCTGGAGTTCGCCGGCGGACCGTACCCCCGCCTCGACATGATCACGTCCCAGCTGTCGGTGGTGCTGGGCGGCGCCTGCCTGCCGCACATCACCATGCGCATGTACACCGCCTCCAGCGCCCGCCAGGTACGCCGCTCACTGTCCTGGGCGGTGTCCTGCGTGGCCGTGTTCGTGCTGGTCATCACAGTCGTCGGGTTCGGTGCCACGGCTCTGATCGGCCGCGCGGTGATCGCCCAGGCGGACCCTCAGGGCAACACCGCCTATCTGCTGGGCTCGCGGGCCGCCTTCGGCGCGGACGTCTCCCTGGCGGAGACCCTGCTGTTCACGACCGTCACCACGGCGATCTTCCTGACCGTCCTCGCCTCGGTCGCCGGCATGATCCTCGCCTGCGCCAACTCCCTCGCCCACGACGTCTTCGCCGCACGCGCGCGTGAGACGTCCCCGCGCCGCGAGATGCTCCTGGCCCGCCTGTCCGCGCTGGCCGTCGGCGTGCCGACGATCCTGCTGGCCACCCAGGTCCAGCACCGCAGCCTGCAGCCCCTGGTCACGCTCTCCTTCTGCCTGGGCGCCTCGGCCCTGGCCCCCGCCCTCGTCTACAGCCTCTTCTGGCGCCGCTACACCCGGACGGGCCTGCTGTGCACCCTCATCGGCGGCACCCTGTCCGTCCTGCTCCTCATGCCGGGCACGAACCTGGTCTCCGGCTCGCCCGTCGCCGCCTTCCCCGAGGCCGACTTCAACTGGTTCCCCTTCACCACCACCGGCATCCTCACCGTCCCCCTCGGCTTCGCCTTCGGCTGGCTGGGCACCCTCGCCTCGGGCCGCCGCGGCGCCGAAGAACAACGCCACCAGTACGAGGCCGTGGAGGGATGGATCCTGGCAGGGGCGACACGGAAGGGGAACTGACGGCCACTTCGCCCAGCCGTTCGCCCCACCGCGGGCAACGGGCAGCGCCGGCGGTTCCCCGTGCGACAGGCGACGGCCGCCGACGCCCCTCCGCCGTACGGCGGGCAACGGGCGCCGGCGGCCGCTCTGCCGGGCGACGGGCGACGGGGGTCGGCGGTCACTCCGCCGCCGGGCGCCCCGTGAGCGCCTGCAGGCTCTCCTGCACCTGGTCCATGTGCGCCCGCACCTCGTCCGAGCGTTCGCTGTGCTCGCGCAGCACCCGTTCCGTCTCCTGGGAGATACGGTCCTCCCGGAGGCGGGCCTCGGCGAGGATCTGGGCGGCACGCGCGCGTGCCTCCTCCTCCCGCCGCCGGTTCATCTCCTCGGCCTCGGCGAGCTCCCGCTGCGCCTGGACCACGGCCTCCTCGGCGTGCGCCACCGCGCGTTCGTGGTTCGCCTCGAACTCGGCGATCCGCTCGGCCGCTTCACGCTCCGCCGCGGCCCACAGCTCGGCATGCACCTTCTTCGGGTCGACGATCATGCCGGCGGTGCGCGACCGCACGTCGCGCAGCGCCGTGAGCTCGTCACCGCGGAACTCCTTCACCTTGCGCCGGGCGGTGACCCGGATCGCCTGCGCCTCGGCACGCGCGGCGAGCAGCCGCTTGTGGGCGTACTCCTTGGCGTCCGTACGCGTGGCCTCCGCCTGTTCCTGCGCCGACTCACGCAGGGCGGCAGCGTGCGACTCGGCCTGTGCGACCTCCTCCTGCGCCTCGCGCCGAGCGCGCTCGCGCATCTCCGTCGCCTCTTCCTGTACGAGCTCGAAGGCGCGCCGTGCGCGCTCCCCGAGGGTGTTGTACGTCTGCGGCCGGATCTCCGTGACGGCCTCGCGCAACCGCTTGGCCTCCACCACCATCTCCTTGGCGAGCACCGTGAGCCGGGTGACCCGGTCCCAGGCGGCGTCGCGTTCGGAGGAGAGCGCGGCAATGAACGTGTCGACTTCTTTGGGCCGGTAGCCGCGCCCGAGAACGGTCACGAACCCGGGCGATGACGCACGTGCGCTGCTCATGCTGCAGCCCCTCTCCACCAGACGGACGCGAAATGATGATTTCCCGCATATCTTGATGTATCGGGCTTAAGGGTTCATAACGCGACACTCCGGGCACAGGGGGCAGGCAAATCGCCGCGCGGGCCCTGCGGTACGAAAAAAGGGCCGGACCGGTCACACGACCGGCCCGGCCCTCGACACACCGGGTGTCAGCGGGGCGTACGCCTCACAGCAGCCCGTCCCACATCTGCTCCAGCAGCACCGACCACCAGCTCTCCGGCGAACCCAGCGCCGCCGGGTCCAGCGAGGCCAACTGGGCCTGGAAGTCGACGGTCCAGCGACCCGCCTGCTCCTGGTTCAGACCGAACCGCAGCCGCCACATCCGCCCCAGCAGCGCGAGGCACCGCGCGAACTCCGGCAGCCCCGTGTTCACGAACTGCGGCGGCACCGACCCACCGCCCGGCCCCGCCTCCACCGGCACCGCGACGATGTTCGCCGTGCCGTACTGCACACAGATCGCCTTGCCGAAGTCACTGCCCATGACGAGGTACGAGCCCGCGTCCGGCGCCGGCTGCACACCCCGCTCCGCCGCCAGCTCCGCCAGCGTCGGCACCGGCCGCCCCGGCTGGGCCTGCGCCCAGAAGAACGGCCCCATGTCCATCGGCAGACCCGCCGCGACCAGCGTGTGCGCCACAACCGGCGGCACACCCTGCCGCGCCACCGCGGCCTGCTCGAACCGGAAGACGCCCGGCCCGAACGCCGCACCCAGCTCCTGCGCGATCGCCTCCGGGGGAATCGGCGGGACCGGCTGCACCGGCGGCAACGGCGCCCGCACCGGCGCGGGCCGCGCGGGACCGTCGGCCACCTGGTGCAACTCGCCCTGGTGCGCCAGCAACTGCTGCATACCCTGCTGCCGGCTCGCGTGATCCGTGCCGTACGGCGCGATGCTCGTGATCCGCGCCTGCGGCCACTGCTCCCGGATCATCCGCGCGCAGTACGCACCCGGCAGCTCGCACGACTCCAGCTCGGTGTGCAGCTCCAGCACCTGGTCCGGCGGCACGTTCATCGCCCGCAGCTCGTGGAAGATCTGCCACTCCGGGTGCGGGGTGCCCGGCGCCGAACGCCGGATCACCTGCTGCTCCGACCCGTCCTGCGCCCGGTAGCGCAGCACGGCCTGGTAGCCGGGACCGACCGTCGGCTGCCCCGGGGGCTGCTGCGGATACCCGTACGCCAGCGGCTGCCCACCCACGGGCACACCCGGCGGCGGCATCGCACCCGGCGGCATGCCCTGAGGACCGCCCGGGGCCACCCCCGGAGCCATCCCGGGAGCACCGGGGGCCGCACCGGGAGCACCGGGTACGCCAGGCGCACCGGGCGCGCCGGGCACTCCGGGAGCGGGCGGCGGCGGAGGTGCGCCGGGGCCGCCCACAGCGGGCCCGGCCAGCACGGTCTGCGCATGGTGAGCGGCACCCGGGGCGCCCCCCGGAGCACCGGACACACCCGGGGCGCCCGGGACCTGCGGCGCACCCGGAACCTGCGGCGTGCCGGGGGCACCAGGAGCGTGAGGTGCACCAGGCACACCTGGGGCACCGGGAGCGCCGGGAGGCTGCGGTGCGCCCCCGGTCCCACCAGGCCCGCCCGGCCCCATCCGCCCGGGGTCGGCAAACATCGTCGCGGCATGGTGAACCCCACCGGGAGGCGCACCGCCCGGCGTGTTCGGCACACCCGGCGGGGTGGGCCCAGCGGGCGTGTTCGGCACCCCCGGGACGCCCGGAGCCTGCGGCGCGCCCCCAGGCGCACCGGCGCCACCCGGACCCGCCGGCCCCCCAGGACCCGCCGGTCCGTCCGGCCCCAGGGCCGACACCAGCTGCGTAGGCACATAGCCACCCGCCCCGGCACCGGGCGCACCCGGCCCGGGCGGCGGAGGCGTGGCGCCCGGCCGGGCACCCGGCGCTCCCGGGGCTCCCGGCGCGGACGGCGGAGGCGGCGGCGTCGCCCCACCGCGCGCCCGGCGCGGCGGCGGCGCAGCCTTGCTGGTCGCGGCGTCGGCGATGTCACCGGCGTTCGGCGCGAGCGGCCGCCCCGGCGCACCCGGCCCCTGCGGATACCCGTAGGAGGCCCCGGGAGGCCCGGCCGGCGGCACACCCTGCGGACCCCCCGCAGGAGGCGGAGTCCCCGGCCCACCCGCGGCGGCACCGGCCGCCTGCGAAGAACCGTACGACGGCGCCCCCTGCGGCGGCGGAGGAGGAGCCCCCTGCCCCGCGACGGGACCACCCGGCCCCTGCGGATACCCGTACGAAGCCCCGGCCGGCCCCTGCGGCGGCGGAACCGGCGTGTTCCCCGGCGCGCCCCCGGCACCGGCCGCGCTCGCCGCGGCGGCCGCGGACGACTCGTCCATCGCCGGGGCCACCGCCGTCGGCGGGAGCTGGCTGCCGCCCTTCATCAGCGCGGTCTTGGCGTCCGGCAACCCGGCCGGCGGCGGCGCGGGTTCGTCGGAACCGCTCAGCGGCGGCGCGAAGACCGTCGCGGGCAGCGGTACGGAACGGTCGTCCCCGGAGTCGCCGTTGGTGTCCGTCCCCGTCCAGGGCGTGGCCCCGGCAGGCACCGCCGCGACCGGGCCCCCGGGCACACCGGCCCCGGGCCCCGTCGGCACCCCGGCCTGCGTCTGGGGCAGCCCGCTCCCCGCAACACCGGCCTGCGTCCGAGGAAGCGCGGGATCGGGCGACACGCCTCCACCGGCGCCCACCGACGCACCGGCACCGGCACCGGCACCGGCACCGGCACCCACACCGGATCCCGCACCAGACCCCGAACCGGCATCAGCCCCGGACCCGGACCCCGCCCCGGCACCCGGCCTCTCCCCGACCCCCAACTTGTCCGCCGCCTCCTGCAACCACTCCGGCGGCGTCAACAAGAACGACGTCTGATTCAGATCCACCCGAGCCGCGGGCGCCGGCACCGCGTCCTGCGGCTCGGCCGGACGGCCGTACTCCTCCTCGTAACGCCGGATCACCTCACCCACCGGCAACGCGGGCCACAACGTGGCCTCCCCGCTGTCCCGGGCGATCACCAGCCGCTGCGCACCCCCGTCCGACCGAGGCCCCTCCGCACGGTCCTCCGCCCACACCACGAACCCGAGCTCGAACTCCCGCACCCGCACCTCACGATGCTGGTACGCCGGAACGTCCCCGTTGATCCACTCTTCCGCGCGCTCCTGCGCCTGCGCGAACGTCACCATCGCCAGCTCACTCCCCCGCACCGACGGACGCCACGGACACCGCACGCGCGAACCCGCCGTCCACCATCAGATTCGCCACCGTCTCCAACTCCGGCGGATTACCGGCCAGCCGGGACAGGAACACGTCGAAGTCCTCACCGCACGGCAGCAGCAACCGCTGCGTACGCTCCGCCGGCGACCACGAAGGATCCACGTCCCGCACATCGTCGTACGCGCAGAACCACACCGAACCGACCCGCTCGCCGCGCACCTTCACCGCCAGCAGCCCACCCTGCACGAACCCGACACCCAGGAAGTCCTTCGTCAGATGGTCCCGCAGACACTTGTTGACATACACGAGGTCATTCACCGCCGCCTCGTCCCGCACCGTGAAAAACGGCTGGTCCACCAGCAGCCCCAACTCCGCGTCCAGCGCCGCACCCACCGGCGCACACCCACCGGCCGCCTTCAGAAACGACCGGTACGGCCCCGGCAACCGATACCCCAGATCCTCCTCCACCCCCTGCACCTGCGACTCCGTCACCGCACCACCCGACTTCGGCAGCCCGAAATGCGCCGGACGCGTCTCCTGCAACGGCCGCGTCCCCCGCTTCGACTGATCCACCACCGCCGTCGCCAGACCACCGTGATGCCTCAACAACGCCTTCACCTCGACCGGAACCAACTCCAGCCGCCGCGAACCCACCACGTGATGCCACGTCCAGCCATGCGGAGTCGCCACCGCCGGCACCGTGTCCCACAACTCATGCCCCGAAGCCGCCAACGCCGCGTTCGCCGACACATAGTCCGTCAACCGCAACTCGTCGACACCGAAACCCTCCGGCGGCTCGGCGATCTCCGCCGCCGCCCGCGCATACGGCGAGAAGTCCGGGTAACCGTGCTCGTCCACCCGCACCCCCCTCGGATGCCGCGCGGCCCGCACCGGATCCGGAAAGTGAACGTTCTGCCCGGCATAGGCCGCGTTCGGCGGCGCAGCTTGCTGCCCGAGCCGACTCGTCGTCATGGCGGTTGCCCCCTGCGGCACTCTGGTACGACCCGCAGCGACCGGTTCCGCTTCCGGACCCGAACCACCACGCCCCGTATCGACTGTCTCCAACATCTCCGACACGCACCCACCGCGCGCATCACGGTGCCGACAGCCTATGCGGTACGACGACACGGGTCACCGGGCCTCCTCCCCAGCCCCTCCACTTCCGTGACCAGCCGTCACCCCACCCTTACGGACCGCCCAAACCCGGGCGTGTCGCACCGCCCCAGCTTCCGCACCCGCCACGCCATTTGGCACCCTGTGACGTCCGAGGGCATGCTCGGGAGGGGATGACGATCATGAACGCACTGCAAACGGGGCAGCACAACGGGCCGCAACCGGCCACAACCGGCGACCCCCGCATCGGCTGGTCCACCACCGAAACCCCCCACGCCCCCACTCTCCGTCACCGCCGCGACGGCATACTGCCCACCATCGCCGCCGCCCTCTCCGTCCGCGGCGCCACCCTCACCAGCACCGCCGCCCGCGGCGACCAACCCCCACCCCTGCACCACCTCGTCCAGGACTTCCTCGACACCCTCACCAGCGCCCAACGCGACCGCTTCACCGGCCGCTGCGCCGAAGCACTCCTCATCTCACGCCACCTCACCGCCGCCGACGCCGCCAGAAGCAGACGCGCCGCCCGCAAACCCATGACCAACGGCGAAGCCCGCAAAGCACTCAAACAAGCCAAACTCACCGCCCGCCGCATCCGCGAGGACGGCGACCCCCTCCACGGCAGCTTCGCCACACCCTGCCGCGCCTGCACCGCCCTCAGCGCCCACTTCGGCGTCCGCATCGTCGACCCGGAAGCGACCGAATAACCCGACGGCCGCACCCACCACCATCACCACCCCACGACGAACACGAACGACGCACGACGAACGAAGGCCGATGCACCCCGACCAGCGCACCTCCACCACCCGCTTCCCCGTCCCCGTCGACGCCGCCCTGCGCACCGCCGGCTGGCAACCCGGACGCTGGGACATCAAACAAGCCGAGATCTGGGCCGACACCCTCCGCGACCACACCTCACCCGCCGGCCACCGCCACGCCGTCTTCCCCGCCGCCGTCGAAGCCTGGGCCGAATTCGGCGGCCTCACCATCACCCCCACCGGCCCCGGCCGCCAAGTCGCCCCCACCCCCTTCCACCTCGACCCCCTCCACGGCCTCCACATGGCCCGCACCCTCGCCGACCTCGGCCGCGCCCTCGACACCGACGTCGCCCCCCTCGGCACCGAAACCGACACCCACTCCCTCCTCGCCATCGACGCCGAAGGCCGCACCTACGCCCTCGACCACACCGGCGACTGGTACCTCGGCCCCGACATCGACCAAGCCCTGGCCGCCCTCGTCTCCGGCATCGAACCCGTCCGCCTCACGGCCGGATAAACCCCCCACGGCCCTACGACGCCGGAATCACCGCCGACACCCGAAAACCCCCCGCCTCCGTCGGCCCCGACACGAACACCCCACCCAACGCCACCACCCGCTCCTTCATCCCCACCAGCCCATTACCCCCCGACGGCAACCCCGCCGAACCCGCCGAACCCACCTCCGGCGGCGGCTCGTTCTCCACCTGCATCGCGATCTCCGCCACCCGATGCGCCAACCTCACATGCGTCTTCGCCCCCGCCGCATGCTTGTGCACATTCGTCAACGCCTCCTGCACCACCCGGTACGCCGTCTGCTCGATCTCCCCCGCATACGACCGCACCTCCCCCTCCACCGACAGATCCACCACCATCCCCGCAGCCGCCGACTGCCCGATCAACTCCTCCAACTCCTCCAGACACGGCCCCTCCCCCGACTCCTCCGCAGCCCGCGAAGCCGCAGCCGCCGCAGCCACCCCCACCGCCACCAACGGCACCGCCGCCCGCTCCCGCACACCACCACTCCGCAGCACCCCCAGCATCTCCCGCAACTCGGTCAACGCCTGCCGCCCCATGTCACCCACCAGCGCCGCATTCCGCACCGCCTTCTCGGGATCCTTCCGCGCCACGGCCTGGAGCGCCGCCGCATGCACCACCATCAGGCTCACCCGATGCGCGACCACGTCATGCATCTCCCGCGCGATGCGCGTCCGCTCCTCGCCCCGCGCCCACTCGGCCCGCTCCTCCGCCCGCTCCGCGAGCAACTGCAACTCCCGCTCGAGACTGTCCGCCCGCTCCCGCAGACTCTCCATGAGCCGCCGCCGCGCCCCCACGTACAGGCCCAGCAGCACGGGCGGAGCGGTCAACCCCAGCGACATCACGACGGCGGCGAACGGGATGAACCAGTCCCCGAAGGTCAGACGCCCCTGATCCGTGCTCTGCCGCACCCGCACGAACGTCACGATCAACGTCCCCACCAACTGCATCCCCGCCAGCGAGCCGATGATCCGCCGGGGCATCTCCGACGCGGCCAGCGTGTACAGCCCGACGATCCCCATCAGGAACCCCATCTGGGCCGGCGTGATCGCGATCGCGACCAGCACGACAGCGATGGGCCACTGCCTCCGCACCACCAGCACGGACCCGGCGAGCAACCCGAACACGACCCCCACCGCCACCGGAATCCCCGCGTCCCGCGCGAACGGCACCCCCTCCACCGCGCACTCCACGGCGGACACGGCGGCCAGGCTCCAGTCGAACACGGCACTACGCCACCTGGGCCACCACAGCGGCCCCCTCCTTGCCGGCGTGGTCTCTTCCCCCGTCGTGGTCATGCCTCCAGCCTACGGGCGCGACCCTCACCCTTTCCGGCGACTTTCATCGACCGAAACCCGGCACTTTCCCTCGAACAGGTGAACCGTGATTGTTCGACCCCGGAACCGCCCATTCCGGCCGGACGGTATGCGTATGACACATGCACCTGGCAAGTACGCGGACTTCGAGGGGCTGCGGGAGCGGGCGGTCGCCTTGCGGCGGGCGGGACTCAGCCGACGCCAGATCCGCGACACGCTGCACGTCGACAACAACGACATCCTCAACCGCCTCCTGGAGGGCGAGCCGCCCCCTGAATGGACGAAGCGCCCGAACGCCAAGGACGACCTCAGGGACAGGGCGAGGGAGCTACGGCTCCAGGGGTGGACGTACGACCAGATCCAGGTGGAGCTGGGGTGCTCGAAGAGCTCGATCTCGCTGTGGGTGCGGGATCTGCCGAAGCCGGAGCGCAAGCGCAATTCCGCGGAGGCTTCGGCTATCGCCAGGCGAGGTTGGGAGGCCACACTGCAGCGCCGCGAGGAGGAACGCCAGCACGTCAAGGCTGTCGCCAAGCAAGCGGTCGGGGACCTGTCCGACCGGGAGGTGTTCCTAGCCGGAGTGGCCCTCTACTGGGCCGAAGGGGCCAAGGACAAGTCGTATAGCCGCCGCGAGAGGCTGCACTTCATCAACAGCGACCCGAACGTCATCAGCTTCTTCCTGCGCTGGCTCGACACACTCGGCGTGGAGCGCGAGCGCCTGCGTTTCCGGGTGAGCATCCACGAGTCGGCCAACGTGAAGGACGCCGAAGAGTTCTGGGCCGGACTGGCAGGCGTGGAGCCTTCCGCCCTCCAAAAGGCCACCATCAAGAAGCACAACCCGAAGACGAGCCGGAAGAACACCGAGGAGGCATATCGCGGCTGCCTGATCATCTACGTACTCAAGAGCGCCGACTTGTACCGTCGCATGGAGGGCGCCTGGTACGGCATAGTAGGGGCGGCGCTCGCAACTGATCCAGAAAATCGGACATAGCGAGCAAACCATCCCGGATCGTCTAAAGGTAGGACAAACGGTTTTGGTCCGTTGAATGAGGGTTCGAATCCTTCTCCGGGAGCCCACAGCACACGCACCCCGAGTTCGGGTCCTGACCTAGCAAGGTCAGGGCCCACTCTCATGTCACCCAAGAAACACCCCGGTATCCTTCGGATGTCCCCACCTCCTCCACAGCCGAAGGGCACATCCGTGAGCGCCATTCGCCCGGCAGCCGTCGTCGTTCTCGCAGCGGGTGAGGGCACCCGTATGAAGTCGGCCACACCGAAGGTCCTGCACGAGATCTGCGGCCGCAGCCTCGTCGGGCATGTGCTGGCCGCGGCCCGTGAGTTGGACCCCGAGAACCTCGTCGTGGTGGTCGGGCACGCCCGGGAGAAGGTCACCGCGCACCTCAACGAGGTCGACGCGGCCGTACGCACCGCCGTGCAGGAGGAGCAGAACGGCACCGGCCACGCCGTCCGTATCGCCCTGGAGCAGCTCGGCGGTGGCATCGACGGGACCGTGGTCGTCGTCTGCGGGGACACTCCCCTTCTGACCGGCGCCACGCTCTCCGCGCTCGCCGCGACCCACCACGCGGACGGGAACGCGGTGACCGTGCTGACCGCCGAGGTGCCGGACGCGACCGGGTACGGGCGGATCGTGCGGGACGGGACGACCGGTGCCGTGACCGCGATCGTGGAGCACAAGGACGCCTCCGACGCCCAGCGGGCGATCCGTGAGATCAACTCCGGTGTGTTCGCTTTCGACGGCGCGCTGCTCGCGGACGCGCTCAAGAAGGTGCGGACGGACAACAGCCAGGGCGAGGAGTACCTCACCGACGTGCTCGGCATCCTTCGCGAGTCCGGTCACCGTGTCGGCGCGTCCGTGGCCGCCGATCACCGTGAGATCGCCGGCATCAACAACCGGGTCCAGCTCTCCGAGGCCCGTCGCATTCTCAATGACCGGCTCCTGACCGCCGCCATGCTGTCCGGTGTGACCGTGATCGACCCGGCGACGACCTGGGTGGACGTCACGGTGACGTTCGAGCAGGACGTGACCGTCCACCCGGGGACGCAGCTGCACGGCGCCACGCATCTCGGTGAGGGCGCGGAGGTGGGTCCGAACAGCCGTCTCACGGACACGACCGTGGGTGCCGGCGCCCGGATCGACAACACGGTCTCCTACAGCTCGCTGATCGGTCCGAACGCGTCCGTGGGGCCGTACGCGTATCTCCGGCCGGGCACCCGCCTGGGCGTGAAGGGCAAGATCGGTACGTTCGTCGAGACGAAGAACTCCTCCATCGGGGAGGGGACGAAGGTCCCGCACCTCTCGTACGTCGGTGACGCGACCATCGGTGACTACACGAACATCGGTGCCGCGAGTGTGTTCGTGAACTACGACGGCGAGAGCAAGCATCACACCATCGTCGGGTCGCACTGCAAGACAGGTTCGGACAACATGTTTGTGGCTCCTGTCACGGTCGGGGACGGCGCGTACACCGCCGCCGGGTCCGTGATCACGAAGGATGTGCCGCCCGGTTCGCTGGCCGTGGCCCGTGGTCAGCAGCGGAATATCGAGGGTTGGGTGGCTCGTAAGCGTCCGGGCAGCGCGGCGGCGAAGGCTGCCGAGGCGGCCTCTCGTCAGGGCGAGAGCGAAGACTGACCGGAAACACGTGCGTCAAACACGGCGTACCGTGATAAGTGCGAACCCGCACCCCTGAGAGACCTCTGAGGAGACAGTGCTGTGACCGGGATCAAGACGACCGGCGAGAAGAAGTTGATGTTCTTCTCCGGCCGCGCCCACCCCGAGCTTGCCGAGGAGGTCGCCCACCAGCTGGGGGTCGGGGTCGTCCCGACGAAGGCCTTCGATTTCGCCAATGGTGAGATTTATGTCCGTTACCAGGAGTCGGCGCGTGGTGCGGACTGCTTCCTGATCCAGAGCCACACGGCTCCGATCAACAAGTGGATCATGGAGCAGTTGATCATGATCGATGCGCTGAAGCGGGCTTCGGCGCGTTCGATCACCGTGATCGTGCCGTTCTACGGTTATGCGCGGCAGGACAAGAAGCACCGTGGGCGTGAGCCGATCTCGGCGCGTCTGATCGCGGATCTGATGAAGACGGCGGGTGCGGACCGGATCCTGACGGTGGATCTGCACACGGATCAGATCCAGGGCTTCTTCGACGGTCCGGTGGACCATCTGTTCGCGCTGCCGCTGCTGGCGGACTACGTGGGCAGCAAGGTGGACAGCGACAAGCTGACGGTGGTGTCCCCGGACGCCGGCCGGGTGCGGGTCGCGGACCGTTGGTGCGACCGGCTGGGTGCGCCGCTGGCGATCGTGCACAAGCGGCGTGACAAGGACGTGGCGAACCAGGTGACGGTCCACGAGGTCGTGGGTGAGGTCAAGGGGCGGGTCTGTGTGCTCGTCGACGACATGATCGACACCGGTGGCACGATCTGTGCGGCCGCGGACGCGCTGTTCGCGCATGGTGCCGAGGACGTGATCGTGACGGCGACGCACGGTGTGCTGTCGGGTCCGGCGGCCGACCGTCTGAAGAACTCCAAGGTGAGCGAGTTCGTCTTCACGAACACGCTGCCGACGCCGGGTGAGCTGGAGCTGGACAAGATCACGGTTCTGTCGATCGCGCCGACGATCGCGAGCGCGGTGCGTGAGGTGTTCGAGGACGGTTCGGTGACGAGCCTGTTCGACGAGCAGTGAGTCGCTGACCGGGGCGCATGATCGCCCGCGCCCGGAGGGCGCTCAAGGTCAACTTTTCGCGGCCTCCTTCGCCGAGTAGACTTCTCGAGTTGCTCGGCGAGGGAGGCCGTACCTGTGTGTACGGCGGTCCGTTATCGACGCGCTCTTCGTAGCAGGCCGTTCGTGGCCGGGTGACCACGTCCGCTCGCGATTCCTACGAGGAGTGATCAACATGTCCGAGGTCAAGATCTCCGCCGAGACCCGTACCGAGTTCGGCAAGGGTGCGGCCCGTCGTATCCGTCGTGACAGCAAGGTTCCCGGTGTCCTGTACGGCCACGGTTCGGACCCGCTGCACCTGACTCTTCCGGGCCACGACCTGCTGCTGGCGCTGCGTACGCCGAACGTCCTGATCTCGCTGGACATCGACGGCAAGACCAACGAGCTGGCGATCCCGAAGGCCGTGCAGCGTGACGCGATCAAGGGCTTCCTGGAGCACGTCGATCTGCAGCTGGTCAAGCGGGGCGAGAAGGTCACGGTCGAGGTTCCGGTGCACGCCGAGGGCGAGCTGGCCGCGGGTGGCAACCTGCTGGAGCACGTTCTGAACGCGCTGCCGGTCGAGGCCGAGGCCACGCACATCCCCGAGGCCGTCACGGTGTCGGTGGAGGGTCTGGCGGCCGGTGCGTCGATCCTCGCCAAGGACATCACGCTGCCGAAGGGCACCACGCTGGCGGTCGACGAGGACGCGGTGGTCCTGCAGGTGCTGGCCGCGCAGGCCGAGGAGGCCCCGGAGGGCGAGGCCGCCGAGGGCGAAGAGGCCGCCGAGGCCTGAGCCGCGTAGTTTTCACAGCGGTAGATCGGCTCCAGCCGCTGCTCCCCTCGGGGGAGCAGCGGCTGTCGCGTAAGGAGAGATGGACGTGACCACCCCTGCCAACGACCCCTGGATGATCGTCGGGCTCGGTAATCCGGGGCCGGAGTACGCGGGTAACCGCCACAACGTCGGTTTCATGGTGGCCGATCTGCTGGCCGAGCGGATCGGGGGGAGGTTCAAGCGGGCGGGGAAGGCGCAGGCGCAGGTCGTGGAGGGGCGGATCGGGCCGCCGGGGCCGGGGAACCGGCGGGTGATCCTGGTGAAGCCGATGTCGTTCATGAATCTGTCGGGGGGGCCGGTGAACGCTCTGCGGGACTTCTACAAGGTGCCGGTGGCGAACATCGTGGCCGTGCATGACGAGTTGGACATCGATTATGGCGTTCTGCGGTTGAAGCTGGGGGGCGGGGACAACGGGCACAACGGGTTGAAGTCGATGACGAAGGCGTTCGGTGCGGACTATCACCGGGTGCGGTTCGGGATCGGGCGTCCTCCGGGTCGTATGCAGGTGGCCGATTTCGTGTTGAAGGACTTCGTGTCCGCCGAGCGCAAGGAGTTGGACTACTTCGTGGACCGGGCGGCGGATGCCGCGGAGTGTCTGGTGATCGAGGGGTTGGAGCGGGCGCAGAGTACGTACAACTCCTGACTTGTCACCCGTCGAGGTTGACGGGCCGTTCGGGCATGGCCAATGATCCCGGCCATGCCTGCCGCTGCAGCTTCGTCGCACCGCCGTAAGAGTGGTTCTCCCAGGGCCCGTCAGGCTTCGGCCGCCGCGTTGCGGTTCGGGCGGTTGGCGGCGATGGGGGTGGTCGCCGGGTTGATCCTTTTCGCGGGGGTGTGGGGTTCGTGGGGGACGGCGCAGCAGGTGATGCTGACGAAGGGGCGGGAGCGCGGCACGGTTGAGGTGACGCGGTGTGGTGAGGAGATGTGCTGGGGGCCGTACACGCCGTTGTCGGCGGGTTCGACGGCTCGTGCGCGGGTGGAGATCGAGAAGTCGGTGGCGGTGCGGAAGGGTCGGACGTACACGGTCGTCGTGAAGCCGGACGGTGACGAGGTGGTGCGGTCGGGGCCGGCGGGTGTGTTGTATGCGTGGGTGCCGTTGGGTGGTGCGCTGTTGTTGGCGTCGGTGGTGGTCGCGGGTGGGTTGGGGCGGCCGCGGGTGGGGTGGGTGTTGGCGGGGTCGGGGGCGGCGTTGTTGACTGCGGCTTTTGTGGCGGTCTGAGCGGGTTCGGTGCTCTGTTTTTCTGTGGCGGTTCCATGTGTTGCCTGTTCGTGATTGACCGGGGGTCAGTGTCGGAAGGAAGCTGAGCCGCCCCCTCCACATCTTCCCTTTCGTCACTCGAAGATGGATTGCCCCATGCGTACCCTCACTCGGGCCGGTGTCGTCGCCGTCGCCTCCGGCGCGGCCCTGCTGCTGGCTCCCGTCGCGCACGCGACCAATGGCGACAACGGCGACGTGAAGACCCACAACTCCGCGACCGGCGAGTACGACCAGCGCGACGAGCCGAAGGTCTGCTCGTTCTATCTGGACGCCTTCAATTTCGATGGTCCGCAGCTGGTCGACTGGCACATCGAGGCCTGGGCGAACAACGACGTCGAGAAGGGCGAGACGGTCAAGACCGGCTCGATCACGCTGGACGGGAACGGTCATGGCCGGACCCAGGACATGTCGTTGCCCGACGGCCAGTACAAGCTGTTCTGGAACTTCGACGGTGAGAAGGGGGCCGCGAAGCACAAGGTGTTCAAGGTGGACTGCGAGGACGAGGGCGGCAGCGGTTCGTCTCCGTCGGCGTCGCCCTCGGATTCCGTGTCGGCTTCGTCGTCGGCGTCCCCTTCGCCGAGTTCCTCGGTCTCGGAGTCGGTGGATCCGTCGGCTTCCGCGGGGTCGACGCCATCGTCGGGGTCCACTCCGCAGGGTGGCGGTGACGGTCTCGCCGAGACGGGCAACGGCGCCCCCGTGGGTGTTCTGTCCGCCGTCGCGGCGGTGCTGCTGGGGGCCGGCGGCTATCTGGTGGTGCGCCGGCGCCGGGCCTGATCCACGGCATGCGCAGGGGGGTGCCCCGAGCTCGTACGAGGCTCGGGGGCACCCCCCTGTGGTGTGTGCGGCCGGGGTCAGCCGGTGTTGCGCAGGCCGGCTGCCACGCCGTTGACGGTGAGGAGGAGGGCGCGGGAGAGGAGGGGGTCGGGTTCGGCGCCGGCGGCGGCCGCGTCGCGTTGCCGCTTCAGCAGCGTCACCTGGAGGTAGGAGATGGGGTCGAGGTAGGCGTCGCGGATGGTGAAGGTCTGCTTGAGGACGGGGGTGGCGTCCAGCAGTTCACGCTCGCCGGTGATCTTGAGGACTTCGGTGACGGTCAGTTCGTGTTCGGCCTTGATGCGGTCGAAGACGTGCTTGAGGTCGTCGGGGACGAGGGTGTCGACGTAGTGCTGGGCGATCCGCAGGTCGGTCTTGGCGAGGGTCATCTCGACGTTGGAGACGAAGTTGCGGAAGAAGTGCCACTGTTCGTGCATCTCGTCCAGGACGGTGTCGAGGCCGGCCTCGCGCAGGGCCTTGAGGCCGGAGCCGACGCCGTACCAGCCGGGGACGATCTGCCGGGACTGGGTCCAGCCGAACACCCAGGGGATGGCGCGCAGTCCGTCGAGGCCGGCGCCGGAGTCGGGGCGGCGCGAGGGCCGGGACCCGAGGTGGAGTTCGGCGAGCTGGTCGACGGGGGTGGAGGCGAAGAAGTACGACGGCAGGTCGGGGTCCTCGACCAGTTCGCGGTAGGCCGCGTGGGCCGCGTCCGATACGACGTCCATGGCGGCGTCCCAGCGGGCGAGGGCCTCGTCGGACTGGCGGGGGGCGGTGTGCAGGGCGGAGGCCTGGAGGGTGGCGGCGACCGTCAGTTCCAGGTTCTCGCGGGCCAGGGAGGGGATGAGGTACTTGTCGGAGATGACCTCGCCCTGTTCGGTGACCTTGATCTCGCCTTCGAGGGTGCCCCAGGGCTGGGCGAGGATCGCGTTGTGGGAGGGGCCGCCGCCGCGGCCGACGGTGCCGCCGCGGCCGTGGAAGAGGCGCAGGCGGACGCCGTAGCGGTGGGCGACGTCGCGCAGGCGGCGCTGGGCGCGGTGGATCTCCCACTGGGAGGTGGTGATGCCGCCGAACTTCGAGGAGTCCGAGTAGCCGAGCATGACCTCCTGGACGTCTCCGCGCAGCGCGACGAGGCGTCGGTAGGAGGGGTCGGAGAGCATCTCCTCCAGGATGGTGTCGGCGGCCTTGAGTTCGTCGGTGGTCTCCAGGAGGGGCACGATGCCGATCTTCGCCCAGCCGGCGTGGAGGTCGATCAGGCCGGCCTCGCGGGCCAGGATGGCGGCGGCGAAGACGTCGTCGGCGCCCTGGCACATGGAGATGATGTAGGACTCGATGACCTCGGGTCCGAAGACTTCCAGGGCGCGCTTGACGGTGAGGAAGACGCCGAGGGTCTTCTCGCCGGCGGCGTCGACGGGGGCCGGGGTGGGGGCGAGGGGGCGGCGTGAGCGCAGTTCCTTGGCGAGCAGCTTCGTACGGTATTCGCGGGGCATGTCCACGTACCGCCAGGACTCCTCGCCGAGGCGGTCGAAGAGCTGGCCGAGGGCGTGGTGGTGGGCGTCGGCGTGTTCGCGGACGTCCATGGTGGCGAGCTGGAGGCCGAAGGCGGACAGGGTGCGGATGGTGCGGTTCATGCGGCCGTCGGCGAAGAGGCCGCCGCGGTGTTCGCGCAGGGAGCTCTGGATGAGGGTGAGGTCCTGGAGCAGCTCGCTGGTGCCGAGGTAGTCGCGGCCCGTCTCGTGGGGTGTGCCCTTGGCGAGGCGCTGCTTGGTGTTCTCCAGCTTCTGCCGGATGCAGGTGGCCTTGAGGCGGTAGGGCTCCTCGGCGTTGAGGCGCTTGTAGCGGGGGCTGATCTCGGGCAGGCGTTCGAGGTCCGTCCGGAGGGACTCGAGGAGTTCCTCGGTGGCGCCGGTGTAGCGGATGGAGTTCGACAGGAAGCCGCGCAGCTCGTCGATCGTTTCCAGGGCGTCGTTGATGCCGTGTTCGTGCTGGAGGATGAGGACGTCCCAGGTGACCTGGGGGGTGACGTTGGGGTTGCCGTCGCGGTCGCCGCCGATCCAGGTGCCGAAGGTGAGGGGGCGGGTGTCCTCGGGGAGGTGGACGCCGACCCGCTCCAGTTCGGAGGTGAGGTCCTCCAGGACGTCGCCGACGGCGTTCGCGTGGAGCTCGTCGAGGTAGTAGATCGCGTTGCGGGCCTCGTCGGCGGGTTCGGGGCGTACGACGCGGAGCTCGTCGGTCTGCCAGACGAGGTCGATGTTCTCGGCGAGGCGTGTGTCGTGGCGCCGGCGGTCGGCCTCGATGACGGGGGTCTCCAGAAGCGCGGCGATGCGCCGGAGCTTGTTCAGTACCGACCGGCGCGCGGCTTCGGTGGGGTGTGCGGTGAACACGGGGCGCACGTTGAGATGGCGTACGGTCTCGCGCACGTGTTCGGGGTCGGCGTCCTTGAGGCGGTCGGCGGTGCGGGCCAGGAGGCCGCCCTCGGCTGCGCGCCGGGCGCGCAGTTCGCGGCCTCGGTGGACCTGCTCGGTGACGTTGGCGAGGTGGAAGTAGGTGGAGAAGGCGCGGACCAGCTTGGCCGCGGTCTCCAGTTCGGTGCCGCGCAGCAGCTCGGCGGCGGCCTCACCGTCCTCGCGGGTGAGGCGGCGGACCTTCTCGACCAGGTCGAGGAGCTCGGGGCCCTCCTGCCGGACGAGGGTCTCTCCGAGGAGGTCACCCAGTCGGCGGATGTCGGCGCGCAGCTCTGCACTCGTCGTCGTGGTCTGGTCGTCGGCACTGCTCACAGGTGCGGCTCCTTGCAGTGTGGAAGCTCGTCTGGGCTCGTCTGGGACGGGACCCGGGGCCGTCCTCGCGGCGGGCGCCGCATACGGGCCGGACATCCGGGAAGAAAACAGAGCGGACCGCGCTGTCCGACCGTCTCCAAGGATAGGTGCCGGGCGGGACGCGCAGACTTTCGGGCTCTTGCCGCCGAGCAGGGCACTGACATACTTACGATGCCGTAGGTTACGGAACCGTAGGAAGCTGCATAAAGCCGACTGCGCGAGGTATCCGTGACCCGGCGACCTGCCACGACCCTCGAACCCCACAGGGGACGCCCATGACCACGAGCTCCGATGTGATCGACGACGCCCCGAAGGCGAACGACGGCGCTCCGCTTCCCTCCGCGACCCTCGGTGGTGAGCAGAAGCGTTCGCTCGAGCAGATCACTCTTCTCCTCTTCATCACCGTCCCGTTCCTCGCGCTGCTGGCGGCGGTGCCGCTGGCGTGGGGGTGGGGGGTGAGCTGGCTGGACCTCGGTCTGCTGGTCTTCATGTACTACCTCGGCTGCCACGGCATCACGATCGGTTTCCACCGCTACTTCACGCACGGTTCGTTCAAGGCGAAGCGGCCGCTGAGGATCGCGCTGGCGGTGATGGGATCGCTGGCGGTGGAGGGGCCGCTGGTGCGCTGGGTGGCGGATCACCGCAAGCACCACAAGTTCTCGGACGCGGAGGGCGACCCGCATTCGCCGTGGCGGTTCGGGGAGACGGTCCCGGCGCTGATGAAGGGCCTGTGGTGGGCGCACATCGGCTGGATGTTCGACGAGGAGCAGACGCCGCAGGACAAGTACGCGCCGGATCTGATCAAGGACAGGGCGATCCGGACGATCTCGCGCCAGTTCGTCCTGTGGACGGTGGTGTCGCTGGCGCTGCCGCCGCTGGTGGGGGGTCTGGTGACGATGTCCTGGTGGGGCGCGTTCACGGCGTTCTTCTGGGGCTCGCTGGTGCGGGTGGCCCTGCTGCACCACGTGACGTGGTCGATCAACTCGATCTGTCACGCGGTGGGCAAGCGCCCCTTCAAGTCGCGGGACCGTTCGGGCAACGTGTGGTGGCTGGCGGTGCTGTCCTGCGGCGAGTCCTGGCACAACCTGCACCACGCGGACCCGACGTCGGCGCGGCACGGGGTGGAGCGGGGGCAGATCGACTCCTCGGCCCGCCTCATCCGCTGGTTCGAGGTGTTCGGGTGGGCGTACGACGTGCGCTGGCCGTCACGCTCGCGTATCGATTCGCGTCGCAACTCGGGTGAGGACGGCTCCCGGCGCCGGAAGGCGACCGCGAAGGCGGCATGATTGACGCCGTGGCGACCGACTCCAGCAGTACCTCCAGTTCGAGCAGCGAAGCGAAGCCGCGGCGCGCCCGTCGTACCCGTATGACCGGGGCCGAGCGCCGCCAGCAGCTCCTCGAGATCGGTCGCACCCTGTTCGCGACGAAGGGTTTCGAGGGCACATCGGTGGAGGAGATCGCGGCGAAGGCCGGGGTGTCCAAGCCGGTGGTGTACGAGCACTTCGGCGGCAAGGAGGGGCTGTACGCGGTGGTGGTGGACCGTGAGATGCGGCGGCTGCTGGACATGGTCACCGGTTCGCTGACCGCCGGCCATCCGCGTGAGCTGCTGGAGCAGGCGGCCTTCGCGCTGCTGGACTACATCGAGGAGTACACGGACGGCTTCCGGATCCTGGTGCGTGACTCCCCCATCCCGCAGTCGACGGGTTCCTTCGCCTCGCTGATCTCCGACATCGCCACCCAGGTGGAGGACATCCTCGGCAAGGAGTTCAAGAGCCGCGGCTTCGATCCCAAGCTGGCGCCGCTGTACGCGCAGGCCCTGGTGGGGATGGTCGCGCTGACCGGGCAGTGGTGGCTGGACGTGCGCCGTCCGAAGAAGGCGGAGGTGGCGGCGCATCTGGTGAACCTGGCGTGGCACGGGCTGGACGGGATGGAGCCGAAGCCTCGGCTGATCGGTCACCGCAAGGCGTGACACGGTGACCGGGCGCGGTGCCCGGTCACCGCGGGGGACGCGTCAGTGCTTGAAGACGTCCTTGGTCTTCTCCTTGGCCTGACGTGCGTCGCCCTTGGCCTGCTCGGCGCGGCCCTCCGCCTCCAGCGGCAGGTCGCGCGTCGCCCGGCCGGTGACCTCCTTGGCCTTGCCCTTGATCTGTTCCTTCTTCGCCTTGGCCTTCTGGTCGCGTGCCACGGTGGATCACTCCTCGGTCGTGTGACGTCGTCCCGAGTGGCCGCCGGTGCGCTCCTCAAACGCGGGGTTCCAGGAACTCCAGCCGGTTGCCGACGGGGTCCCGGGCGTAGAAACGGTCGTGGTCCGGGAGGTCGTCGTCCCAGACGATGGGCACGCCGTGGGACTCGAGGCGGCCGGCGTACTCGGCGATGCCGGTGACCCTGAGGCCGGGGTGGGCCTTCCGTGAGGGCCTGAAGTCCTCTTCGACGCCGAGGTGCAGCTGGACCGTGCCCGCCTGGAACCAGCAGCCGCCGCGCGCCGCGAGCGCGGGCGGCTTCGGTGTCTCCGTCATGCCGAGGGCATCGACGTAGAAGGACCGCAGACGGTCCTCGGAGCCGGGCGGTGCCGCGAGCTGGACGTGGTCGACGGTGGTGATCATCGCGCCTCCTTGGTGGCCACCGCGAACAGGCGGCGGAACGGCAGGACGGTGCCGTAGGCGTGGCTCGGGTAGGCCTCGCGGAGCAGGTCGCGGTATTCGGTGACGAAGGCGCCCTGGGCCTCGGGGTCGTCGGCGAGGGCGTCGAGGGCGGGGCGCAGGCCGGTGCCCTTGACCCAGTCGAGGACGGGGTCCTCGCCCTGGAGGACGTGGTGGTACGTGGTCGTCCAGACGTCGGTGGCGCAGCCGAGGCGGGCGAGGTGGTCGAGGTAGACGCCGGGGGCGTGCACGGAGTCCTCGGGGCGCAGGACGTCGCCGAGGCGGGGCTTCCAGCGGGGGGTGTTGCCGAGTTCACGCATGAGGGCGTGCAGGGGGGCGTCGATGTTGTGGGGGACCTGGAAGGCGAGGGTGCCGCCGGGGGCGAGGCCGTCGAGCCAGGCGGGGAAGGCCTCGAGGTGGCCGGGGACCCAGTGGAGGGCGGCGTTGGAGACGAGCAGGTCGTAGGTCTCGTCGGGCGTCCAGGTGGTCAGGTCGGCGTAGGCGAAGTCGAGGTGTGGGCCGGCGTACGCCTGGGCGTCGGCGAGCATCTGGGGAGAGTTGTCGTAGCCGGTGACGCGGGCGGTGGGCCAGCGGTCGGTGAGGACGGTGGTGACGTTGCCGGGGCCGCAGCCGAGGTCGGCGATGCGGGGCGGGGCGCCGGGCAGGGCGGGGACGCGGGCGAGGAGGTCGGCGAAGGGGCGGGCGCGGTGGCCGGCGTGACGCAGGTACTGGGTGGGGTCCCAGGAGGGGTTGGTCGTCATGGTCGTAGCCTTCCCTCAGATTTATCTCGACATCAAGAGACTAGGGCGGGGGTTAGCTCGATATCAAGAGACTCGACATCAAGAGACTTCACATCGACACAACCACTACACTGATCGCCATGGAGGACGAGGTCGATCGGCTGGTCGCAGCGTGGCGCCGGGAGCGCCCGGACCTCGACGTGGAGCCGCTGGAAGTACTCAGCCGGGTGAGCAGACTGGCCCGGCATCTGGACCGGGCACGCCGACTGGCGTTCTCCGAGCACCAGCTGGAGCCCTGGGAGTTCGACGTCCTGACGGCGCTCCGGCGCGCGGGTGCCCCGTATCAGCTCTCGCCGGGCCAGCTGCTGACGCAGACCCTCGTCACCTCGGGCACGATGACGAACCGTATCGACCGGCTCGCGAAGAAGGGCCTGGTGGAGCGGCTGCCGGACCCGAGCGACCGGCGCGGTGTCCTGGTGCGTCTCACGGACGACGGCAAGGACCGCGCCGACCAGGCGCTCGCCGGACTGCTCGACCAGGAACGGGCGATCCTGGCCGAGCTCTCGCACGCCCAGCGCGGCGAACTGGCCGCCCTGCTACGCCAGCTGACCGCCCCGTTCGACAACATCCCCGGCTGAGGGCCTGCCGGGCAGATCAGGCCGGAAACGCGGGGTGTGGCACGCGCTCCCCTCCGCCTTGCAGCTGCACGCTCCCCCACGCTCGAAACAACTCGCGCGGGGGCACCCCCATCACCCCGCTCGCCCCTGCTGATCAGGCGCTGTTCGTTTCCTCCGGCCTGATCTGCCCGGCAGGCCCCAGATCCACCGGCCCCACTCCCGCCCGGCGCGCGAGGGCGACGGCGGCGAGGGTGGAGTGGACGCCCAGTTTGCCGAGGACGTTCTGCATGTGGGTGCGGACGGTGTGCGGGGAGAGGAAGAGGCGCTCGGCGACGGCCTTGCGCCCCAGGCCCGCGACCATGCACCGGAGGACTTCCCGCTCCCTCGGCGTGAGGGACTCGACGAGCCGTTCGCTCTCGGTGCGGTGCTTGCGGGCGGCCGTCAGCTCCCGCAGCACACCGGTGAGCAGGGCCGGAGGCAGATGGGTCTCCTCGCGCAGCACCCCGCGGATGACGGTCAGCAGCCGCGACAGCGAGCAGTCCTTCGCCACCCAGCCGGAGGCGCCGGCCTGCAGGGCGAGGGCCGCGCGGCGCGGGTCGTCCTTCTCCGCGAGGACCACGACCCGGACGTGGGGCTGCCCGGCGCGCACCCCGGCGACCAGGGAGATCCCGTCGACGAGCCCGTCCTCCCCCACTTCCTGCACGGGCACGGCGGCCCGTATGCCCGGCAGCGCGCCGCCCAGGCCGCCGCCGAGGTCGGCGTCGACGAGCAGCACGTCGTAGCGGCGTCCCTCGGCGGCCGCGCGCTCCAGACTGCGCAGTGCCGCCGGGCCGCTGCCGGCCGCGGACACGTCCACGTCGGGCTCGGCGGCGAGCGCCGCGGCGAGCGACTCGGCGAAGATGCGGTGGTCGTCGACGACCAGGACTCGGATGCGAACCACGAAACCCCCTTCCCCAAGCTCCTTGCCGGAGCAGGGGATACCCCAAGGTCCTCAGACGGAGAACGACGACCGGCGCGGGTACGACGCCCGGAGGGGATGCGAGCTACCGCACGGCCGCCGCCGTGCAGAGACTGCTACCCCCACTTCGGGCGCCGTACCCGACTGTCTCGCCCCCTGATCAGCACCGGCCCCCACCGGTGCTGTTCATCAGGGTAGGGCTGTGGGCGGGCAGCGGAAGGCAAAACGCAGAACTGGTTGGCCAGGGCGTTTATGGTGTGCCGCATGTTTCGTCTTGAGACAGAAGTCGACAGCACTCGGCGCGATCTTCTTCGTTCCCGGCTCCGCGACACCAACACGGCGGCGTCCCCGGTGCTGCGCGCCCTGCGCGGCACGCCCGCCGAACGCGAGGCCCCGCTGCACGTCTGGGCCTCGGACGCCGCCGGCGACCTGGCCGGCGGTCTGGTCGGCCACACCTGGACGACCTGGCTGCACGTCGCCTACCTGTGGGTCGACGAACGCCACCGCGGCACGGGCCTGGGCACCCGCCTCCTGGGCGAGGCGGAGCGCGTCGCCTCCGAGGAGCGGGGCTGCCGCCGGGTACGCCTGGAGACCTGGGACTTCCAGGCCCCGGACTTCTACAAGCGCCTCGGCTACGAGGTGGTGTGCGTGATCGACGACTATCCGCCGGGGATCACGGAGTACACACTGACGAAGCGGCTGGGGTGAGCCGGAGAGGTCACCCGTGGAACCTCGCCGGCCCCGCACGGCGGTGCGGGGCCGGCGAGGTCGTGGAAGCGGTCAGCCCAGGCGGCGGGCGCCTGCCGAAGGTACCGCCTCGAAGACGCGCGGGGCCGTGTGGCCGGCGGCCGCGAAGGCTTCCTCGATGGCCTTGGTGAGGGTGTCGACGTCGGTGGCCTCGGCGAGGACGATGGCCGAGCCGCCGAAGCCGCCGCCGGTCATGCGGGCGCCGAGGGCGCCGGTGGCGACGGCGGTGTCGACGACGAGGTCCAGCTCGGGGCAGGACACCCGGAAGTCGTCGCGCAGGGAGGCGTGGCCCTCGGTGAGGACCGGGCCGATGGCGCGGGTGTCGCCGGACTCCAGCAGCCGCACCGTCCGTTCGACGCGCTCGTCCTCCGTGACCACATGGCGCACCAGGCGGCGGACCTCCTCCTCGTCGCCGAGGCGGGCCAGGGCGGCGTCCAGGTCGGCGTACGGGATGTCCCGCAGCGCGTCGACGCCCAGCAGGGCCGCGCCCTTCTCGCAGCCGGCGCGGCGCTTGCCGTACTCGCCGTTGCTGTGGGCGTGCTTGACCTGGGTGTCGACGACCAGCAGGCGCAGCCCCAAGGCCGCCAGGTCCAGGGGGATCTGCTTCTGGGAGAGGTCGCGGGTGTCGAGGAAGAGGGCGTGCCCCTCCTCGCAGCAGGCGGAGGCCGTCTGGTCCATGATGCCGGTGGGGGCGCCGACGTAGACGTTCTCGGCGCGCTGGCACAGGCGGGCGAGCTGCCAGCGCTGCAGGCCGAGGTCGTAGAGGTCGTTGAGGGCGAGGGCGACCACGACCTCCAGGGCGGCCGACGAGGACAGGCCCGCGCCGGTCGGGACCGTGGAGGTCAGGTGGATGTCCGCGCCGGTGACCGGGTGGCCGGCCTCGCGCAGGGCCCAGACGACACCCGCCGGGTACGCCGTCCACCGGTCGTCCGACTGGGGTGCGAGGGCGTCGAGTTCCAGCTCGACGACGCCGCCCTCGATGTCGGAGGAGTGCAGGCGCAGCCGGCCGTCGTCCCGGCGGGAGACGGCCGCGAGCGCCTGGTGCGGCAGCGCGAAGGGCATCACGAAGCCGTCGTTGTAGTCGGTGTGCTCGCCGATGAGGTTGACGCGGCCGGGTGCGGCCCAGACGCCGTCGGGCTCCGCGCCGTACAGCTCGACGAAGGCCGAACGCACTTCCTGTGACCCCACTACTGCTCCCTTGCGATGTGCTGCGCGAACTCCCAGGCGTCCGCGACGATTCCCGCGAGGTCCGCGCGGGTCGGGTTCCAGCCCAGCTGCTCGCGGGCGGTGGCGGCGGAGGCGACCAGGACGGCCGGGTCGCCGCCGCGGCGGGGGGCCATGACCTCGGGGATCGGGTGGCCGGTGACCTCGCGGACGGTCTCGATGACCTCGCGGACGGAGAAGCCGTTGCCGTTGCCCAGGTTGCAGATGAGGTGTTCGCCGGGCTTGGCGGCCCGTACGGCGAGCAGGTGGGCCTCGGCGAGGTCGGCGACGTGGATGTAGTCGCGGACGCAGGTGCCGTCCGGGGTCGGGTAGTCGTCGCCGTAGACGGAGATGGCGTCGCGGCGGCCCTGGGCGACCTGGAGGACGAGCGGGATGAGGTGGGACTCGGGGTCGTGGCGTTCGCCCTGCTTGCCGTAGGCGCCCGCGACGTTGAAGTAGCGCAGGGAGACCGCGCCGAGGCCGTGGGCGGCGGCCTCGCCGGTGATCATGTGGTCGACGGCGAGCTTGGTGGCGCCGTAGGGGTTGGTCGGCTTGGTGGGGGCGGTCTCGACGATGGGGACCTGCTCCGGCTCGCCGTAGGTGGCGGCGGTGGAGGAGAAGACGAGCTTGCGCACGCCGGCCTCGCGCATGGCGGCGAGGAGGGCCATGCTGCCGCCGACGTTGTTGTCCCAGTACTTCTCGGGTTTCACGACGGACTCGCCGACCTGCGAGGACGCGGCGAAGTGGAGGACCGCGTCGAAGGAGGGGTCGAGCCACTTGGCGGCGTCGCGGATGTCGCCCTCGATGAAGGCGGCACCCGCCGGGACGCCCTCGCGGAAACCGGTGGTCAGGTTGTCGAGGACGACGACCTCGTGCCCCGCCTCCAGCAGGTGCTGGGCGACGACGCTGCCGACATAGCCGGCGCCTCCGGTGACCAGGTACTTCCCGCTCATGAACTCGCTACCTCTCGCAGTCGCTCGGCCGCGCGCTCCGGTGGCACGTCGTTGATGAAGACGTTCATGCCGGATTCGGAGCCCGCGAGGAACTTCAGCTTGCCGGACGTCCGGCGGATGGTGAAAAGCTCGAGGTGGAGCGCGAAGTCGTCACGATGGACGCCGTCGAACTCCTCCAGCGCGCCGAACGGTGCCTGGTGCCAGGCGGCGATGTAGGGCGTGGGCGGTTCACCTTCACCGAAGATACGGTCGAAGCGCCTCAAGAGTTCCAGATACATCTTGGGGAACTCTGTGCGGGCCCCCTCGTCGAGCGCGAGCAGGTCGGGCACGCGCCGCTTGGGGTAGAGGTGCACCTCGTACGGCCAGTGCGCCGCGTAGGGCACGAAGGCGACCCAGTGTTCACCCTCCAGGACGATCCGCTCGTCGGCGAGTTCACGCTCCAGTACGGCGTCGAAGAGGTTCTCCCCGCCGGTGGCGTCCTTGTGCGCGGCGACCGAACGCAGCATCAGGGCGGTGCGCGGGGTGGTGAACGGGTAGGCGTAGATCTGCCCGTGCGGGTGACCCAAAGTCACACCGATCTCGGCACCGCGGTTCTCGAAGCAGAACACCTGTTCCACGGAGGGCAGATGCGACAGTTCGGACGTACGGTCCGTCCACGCGTCGAGGACGAGTCGCGCCTGCTCCTCGGTGAGCTCGGCGAAGGACGCGTTGTGGTCGGAGGTGAAGCAGACGACCTCGCAGCGCCCGGAGTCGCCGGCCAGGGAGGGGAAACGGTTCTCGAAGACGACGACGTCGTACGACGAGTCCGGGATCTCGCTGAGCCGCCCGCCCTGGGAGGGGCACAGGGGGCACTCGTCGGCCGGCGGATGGTAGGTGCGCCCCTGCCGGTGCGAGGCGATCGCGACCGAGTCGCCCAGCAGCGGGTCCCGGCGTACCTCCGAAGTGGTGACCGTGCGCTCCAGGGGGCGCCGGTCCACCGCGTCGCGCACCGAGTCGTCCCGCAGGTCGTAGTAGATCAGCTCACGACCGTCGGCCAGCCGGGTCGAGGTCTTCTTCACCGCGACTCTCCATTGCCAAGTTAGTGCCAAGTAAGACTTCAAACAGAACCGAACACATAGAAACATAAACACGCGCGGGAAGTAACCCCCCACAACCAAACAAAGACCACCAGACAAGGTGAGCTCCGGATGCAGACCCCCACAGACTCCGTGCACCTGGCAGCCGAGCTGCGGCTCCCCACGAACGCGCTCGACTACACGATCCTCGGCATCTACTTCGTCGTCGTGCTGGGCATCGGCTTCGCCGCCCGCAGATCGGTGAAGACCAGCCTCGACTTCTTCCTCTCCGGGCGCTCCCTGCCCGCCTGGATCACCGGCCTCGCCTTCATCTCGGCCAACCTGGCCGCCACCGAGATCCTGGGCATGGCCGCGAACAGCGCCCAGTACGGCGCCTACACCGTGCACTGGTACTGGATCGGCGCCATCCCGGCGATGGTGTTCCTGGGCCTGGTGATGATGCCGTTCTACTACGGCAGCAAGGTCCGGTCCGTGCCCGAGTTCCTGCTGCTGCGCTTCGACAAGGGGGCCCATCTGCTCAGCTCGATCCTCTTCGCCTTCGCGGCGATCCTGATCGCGGGCGTCAACCTGTACGCCCTGGCGATCGTGGTCGAGGCGCTGCTGGGCTGGCCGCAGTGGGTGGCGATCGTGGTCGCGGGCTTCTTCGTCCTCGCGTACATCACCCTGGGCGGCCTCTCCTCGGCGATCTACAACGAGGTGCTGCAGTTCTTCGTGATCCTGGCGGCGCTGATCCCGCTGTCGGTGCTGGGGCTGAAGCGGGTGAACGGCTGGGACGGGCTCACGGACAAGCTGACCGCGACCCACGGGGACGACTTCGTGACCGCCTGGGGCGGCACCGGCATCGGCAGCTCCAACCCGCTGGGCGCGAACTGGCTGACGATCGTGCTGGGCCTCGGCTTCGTCCTCTCCTTCGGGTACTGGACGACGAACTTCGCGGAGGTGCAGCGCGCCCTGTCGGCGAGGAACCTCTCGGCCGCCCAGCGCACGCCGCTGATCGCCGCGTATCCCAAGGTCTTCATCGTCTTCCTGGTGATGATCCCGGGCCTGGTCGCCGCGGCCCTGATCCCCGGCTTCGGCACCGAGGAGTCGGGCTACCAGTACAACGACGCCATCCCGTACCTGATGCAGGACCTGCTGCCCAACGGCGTCCTGGGCATCGCCGTGACCGGCCTCCTCGCGGCCTTCATGGCGGGCATGGCGGCGAACATCTCGTCCTTCAACACGGTGTTCACCACGGACATCTGGGCGAAGTACGTGGTGCTGGGCCGCGAGGACGCGTACTACGTCCGCTTCGGCCGGCTGATCACCGCGATCGGCGTCGTGGCCTCGATCGGCACGGCGTTCCTGGCGTCGTCGTTCTCGAACATCATGAGCTACCTGCAGACGCTGTTCAGCTTCTTCAACGTCCCGATGTTCGTGGTCTTCATCGTCGGCATGTTCTGGAAGCGGGCGTCGATGAAGTCGGGCTTCTGGGGCCTGCTGGCCGGCACCACGGCGGCGATGATCAACTACTTCGTCCTCTACAAGCAGGACGTCATCGGCATCCCCACCGACCAGGGCGCCAACTTCGTCTCGGCGATCGCGGGCTTCGTCGCGGGCGCGGTGGTGATGGTGGCGGTCTCGCTGTTCACCGCGCCCAAGCCCGACGAGGAGCTCCAGGGCCTGGTCTACGGCACCCGCTCGCCCGGCATGGCCGAGCCGCCGGCGGCGGGCGACGACGCCTGGTACCGCAAGCCTGCCCTGCTGGGCTGGGGGGCCCTGATCCTGGCGGCGGCCTGCTACATCCCGTTCTCGTTCTGAGCCCGGTCGCGCGTCCCGCAGACCCAGGGAGGATGGAAACACCATGTCCGAGCAATTCGAACCCGACGAGCGTGCGAAGGCGGCCGAGCGGCTGCGGCGGGCGGGGTACAGCGAGGCCGACGTCCAGCGGGAGGTCACCGAGCTGGAGGAGAAGAGCGCGACCGCGGCCCGCATCTTCGACCTGCGGCGCATCATCGGTGCCCTGTTCGTGCTGTACGGCGTCATCCTCACGATCACCGGCCTCACCGACAGCGACGCGGAGATCGACAAGGCCCAGGGAATCAACATCAACCTCTGGACGGGCCTGGGCATGCTGGCCCTGGGCCTCTTCTTCCTGGTGTGGCTGTGGCTGAGGCCGACGGCCCCACCGGCCGCACCCCTGCCGGTACCGGAGGAGAAGATCTCACCCGAGTAGCCCCGAGCGGGGGTGCCGTCCGCCGGGCGGGCCTACAGCAGGCCCGCCCCCGACAGGAACTTGGCGACTCGTTCGGTCTCCTCCGTCGTCAGGGGGATCTGCGGGGCGGCCGTCACCGGGCAGGCGATGACGCCCCGGAGGTGCAGGGCCGTCTTGAAGGCGCCCAGGGCCGCCGAGCCGGGGCCCATTCGGGCCGGGTCGCCGACGGTGACCATGCCGAACAGGGTGCACAGCCGCTCCTGTTCGGCTCGCGCGGCAGCCAGGTCGCCCGCCCGGAAGAGGCGGTGGAGGCGGACGTACCCGTGCGGGTCGACGTTGCCGAGCCCCGGCACCACGCCGTGCGCGCCCAGCGCCAGGGCCGCGTCGACGAGGAGTTCGGAGCCGGTGAGGACGCTGAACCCCGGCAGGGCGCGGGCGCCGGTGACGACCTCGCGGAAGCCGGCCAGGTCGCCGCTGGAGTCCTTGAGGCCGGCGAGCACCCCGTCGGCGGCGAGTTCGAGGAGGAGCGGGGCGGGGAGCTTGGTGTGCACGGCGACCGGGATGTCGTAGGCGATCACCGGGACGGTGCTGCGCGCGGCGACCAGCCGGTAGTGGCGGGCGATCTCCGCGGGGTGGGTGCGGGCGTAGAAGGGCGCGGTGACGACGACGGCGTCCGCGCCCGCCGCCGTGACCGCCGCGACATGGTCCAGCACCCGGGGCGTGCTCATGTCGATCGCCCCGGCCAGCACGGGCAGCCGGCCGGCCACGTGCCCGGCCACCGTCTCGGTGACCAGCAGGCGCTGCCGGTCGGTGAGGTAGGCGACCTCCGAGGTGGAGCCGAGCACGAACAGCCCGTCCACCCCGCCGGCCACGAGATGGTCGACCAGCCTGAGCAGCGAGGGGACGTCCACCTCGCGGTCCGCGGTCAGCGGGGTGCAGACGGGCGGGACCACTCCGGTCAGCGGGGCGGGAAGGGCCATCGGGGCTCCCTGAGCAGGCTTGCGCGGACAGGTCTCTCCCGCTCTCCCCGCGCCGTCGGCACCGGGTGGGTCATGACTCCTGTACCGGGCCGGGATGACGGGTGATGTGGGCAAGAGGGCCCGCGCGGTCCAGCAGGCCGGTGCGGGCCGCCAGGGCCGCCGCCTCCAGGCGGGAGCCGACGCCCAGTTTCATCAGGACGCGCTGGACGTGGGTGCGGGCCGTGGAGGGGGCGATGCCCATGCCGGCGGCGATGAGCCGGGTGTCCTCGCCGTCGGCGACGCGGACCAGGACCTCGACCTCGCGCGGGGTGAGCATCTGCAGCAGACGCTGGCCCTCGTCGTCCGGCTGGGCCGCCGGGTTCAGAAGTTCGCTGAAGGCTCCCTGCAGGAGCTGGGGGGCCACCGCGGCCTCACCCGACCTCGCCTTCATGATCGCCCGTTCGACGCCCTCGATGCGCTCGTCGTGACGTACGTAGCCGGAGGCCCCTGCGGCGAAGGCGGCGGCGATGCCCCGGGGGCTGGGCACCGGGCCCAGGACGAGGACCGCCACCTGCGGGCGCTCCCGCTTGATGCGGACCACCGGGTCGAAGATGCCCGGCTCGGCCGGGGCGGCCGTCCCCAGCAGGCACACCTCGGGCGCCCGGGAGATCACCAGGTCGGCCGCGCCGGCGGCGGGCGCCGCCGCGGCGAGCACCCGGTGCCCCCGCAGTTTCAGCGCCGAGGCCAGCGCCTCGGCGAGCAGGCGGTGGTCGTCGACCACCATCAGCCGCACTCCCATCGAGCAACCCCCCAGTCCCCCCACGGAACCCAACAGACCTGGCACAACAGACAAAAGGTGCCCCCCGGCACCCCGTCCTTCATGCCCCCGGAAGCTACACGCTTGTTCGACGTTGCGCTCCCCCTACTGGTGAGAAGTGCCCCGGATCGCCGAAATTCCTCGCATTCGAGGGTGATGAGCGGTAAGTGCACGGCCCCACCCCTGAGCAGGGGCGGGGCCGTTCATCTGTGCGGTAGGGATCAGCCGGAGGTGCCGAAGGCGATCGCCAGGTACTCCTTGTCGCCGGTGCTGGAGTCGTCGGCGTAGGTGTCCGCCAGGTACAGCCGGCCCTGGGAGTAGAGGATCTCCGAGTACTCGGCGGACATGGTGCTCTCCATCTCCCGCGACTCCTCGGAGTCCGGGTTCTCCAGCAGCGTGGTCTGCTTGAACGAGGTGCCGTCGATGCTGACGACCTGCCCGCCCTTGTCGTACGGCGGCTCCTTGTACGCGATCACGTTGCCGCCGTCCATCCGCAGCGGGTAGAGCGTGGAGTCGGTCCCGGAGTCGGCGCGCTGGCCGGTCTGCTTGCCCGTGGCCAGGTCGAAGGCGACGATCTCGTTGACGTTGCCGCCGTCGGTGTCGTCGTGCTCCTCGGTCGCGATGTAGAGGCGGTCGTTGCCGACGGCCAGGCCCTTGCACGCCTCGGGCAGGTCGATGCTGTCGCACTCCGCCGCGTACGCGTCGCCCGGCGCCGAGATACGGGTGCGCAGCTCGCCGGTCTTGTTGTCGATGGAGAAGAAGTCCGAGATGCCGCTGCCGTCACCGGCGCTGTCGCCGACGTCGGCGGCCACGACCAGCGGGTCCGTCGACACGACGCCGGCGTACTCGATGTCGGTGGCCATCTTGTACTCGGACAGCACCTTCCCGGAGGCCGGGTCGATGGTCTGGATGTGCAGCTGCGGCGCGTCGTAGGAACCGCACTTGCGTACGGCGACCAGCTTGGCGCCGCCGCCATAGCCGGCGTCGTAGCAGGTGTCGGAGGTCTTGGGCGCCCACAGCTGCTTGCCGGTGGAGATGTCGAAGGCGGCGCCGCCGTCGGTGCTGCCCACGGCGACCGTGTTCGCGCTGACGGTGACGTTGTCGAAGTCGATCGGGTCGTCACCGGAGTTGACGGTCTTCGTCCACAACTGACGGCCCGCGTTGAGGTCGATCGCCGCGACCTGCGAGCAGCCGGCCGTGGAGTCCTTCGGGGGCATCTTCGGCTGGAAGACGATCGCCGTCCGCCCGTCCTCGTTGGTCTGGCGGCTCGCCGCGCACACCGGGCCGGGCAGCTTGACCGTCCACAGCTTGGTGCCCTTGTCGCGGTCGTAGCCGACGATCTCGGCGACACCGGCCTTCACATAGGCCTTGTCGGTCAGCCAGGAGCCGTCCACGGCGTAGCTCTCGTCCTTCGCGACCTTGGGCATCGGCACCTGGAAGAGGGCCTTGGCGGCGGGGTCGGCGGGCACCTTCTCGCTGCCCTTGGCGGTGCCCGGCTTGCCCTCGTCGCCCCCGGTGCCGCCGGAGGCCGTGGGGCCGTCGTTCCCGCCCTCACCGCCGGAGGACTTCGCGTACCAGACGCCGCCCCCGATGATCAGCGCGATCGCCGCGACCGCCGCGACGATGATCACCATCGAGGCGTTCACCTTCCGCCCGCCGGCGGGGGCGGACGGCGACTGCAGGGGCACGGTCATCGGCTGACCCGGGTAGCCGTAGCCGGGCTGCTGACCGTACGGGGCGGGGGCGCCGTACGGGGATTGCGGCTGGGGGGCGGCACCGTACGGGGGCTGCTGCTGCGGGGCGGGGGCCGCGGGGTAGCCGTAGCCCGGCTGGGGCTGCGGAGGCTGAGGGGCCGACGGGTAGCCGTAACCCGGCTGGGGCTGCGGAGGCTGGGGAGCCGACGGGTAGCCGTAACCCGGCTGGGGCTGCTGCGCCGGGGGCGCGGGCGGCTGCGGGGGCTGAACCTGCGGAGCACCTTGCCCACCCTGGGGCGGGCCGAAGGCGCCCTGCTGCGGGGGCTGGTCCTGCGGTGTGCCGGAAGGGCCCTGCGGGGGCTGGTTCGGCGGCGGGGGCGGCGGCTGGGTCATGGTGTGGTGTACCTCGGCGGGACGCTCGGGAAAGGGCGGGACGGGAAGGACGTCGGGGGGATCCGGCCGGGCGTGGACGGCGGCCGCCGGTCCGCCCGGCTCACCCGGCTCACTTGCCGTAGGCGAGCATCAGCTTCTCCTTGCCGTCGTCCTCGCCGGTCAGTTGGGTGGAGGAGAGGTAGAGACGGTCGTCGACCCAGGCGCGGTCGCCGTCGTAGAAGCCGTCCTCGATCTCGATCGTGCCCTCGGGCATCTGCAGCAGCGTCGTCGGCGTGTGGGCGGACCCGGCCGTCGGGATCGACACGACCCGGCCGCCCGCGTCGGTCGACGGCTCGACGTACGCGACGAGCTTGCCGCCCTCGGTTTTGAGCGGCACCATCGACTCGTCCGTGGGCGACTTCACGCGCCACTTCTCCTTGCCGTTGGCCAGGTTGATCGCGACGATCTCGTTGGCGCCGGTGGTCGCGTCGGTCGGCAGGTAGAGGGTGTCGGCGTCGGTGGCCGTGCCCTGGCAGCCGGTGAGGTCGCTGTCGAAGAGGGACCAGCCGCACTCGGGGGCGAAGTCCTCGTCGACGGCGACCTGGGAGCCGAAGGTGCCGTCCGTCTTGAACGTCGAGATGTTCCAGGTGTTCTTGTCGTCGTTGGTGCTGTAGACGACGAGCGGGTCGACGGAGTACGCCCGTTCGACCGACCACCCCTTGTCGAACTTCCGGGTCCACTCGACCTTGCCGGTCGCCGGGTCCAGTTCCTGGAGTTCCTCGTGCTCGTCGGCCTTGAGGGCGGCGCAGGACGACACCATGACCAGCCGGGCACCGCCCGCGAAGGCCTTCGGGAAGCACGCGTCGCCGTACTTCTGCTTGTCGTACAGCTTCTTGCCGGTGCGGACGTCGTACGCGATCCCGGACTGCGAGCGGCCCACCACCAGGGTGTTGCCCGCGAGCGACAGCCCGACGCTGCTGCCCACGCTGTCGAAGAGCTGGCCGTCCGGGACCTCGACGGTCCAGCCCTTGGCGCCGGTGGTGAGGTCGATCTGCTGGAGCTTGTTGCACTGGGCGCGGTCGCTGACGCCGCTCATGTACGCGACGACGATCTTGTCGTCGGTGGTCTTCTGCTGGGTGACCGAGCAGATCCTCTGCGGGAACGTGATCGTGTCCCAGGCCGGCTTGCCGTCGCCGACGTCGTACGCGACGACCTCCTTGTACGCCGCCTTCACGGCCGCCTTGGACGTGATCCACATGCCGGGCGCCTCGGCGCCGTCGGCGGGGGCGTCCGGCGCCTCCTTGTACCAGAGCACCTTCGCCTCGCCGGCCTTGCGGCCGGCGTTGAGGTCCTGCGGGTCCGAGCCGCCGTCGCCGCTGCCGTCACCAGGGTTGACGGCGCTGTCGCTCGCGTTCGGCTTGTCGTCGCTCGGCCCGGCGACCGGCTTCTTGTCGTCGTCACCGCCGTTCGTGACCGCGAACACGGCCCCGCCGATCACCAGCAGCGCGGCGACGGCGGCGCCCACGACCAGCGCGGGGCGCCCCTTGAAGGGGTTGCGCGAGCCGGAGCCGGGGGGCGGGGTGCCGGGGCCGCCGGGGAACTGTGGCGGGGGCGGGTAGCCGTAGCCGGGCTGCCGGCCGTAGGGGGCGGTCGGCTGTCCGTACGGACCCGGCTGGGCGTACGGTCCCGGCTGCGCGGGCTGCCCGTACGGTCCCGGCTGCGGGGCCTGTCCGTACGGTCCCGGTGCGGCCGGGGTGCCGTACGGTCCGGGCTGCTGCGGGTAGCCGTAGCCGGGCCGGGCGGGCGGCTGGGGCGGCATCTGAGGTGCTCCGAAACCACCCTGCTGCGGCGGCTGATCAGGCGGCTGAGCCATCAGCGTGTTCCCCCTTGTCACTGATTTTTGGCCAGCCCTTTGTATCACTCGGGGCAGACGCCGAAGCGGGCCGGATCCGCCCCTGTTCCCAAGGGAGGACCGGCCCGTGATGCCCTCGTTATGCGCCTTCACGCCCCCTTCACGGGGCGTACGCGCCGCCCACCGGGATGCACCGAAGTGCTATGCGTCCTCGGCGAGTTCCAGCCAACGCAGTTCCAGGTCCTCGCGCTCTCCCGCCAGTCCGCGCAGCTCGGCGTCGAGTTCGGCGACCTTCGCGAAGTCGGTGGCGTTGTCGGCGATCTGGGCGTGCAGCTTGGTCTCCCGCTCGGAGATCTTGTCCAACTGCCGCTCGATCCGCTGGAGTTCCTTCTTGGCGGCGCGCTGGTCGGCGGCGCTCTTCTCGGTCGTGGCCGGCTTCTGCGCGGCGGCCGGGGCGGAGGCGGCCGCGGCCTCCTCCATGCGCGCGCGGCGCTCCAGGTACTCGTCGATGCCGCGCGGGAGCATCCGCAGGGTGGCGTCGCCCAGCAGCGCGAACACCCGGTCCGTGGTGCGCTCGACGAAGAACCGGTCGTGGGAGATCACGATCATCGAGCCGGGCCAGCCGTCGAGGACGTCCTCGAGCTGGGTGAGGGTCTCGATGTCGAGGTCGTTGGTGGGCTCGTCGAGGAAGAGGACGTTGGGCTCGTCCATGAGCAGGCGCAGGAGCTGGAGCCGGCGGCGCTCACCACCGGACAGGTCGCCCACCGGCGTCCACTGCTTCTCCTTGTTGAAGCCGAACGTCTCGCACAGCTGACCGGCGGTCATCTCGCGGCCCTTGCCGAGGTCGACGCGCTCGCGGACCCGCTGCACGGCCTCCAGGACGCGCAGGTTCGGGTCGAGTTCGCCGACCTCCTGGGAGAGGTAGGCGAGCTTCACGGTCTTGCCGACGGTGACCCGCCCGCCCGCGGGCTGTGCCTCGCCCTCGGTGCGGGCGGCCTCGGCCATGGCCCGCAGGAGGGAGGTCTTGCCGGCGCCGTTGACGCCGACCAGGCCGATGCGGTCGCCGGGGCCGAGATGCCAGGTGACGTGCTTGAGCAGCACCTTCGGGCCGGCCTGGACGGTGACGTCCTCGAGGTCGAAGACGGTCCTGCCGAGCCGCGAGGAGGCGAACTTCATCAGCTCGCTGCTGTCCCGCGGCGGCGGCACGTCCTTGATCAGCTCGTTGGCGGCCTCCACCCGGAAGCGCGGCTTGGACGTGCGCGCGGGGGCGCCGCGGCGCAGCCAGGCCAGCTCCTTGCGGACCAGGTTCTGCCGCTTGGCCTCCTCGGTCGCGGCGATGCGTTCGCGCTCGGCGCGCGCGAAGACGTAGTCGGAGTAGCCGCCCTCGTACTCGTGGACGTCGCCGCGCTGGACGTCCCACATGCGGGTGCAGACCTGGTCGAGGAACCAGCGGTCGTGGGTGACGCAGACGAGCGCGGAGCGGCGGGTCTGCAGATGCCGGGCGAGCCAGGCGATGCCCTCGACGTCGAGGTGGTTCGTCGGCTCGTCGAGGACGATCAGGTCCTGTTCGTCGATGAGCAGCTTGGCGAGCGCGATACGGCGGCGCTCACCGCCGGAGAGCGGTCCGATGACGGTGTCCAGGCCCTGGGGGAAGCCGGGCAGGTCCAGGCCGCCGAAGAGGCCGGTCAGCACGTCCCTGATCTTGGCGTTGCCGGCCCACTCGTGGTCGGCCAGGTCCCGGATGACCTCGTGCCGTACGGTCGCGGCGGGGTCCAGGGAGTCGTGCTGGGTGAGCACGCCCATGCGCAGCCCGCCGGAGTGGGTGACCCGGCCGGTGTCGGCCTCCTCCAGCTTGGCGAGCATGCGGATCAGCGTGGTCTTGCCGTCGCCGTTGCGGCCGACGACGCCGATCCGGTCCCCTTCGGACACGCCGAGCGAGATGCCGTCGAGGAGCGTACGGGTGCCGTACACCTTGCTGACGTTCTCGACATTGACCAGGTTGACGGCCATTTCTCTCCTGCCCGGGGGGTCGATCGACCCTCCAGGGTAGTCGGGCGGGCGGCCGTGCCCTCAAACGTGCCTGGTCCCGGCGGTCGGCCACCTTGGGCGCGGGACAGGCCACCCTCCACATGACCCGTCCGCGCACGTTTCCGAGAGGGCAACAGACAGCGCCGGCTTCCGCGCCGCCTCCGGCAAGGGCACGGCGCTCGCCACCCGGTACGGCGCGACCTGGGGCCTGGACCGGTTCGACCAGGCCGACCTGCCGCTCGACTCGTCGTACACCTACCCGTCCAGCGCGGGGCAGCGGCGTCACCGCCTACATCATCGACACGGGCGTACGGATCACCCACAGCGACTTCGGCGGGCGGGCCTCGTACGACTACGACGCCGTCGACGACGACTCCACGGCCGACGTGTCCATCCCGGACGCCGGCTCGGCCGTGTACTCGCCGATCACCGTCAGCGGCATCAGCGGCAGCGCCCCGAGCGACCTGTCCGTGTACGTCAACATCGTCCACACCTACCGCGGTGACGTGCTGTCGGTCCACGCCCTCGGCGCGCGGACTACTGCCGCTGGCGCGGGATCAGCGCGGAGGCGGGGGCCAGGCCCCGGCCGTGCGGCGCCTGCGCGGCGATGGGCATGTCGTCGCGCAGGAGTACCTCGGGGATGAGGACGGCTCCGGTGACGCCCCCGTTCGGCGACGGCCGCAGCTCCACGCGCAGGCCCTGCCGGTCGCGCAGCCGGTTCACCACGAACAGGCCGATCTGCTTGGCGTCCAGGAGGTCGACCCGGTCGGACCGGATCTTGGCGTTGGCCTCGCCGAGGGCCTGCTCGTTCATGCCGAAGCCGCTGTCCTCGATCTCGACGAGCACGCCCTCGCGCAGCCGGGCGGCGCGCAGCTGGACCTTGGTGCTGGGCGGGGAGAACGAGGTCGCGCTCTCGACGAGTTCGGCGAGCAGATGGATGACGTCGGCGACCGAGCCGCCCACCAGAGACACCTTCGGCACCGCCCAGATCTGCACGCGCGCGGCGCTCTCGATCTCGGCGACGGCGGCGCGCAGCACGTCCGCCAGCGGGATCGGGTCGCGCCAGCCGCGGCCGGGGGCGATGCCGGAGAGGATCAGCAGGCTCTCGGAGTGGCGCCGCATCCGGGTGGCGAGGTAGTCGACGCGGTAGAGGTCGTCGAGCTCGGCCTGGTCCCGCTGGCGGCGCTCCATGGTGTCGAGGAGGTCCAGCTGGCGGTGGAGCAGCACCTGGCTGCGGTGGGCGAGGCTGACGTACACGCCGGAGATGCCGCTGAGCAGCTCGGCCCGCTCGGACGCGGCCTTGAGGGCGGCTCGCTGAACGGCCGTCAGGGCGGTGCCGAACTGGGCGAGTTCGTCGCCGGCGAGGCGGCGCATGGGGGCCTCGGCGTCGATGTCGACGCCCTGTCCGGCGTGCAGCCTGCGCATGGCCTGCGGCAGCCGGCGGCCGGCCACCTCCAGGGCGGAGTTGCGCAGGTCGAGCAGTTCGACGATCAGGCCGCGGCCGACGAGCACGGAGACCAGCAGCGACAGCAGCACACCGACCAGACCGAGCACGACGGCGACCCCGGAGGCGCCCAGGGTGTCCCAGCCGAACGGGTCGGCCTTCGCGGTCTCCCCCGTACCGGCGTCCGTCTCGGCCGCGGTGAGCCCTTGGAGGACGCCGGACACGGCCTTGTCCCAGCCCGCGAGCGCGGACGCCGAGACGGCCTCTCCCCCGGGCCCGCGGCGCGCACCCGGTTCTCGACCTTCCGCACGCGCGCGTACGCGTCGCCGTCCAGCACCTCGCGGTAGGCGGCGCGATGGGCGGCGTCGAGGTCGGCGACGCCCGGTGCGAGCAACAGGGGCGGGAGGTTGGCTGATCACGCCACCCCACGCTCTGTCCCAGACCGGCCCGAAAGGGACCATGGGCTCTAATGTTGAGCATTAAGTTACCGTGACGCAGGTAACAGTTCCTTCGTATATCTATGCAGGTCAGACGTATTTTCACCGGGCGCACGCGATCTCCATCCCGCGCCCCCGGAGCCTTCACGCCATACGCACAACCGTCAGGATCCGGCCACGACCGTCGCGCCGGGCGCGGGCCCCGCCGCCACGCGCACGCTCCGGCACGTGCCCGACGTCCGCAGCGCGTCCGCGATCTTCCGAGCGGCGGCGGTGTCGCGGGCGAGGTACGCCGTGGTCGGACCGGAACCGGAGACCAGCGCCGCGAGCGCGCCCGCCGCGCGGCCCGCGTCGAGCGTGTCCGCCAGCTCGGGGAAGAGGGAGAGCGCGGCGGGCTGGAGGTCGTTGGAGACCGTGGCGGCGAGCGCGTCCGGGTCGCCGGCGGCCAGCGCGCCGAGGAGTTCCTCGGAGGCGACGGGCTCGGGGATGTCGAGTCCCTCGCCGAGCCGGTCGAACTCACGGAACACGGCCGGGGTCGACAGCCCCTGCCCGGCCATCGCGAACACCCAGTGGAAGGTGCCGCCGACCTCCAGCGGCGTCAGCTTCTCGCCGCGCCCGGTGCCGAGCGCCGCCCCGCCGACCAGGCTGAACGGCACGTCGCTGCCCAGCTCGGCGCAGATGTCGAGGAGTTCGTCACGCGGCGCGCCCGTGCCCCACAGGGCGTCGCAGGCCAGCAGCGCGCCCGCGCCGTCCGCGCTGCCGCCCGCCATGCCGCCGGCGACGGGGATGTCCTTCGCGATGTGCAGGTGGACGCGGGGGTCGCGGTCGTACCGCTCGGCCAGCGCGAGCGCGGCGCGGGCGGCCAGGTTCGTACGGTCCAGGGGGACCTGGGCGGCGTCCGGGCCCTCGCAGGTGACGCGCAGCTCGTCGGCCGGGGTCACCGTGACCTCGTCGTACAGGCCGACCGCCAGGAAGACGTTCGCCAGGTCGTGGAAGCCGTCCGCGCGCGCGGCACCCACCGCGAGCTGGACGTTGACCTTGGCGGGCACACGCACGGTGACGCTCACGCGGCGCTCTCCTTGTTCGGGGCGTGCTCCGCGATCCGGGCGAACTCCTCGACGGTGAGCGACTCCCCGCGTGCCTGCGGGGACACCCCGGCGGCCACCAGCGCCGCCTCGGCAGCCGCCGCCGACCCGGCCCACCCGGCCAGCGCGGCCCGCAGCGTCTTGCGCCGCTGCGCGAAGGCCGCGTCGACGACGCCGAAGACCTCGCGCCTCGACGCCGTGGTCTTGATCGGCTCGGTCCTGCGGGTGAGCGAGACGAGGCCGCTGTCCACGTTCGGGGCCGGCCAGAAGACATTGCGGCCGATCGCACCGGCCCGCTTGACCTCGGCGTACCAGTTGGCCTTCACGGAGGGCACGCCGTACACCTTCGAGCCGGGCGCGGCGGCGAGGCGGTCGGCGACCTCCGACTGGACCATGACGAGGGTGCGCTCGATGCTCGGGAAGGTGTCGAGCATGTGCAGCAGCACGGGCACGGCCACGTTGTACGGCAGGTTCGCGACGAGCGCGGTCGGGGCGGGGCCCGGCAGTTCGGCGACGTGCATCGCGTCGGAGTGCACCAGCGCGAACCGCTCCGCGCGCTCCGGCATGCGCGCGGTGATCGTCGCGGGCAGGGCGGCGGCGAGGACGTCGTCGATCTCGACGGCCGTGACCCGCTCGGCGACCTCGAGGAGGGCGAGGGTGAGGGATCCGAGGCCCGGTCCCACCTCGACGACCACGTCGTCGGCGCGCACCTGTGCGGTACGGACGATACGGCGGACCGTGTTCGCGTCGATCACGAAGTTCTGGCCGCGCTGCTTGGTGGGACGTACGCCGAGGACCGCCGCGAGTTCACGGATGTCGGCGGGACCCAGGAGGGCGTCGGGGGTGGGGCTGCTCACGGGACAAGGGTACGGGGGCGCCCCGGCTACGAACGCAGGTGCGCCCCGCAGTGCGGCCAGGGACTCGCCCCGCGCCGTACGTACAGCTTCTTCGCGCGCAACGTCTGTTCCGCCGCCGGGGCGTCCTGGGGGCGGCCGGTGCCGCCGAGGCTGTGCCAGGTGCGGGTGTCGAACTGGTACAGCCCGCCGTACGTCCCCGACGGGTCGACCGCGTCGGGGCGGCCGCCGGACTCGCAGGCCGCCAGGCCCCGCCAGTCCAGGCCGTCGGCGCCCCGCACGGACGTCGGCAGTGGCTTCGTGCCGACCTTCACCAGCTGGGTACGCGGCCGGCGCACGACCTCGGTCCTGGTCCGCCGCGGCTTCTGCCGCACGCCGTTGACGGTGCGCAGGAAGTACGTGACCCGTCGCAGCCCGGGCTGTCCGGCCCGCTCCACGACCTCCGTGCCCCGGAAGAGGGAGGGGTCGCCGGTGCGGCGCACGTCGAACGGGATCGGCTCCTCGTGCACCTCCCTGCTGCCGGTGATCCGCAGCACGGTGACCGTCTGCCCGTCGCGCGGGAAGCTGCCGGGCGCGACGGAGGTGGTGTCCTGGCCGCGCAGGGTGATCCCGGCCTCCTCGACCGCCTCGCGCACGGTCGCCGCGTTGGTGCGGATGGTGCGGGCACGGCCGTCGGCCATGACCGTCACGGACCGCTCGGTGCGCACGTCCAGCGCGAGCCCCTCACGCCCGATGCGCCGGGTGCGCGCGAGGGAGAGGTACGCGCCCTGCGCGCGCACCCCGAGCTGTTCGAGCGCCTCCTGCACGGTGTGGGCCGTCGTCCACAGCTCGTGCCGCTGTCCGTCCAGGGTGAGCCGGACCGGACGCCCGTACTCCACCGCGACCTCGTCGCCGCTGGACAGGGCCGTGCCCGGGGCGGGCGCCACCACGTCGTGCGCCCCCACGGCCACGCCCTCCTCCGCCAGCAGCTCGGTCACGTCGTCGGCGAAGGTGTGCAGGGTGCGCTCCTTGCCGTCGACGGTCAGCTCCACCGCCTTGTCCTTGGCGACGAAGGCGGTGGTGCCGCCGGCCAGGAACGCGACGACGAGGGCCTGCGGCAGCAGGCGGCGCATGGCGGAGTCCGGGCGCTCGACGGAACGCGCCCTGCGCCGGCGCGCGGCCCGCCCGCCCGCCGCCGGGGGCACCGGTGCGCCCTGCTGCGGCAGCAACGGCTCCGGCAACTGGAGCGTCTTGGGCGGCGGGGGCGCCTCGTAGGCGGGCCGGTAGGTGTCCTCGTACATCTCGGGCGATGTGGGGACGCCGTACGCGACGGTCTCCGCGGTGTGCAGGTCGACGGCGTACGGTCCGCCACCGCCGTAGGGCTCGTGGTACTGCTGGGAGTTGCTCACGCCGACACGCTCCAGGGGTCCGGATCGGGCCCCCAGAACCTAGCGGAGCAACCGTCACTCTCCAAAGCGGCGCGGCTACCCAGAGTTGTGTTCGGACGGCTCGCCGCAGGTCTCGACGGGCCGTGGCGAGCCGTGGCGGCTCGCGGCGGGTCGCGACCGGTCGCGACGGGTCGTGGCGGGTCGTGGCGGGTCGTGGCGGGTCGTGGCGGTCAGTAGTCGAACGCGCGGGCGGTGTTGGCGCCCAGCGCCGTCGCCAGGGTGTCCTCGTCGACGCCCCGTACGGCGGCCATGGCACGCACCGTGACGGGCACGAGGTAGGGCGCGTTGGGCCGGCCGCGGTAGGGCGCCGGTGTCAGGAAGGGGGCGTCGGTCTCCACCAGGACCAGCTCCAGCGGGGCGACGGCGAGGGCGTCGCGCAGGTTCTGGGCGTTCTTGAAGGTGACGTTGCCCGCGAAGGACATGAAGTAGCCGGCGCGGGCGCAGATCTCGGCCATCTCGGCGTCGCCGGAGTAGCAGTGGAAGACGGTGCGCTCGGGGGCGCCCTCCTCCTTCAGCACGCGCAGGACGTCCGCGTGGGCGTCGCGGTCGTGGATGACCAGGGCCTTGCCGTGCCGTTTGGCGATCTCGATGTGGGCGCGGAAGGAGCGCTCCTGCGCCTCCTTGCCCTCGGGACCGGTGCGGAAGTAGTCCAGGCCGGTCTCGCCCACGCCCTTGACGTGCGAAAGCGCCGCCAGGCGGTCGATCTCGGCGAGCGCCTCGTCGAGCGCCGCCGCGCCCCCCGGCTCGCGTGCGCCCTGCCGGGACCAGCCGTCGGGGTCGCCGTGGACGATCCGCGGGGCCTCGTTGGGGTGGAGTGCCACGGCCGCGTGGACGTTCTCGTACGCGGCGGCCGTCTCGGCGGCCCACCGCGAGCCCTTGATGTCGCAGCCCACCTGGACGACCGTGGTCACCCCGACCGACGCGGCCTTCGCGAGGCCCTCCGCCACCGTGCCGGACTGCATGTCGAGGTGGGTGTGGGAGTCGGCGACCGGCACCCGGAGGGGGGCCGGCAGGGGCGGCGCGGCGTTCTTGCCCTGCTCGCCGAGCCGGCCGGAGCTGTTCGAAGACATGCTCCGATCCTACGAAAGGAGCACACCCCGCCCGGCCGGCCCCGTGCCCGTCCCGCCCGCGCGGGAATCCGGCCGCTCAGCTCGCCTTGCGCTGGAAGGGGTGCAGGAGATCCGACAGATGCCAGTGATGGGGTTCCTTGGCCCGCGCGGGCCCCTCGCTCACCGGCACCTCGGGCACCTCCACCGGTCCCGCCTGGGGCACCGGGCGCTCGCGCCGGGCCGCGCTGAGCACCGACGACACCTGGCCCGCCCGCATGATGCGCACGACGTGCCCGTCGCAGTTCTGGCACGCGGGGCGGCTCAGCGGCGACGGCACGACCCGCCCGTCCGCCACGTACTGGACGAACTCGTGGCCGCCGGCGTCGACGTGGTGCTCTATCGCGTACGACTGCTCCCAGCCGTGCCCGCAGCGCATGCAGGCGAACGAGTACGACTCGTGCACGACGGGGGTGGCCGCGTTGCGCAGGCCGGTGGTCTGCCCTGTGATCTCGCTCATGGCAGCTCCTCTTGTCCGCTGGACGAGGGACGGTTGTGTGTCCCTGCACCCAGTGGACGCCTGCGGCGGAGCCGATGCACCGGCCCTGTCGAGTGTTGGAGCCGATTTGGAGTTTCCTTGCCGTAGCGGGCTCGCGCAGGGGGGTTTCGCTTTGCCTTCCACGACCGCTCTTTGCCCGCACATGGGGCGCACGCTCAAACGGCATGCGCCCTGCTCAGAGGGGGTGTGAGCGGATTCACGACACTCCTGTGAGCCCCTTCACGACACCCTCGGGAGCCTCACATTCCCCCGGCGTTCTTCGCCGCCACCACCGCGTCGAAGACCTCCCTCTTCGGCAGCCCCGCCTCCGCCGCGACCGCCGCGATCGCCTCCTTGCGGCGCTCGCCGGCCTCCTCGCGCACGCGGACCCGCCGCACCAGTTCCGCCGCGTCGAGCTCCTCGGGTCCGCGCTCGGGCGCGCCGGAGACGACGACGGTGATCTCGCCGCGCACGCCCTCCGCCGCCCACTGGGCCAGCTCGCCGAGCGGGCCGCGCCGGACCTCCTCGTACGTCTTGGTCAGCTCACGGCAGACGGCGGCGCGCCGGTCCGCGCCGAACACCTCGGCCATCGCGGCGAGCGTGTCGTCGAGCCGGTGCGGGGCCTCGAAGTACACGAGGGTGCGGCGCTCCTCGGCGACCTCCCGCAGCCGCGACAGCCGCTCCCCCGTCTTCCGCGGCAGGAAGCCCTCGAAGCAGAAGCGGTCGACGGGCAGCCCGGACAGCGCGAGCGCGGTGAGCACGGCGGACGGCCCGGGCACCGCGGTGACCCGGATGTCCTGCTCCACCGCGGCCGCGACCAGCCGGTACCCGGGGTCGGAGACCGACGGCATGCCCGCGTCCGTGACGAGCAGCACCCGCGCGCCGTCGAGCAGCTCTGCCACGAGCTCGGGCGTACGGGCGGACTCGTTGCCCTCGAAGTACGACACGACACGCCCCTTGGGCGTCACCCCCAGCGCCTGGGTCAGCCGGCGCAGCCTGCGGGTGTCCTCGGCGGCGACGACATCGGCCCCGGCCAGCTCCTCCGCGAGCCGCGGTGGGGCGTCGGAGACGTCACCGATGGGCGTACCGGCGAGAACGAGGAGTCCGGGCGTGGTGGCTGGCGTGTCTGTCACGCGTCCATCCTCGCAGGCGTCACAAGCCCGGCATGAACGGCCGAGTAGGGCCCATGCACGGGACTCACACAGACCTGTTCCCTACGATGGCGCGGTGACCAGTACCGCGTCCTCCATGGACTCCACGGGCTCCACTGACCACCGGCCCGCACCGACAGCCCACGACATGCCCGACGAGGCGCCCGACCGGCGGCCGTCGTCGTGGCAGCAGCGGCTGCGCCGATTCGGCTACACGGCGGAGCCCGCGGGCGACGTCCGCGAACGGCTGGTGCCGCCGTACGCGCGGCCCGGCGAGCGGATCTGGCAGGTGATCGGCCAGACGCCGGCATGGGGCGACCGATTCGTGCGCTGGTCTGCCTGGGGCGGCCCGCTGACGGTGATGTTGCTGGCGGGCGCGATCCGGTTCTGGAACGTGAACAAGCCGAGGAAGGTGATATTCGACGAGACGTACTACGCGAAGGACGCGTGGGCTCTCGTCCACCGCGGGTTCGAGGTCAACTGGGACAAGACCGCCAACGACGCCATCCTCTCCTCGGGCGGTCACGTCCCCATCCCGACGGACGCGGCGTACGTCGTGCATCCGCCGGTCGGGAAGTACGTGATCGGGCTGGGCGAGCTGATGTTCGGGTTCAACCCGCTCGGCTGGCGCTTCATGACCGCCCTGCTGGGCACCCTGGCGGTCCTGATGCTGTGCCGGATCGGCCGCCGGATCTTCCGCTCCACGTTCCTCGGCTGCCTCGCGGGCGCGCTGATGGCGGTGGACGGCCTGGCCTTCGTGATGAGCCGCACCGCGCTGCTCGACGGGGTGCTGATGTTCTTCGTGCTGGCGGCGTTCGGCGCGCTGGTCATCGACCGCGACAAGGCGCGCGAACGGCTGGCCGCGGCGCTCCCGGTCGACGTGGACGGCCGGGTCCGCCCGGACGCCCACATCGCGGAGACCGCGAGCCTGGGCCTGCGTCCCTGGCGCTGGGTGGCGGGCCTGATGCTGGGCCTGGCCATCGGCACCAAGTGGAACGCGCTGTACATCACGGCCGCGTTCCTCCTGATGACGCTGCTGTGGGACGTCGGTTCCCGCAAGGTGGCCGGCGCCCGCCACCCGTACGCGGCGGTCCTGAAGCGCGACACGGGCCTGACGTTCCTGGCCACGGTCCCGGTCATGCTCGTCACCTACCTCGTGTCCTGGACCGGCTGGATCCTCTCGCCCGCCGACGGCTCGGGCGGCTACTACCGCAACTGGGCGGCCACCGACGGCAAGGGCGGCCACTGGACCTGGCTGTTCCCGGACTGGCTGCGCAGCCTGTGGCACTACGAGCACGAGGTGTACGAGTTCCACACCCACCTCACCTCGCCGCACAACTACCAGTCGAACCCGTGGAGCTGGCTGGTCCTGGGCCGCCCGGTCTCGTACTTCTACGAGTCCCCCTCGCCCGGCGTGGACGGCTGCCCCACAGACGCGGGCGAGAAGTGCGCCCGCGAGGTCCTGGCCATCGGCACCCCGCTGCTGTGGTGGGCGGCCTGCTTCGCCCTGCTGTACATCCTGTGGCGCTGGCTGTTCCGCCGCGACTGGCGCGCGGGCGCGATCGCCTGCGGCATCGCGGCCGGCTACCTCCCCTGGTTCATGTACCAGGAGCGCACGATCTTCCTCTTCTACGCCGTCGTCTTCCTGCCGTTCCTGTGCCTCGCGGTGGCGATGATGATCGGCGCGATGGTCGGCCCACCGGGCTCCAGCGACACCCGGCGCGTGGCGGGGGCGACCGGAGCGGGCGTCCTGGTGCTGCTCATCGCCTGGAACTTCATCTATTTCTGGCCCCTGTTCACCGGCACCTCCATCCCGATCGACAACTGGCGGTCGCGGATGTGGATCGACACGTGGGTCTAGCGCCCATGCCCGACGAGCGGTACGCCCGGCTTGCCGCCGAGCACCTTCCCGGGGATCTCGCCCGGCGCTGGACGGAGCTCCTGCGCCCGTGCGTACGCCTGCGGCGGGCCGCCGACGGCGAGCGGGCGGCGGCCACGCTCGGCGGGCGCCCGGCACTTCCGGAAGGGGTCGGTTGGCCCGCCCGGCCCGGTCACGGGCCGCTCGCCTTCGTCGCCTCGGTGCGGTGTGCGCAGTTGCCGCGCAAGGGCGTCAGCGAGCGGTTCCCCCAGGACGGAACCCTGCTCTTCTTCCGCTACGACGGTCAGGGCGACGAGGACGCCGTCGTGGGCGGCCGTGACGCGGAGGCCGGGGCCAGGGTGCTGTACATCCCGGAGGACACCCCGGTCCTCGTGACGGACGCGCCCCCGGACGTGGACGTGTTCCCCCGCGTGGAGCTCACCGCGGAGCCGGAGCAGAGCGCACCCGACCTGTGGCTGCCCCGGGCCCGGCAGGCCCTGCTCGGCGAGGGCCGGCTCTGGCCGCACCCCCGCGAAACCCCGTCCGAACTCAAGCCGTTCCTCCGCGCCTTCGGACGCCTGCGCACCCGCGTCGGCCACCAGATCGGCGGCCACGCCGTGCCCGTCCAGGGCCCGGTGGAGTACGAGATCGCGAACGCCGAACTCGGCGGCTCCGGCACCTGGGGCGACGAGCCCCTGGACCGGGAGGCCGAACGCTGGGTCCTGCTGGCCCAGTTCGACAGCGACAGCGACGCGCATATGACGTGGGGCGACGCGGGCACCCTCTACTGGCTCATCCGCCCGGAGGACCTCGCCACCCACCGCTTCGACCGGGCCCGGCTCACCGTGCAGTGCTAGGGCCTGTCCGATTGCTCAGTCGAGGATCGCCGTCGCCTCGATCTCGACCAGGTGCTCGGGGATGTGCAGGGCCGCGACGCCCAACAGCGTGGCCGGCGGTGTCGGCGTGACGCCCAGCCGGGCGAACGCGCGGGCCGCGCCCTCCAGGAACTGCGGCATCTTCTCCGGCGTCCAGTCGACGACGTAGACGGTCAGCCTCGTGACGTCGTCGAAGGAGGCGCCGGCCCCGGACAGGGCGGTGCCGACGTTGACGTAGCACTGCTCGACCTGGGCGGCGAGGTCGCCCTCGCCGACCGTGACGCCCTCGGCGTCCCAGGCGACCTGCCCGGCGACGGAGACCAGCCGCGAACCCGTCCCGACGGACACCTGCCGGTAGGCGTCGATCTTCGGCAATCCGCTGGGGTTCATCAGGGTGACGGACATGGGGGGCCTGCCTTCCGTGCGCTTCCGTGCTCTCTTGTGGTTACCGGGGAACCGTAGGAGAGTGGCCGCTGACATGGAAGAACGCACTTTTCGGTGACTGGGGAACCTGATGGTGACCAAGCAGTACACGGGCTCGCCCGAGGAAGCGGCGGATCTGAGGCGCGCGGACTCCCTGGGGCGCGAGATCTTCTCGGACGTCGCCAACAAGTGGGCGCTCCTGATCATCGAGGCCCTCGGTGAACGCACCCTGCGCTTCAGCGAGTTGCGCAACGAGGTGGAGGGGGTCAGCCACAAGATGCTCACCCAGAACCTGCGCATGCTGGAACGCAACGGCCTGGTCGAGAGAAAGGTGCACCCCACCGTGCCGCCGCGCGTCGAGTACACGCTGACCGAGCCGGGCCTGGGACTGCGGGCCACGGTCGACGGAATGTGCGCGTGGACCCACCGGTACGTCCGTCACATCGAGGACTCCCGCCGCCGCTTCGACGCGCCCGCGCCCGCGCCCGAGTGACCGTAACTCCGTCGCGTGGCCCGTACAGCTACCGCTAGCGTGCCGTCCATGACGACCGCAGCCGGCGCCCATCCCCGTTTCGCCGAGGCCCTCCACGACCTCGGGCTCGACGACCTGCACTCCCGCATCCGCCGCTTCCCGGACGCGACCCGCACCGCCGCCGAGGCGGCCGCCGCGATCGGGTGCGAGCTGAGCCAGATCTGCAAGTCACTGATCTTCGCGGCGGACGGGGAGCCGGTGCTGGTGCTGATGGACGGGGCGTCACGCGTCGACGTGGAGCTGGTGCGGAAGGAACTCGGGGCGCGGAAGGTGACCCGGGCCGCCGCCGACGTCGTACGGGAGACGACCGGGTACGCCATCGGGGGCGTGCCGCCGTTCGGGCACCGTACGCGCACGCGTGTCCTCGCCGACCGGAGCCTGCTCGCGCACGACGTCGTGTGGGCCGCCGCCGGGAACCCGCACGCCGTCTTCCCGATGGCCCCCGACGCCCTCGTCGAACACGCCTCTGCCACCCTCGTGGACGTGCGCGAGCGCACCTCGTGACGCCACTGGTGACCGCGGCGGTCCTGCTCGCCGCGGTCACCCATGCCAGTTGGAACGCCATCGCCCACCGGATCACCGACAAGCTCGTCGGCTTCACGCTGATCGCCGGCGGCGGGATGCTCATCGGGCTGGCCCTGGCGCCGTTCACCGCCTTCCCGGCGGCCGCGGCCTGGCCGTACCTGCTCCTGTCCGCCGTCATCCACATCGCGTACCAGTCGCTGCTGATGCGGTCCTTCCGGCTGGGCGACTTCGGTCAGGCCTACCCCATCGCCCGCGGCTCGGCGCCCCTCGTCGTCACCGTCCTCGCCGCCGTGTTCGCGCACGAGGTGCCCGACGGCTGGGCCGCCGCCGGCGTCGCGCTGTCCTGCGCGGGCCTGACCGGCGTCGCCCTGTGGGGGCTGCGCGGGCGGCGGCCGAACTGGGCGGCGATCGGCGCCGCGCTGGCGACCGGCCTGACCATCGCCGCGTACACGGTCGTCGACGGCCTCGGCGTCCGCGCCTCCGGCTCCTCCCTCGGCTACATCGCCTGGCTGATTGCCCTTCAGGGGGTGGCGATCCCCGCGTACGCCCTCACCCGCTGGCGCGGCGGGACCGTCGCCGTCCTGCGCCCGTTCGTCACCCTCGGCCTCCTCGGCGCCGCCCTGTCCGTCGCCGCGTACGCCCTGGTCCTGTGGGCCCAGACCCGAGCCGAACTGGCCCCCATCGCCGCGCTGCGCGAGTCGTCGATCCTCGTCGGAGCGGCGATCGGCGCCCTCTTCTTCAAGGAACACTTCGGTGCCCCGCGCATCGCCGCGGCCGCGCTGCTCGTGCTCGGCATCGGACTGATGCTGCACGCGGGGTAACCGGCGGCGGCGCGGTGACCGCGGCTGCCGAACGTCCGTTTGACGCGCCCGGGTTCGATGAGGGAGGGGGCGCCGGGGTCGGTGTGCGGCCCGTGGCCGGGGTGCGCCCGCGCTGTGCCGTATGGGTGCGGGCGGGCGTCCGGAGGAGCACCCTGGAAGCAGGAGTTCCGGAGGTGATCCCCATGTCGCACACCACTGTCGGATGGCACGTCGAGCTGGAGTTCAAGGAGGACGAGCAGCACACGGATGCGGCGGCGCTGGTCCGGCTGCCCGACGGGACCGAGGTACGGGCCCACGGGCACGCCAGCCGGCACCAGATCGACGCCAATCAGCCCCGGGTGGGCGAGGAGATCGCGGGTGCCCGCGCCCTCAACGAGCTCGCCATGCAGTTGCTGACCAAAGCCCACGGGGAGATCGACGACGCGTCGGGGCGGACGTCCCACCCCATCAACATCTAGCCGGCGATCGCCGCCCGTACCGCCCGCAAGAGCGCCTGCGCCCGCGGGTCCGCCGTCACGCTCGTCCGGAAGCCGTTGGTGACGTAACCGAAGGCGATGCCGGACTCGGGGTCCGCGAGGCCGAGGGCGCCGCCGCGGCCGGGGTGGCCGAAGGAGGTGGGGGAGAGCAGCGGGGACGCGCCGCCGTGCAGCATGTATCCGAGGCCGAACCGGGTGTTCACGACGAGCACCCGGTCGGGCCCCGCCGACTGCTCGGCACGCGCCAGCTCCACCGTCTCCGGGGTGAACAGCCGTACCCCGCCCTCGACTTCGCCGATCAGCGTGGCGTAGAAGCGGGCCAGTCCGTCGGCGGTGGCGATGCCGTTGGAGGCGGGGAGGGCGGCCGCGCGGTAGGCGGGGTCGTTCTCGTCGGGCAGGGGGGTGATCGCGGCGAAGGCGCGGCGGGTGAGGGAGCCGGGGTCGGCGTAGGCGTCGGCGACGGACCGCTTCGGCCGGGTCCGCAGGCCCCCGGTCGGCGCCGGCGCGTCGATCTGCCCCACGCGCCCCACGCGCGCGCTCTGCGCCCGCGGCAGCCCCAGCCACAGATCGGCTCCGACCGGCCCGGCGATCTCGTCGGCGATCCACTCGCCGACAGTCCGCCCGGTGACCCGCCGCACCAGTTCCCCGGTCAGCCAGCTGTACGTCTGCGCGTGGTAGCCGTGGTCGGTGCCCGGCTCCCAGGCGGGCGCCTGCGCGGCGACCGCCGCCGCGCCCAGGTCGGGGTCGGCGGCCTCGGCGGGCGTCAGGGGACGGTCGAGGACGGGCACGCCGGCGCGGTGCGCGAGCAGGTCCCGCACGAGGGTCCGCTCCTTGCCGGCCGCCTTGTACTGCGGCCAGTACGTCCCCACGGGCGCGTCCAGGTCCAGCTGTCCGCGCTGGTGCAGCAGCAGGAGTACGGCGGCGGCGACGCCCTTGGTCGCGGACCGCACGATCTGCGCGGTGCCCCGCTCCCAGGGAGCCGTGCCGTCGACGTCCCGGGTCCCGCCCCACAGGTCGACGACCTTGTGCCCGTCCCGGTAGACGGTCACCGCCGCGCCCCGGTCCCCGAGCATCTCGAAGTTCCGTACGAACGCCTCGCGGACCGGCTCGAACCCCTCGGCCACCGCACCGTTCACGTCCACGTCCGTACGTCCTTCTGCTCGCTCGACTCGCCTTCGACCTTGCGGTCAACAGCTGCGACGAGCCTGCGATTCCTGCGTCTCGTCAGCCCAGGATGATCGTTACATCGATGTTGCCGCGGGTGGCGTTCGAGTACGGGCACACCTGGTGGGCCGCGTCCACGAGCTTCTCGGCGAGACCCTGGTCGAGGACGGGGAGCGAGACGCTGAGGGCGACCGCGAGGCCGTAGCCCTTGGTCTTGTTCGGTCCGATGCCGACCTTCGCCGCGACCGTCGATCCGGTCAGGTCGTAGCCCGCGCGGTTGCCGACGAGGATCAGCGCGTTGTGGAAGCAGGAGCTGTAGCCGGCCGCGAAGAGCTGTTCCGGGTTGGTGCCGTTGCCGTCGCCGCCCAGCTCCGGCGGCATCGCCACCTTCAGCTCGATCTGGCCGTCCTGGCTGGTCACATACCCGTCGCGACCTCCGTGCGCGGTCGCCTCGGCTACGTACATGATCTTCGTCGGACGGGTGTCGACGGCGTCGACGGCGGCACCTTCGCTCACAGCGGGACCTCCCCCAGAAACGTTCCCCTAGTTACATCGTGCACAAGGTACCGGCCGGTAGGTCGGTGCGCTCCTACCAGGGGGTAGTAACCGCGGGTAACTTCAGATCGGAACTACCGCGTGCGGCCCGCCGCGCCGTGCGCCCGTTCCGCGAGCCCCCACAGCTCCTCACGCAACCGCGCGACCTCCGCCGCCTCCAGCCCCGTCGCGGTCATCAGGGCGCCGGGAACGCGCGCCGCGCGCCCCTTCAGTTCCTCGCCGCGCCCGGTGCAGGCGACGAGCACCGAGCGCTCGTCGTGCTCCGAGCGCTCCCGGCGGACCAGGCCGGCCGCCTCCAGGCGTTTCAGCAGGGGCGACATCGTGCCGTAGTCGAGCCGCAGGGCCGCCGCGAGCTCCTTGACGGTGGTCTCGCCGCGTTCCCAGAGGGCCAGCAGCACGAGGTACTGCGGGTAGGTCAGCCCGAGCTCGTCCAGGACGGGCCGGTAGGCGGACGTCACCGCCCGCTGGGCCGCGTACAGGGCGAAGCACAACTGCTCCTCCAGCAGCGGCGTACGCTCGGCCGTCCGGTTCTCGTCGGTCACGCGCCCATTCGTCACGCGCCCATTGTGACGGAGCGCGGGTCGAACCCGAAGGGCAGCTCCAGACGATGGGCGTTCATCAGGGACTCGTCGGCGAGCAGTTCGCCCGTGCGGCCGTCCGCGGCGATCACGCCCTCGCTGAGGATCAGCGAGCGCGGGCACAGTTCCAGGGCGTACGGCAGGTCGTGCGTGACCATCAGCACGGTCACGTCCAACGAGCGTAGGATGTCGGCGAGTTCGCGGCGGGAGGCGGGGTCGAGGTTGGAGGACGGCTCGTCCAGGACGAGGATCTCCGGTTCCATCGCGAGCACCGTCGCGACGGCGACCCGGCGGCGCTGGCCGAAGGAGAGGTGGTGCGGCGGGCGGTCCTTGAAGTCGGACATGCCCACCTGGGCCAGGGCCCGGTCCACCCGGTCCTCCAGTTCCGGGCCCTTCAGACCGGCCGCCGCCGGGCCGAACGCCACGTCCTCGCGGACCGTCGGCATGAACAGCTGGTCGTCCGGGTCCTGGAAGACGATGCCGACCTTGCGGCGGATCTCGGCCATGTGCCGCTTGCCGACGGGCAGTCCGGCGACCGTCACCGCGCCCGCGCCGCCGGTCAGGATGCCGTTGAGGTGCAGCACGAGGGTCGTCTTGCCGGCGCCGTTCGGGCCGAGCAGCGCGACACGCTCCCCGCGCGCGAGGGCGAAGTCCACGCCGAACAGGGCCTGGTGGCCGTCGGGGTAGGCGAAGGCGAGGCCGGAGACCTCCAGGGACATCTCAGTCACAGGGTCCATCCCAACACGCAGACGGCCAGCGCGGCGAACGGGAGCGCGAGCGCGTACGTCCACTGCGCCCGGGACGCGGTCACCTCGTCGATCACCGGCATCGCACCCGCGTACCCCCGGCTGACCATGGCCAGATGGACGCGCTCCCCGCGCTCGTAGGAGCGGATGAACAACGCGCCCGCCGACTTCGCGAGCACCCCCCAGTGCCGTACGCCCCGCGCCTCGAAACCGCGCGACTCGCGTGCGATCCGCATGCGCCGCATCTCGTCGGTGATGACGTCGCCGTAGCGGATCATGAAGGACGCGATCTGGACGAGCAGCGGGGGCAGCTTCAGCCTCTGGAGGCCGAGGAGCAGCTCCCGCAGCTCCGTGGTGGCCGCGAGGAGCACGGAGGCGGCGACGCCCAGGGTGCCCTTGGCGAGGACGTTCCAGGCTCCCCAGAGGCCGTTCACGCTGAGGGAGAGACCGAGGACGTCGACCCGCTCGCCCTCCGCCACGAACGGCATCAGCACGGCGAACGCGACGAACGGCACCTCGATCAGCAGACGTTTGAGCAGGAACCCTGCGGGCACGCGCGCGTGACGCGCGACGAACGCGAGCAGGACGGCGTACAGGCCGAACGCCCACATCGCCTCCCGCGGCGTCGACACGACGACGACCACGAAGGCGAAGACGGCGGCGAGCTTGGTGTGCGGCGGCAGACCGTGCACGGGCGAGTGCCCGTGCCGGTACAACCGGTGCGCGTGTCCGGCGCCCACGGCGTCAGACGCTCTCTACGGCGGTGGGCGAGGCGTCCGCCGTACGGCGCCGGCGCACCGCCCAGAACACCGCGCTGCCCGCGACGACGGTCACTCCGACGCCGATCACGCCCGCGAGGCCGCCGGACAGCCGGGCGTTCGTCACGTCCTCGACGCCGTAGTCGGCGAGCGGGGAGTCGGAGGTCGCGTGCTTCTCGGTCGTCTGGTCGATGCCGTGGTCGGCGGCGACCTTCTCCAGGCCGTCGGGGTTGGCGGAGGCGTAGAAGCTGACGAAGCCGGCGAGGACGAGGGAGGTGACGAGACCGGTCGCCCACAGCGTGCGGCGGGAGGTACGCGCCGCGACGGGCGCCGTGCGCGCCCCCTCGGCGGCGGGTACGTCGACGAGCTCGCCGTTCACGCGCAGCTTGAGCCTCTGCTGCAGGCCGCGCGCGCCGTACACGAGATCCGGCCGTACGGCGATCACGGCGCCCACGGTCAGCGCGGTGATCGCGGCCTCGCCGAGGCCGATCAGCACATGCACGCCGACCATCGCGGTGGCGACCTTGCCGATCGCCACGTCGGTGGTGCCGCCGATCCAGTAGAGGAACGTGAAGGCCACGGCCGCGGCGGGGACGGACAGCAGGGCGGCGACGAAGGACGCGGCGGTGACGGTCCGCCGGGTGCGCGGCAGCACCTTCACCAGGCCGCGGAAGACGGCGTACGACACGACCGTGGTCACGATCGCCATGTCGGTGATGTTCACGCCGAGTGCGGTCAGGCCGCCGTCCGCGAAGAGGATGCCCTGCATCAGCAGGACCACGGACACGCACAGGACCCCTGTGTAGGGGCCCACGAGTATCGCGGCCAGGGCACCGCCCAGCAGATGGCCGCTGGTGCCCGCCGCGACGGGGAAGTTCAGCATCTGCACGGCGAAGATGAACGCCGCGACGAGGCCGGCCAACGGCGCCGTGCGCTCGTCGAGCTCACGGCGCGCGCCGCGCAGGCTCACGGCGATGGCGCCCGCGGCGACGACTGCGGTCACGGCGGAGGTCGGGGCGTCGATGAATCCGTCGGGTACGTGCACCGTTCGATGATAGTGGCTTAATGCGAATGGTTCGCAAGAGCGAGATGCTCGTGAATTGGGCCCGGCAAGGGACGCACAGGTATCGCACATGTGAGATACGCCTGCCCGGAGGAGCGCATTCCGGAAAATATGCGACATTGGAGGGGGAGTGAACGCACAGCTTCCCCACAGGTCACTCAGGGTGAGAGGGCGGCCGATGTCTGTAATCGAGCAGTACGCGCGAGCCCACATCGTCACGGACGCGGACCTCCTCGAGGAGGAACACGAAGCCGTCCCCGTCGTCCTGCGCTACGACTCCGAGGACGACCCCCGCTCGGTGTGCGTCGGCCTTCCCGGCCGGCACGAGTGGACCTTCGCGCGCGCCCTCCTCGAACAGGGCCTGCGCGCTCCCGTCGGCAGCGGAGAGGTACGGGTCTGGCCGCTCGGGCGGGTCCAGGCGGTCGTCGAGTTCCACTCGGCGCACGGCGTCTCGGTCGTCCAGTTCGAGTCGAAGGCCCTCCTGCGGTTCCTGCGCCGCACCTACATGGCCGGGCAGCCGGTCACCCACTGACCGGCGTGCCGCGGACCCTCTCGGGGCTCAGCCGCCCATCTTGAGCAGGGCCGCCACGATCGGGCCCGCCGTGTCGCCGCCGTGGCCGCCCGCCTGGACGACGCCCGCCGCGGCGAGGTCGCCGCGGTAGGCGGTGAACCAGCCGTTGGGCTTGTCCTGCCCGTCGACCTCCGCCGAGCCCGTCTTCGCGCCGTCGTCGGGTCCGAGCCCGGACATCGCCTCGGCGGCGGTGCCGTAGGCGGCGGTGTAGTTCATCAGCTCCCGCAGCTGCGACAGCGTGGACGCGGACATCGTGCGCGAGGCCGTGGCGAGCGTGCGGCCGTCCACCTTCGGCGACACCAGGTACGGCTGGTGGAAGGTGCCCGACTTCACCGTCGCGGAGACCGACGCCATGTTCAGCGGGTTCATCCGCACCCCGCCCTGGCCGATCAGCGAGGCCGCCATCTGGGCCGCCGACTGCACCGGCACCGAGCCGTCGAAGGACGGGACGCCGATGGCCCAGTTGTTCATCGACAGGCCGAACACCTGCTGCGCCTGCTGGGTCAGGCTGTCGTTGTCGAGGTCGCCGGCCTGGCTGATGAAGGCCGTGTTGCAGGAGCGGGCGAAGCTGGCCTTGAAGGTGCCGCCCTTGATCTGGAAGTCGTCGTCGTTGTGGAACTTCCAGCCGCCGTAGGTGAACGTCTTCGGGCACGGGTGCACCTTGTCCGCCGCCGCCAGCCCCTTCTCGATCAGCAGCGACGACGTGATGACCTTCATGGTGGAGCCGGGCGCGAGCGAGCCGTTGAAGGCGGTGTTGAAGCCGTGGCCGGTGTTCGCCACCGCGAGGATCTCGCCGGTGGAGGGGCGCAGGACGACGACGGACGCGCGCGCGGTCTTCGCGACCTGCTGCTCGGCGGCGGCCTGCAGGGTCGGGCTCAGTGTCGTCCTCACCGTGCCCGGGGTGCCCTTGCTGAGCTCCAGGAGGGTCTTGTCGGAGGCCTTCTTCGCCTTCGACGCCTTGCCGCGCACCACCCGCAGCTCGACGCCCGCCGTACCGCCCGCCTTCTTGCCGTACTTCTCGCGCAGTCCGTCCAGCACGGTCCCGAGGGAGGGGTACTTCGCGGCGGTGATCTCACCGCCGTCGCGGTCCAGCGCCTTGACCGGCGGGTCGCCCGCCTCACCGGTCACCAGGGTGTCCCCGTCGGACAGGTCGGGGTGCACCACGGACGCGTGCCAGTCCACGGTCGCCCTGCCGTCCTTCGCCCGCCGTACGACGGTCAGCGCGCTCTCGTACGAGACCGGCTTGCTGACCTTCTTGTACGTGACCGTCCCCGTCACGGAGAAGGGGACCTTGTCGCCCGTCCGGGTGCCGGCCTCGAGGGTGACGTCCGTGATGTGGGCGTCCTTGGTGTAGCCGGTGAGCAGGGCGGTGGCGGCCGTGGCGTCGTCGGTGGCGGCCGCCGCCTTCGCGACCGAGCCCTGCTGCCAGGCCGTGAGGAACGTCCGCGCCGCGGTGGTGACCTCGGTCGCCGACAGCGGGCCGGTCTTGACCACCGGCTTCAGCTTGGCCGCCGCAGCGTCCTCGGCCGCGGCGCCGCCGCCGTACAGCGCGTACACGCCGAATCCGGCGCCGCCGACGACGACGGCGACCATGCCGCCGACGACGGCGGGCCGTCGCTTACTGCGCCGCTCGTCGACGCGCCTTCTCTTGCCCACTGCCGTGATCCTCCGGATCCCCAGGGGCCCCCTATGCCCCGCTGCCCTCGTTGCCCTCACTCACCCCAACGACGGCAACCACCCTAGAGTCCCGTGCTGTGGGGGTGACGTCACGTGTGACGTCAGCCACCCACCTGTTACGGACTTGAATCAGCGGCTCGGGAGATACGTCACCCGGCCTGCAGCACCTGCTTGACCAGCGGGCCGGACGCGTCGACGCCGTGGCCGCCGTCCAGGACCATGGCCGCGGCCGCGACGTCGTCGCGGTAGCCGGTGAACCAGCTGTTGGACTTGGCCTGTCCGTCGACCTCGGCGGAGCCGGTCTTCGCGCCGATGCTGCCGCCGCCGAGACCGGACATCACCTCGGCGGCGGTGCCGCTGGTCGCGGTGCGGTTCATCATGGCGCGCAGTTGCTGGACGGTGCCGGCCTTCAGCCCACGCGCGTGTGCCAGTTCACGGTCGTCGAGGCTCTGCGGCACGATCACCGGCTGTCGGAAGGTGCCCGTCATCGCGGTGGCCGTCACCGACGCCATGTTCAGCGGGTTCATCTGGACCTGGCCCTGCCCGATCAGGTTGGCCGCGGTGTCGGGGCCGCCGGAGGCGGGGACGGAGCCGTCGAAGGACGGGATGCCGGTCTTCCAGTCGAGGCCGATCCCGAAGCGGTCCCTGGCCTCGTTGGTCAGGGAGTCGACCTTCACCTCGTCGGCGAACTTCACGAAGGCCGTGTTGCAGGAGCGCGCGAAGCTCTCCGAGAGCGTCGCGTTCTCGTTCGGGGGCATGTTCTTGATGTTGTGGAAGGTCTGGCTCTCCGAGACGGCCGACGGCGGACAGGGCGCGGGCCCGTTCGCGGTGGTGAGACCGTTGTCGATGAGCGTGGCCGCGCTGAGGATCTTCAGGGTGGAGCCGGGCGCGACCTGCCCCAGGAACGCGGCGTTCCAGCCGTCGTCGCGGTTGTTGGCGACCGCCAGCACCTCACCGGTGCTCGGCTTGACGGCCACCACCGACGACTCGTCGTACTTCGTGACCGCATTCTCCGCGGCGGCCTGCACACGCGCGCTGAGGGTGGTGGGCAGCTTGCCCGCCTTGCCCTCCGAGAGGGTCAGCAGCGGGGTGTCGGCGACGTCCGGGGCGGCGTGGTGGATCGCCAGCTCGATGCCGGGCGTGCCGCCCGCCTTGTCGCCGTACTTGCCGCGCAGCTCGTCCAGGATCGGCCCGAGCGACGGGTACTTCTCCTTGGTCAGCACCTTGCCGTCGCGGTCCACGGCCTCGATCGGCGGCGCCGACGCCTCGCCGGTGACCAGCGTGTCGTCCATGTCCTTGAGCTCGGGATGGACGACCGACGGCTCCCAGTCCACCAGCGCCTTCCCGGTGGTGACCCCTCGCACCACGGTCAGTTCGCTCTTGTAGTCGAGCGGCTTCGACTTCCCCTCGTACGACACCGTCGCCTTGACCGTGAACGGCACACTGTCCCCGGCAGCCGTGCCCGGTGTGATCTTCACCTGGGTGATGTGCGCGCCCTGGCCGTACGAGGTCAGCAGCGGCTCCGCCTTCTCGGCGTTGTTGGTGAGCGCGGCCGCCGCGGCCGCCTGTCCCTTCTCCCACGCCGCGAAGAACTTGGTGCTGGCGTCCTTCACCTCGGCACTGCTCGGCGGCCCGGTCTTCACCGGCGCCGGTCCCCCGCCCGCCCCCGAACCGCCGTCTCCGTTCAGCGCGTTCACGATGTTGAAGGCGCCGTAGCCGGCTCCGCCCACCATCACGGCGAACACCGAGCCGACTATGGCCGCCTTTGCCCCCTTGCGCATGTGCGAACCCTCCCCGTTGAGCCCTTGCGAGCAGTTTCTGAACACGTTCAGAAAACTCTGTTCGGGTTCACAGTAAACGGAAAGAGTGAACCGGGGGGCCACAGTTGCCGGAATCGTTAGCCCTACTTGTCCAACCACGTACGTGAACACCGGCCGTCGATACGGATGGCGGGCGGGTACGGCACCGTCACAGTCGCCACGTGTCGGAGTACTGGATGTGCAGACGCGCGGGCACGTGGCGTCGGGTCCGGGTGTGCGGCCAGGGTCCGTGGCCGAGTTCGACGCAGAAGTGCCCGGCGCCGGGGTGGCGGTACGCGTGGGACGGGGCTTCGTCGACGAGGCCGCGCAGCGCGGTGCCGTGTTCGCGGAACGCGGTGGAACTGCCCACGACGAAGAGGGTGTGCGCCGCGATGTCGAAGGCGAGGTGGTCGCGGTACTCGCGGTGGCGTCGCCTCGCGTGGTCGATGGCCGCCTCGTCGGGGAAGTCCCGGTCCGGGGTGGTCGCCGTGCGGAGTTCGCCGGCGCCGAGCCGCGCCCGGACCCGCTTCCACGACGCGGTCGGGAACTGCAGGCTGTGATGGACCAGGACCAGGTCCAGCGAGACCGGCGCGCCGTCGCCCGCGACGCCGTCGGGGACCGGGTTGACCCGGAGGGGGAGATGGACCAGCGAGCGGGCGGACCGGGCGGCCAGCGCCCACAGGGCGACGAGCTGGGCCGCGCCCTCCCGGTCGGCGTACATCGACAGCCAGTGGCCGTCGTCGCGCAACGCCAGCCGTACGGGGGCCGGCGCCGGCCGGATCACCCGGAACTCGGTGCCGCCCTGCCGGACCTTGTGGACGCGTACGGGCTGTTCGCTCAACAGTTCCCCCCGGAGTGAGCACCTGAGCCCGGATGATGCCATGCCGCAGCCGGCAGGGGGCCGGCCAATGACACGGCTCAACAGCAGGGCACGCACAAGGGCGGCGCGCCCGACCCTCTGGAGCGAGGGTCGGACGCGCCGCCGGTGTGGAGCGTCGGATCAGTGGCGGTCGCCGCCGTGGTAGCGGTGGTCGCCACGGTCGTAGCGGTCGCCGCCGTGGTGGCGGTGGTCCCCGCGACGGTCGTAGCGGTCACCGCCGTGGCGGCGGAAGCCCCAGGACTCGTCGTCGACGAAGCGGCCGCGGTCGTTGCGCAGGGTGGCCGTGTCGTGGCGGTCGTCCCAGACCTCACGGCGGCGGTCCTGGTACACGTCACCACGGCTGTCACGGCCCTCACCGGTGTGGACGCGGACGGTGGAGCGGGCTTCCAGGCGGTAGTGGCGGAACGTGTAGGTGTCGCCGTCCTCGTTCGACAGCGTCCAGCCGTCCAGGTTGACGGTGTGGCGGGTGTTGTTGGTGAGCTCGACCCACTCCTTGTTCAGGGAACGGTTGGAGCGGTCGAAGCGGCCCGGTGCGTCGTACTGCACGGCGCTGATCTCCACCTTCGGCCGGTCGAAGCGCGGGTAGTCGGCGGCGGACGCCGGCAGTGCCACGGCCCCGATGACTCCGGCGGCCGCGAGCGAGGCGGCGGCCAGACGGCGGGCGGAAACAAGGCGTACGGACACAAGGTCTCCTTGCGTGGTGCGAGTTGTGGCCGGTCGACCACAGGACCCACACATTGGCCGCGAAACCCGTCCGGTTTGGGCTGTCCGCGCCTCCTGTTACGAATCGCCCACATAGCGGTGACACTCATCTGTAATATCCATCTATGCGCTGAACACAAGAAGGCCCATACCCCGCAAGCCCCATGGCACCCGGCACCACACCACCTCTCACCCGAAAGTGGGTCACAGGGGATACAGGGGACTTGACGCGCAAAAAGAAGCCGGTGAGGGCGCCCCGTCCCCACGGAACCCTCACCGGCGGTCTTTCGGACGAGCGGTCGGATCACGCTCGCACGGCACGCGTCACACGCGTACCAGCTCCCGGTCCTCGTCCGGGTCCGTGTCCTTCGCGCCGTCCGACGCGCGCAGTCCCTCGCCCTCGACGTCCACGTTGGGCAGGGCGCGGTCCAGCCACTTCGGCAGCCACCAGGCCTTCCTGCCGAGCAGGGCGAGGACCGCCGGGACGATCGCCATGCGCACCACGAAGGCGTCGAAGAAGACGGCGATCGCGAGACCGAAGCCGATCATCTTGATCATGGACTCGCTGGAGCCGATGAAGCCGGCGAAGACGGCCATCATGATGACCGCGGCGGCGGCGACCACCCGGGCGCTGTACTTGAAGCCGGTCACGACGGCCTGGCTCGGGCTCTCGCCGTGGACGTACGCCTCGCGCATCCGGGTCACGAGGAACACCTCGTAGTCCATGGCCAGGCCGAAGACCACGCCCACCATGAAGATCGGCATCATCGACATGATCGGGCCGGTCTCCTCGACGCCGATCAGGCTCGCCAGCCAGCCCCACTGGAAGACCGCGACGACGGCGCCGAGCGCGGCCAGCACGCTGAGCAGGAAGCCGAGGGCTGCCTTCAGCGGGACGAGGATCGAGCGGAAGACCACGATCAGCAGCAGGAAGGCCAGACCCACGACGAGGCCGAGGTACGGGATCAGCGCGTCGGTGAGCTTCTGCGAGAAGTCGATGTTCATGGCCGTGGTGCCGGTGACCAGCACGTTGGCGTCCGTGTCGGCCGTCACGCCGGTGCCCGCGTCGCGGATGGCGTGCACCAGGTCCTCGGTCTGGGCCGAGGACGGCTTCGACTCCGGGATGACCGTGATCATCGCGGTGTCGCCGGCCTTGTTGAAGGTGGCGGGGGTGACGGTGACGACGTCGTCGAGGCCCTTGACCTCGTCGGTCACGGCGGTGGCCGCGGCCTCGGGGTCGGCGCTGTCCTTGGCGTCCACGACGACCATCAGGGGGCCGTTGAAGCCGGGGCCGAAGCCCTCGGACAGCAGGTCGTAGGCGCGGCGCTGGGTGGTGGAGGTGGGCTGCGAGCCGTCGTCGGGCAGGCCCAGTTCCAGCTGGGTGGCCGGGAGGGCGATCGCGCCCAGGCCGAGTACGCCGAACAGCAGCACGGCGACGGGACGGCGGACGACGAAGCTCGCCCAGCGGGCGCCCATGTTGGGCTTGGCGACGGCCGGGCCGTCGGCGGACTGCTTCGCCTTGCGCCGGCCCAGCAGCTTGCCCTTCTGGTCGGCAGGGCGGACCTTGCGGCCCGCGTAGCCGAGCAGCGCCGGGATCATGGTGAGGGCGATGAGGACGGCGACGACGACGGTGCCGGCCGCCGCGAGACCCATCTTGGTCAGCATCGGGACGCCGACGACCGAGAGTCCGGCCAGCGCGATCACGACGGTGAGCCCGGCGAAGACGACCGCCGAGCCCGCGGTGCCGGCGGCCCGGCCGACGGCTTCCTCGCGGTCGCGGCCCTCGGCCAGTTCGGTCCGGTAGCGGGAGACGATGAACAGCGCGTAGTCGATGCCGACGGCGAGACCGATCATCAGGGCGAGGGTGGAGGTGGTGTCGCCGAGGTCGAGCGCGCTGGCGAGGGCGGTGATGGTGGAGACGCCGATACCGACGCCGATGATCGCCGTCAGCAGCGGCAGTCCGGCCGCGACGAGCGAGCCCAGGGTGACGACGAGGACGATCGCGGCGAGGGCGAGGCCGATGATCTCGCCGAGGGCCTCCTGCCCGGCCTGGGCCTGGAGCGCGTCGCCGCCCATCTCGACGGTCAGTCCGGCGTCCCTGGCCTTGTCGGCGGTGGTCTCCAGGGCTTCCTTGGAGGAGTCCTTCAGCTCCTGGGACTTCGCCTCGAACTTCACGGAGGTGTAGGCGACCGTGCCGTCCTTGCTCACCGCGTTGGTCGTGTACGGGTCACTGACGGAGACGACCTCGGAGCCGTCCCCCAGCTCCTTGACCGTCTTCGCGACCGTCGCCTTGTTCGCGGCGTCGGTCATCTTCTCCCCGTCGGGCGCCTTGAAGACGACACGCGCGGTGGCGCCGTCGGCACTGGAGCCCGGGAAGCGCTGTTCCAGCAGGTCGAAGGCCTTCTGGGCCTCCACCCCGGGGATCGAGAAGGAGCTGGAGCCGGCGGCGGGCGCGGAGGCCGCGCCGACGCCCGCGAGCGTCAGCAGGGCTATCCAGATCAGGGCGACGAAGTGCCGCCGCCGGAACGAGAACCGGCCGAGTTTGTAGAGGAACGTGGCCACGGAGGCGTACTCCCGGTCAGGTCGTGGGGTGTGGGGGCCTGTGTCAGGCCCTCGAGGGCAGGGGTGATCAGCCCGGCGGGGAGACAGGGGTGATCGGCCCGACGACGTGAGCGGTCGCGTCAGGTGCTGGCTGGGGAAGGTGTCAGCGCAGGGGGGCGCCCAGGGCGGGGAGGACCACGGCGTCGATGTACGACAGGAGGTAGGCCTGGGTCGGCGGCTGGTCGTCGAGCAGCGCCCGGGTGGCGAACGCCCCGACCATCATGGGGATCAGGAATTCCAGCGCCGGGCAGTCCGCTCGGACCTCGCCCCGGTCGACGGCCCGTTGCAGGACGCGTCGGAACGCGGCCATCTCCGGTTCGACCAGCTGGCTGCGGAACACCTCACGAAGATGCTCGTCGTTGTGGATCGCCATGGCCACGCCCCGCATCAGCGCGGAGTTCCGCTCCATGGCGCAGTCGTCCTCGCGCGCCATCAGCGCGTGCAGGTCGCCGTGGAGCGACCCGGTGTCGACCTCGTCGGCCAGACCGGGCTTGCTGTGCTTGAGGGCCTTCACGACCAGTTCGGCCTTGCCGCCCCACTGGCGGTAGAGCGTGGCCTTGCTGGAGCGCGTGCGGGCGGCGACGGCGTCCATGGTGAGGGCGTCGTAGCCGACCTCGCGGAGCAGTTCGAGCACGGCGCCGTACAGCTCGGCCTCGCGCTCGGGCGTGATGCGACTGCGACGCGCCGTCGCGACCTCAGTCATGCCACTCACCCTTCCCGCTCCTGTCGTTCACTGCCACGAATGTAGCGCACTCCTCAACGAAACGAAACCGTTTCGTACGTGTCCTGTCTCACGCCCCGCTCAGGGCGCCGACACGACGTGTCGTATGTCATAAGTTGCTCTGGTTCATCCACCGGAAAAGCATGGGGAGGTGAGCTATCTGCGCCTGCCCCATCTCAGCGGTGACCTCCTGTGCTTCGTCGCCGAGGACGATCTCTGGCTGACCCCCCTCGACAGTCCGGGCCGCGCCTGGCGCCTCACCGTCGACCGCGCCAAGGCCGGACACCCGCGCTTCTCCCCAGACGGCCGGCACATCGCGTACACCAGCTGGCGCGGTGTCGTCCCGGAGATCCACCTGGTCCCGGTGGACGGCGGGCCGGGGCGGCGGCTGACCTACTGGGGCAGCCCCGACACCCAGGTCTGCGGCTGGAGTCCGCCCGACGGCGACCACCACGCCGACATCCTCGCCGTCGCCTCCCACGGCGAGCCCTTCTCCTACTACACCTGGGCCTACAAGGTCCCCACCGACGGCTCCCCCGGCCGCAAGCTGCCCTGGGGGCCGGTCTCCGACATCCAGGTCGCCGACCTCGACGGCGAGCGCAGGACCCTGCTGCTCACGGGCACTCCCCCGCACGAACCCGCCGCCTGGAAGCGCTACCGGGGCGGCGCCACGGGCCGGCTCTGGCTGCACGGACAGCGGCTCCTGGAGCACCTCGACGGCCACCTCCACTCCCCCCTCTTCGCCGGCGGCCGCATCGCCTTCCTCTCCGACCACGAGGGCGTCGGCAACCTCTACTCCTGCGCCCACGACGGCTCCGACCTGCGCCGGCACACCGACCACGACGCCTTCTACGCCCGGCACGCCTCCACCGACGGCACCCGGGTGGTCTACCAGTGCGCCGGGGACCTCTGGATCGTCGACGACCTGGCCGCGGACTCCGAGCCGCGCCGCATCGACGTACGGATGGGCGGGCCCAGGGCGGGGCGGCGCCGGTACCAGATCCCGGCGGCCCAGCACGTGGACGGCCTCTCCGTCGACGAGACCGGCCGGGCGAGCGCGGTCGTCGTCCGCGGAAGCCTGTACTGGCTGACCCACCGCGACGGGCCCGCCCGTACGATCACCGACTCGCCCGGCGTACGGGTGCGGCTGCCGGAGATGCTCGGCTCGGGCGGACAGGTCGCGTACGTCACCGACGCGGAGGGCGAGGACGCCGTCGAGATCGCCTATCTGCCGCGGGCCAGCGGGGACCGGGAGCCGCGGCGGCTGGCGTCCGGGGAGCTCGGGCGGGTCCTGGAACTGGTGGCGGACCCGGACGGCGAACGGCTCGCGATCGCCTCCAACGACGGACGGCTCCTCCTGCTCGACGCCACAGAGGAATCGAACGGCGAGGTCACCGAACTGATCGCGTCGGTCAACGGACCCGTCCGCGACCTCGCCTTCTCACCGGACGGAAGCTGGCTGACCTGGTCGCACCCGGGGATCGGACGGTCCCTGCGGCAGATCAAGATGGCCCGGATCTCCGGTCTCGCGAAGGGCGAGCGGCTGATCGTCGACGTGACGAACGGCCGCTTCGAGGACGAGAACCCGGTGTTCACCCGGGACGGCCGATACCTCGCGTTCCTCTCCTGGCGCGGCTTCGACCCGGTGTACGACGTCCACACCGGGGACCTCTCCTTCCCGCTCGGCTGCCGCCCCTACCTCGTGCCCCTCTCCTCCGCGACGCCGTCCCCCTTCGCGCTGAACCCGGAAGGCCGGCCGGCCGCCGGCGGCCTGGACCCGGTGGAGGAGGACGAGGGCGGAGGCGGCGACGGGACCGTGACCGTCGAGATCGAGGGCCTGGAGAGCCGGGTCACCCCCTTCCCCGTCACCGCCTCCAAGTACTCGGCGCTGCACCCGGTCGCGGGCGGCGGCCTGGTGTGGCTGCGCTGGCCGATCTCGGGCGCGCTGGGCGAGACCTTCGCCAACCCGGACGACATGAGCGGCCGCCCGACACTGGAGTACTTCACCATCAGCAAGGCGAAGAAGTCCGAACTCATCGGCGACCTCGACTGGTTCGCGGTCAGCGGGGACGGGACCCGGCTCGTCGTGGTCGACGAGGGCGATCTGCGGGCCGTGCCGTCCAGCGAGTCCGGCGACCTCGACACGACGGTGTGGATCGACCTGCGTCGCATCATGCACGAGGTGGACCCGGGCGCCGAGTGGCGCCAGTCGTACGAGGAGGCCGGCCGTCTCATCCGCGCCTACTTCTGGGACCCCGGCATGTGCGGGATCGACTGGGACGCGGTCCTGGCCCAGTACCGCCCGCTGGTCGAACGGGTCGCCTCCCCCGACGAGTTCGCGGACCTGCTGCGCGAGGTCCTCGGCGAACTGGGCACCTCGCACGCGTACGTCACCCCCGCCCGCCGCAACGAGGGGCCGCCGCACTACCAGCGCCGGCAGGGCCTGCTGGGCGCCAACTTCGTGCCGCGCGACGGCGGCTGGACGGTGAAACGCATCCTGCCCGGCGACTCCTCCGACTCCAAGGCACGGTCGCCGCTGGCGGGCACGGGAATCCGCGAGGGCGCCGTCCTCACCCACGTCGACGGCCGGCCCGTGGACCCCGTGGCGGGCCCCTATCCCCTGCTGGCGGGGGCGGGCGGTACGACCGTGGAGCTCACGTTCACTCCCGCGGAGGGCGAGGCAGGGCGCGCACGGCGCGTGGCGGTGGTCCCCCTCATCGACGAGCGCCCCCTGCGCTACCAGGACTGGGTGGCCAAACGGCGCGAGGTGGTGCGGGAGTTGAGCGGCGGCAAGTGCGGCTACCTCCACATCCCCGACATGGGCGGTTCCGGCTGGGCCCAGTTCAACCGCGACCTGCGCATGGAGGTGTCCCGGCCCGCCCTCATCGTGGACGTGCGCGGCAACGCGGGCGGGCACATCAGCGAACTCGTCGTGGAGAAACTGACGCGCACCATCCTCGGCTGGGACCTGACCCGGGACGCCCAGCCGGTGTCGTACGCCTCGAACGCCCCCCGCGGACCGGTGGTGGCCCTCGCCGACGAGGCGACCTCCTCGGACGGCGACATGATCACGGCCGCCTTCAAACTGCTCGAGCTCGGCCCGGTCGTCGGCCAGCGCACCTGGGGCGGAGTCGTCGGCATGACCGGCCGCCACCAGCTCGGCGACGGCACGATCATCACCGTACCGATGAACGCCGCCTGGTTCGACGCCTACGGCTGGTCCATCGAGAACCACGGCGTCCTCCCCGACCTGGAGGTCCTGCGCACCCCCCTGGACTGGGCGGAGGGCCGCTACGCCCAACTCGCCGACGCGGTCCACCTGGCCCTGGACCTCCTGACCACCAACCCCCCGGCGACCCCACCGGACCACAGCGGCGCACCGGACCGCTCACGACCGAAGCTGCCGCCGCGTTCTTGACTCTCCACACACAACAACGCAGGGTGCCCTCCCAAAGGAAGGGCACCCCACGTTCACGGCCGAGGCCGAACGCGACAACTAGGCGTCGTAGTCCTGGTTGAGGCGGTCTTCCTCTTCACGCCGGAGACGCTCCGTCTCCTCGTCCGTGTCGCGGCGGCGGCCACGCTGCGGCATCTGCTCCTTGGCCTGCTGGGCCTTCTGCTTGGCCTGCTGCTGCCACTGCTTGGACTGGTCCTGCATCTTGTCCTTCGTACCCATGTGGGTTCACTCCTGTAGGGAGATGAGGGGGTTGGGGCCCCTTGGTGGGGCCTCGACCAGATTCACACGGGAGGACATACGGCGCATTTCGATCAACTACGGTGCGTAGCGCGGGCTTCTTCGTCGGCCGCCCCGCCCGCCCCGACCAGCCCCGTCCGCATGCCCTGCAGCCTGGGCGCGAACCGCTTCATCTCGCGCTGCCCGACGGTCCCGATGAGCCCGGGAAGATACCCGCGTACGCCCTGCATCCCGCGCAGCCACCACTGCCCGTACACATGGGCCGAACGCCGCTCTATGCCGGCCACGATCCGGTCCACGGCCGGACCGAGCGGATACGTCTTGTTCGAGGGCCACGGCAGCCGCTGCCGCAACTCCCGCATCACCTCCTCCTGATCGGCCCCGCGCACCATGTCCGTGTCGGTCCAGGACAGATAGCCCACGCCCACGCGCACGCCCCGGTACCCGACCTCGGCGCGCAGGCTGTGCGCGTACGCCTCCACGCCCGACTTGGACGCGCAGTACGCGGTCATCATGGGAGCCGGCGTGATCGCGGCGAGGGAGGCGATCTGGAGGAGATAGCCCCGGCTCTCCAGCAGCACCGGCAGGAAGGCGCGGGCCGTCACCGCCGAGCCGATGAGGTTGACCTCGATGACCCGCCGCCAGGCCTCGGGGTCGGAGTCGACGAAGGGGCCGCCGGACGCGACACCGGCGTTGGCGACCACGATGTCCACCTTGCCGAAGCGTTCCTTCACCTCGGCCGCGACCCGCGTCATCGCCTCGTGGTCCGTGACGTCGGCGTACCAGTGGTCGCTGTCGCTGTGCAGCCGCTCGGAGAGCTGCTTCAGCGCGTCCGGCTCCAGGCCCACCAGCGCGACCTTCGCCCCGCGCGCGGAGAGCTTGCGGGCGAGCAGCTCGCCGACCCCCCGCGCGGCGCCGGTGACGACGGCGACCTGTCCCTCGAGACCGACCTTGCTCATGCGCCCTCCTTCAACTGCGTGTACGTGGAGACGAGTTCCCGGATCCTGCCGCTGACCAGCTCGGGCGCCTCGACCGGCGTCATGTGGCCGAGGCCGGGCAGCTCGGTGACCCCCAGGGAGCGGGGCAGCGCCGCGGCGATCCGGTGCGCGTGCACCGGCGGGGTCAGCCGGTCGCCGGTGCCCACCACCACGGCCGTCGGCACCCTCAACTCCCGCACGGCGTGGTCGAGGTCGAGCAGGCTCAGCACGTGCGACCAGGCGTGCCGCACCCGGCGCGGACAGGCGTGCACGATCCGGGCGCACGTCTCCACCAGGTGCGGGGCCGAACCGGCGCCCATCGTGGCGTACTTGAGGATCCGCTTCGCGACCGGCGTCACCGGTCCGAGCGGCGCCCTCGACCCGAGGACGTGCCGGGTCAGCCAGGTCCGCAGCCGCCCGGGCCGCAGCGGTACGACGGTGGACTCGGCGACCAGCCGCGAGGCGCCCGTGCTGCACAGCAGGACGGCGGCGGCATGGTCCTGGAACGCGGCTCGGCCGGCGGCCGCCAGCACCGTCATGCCGCCCATCGAATGACCGGCGATCACGGCCTTCTCACCGGGCGCGAGGGTGGCCTCCAGGACGGCTTCCAGGTCGTCGGCGAGCGCGTCCGTGCTGCACACCGGGGACGGCGGGGTGCGTCCGTGGCCGCGCTGGTCGTAGGCGATGACCCGGTGGTCGGCGGCGAGGTCCCGGATCTGGGCCGCCCAGAAGGCGGTCGAGCAGGTCCAGCCGTGGGCGAGGACGACGGGGGGCGCGTCCTCGGGGCCGTGCACCTCGACGTGCAGCCGGGCGCCGTCGGCCGAGACGGCGGTGAGTTCGCGGTAGGAGGAGCTCACGCCGTCACCTGGTCCTTCTCGGCGCCCTTCGTACGGACCGACGCCCGCACGACCTCGTACTCCGCGAGGTCGACCCGCCGCGTCGCGCGCCGGAACTCGCTCGTCGTGCCCGGCCAGACGGTGGTGTTGCGGCCGTTCGCGTCGAGGTACCAGCTGGTGCAGCCGCCGGTGTTCCACACCGTGCGCCGCATACGGTCCTGCACCCGCCGGTTCCAGGCGTTGACGGCGCTGGGGCGGGCGTCGAGGGCGGCGCGGCCGCCGAGAACGTGGAGCTGCCGCAGATAGTCGGCCATGTAGTTCAGCTGGGACTCGATCATCAGGATCATCGAGGAGTTCCCGAGACCGGTGTTGGGCCCGATGATCGACATCCAGTTCGGGAAACCGGCGGCGGAGGCGCCGCGCAGCGCCGCCATCCCGTCCTTCCAGCTCTCCGCGAGGGTCCGCCCGTCGGCGCCCACCACCCGCTCGGCGATCGGCATGTCGGTGACGTGGAAGCCCGTACCGAAGACGATGACGTCGGCCTCGGCCGTGCTGCCGTCGGCGGCGACGAGTGTGGACCCGCGGATCTCACCGAGCCCGCTCGCCACGACGTCGACATTGGGCTGGGCGAGCGCCGGATAGTAGGTGCTCGACAGCAGGATCCGCTTGCAGCCGATGCGGTAGTCGGGGGTGAGCCGCGCCCGCAGGGCCGGGTCCTTGATGGCGCGGGCCAGATTCCGCTTGGCCAGCTGCTCGACGAAGCCCAGCTCGTTCGGGTGCTTGGTGAACGCCTGGACCTGCAGCTCACGGATGCCCCACAGCAGCCCGCGCCGCAGCTGGGTGGTGAAGGGCAGGGCGCGGTGCAGCGCCCGCTCGGCGCCGCTGATGGCCCGGTCCACGCGGGGCATGACCCACGGCGGAGTGCGCTGGAAGAGGGTCAGCCGGGAGACGCTCGGCTGGATGGCGGGCACGATCTGTGCGGCGGAGGCACCCGTGCCGACCATGGCGACCCGCTTGCCGGTGAGGTCGTGGTCGTGGTCCCAGCGGGCCGAGTGGAAGACCTTGCCGGGGAAGGAGTCGAGGCCGGGGATGTCCGGGATCTTCGGATCGGACAACGGTCCGGTGGCCGACACGACCACATCGGCGCAGTACCGCCCGCCGCTCGTCTCGATGTCCCACCGCAGCTCCCGCGCGTCCCAGGTCATCCGCTGGACCTCGGTGTCGAGGCGCAGGTGCGGCCGGAGCCCGAACACCTCGGTCACATGCTCCAGATAGGCGCGGATGTGCTCCTGCCCGGAGAAGGTGCGCGGCCAGTCGGGGTTGGGCGCGAAGGAGAAGGAGTACAGGTGGGACGGCACGTCACAGGCGCACCCCGGGTAGCTGTTGTCCCGCCAGGTGCCGCCGACGCTGCCGGCGCGCTCCAGGACGACGAAGTCGGTGATCCCTTCCCGGCGCAGCCGCACGGCGGCTCCCAGCCCGCCGAACCCGGATCCGATCACCGCCACCCGTACGTGTTCGGTCATACCGACTCCTTCTGCCGTGCGACTCTGCGCGACTCTGCCAGTGAACACTGGCGCAATCGGACTGTAGAGCAGGTCCGTACCGAGCGGTAGGGGCTGGAAGGACGAAGTTACCGCCAGTACGACATAGGCTTCCGCCGTGGCGGACAAGCGCGAATACCGGACGGAGGAGCTGGCCAGGGAGGCCGGCATCACAGTGCGCACCCTGCGCTTCTACCGCGAGCGCAAACTGCTCGCACCACCCCGCCGCGAGGGCCGTATCGCCTGGTACGACGACCATCACCTGGCCCGGCTGCGGACGATCGCCGCCCTCCTGGAACGCGGCCACACCCTGACCGGCATCGCGGAACTGGCGGACGCCCTCGACCAGGGCCGCGACGTGGCCGACCTGATCGGCGTCGGAGGCCCCACCGAGGAGGAGCCGATCCGCCTCACCCCCGAGGAGCTCGCCGCCCGCTTCGAGGGCCAGGTCACCCCCGAGAACCTCGCCGCCGCCCTCGAACTCGGCTACCTCGGCACCGACGGCGACGAGATCGTCCACATCAGCCGCCGCCTGCTGGACGTCTCCTCCGCCCTCGTCCGCGAGGGCATCCCCCTCGCCGAGGTCCTGGCGGCAGGCGCCCGCGTCCGCGAACACGCCGACGCCCTCGCCGAACTCTTCACCGCCCTCGTCCTCCGCCACGCCACCGAGTCCGACCTCCCCCGCCTGCGCCCCCTGGCACGGAGCGTGGTGGAGGCGGAGCTTTCACTGGCACTGGACCGGCGGTTGCGGAAGGGGGCCGGGAAGGAGATCTAGAGGTCGTAGACCACCGTCACGGGCGCGTGGTCCGACCAGCGCTCGGCGTGGGTGGCGGCCCGCTCCACAAGCCCCTTGACGGCCTTGCCGGCGAGCCCGGGCGTCGAGACGTGCAGGTCGATCCTCCATCCTGAATCGTTGTCGAAGGCCCGGCCCCGGTACGACCACCAGGTGTACGGCCCCTCCAGGTCCGGGTGCAGGGCGCGGACGACGTCCACGTACCCGCCCGCCTCGGAGCTCAGGACCTGGGTCAGCCAGTCCCGCTCCTTTGGCAGGAAGCCGGAGTTCTTCTGGTTGGCGCGCCAGTTCTTCAGGTCGGCCTGCTGGTGGGCGATGTTCCAGTCGCCGCAGACCAGGACCTCGCGGCCGTCGGCGGCGGCGCGCTCGCGCAGGTCCTTGAGGTAGGCCAGGAACTCGCCCATGAAGCGGACCTTCTCGTCCTGGCGGTCGGTGCCGACCTCGCCGGACGGAAGGTAGAGGGAGGCGACCGTCACACCGGGCAGGTCGGCCTCGACGTAACGGCCGGTGCCGTCGAACTCGGCCGAGCCGAAGCCGACCCGGACGGCGTCCGGTTCACGCCGGGTGTAGAGGGAGACCCCGGCCCGGCCCTTGGCGGCGGCAGGGGCGTGCGTGACGTACCAGCCCTCCGGTGCGCGGACCGCCTCGGGCAGCTGCTCCGGCTCGGCACGCACCTCCTGCAGGCACAGCACATCGGCGGAGGTGTCCGCGAGCCACTCGACGAAGCCCTTCTTCGCTGCGGCGCGCAGACCGTTCACATTGACGGAGGTCACAGTCAGCACCCGGGCACGATACCGGCACACTGGACCAGGTCCAGAAATCAGTTTCCTCCAGATTTTGCATAGAAGTACTGTGAGCAGCATGAACATACGCCGCGTGTCCTTCGACCACCCCGACGCCGTCAAGCTCAACGACGAGGTCCAGGCGGAGTACCACGAGCGATACGGCGACGGCGGCGACGCCACCGTCCTGGAGCCGGCCCACTTCGAGCCGCCGCGCGGGGTCTACTTCATCGCGTACGACGAGGGCGGCCGGCCGGTGGCCACCGGCGGCTGGCGCAGCCAGGACAGCAACGGCGAGGGCAACGAGGACGGGGACGCCGAGCTGAAGCGGATGTTCGTGATCCGGGAGATGCGCGGGCGCGGGCTGGCGCGGCGGATCCTCACCGCCCTGGAGGAGGACGCGCGGGCCGCCGGGCGGCTGCGGATGGTCCTCGAGACCGGCACGGAGCAGCCGGAGGCCATCGCCCTGTACACGTCGAGCGGGTACAGGGCGTGCACCAAGTTCGGCTACTACCGCGCGTACGAGTCCAGCCGGTGCTTCGCCAAGCCGCTCGGTTCCTGAGGCCAAGACCGCTCAGCTTCTGAGGTAGGCCAGCACCGCGAGGACCCGCCGATGGGTGTCGTCGGCCGGGGGCAGGTCCAGCTTGGTGAGGATGCTGCCTATGTGCTTGCCGACGGCCGCCTCCGAGACCACGAGCGTTCTGGCGATCGCCCCGTTGGACTTCCCCTCGGCCACCAGCGCCAGTACCTCCCGTTCGCGTGCCGTGAGCCGGGCCAGCGGGTCGCGGCGGCGGCGCAGCAACTGCCGTACGACTTCGGGGTCGACGACCGTGCCGCCGGCCGCGACCTCGCGCAGGGCGTCCATGAACTCCTCGACCTGGCCGACGCGGTCCTTGAGCAGATAGCCGACGCCGGTGCCGTCGCCGGAGTCGAGGAGCTCGGCGGCGTAGGCGCGCTGGACGTACTGGCTGAGGACGAGGACGGGCAGGCCGGGGCGCTCGGCGCGCAGCCGCACCGCCGCGTGCAGGCCCTCGTCCTGGAAGGCGGGGGGCATACGGACGTCGGTGACGACGATGTCGGGTGTGTGGTCGGCGACTGCCGCGAGGAGCGCCCGGGCGTCGCCGACCCCCGCGACGACCTCGTGCCCGAAGCGGGTGAGCAGGGCGGTCAGGCCGTCGCGGAGCAGGACGCTGTCCTCGGCGAGGACTACGCGCAGGCCGTTCCGCTCGGCCGACTCGGCCTGTCCGGTCGTTCCGGCCGGCTCGACTCGCTCGGCTTGCTCAACTCGCTCGGCTCGCAAGGGATCTCCACACGCAGCAGGGTCGGTCCGCCCGGCGGGCTGGTCACGGAAAGTCTTCCATCCAGCACTGACACCCGGTCGGCGAGACCGGTGAGGCCGGTGCCGCGCGCGCTGTCGGCGCCGCCGCGGCCGTCGTCCGTCACCTCCAGGACGAGCAGCCCACCGTCCCCGGGCTCCGCGACCCGCGCCTGCACGCGCGCGCGTGCGGCCCCGCTGTGCCGGGCCACGTTGGCGAGCGCCTCGCGGACCACGAAGTAGGCGGCGGCCTCCACCGCCTGCGGGAGCCGGGGTGCCGGCAGTGCGAACTCCACGTCCACGGGCACCGGCGAGCGGTCGGCGGCGTCGGCGACGGCCGCCTCCAGGCCGTAGTCGGCGAGCACCTTGGGATGGATGCCGTGGATCAGCTCGCGCAGTTCCGCGAGGGCCGCGCCCGCCTCCTCGTGCGCGCGGGTGAGCTGTTCGGCGAGCGGGCCGCCGGGCGGGGCGTCGAGCCGGGCCAGTCCGAGGGCCATGGTGAGGGCGACGAGGCGTTGCTGGGCGCCGTCGTGGAGATCGCGTTCGATCCGGCGCCGCTCCGCCTCGAACGCGTCGACCAGGCGGGCGCGGGAACGGGTGAGTTCGACGACCCTGGACTGCGGGCCGCCGCCGGGAGGGGCGACCGTGCGGCGGGTCAGCGCGGCGCGCGCCCCGGCCGCCGCGCCGAGGGCGTACGCCCCGGCGGCCAGCAGCAGCACCCCGAGCGCGGCGGCGGCGCAGGCCATGGGCTGCCCGGTGACCGTCCACACCTTCAGCACCTTCACCTCCCGCCCACCGCCGACCGTCGCCAGCAGCACCGGCGTCGCGATCATCGCCAGGGGTGAGAACAGGGCGACGGTGAGCAGGAACGCCTCGGCGGGCCAGAGGAGGCAGGCGGCGAGAAGGGTGTGGCCGAGCTCGCGCCAGGTGGCGCGCTCACGCAGCCGGGTGGTGAGCCAGGCGCGTACGCCGGGCGCACGTGGCTCGATGTGTGCGCCGGGCGCCCCCTCTTCGTCGACCAAGCGGAGGCGGCGCCGTTCGAAGGCGGCGACGGGCAGCCCGGCGAACACGGTGACCGCGACGAGCGGCAGCCCTACGAGAACGATCGCGAGGACCCCGCCGACAGCCACCCATACCACCAGCCCCACCAGGACGACGGCTCCGGTGACCGTCCCCGTCAGCAGATAGGCGGCGGCGCGCCAGGGCCACGGCGTCAGCAGATATCCCGGCCGGGACAGGGCCTGCCACACGTTGTGAGGGCGATGGGGGTGCATGCGGATCACCGTACGGAGCGCGGCGAGGGTCGAGCCATCCCCTCAGACCGACTCCCGGGGGTATGGCTGCCCCTACCCCAACTCTCGCTCCTGCCCGAACGACTTGGCGCCCCCTCTCCCGGTTTCGTGGAGCCATGACCGAATACGCCGTCCAACTCACCGCCGTACACCGGCATTACGCATCGGAGGGCGCCGGTGTGACCGCGCTCGACGACGTCACGCTCGCGCTCCCCCGTGGCTCCTTCACCGCCGTCATGGGCCCGTCGGGGTCCGGCAAGTCGACGCTGCTGCAGTGCGCCGCCGGACTCGACCGGCCCACGTCCGGGTCGGTGCGGATCGGCGGGACCGAGCTGACCGGGCTGAGCGAGCGCCGGCTGACCCTGCTGCGGCAGGAGCGGATCGGATTCGTCTTCCAGTCGTACAACCTGCTGCCGGCCCTCACCGCCGCACAGAACGTCGCGCTCCCGTTGCGTCTGGCCGGCCGCCGTCCCGCGAAGGCGGAGGTGCGCGAGGCGCTGCGCCGGGTCGGCCTCGCCGAACGCGCGGGGCACCGGCCCGACCGGCTCTCCGGCGGCCAGCAGCAGCGCGTCGCGCTCGCCCGCGCCCTGATCACCCGCCCCGAGGTGCTCTTCGGCGACGAACCGACGGGCGCCCTCGACTCCACGACCGGCCGCGAGGTGCTGGTCCTGCTGCGCGGGCTGGTCGACGCCCACGGCCAGTCGATCGTCATGGTCACCCACGATCCGGTGGCCGCCTCGTACGCGGACCGGGTCGTGTTCCTGGTCGACGGCCGGGTGCACGGCGAGCTGACCGGCGCGGGCGCGGAGCGGATCGCGGCGCGGATGGCCGGACTGGAGACGGGGAGGACCGGGGACGGGCAGGACCGTGCCGCCGCCGCGCTGGAGGGGTCCCCGTGCTGAGCGTCGCCCTGCGTACCCTGCGGGCCCGGTGGACCGCCTTCGTCGGCAGTTTCGTCGCCCTCGCGCTGGGAGTCGGCCTGCTCGCCGTGATGGGGCAGGCGCTGGCCGCCTCACTGGACGCGCCGGAGCGGGCGCCGGAACGGTTCGCGGCGGCGCCGGTGGTGGTGCGGGGACAGGACACCCTGCGGGTGATGACCCCGACCGGTGTGCGGACGGCGGAGTTGGCGACACCGCGTCCGGTCCCGGCCGCCACCGTCGCGGCGCTGCGCGCCCTCGGCCCGGTCACGCAGGACCGTTCCTTCCCGGTCCGGGTCGAGGCGGGCGACGGCCCCGACGGCCTGGTCGGGCACCCCTGGTCGACGGCGCGTTTCGCCCCGTACGAGCTGAGCGCGGGCCGTGCGCCCCGGGCGGCCGGTGAGGTCGTGACCACCGGGGACTGGGCGGCGGTGGGCGACCGGCTGCGCACGGCGGACGGGCCGGTGCGGGTCGTGGGGACGGTACGCGCGGGGACGGTACGCGCGCGTGGCGTCGAAGACAGCGGCGAGGACACCGCCGGAAGCACCACCAGAGGCACCGTCAAAACGAGGGAAGCCACAGAGGACTTCGAGGACGCCGTGTTCTACACGGACGCGCGTGCCGCCCGACTCGAGCCGCTGTCACGGCAGCTGGTGGTGGAGGCGGACGCGGCGGCGGTCCGTGCGGCCGTCGGCGACGACGTGCGGGTGCTGACGGGTTCCGCCCGCCGTTTCGCGGACGCCGACCCCGGCCGGGACGCCGAGGCGCTCACCGCGCTGAACGCCCTGTTCGGCACGGCGGGCGGAGTGACCGCGTTCGTCTCGGTGTTCGTCGTGGCCTCCACGTTCGCCTTCGCGGTGGACCGGCGGCGCCGCGAGTTCGGGCTGCTGCGCACCGCGGGCGCCACCCCGGGCCAGATCCGCCGGACGGTCCTGGCGGAGGCGCTGCTGGTGGGCACGCTCGCCTCGGCGGCGGGCTGCGCGCTGGGGGCGTACGGCGCCCCGCGGCTGGCGGAGTGGGTGGTCGACGGCGGTCTCGCACCGGCCTGGTACGCGATCGACGGCGGCCATGTCTGGTCGTACCAGTTGGCTTTCTGGACGGGCCTGGTGGTCGCCCTGTGCGGGGCGGCCGCCGCGAGTCGGCGGGCGGGGCGGACCGCGCCGGCGCAGGCGCTGCGCGAGGCGTCCGTCGAGGGGCGCGCGCTGACCCGGGGGCGCCGGTGGTGCGGCGCCGCGCTGCTCGTCACGGCGTGCGCGACCCTGGCGTACGCCCTGCTGACCGATCCCGGCGACCTGCTGCACCGCAAGACGTACATCAGTCGCCCCATGCTCCTCATCACGGCGGTGGCGCTGCTCTCGCCCGCGCTGGTGCGTCCGCTGATGCCCCGGCTGCCCGGGGTCGTCGGGCTGCTGGTGCGGGAGAACGCGGTCACCGGGGTCCGTCGTACCGCCGCCGTGGCCGCACCCGTCCTGGTGACCGTGGCCCTCGCGGGCTCCCTGCTGGGCGCGACGGGCACGCTGAACGAGGCACGGGCGGCGGAGGTGCGGCAGCGGACGGTGGCGGACTTCGTGGTGACGCCGGACGGCGGGACGGCGCTGTCGTCGGACACGGTGGAGCGTCTGCGGCAGGTCCCCGGCACCACGGTCTCGGCCAGTGCCGCGACCGCCGTGTACACGTTGGAGGACGGGGTGGCGCTGGTGAAGTCCGAGGCGCGGGCGGTCGATCCGGGGCTCGACGGGACCGTACGGCTGCCGGTGACGGCGGGGCGCCTCACGGACCTCGACAACGGTTCGATCGTGGTGACCGAGGAGTGGGCGCGGCACCGGGTGGGACAGCGGGTGCGGGTGTGGCTCGGCGACGGCACGGCCGCATCGCTGCGCATCGCCGCCGTCCTGGCCACGGGGACGGGGGGCGACGGGGTGTACGTCAGTGCGGCCAACTCGGGTGGCGCGGGCGTGGACCGGGTCGACGTACGGGTGCGCGCGGGTGCCGATCCGGGGGCGGTCGCGGCGGGGCTGCGGGCGGTCGGCGGGGTGCGGGTGCTGAGCAAGTCGCAGTGGGTGGCGGCGGCCTATCCGCAGACCAACCGGACGACGCGGCTCGGGGTGTTCCTCGTCCTGGGCATCGCGCTCCTCTACACCGGTATCTCGCTCGCAAACACGATGGTGATGGCGGCCGCGGACCGCCGACGGGACCTGACCGCCCTGCGGCTGGCCGGGGCGACGGGCGGGCAGCTCCTGCGGCTCGCCGCCGCCGAGGCCCTTGTCGTCGTCGCTCTGGGCGGCCTGCTGGGCCTGCTGGTGACGGTCCTCAACCTCACCGGAATGTGGGGCGCGTTGCACCTGGTCTCCGCCCCGGCGACGCTCGCCGTGCCCTGGCCGGCCCTCGCCTGGACGACAGTGGCCTGCGCGGCGATCGCGGTGACGGCGGCGGTCGTCCCGGTGGCGGTGTCGGTGTCCGTGTCGCGCGCGGGCTCCCGTCACGTGCTGGGGATCGGTACCGCGATCTCGCGCAGGTCGTGGAGCCTCACCCAGATCTGGGCGGGCCAGAGGGAGGCGGGAAGGGGAAGGTCGAACCGTTTCGCCTCGCCCGGTTCCAGCGACGTACGGAAGAGCACGGCTTCGGTGAATCCCGAGACGTCCCGGAGGAACACGGAGAAGTCGCTCTGAGGTTCGCAGCCCGTGTTGCGCAGCTGGAGATGTTCTCCCGGGCCCCATTCGAGCTCGAAGAGCTTCCGGTCCCGCTCGGTGCTCCGCTGGGACTCCGCGGTCATTTTCGCCATGCGTTCGGTGACGACGAGAGCCCTGAGGCCGATGATGGCGGAGGCGATCGGCGCCGCGGTGGCGGCTACGAGGATGACATCACGCGTGAGCTGAACCGGGCCCATGCCGGGCTAACGACGGACGCGACCGCCGGTCACTCACCTGTCTAGCACCGGACGCGTCTCTTGTGTCGTACCGGAGTCATGTCTTGAAACGTGGCGTGCAGCCATATGCCGCATCTCCTCGGCGTCCTCGGCCGCACGCCGTGCGGTCTTCGCACTCGCGGAGGCAAGCCTGATCGCCTTGAGACAGACGACCACCGCGAAGCCGGCGACGAGCACATTCACGATGCCCAGGGCTGGTGAGATCTGGTTCCACATGGGTATGGCTCTCCTTCTACACCTGGCCAAACCTCTTCGGCGGGGAAAGTGTCACGCCCGAGAGGCCCGATGCATGCCGCGAACACGAAAAGAGAGCAAATCAGGTCACACGTACGACACATAAGGGCCAAGTCACACCAGATCGCGACTTCAAGCGCCTGCGCCGCCCAGGGTGAGGACGGATCACCGTACACATGGCAGAAGGTCCGCCCCCGAGGGGGCGGACCTTCATGCTGCGTGGACCTGAGGGGATTTGAACCCCTGGCCCCCTCGATGCGAACGAGGTGCGCTACCGGACTGCGCCACAGGCCCTTGCAACGAGTGAAACTCTAGCACCCCGATCGGCGTGCTCGGAAATCCGTTACCCGAGGCCCGGAGGCCGGGCGTGGGGCCGGTGACCGGGTCACTCGTTGGCTGCCCGGGGCCGCTCGCCGTCCTCGTACTGGTCGAAGAGGGGGGTGCGGCCGCGCTCGCGGGAGCGCCGGGCGGAGGCCGCGCGCCGGGCGTCGCTGCGTTCGTCGCCGTCCGCCGCCGGGCCGTCCGCGCCGTCCGGCTCGTCCGCCTCCCCGTCCGGTACGGCCCTGGCGTCCGCCGTGTCCTGTTCGGGTGCGACCGAGCTGGACCGGGCCGAGCTCCAGGCGTCCGGTGCGCCGAGGTCCACGTCGGAGGTGGCCCGGGGCGCGACCGGCGCGGTCACGTAGGTGGGCAGCGGGACCGGGACCGGGTCCCAGCTCTCGCCGTGGCCCGGCCGGCGCTGCCGCTCGCGCTGCTGGTCGACCCACTCCGCGTGATCGGTCTGTTCGACGAGCGCCCTGCGGTCGGCGGCCAGGGCCAGCAGGCCCGGGTCGGTCTCCGGCTCGGAGCGCTCGTGCGGCTCCTCTGCGTCGGGGCCGGGGTCGGCGGTCGCGGCGGCCGGGGCCGCCGCCGAGGCGCGGCGGCGGGGCTGACGCTCGCGGAGGCGCTGTGCGGCGACCTCGGCGCGGCGGCGGTCCATCTGGAAGGCGAAGCGCCGGCGCTCCTGGGAACGCAGGTAGGCGATGTACGCGCTGAGCAGGACGGCGGGCACGCCGGGCGCCCACAGGAACGTGAGGCCCCCGACGGCGGCGACGACGGCGCCGAGGGTGAAGGCGAGGAAGAGCAGGATCGTGGTGCGCCTGCGGCGCGCGAGGGCCTTCGAGCGCTGGCTGCGGGCGGCGGCCGCCTGCGCGCCGGGGGTGCGTCGTGCGGCCGGTACGCGCTGGTGCGCCGGGGCCGCGGCGCTCCCCTCGCGTGCGGGCGTCTGCGCGGGCGCGGAGTCGGGGGCATGGTCGCGGGCGGGCTTGGCCGCAGGCTCGCGCGCCGGATCGCGCGCCGCCTCCGGGCGCCCCTGGCTCCGCTCCTGCACCGGCGCCTTGGCCTGTGGGCGGGTCGGGGGCATGGCGAAGGCCCGGACGTCCACCGAGTCGGTGACGGCGTCCGGGGCGTCGGCGTCCTGCTCCCCCTCCTCGGTGGAGCGCGCCCGCAGGTCCCTGGCGTACCGACGCTCCATGCCCGCCCGTCCGGACAGCAGCCGGATGGCGGTGCTGAAGCGTTCCGTCGGACGGGCCTCGTTCAGCTCGTCCTGCCTACGGAGCCACATCGGCACCAAGTAGGCGGCCCAGGCCCCGACAATGACTGCGTAGATGAGGCCGCTGCTGCTCACCCCTCACACGGTAGAGGGATTCGCGTGAGGCCATCCGCCAATTGGGCCGGTGTGTCGCACGATCTGGCTGATATTTCGAGCTTTTTTTGCGACCGGTGCGATCAACCGATCGTTTTCGAACGTTTATTCGGAGCTTTGGGGCACCTTTTAATTGGACGCGTTCCGGGAGCGTGCGCGACGCCACCGGCCCAGCAGACCCTCCGGCACTTCCTCCGCCGTGAGCGCGAAGACGAGGTGGTCGCGCCAGGCGCCGTCGATGTGGAGATAGCGCGGCCGCAGCCCTTCCTCGCGGAATCCGAGTTTCTCCACGACCCGGCGGCTGGGCCCGTTCTCGGGACGAATGCACACCTCGATGCGGTGCAGTCCCACGGTCCGGAAACAGTGGTCGACGACGAGCGCCACGGCCGTGGGCATCACCCCGCGGCCCGCCACCGCCTCGTCCACCCAGTAGCCGATGTGCCCGGAGCACATCGACCCCCAGGTGATCCCGGCGACGGTCAGCTGCCCGACGAGCCGTCCCTGGTACTCGATGACGAACGGCAGCATCCGTCCGGCGTTCGCCTCGGAGCGCAGGTGGCGGACCATCTGGCGGTAGGTCGGCCGATGCGCGATCGGCCCGCTGGGCGCGGGCGGCGGGATGGTCGCCTCCCAGGGGCGCAGCCAGTCCCGGTTGCGCCGGTTGACCTCGCGCCAGGCCCGCTGGTCGCGCAGCTTTATCGGCCGCAGGACGATGTCGCCCTCCGTCAGTTCGACGGGCCAGGATGCGCCGTTCAGCTCGCACCCCCCGTACTGGCGGCCGGTCTGGGGTGGTCTCCGCCCCTGATCTGGTCCACGGCGTGCCTCAGCAGGGGTTCCAGGACGGCGAGGCCGTCCTTCACTCCGCCGGTGGAGCCGGGCAGGTTGACGATCAGGGTCCGGCCCGCGACACCCGCGAGTCCCCGGGACAGCGCGGCCGTGGGCACCTTGTCCCTGCCGTACGCCCGGATGGCCTCGGGGATGCCGGGGACCTCGTGGTCGATCACGCGGCGGGTCGCCTCGGGGGTGCGGTCGGTGGGTGAGATGCCCGTGCCGCCGGTGGTGACGATCACGTCGTAACCGGCCTCGGCGCCCGCGCGCAGCTCCGCCTCCACCGGGTCGCCGTCGGGCACGACCCGGGGCCCGTCGACCGCGAAACCGAAGCCCTTGAGCCCCTCGGCGATCAGCGGGCCGCCCTTGTCCTCGTACACGCCGGCCGCGGCCCGGTTGGAGGCGGTCACGACGAGTGCCCGGTACCCCGCGTCCGTGTCCGCCGTCATGCCCGACTCCAGTCGCCCGACTTGCCGCCCGTCTTCTCCTCCACGCGCACGTCCGTGATGACCGCTCCCTTGTCGACCGCCTTCACCATGTCGATCACGGTGAGCGCGGCGACCGAGACCGCGGTGAGCGCCTCCATCTCGACGCCCGTGCGGTCCGTCGTCTTCACGGTGGCACTGATCTCCACGGCGTCGTCCGCGACCGACAAGTCCAGTTTCACACCGGAGACCGACAACGGGTGGCACAGCGGGATCAGGTCGGGGGTGCGCTTGGCGCCCATGATCCCCGCGATCCGCGCGGTGGCCAGCGCGTCACCCTTGGGGACGCCTTCGCCCCGCAGCAGCTCGACCACGCGGGGTGAGACGAGGACGCGTCCGCTGGCGCGCGCGGTGCGCGCGGTGACGTCCTTGCCGGATACGTCGACCATGCGGGCGGCGCCGGCGTCGTCGATGTGCGTCAGTCGGTCCTGCGTACTCATGCTGTGTCGGCACTCCCGGTCCGGGCCTGTTGTGCGCGACACGGTACCCCCAACCAGGAGTGCTCAGCCGAGCAGGACCACCTCGACGTCGGTGCCCGGCTCGACCGACACCACGTCCTCGGGGACCACGATCAGCGCGTCGGCGTGCGCGAGGGCCGCCACCAGGTGGGAGCCCGCGCCGCCGACGGGGCGGGCGCGGCCGTCGGCGCAGGTGGCGCGGAGGAACTGTCTGCGCCCCTTCGGCGAGGTGATCGGCTTGTCGGCGGTCAACCGCGCGCGCGTGGTGGGCCGGTGGACGTCCTTGAGTCCCATGAGGGTGCGGATCGCGGGCCGGACGAACAGTTCGAAGGAGACGTACGACGACACCGGGTTGCCGGGCAGGGCCAGCAGGGGGATGTGGTCGGGGCCGATGGAGCCGAAGCCCTGGGGCTTGCCGGGCTGCATGGCGAGCTTGCGGAACTCGATGCCGCTGCCCGCCTCGTCCTCGTCGCCGACGTGCGACAGCGCCTCCTTGACGACGTCGTACGCTCCGACGCTCACGCCTCCGGTGGTGACGAGGAGGTCGGCGCGGACCAGCTGGTCCTCGATGGTGGAGCGGAGGGTCTCGGCGTCGTCGGCGACCGCGCCCACCCGGTAGGCGATGGCTCCGGCGTCGCGGGCGGCGGCCGTGAGGGCGAAGCTGTTGGAGTCGTAGATCTGGCCGGCGCCCAGTTCCTCGCCCGGCTGGACGAGTTCGCTGCCGGTGGACAGGACGACGACGCGCGGGCGGGGGCGCACGCGTACGGTGCCGCGGCCGATCGCGGCGAGCAGGGCGATCTGGGGCGGTCCGAGGACGGTGCCGGCTTCGAGGGCGCGGTCGCCGGCCTTCACGTCGCTGCCCATCGCGCGTACGTGCGCGCGTGCCTCGGCGGGGCGGTACACGCGTACGTGCCCCGAGGCCTGCTCGGGGGCGAGGCTGCGGGCGCGCATCCCGCTGACCGGGCCCTCGCCGAGGCCTCCGTCGGTCCACTCCACGGGGACGACGGTTTCCGCGCCGGCCGGCAGCGGGGCGCCGGTCATGATCCGCGCGGCCTGGCCCGGACCCACGTACAGCAGGTCGGCCGCCTGGCCCGCCGCGACGTCCCCGACGACCTCCAGGGCCGCCGGGAACTCCTCGCTCGCGCCCGCGACATCCGCGACCCGCACCGCGTACCCGTCCATGGAGCTGTTGTCGAACGGCGGCAGGGAGACCGCCACCGTGACGTCGTCGACCAGGACGCAACCCTGGGCGTCGGGCAGTTGCAGCTCGATGGGTTCGAGGGGGCGGACGGTGGCGAGGATGTCCTCCAGGTGTTCGTCCACCGACCAGAGGTGGTCCTGTTCGGTGGGGCGGGGCGCGGCGGTGCTCAAAGTGGCTACATCTCCTCGGTGACGTAACTGCGAAGCCAGGACCGGAAGTCCGGACCCAGATCTTCACGTTCGCACGCGAGTCTGACAATGGCACGCAGGTAGTCGCCACGGTCGCCGGTGTCATAGCGGCGGCCCTTGAAGACGACGCCGTGCACCGGGCCGCCGGCCTTCTCGTCCTGGGCGAGCAGCTGGAGGGCGTCGGTGAGCTGGATCTCGCCGCCGCGGCCCGGCTCGGTCTCGCGCAGGACGTCGAAGACGCTCGGGTCGAGGACGTAGCGGCCGATGATCGCGTAGTTCGACGGGGCGTCCGTCGGGTCCGGCTTCTCCACCAGGCCGGACACCTTGACCACATCGCTGTCGGGAGTGGTCTCCACTTCCGCGCAACCGTAGAGGTGGATCTGCTCGGGATCGACCTCCATGAGCGCGACGACGCTGCCGCCGTAGAGTTCCTGCACATCGATCATCCGCTGGAGCAGCGGGTCGCGGGGGTCGATGAGGTCGTCGCCCAGCAGGACGGCGAACGGCTCCTGCCCGACGTGCGGGGCGGCGCACAGGACGGCGTGGCCGAGACCCTTGGGGTCGCCCTGGCGGACGTAGTGCATGGTGGCGAGGTCGCTGGACTCCTGGACCTTGGCGAGGCGCCCGGCGTCGCCCTTCTTCTGGAGTGCCGACTCGAGTTCGTAGTTGCGGTCGAAGTGGTCCTCGAGGGGACGCTTGTTGCGGCCGGTGACCATGAGGACGTCGTCGAGTCCGGCGGACACGGCCTCCTCGACCACGTACTGGATCGCGGGCTTGTCCACGACCGGCAGCATCTCCTTGGGAGTGGCCTTGGTCGCCGGGAGGAACCGGGTGCCGAGGCCCGCTGCAGGGATGACAGCCTTGCTGATCCTGGGGTGAGACTGAGTCATGTCCGCAACCTTATCCGGTGCCTTTGAGAGGAATCTGTAGCTCCGGTTAATAAGTGTTCATTTGAGCGTATTGGAGCAGTGCAAGTGCGACCCAAGGACCAGGGAAACGGCAGACCGGACTCTGACAAACATATGTTGCGGCAAGGGTTCCTCCACGTGAGGAACAGGTTGACGACGGACGACGTGCGGAAAGCCGCCGCCGCACTGGCCGAGCACGCCCTGGAGTTGCCCGAGTTGGCGCACGCGCGCACCGTCGCGGCGTACGTCTCCGTGGGCACCGAGCCCGGCACGCTCGCGCTGCTGGACGCACTGCGCGCGCGGGGCGTACGCGTTCTGCTCCCCGCACTGCTGCCGGACAACGACCTGGACTGGGGCGCCTACGAGGGTGCCGGCTCCCTCGCGCCGGTGCGGCACGGCGGGAAGATGGAGCTTCTCGAACCCGTCGGCGAGCGGCTCGGCCCGGACGCCGTCACACGCGCGGACGTGGTGCTGCTGCCGGGACTCGCGGTCGACGCGCGCGGGATGCGCCTGGGGCGCGGCGGAGGGTCGTACGACCGTGTGCTGGCCCGTTTGGAACGTGCCGGCGCCCACCCCTCGCTGGTGGTGCTCCTGTATGACACGGAGGTCGTCGAGCACGTCCCCGGGGAGGCGCACGACCGGCCGGTGCGGGCGGTGGTGACGCCCTCGGGGGTGCGCCGCTTCCCCTGATCCCACGAGAAAGGGGCCCTCCACGCGCGCGTGGAGGGCCCCTTTCCTGCGCTCAGTCGCTCACGGCTTGAGCACGAGGGTGTCGCTGGTGCTCTTGTCGACCGCCTTCTGCGAGGAGGCCCAGTCGAGCAGTTCGCCCTTGGCCCACTTGCCGGTCTGGTCGGTGTAGTGGGCGCTGAAGGCGTGCCCCGAGGCGCCGGTGAGGTTGATCCACTTCGACTTGTCGAAGTCGTCGAGGTTGACCACCATGCGCATCGACGGCACCCAGACGACGCCGTAGCCGCCGGCCGCGTTCCAGCCGGTCGCGTCGACCGCGGCCTCGCCGCCGCCGAGCTTCCACGGGCCGCGGTTGAGGACGTACTGCAGGAAGCTGGGTCCGCTGGTGCCCAGGGTCTGGTTCTTCAGGAACAGGCGGTGCAGCCGGCCCCAGCTCCAGGTGTCGATGTCCTTGCCGAGCTTCGCGGTCAGCTCCCAGCGGGCGTCGATCATGGCGCGCTCGAACAGGTCGTCGCGGTCGTGGTCGGCGCCGAGGCGGCCGCTGGCCGACTTGGGCGTCGTCCACCAGTCGCTGTCCTTCTTGTCCATGAGGTTGCGCACGACCTGGAACCAGCGGTCGCCGCCGTCCGGCTGCGCCTGGTCGGCGTCGCGCTGGCCGCACTCGCGGACCTTGCCGGTGTCGTCGACCGCGTTGGTGGCGTTGGCCGGGTCGACCCACAGGCACTGGCCCTCGACCCGCAGCTCCTTGGGCAGCTTGTTGCCGAAGGCGAGCTTGAGGATGTTGCGCCAGACCGCGTTGAAATAGGCGGCCGCGGCCGAGTCGGCGTCCTGGACGTAGTCCCAGTTCTGCAGCAGGTCCTGGGCCTCGCGGACGTCCGGGTCGTCGATGTTGATCTTCAGCAGGGTCGGGACGAGCTCCTTGGCGATCTCACTGCTGTTGTCCAGCTGCATCTGGCGCATGTCGTCGGTGGAGATCTTGCCGCCGCCCTCGATCTTCTCCTTGATCAGGTCGGTGATGCGCTGGCTTCGGGTGCCGTAGCCCCAGTCCGTGGTGATCGTGAAGGGGTACTTGTCCTCGTCGATCACGGCCTGGTTGGCGGTGACGATGAAGCCGCGCTCGGGGTTGTACTCGAACGGCAGCGCGTCGAAGGGGATGGTGCCGGTCCACTCGTGCTTGGACTCCCAGCCCGCGACCGGGACCGAGCCGTCGTCGCCCTTCGCGCGCGTGGGGATCTTTCCGGGCAGCTGGTAGCCGATGTTGCCGTCGGTGTCGGCGTAGATCAGGTTCTGCGAGGGCACGTCGAAGGACTTGGCCGCGTCGCGGAAGTCGTCCCAGTCCTTCGCCTTGTTCATGGCGAAGACGGCGTCCATGGTGTTGCCGGGCTCCAGCGCGGTCCACTTCAGGGCGACGCCGTAGCCGTCGCCGCGGTCGGGTGCCGCGTTGTCGACGGTGGCCTTCTGGCCGACCTTGACGAGTTCCCTGCTGCGGTCGGACAGCAGGGGCATCTTGTCCTCGGTCTGCCGGACGACGATCTTCTTCGGGCTGCCGCCGGCGACCTTGATGGTCTCGGTGCGCGTGGTGAAGGGCTTCACCTTGCCGTCGTAGAGGTAGCCGTCGCCGGAGAGCTTCTCCAGGTAGAGGTCGGTGACGTCGGCACCGGAGTTGGTCATGCCCCAGGCGATGTCCTGGTTGTGGCCGATGATCACGCCGGGCATGCCCGCGAAGGTGTAGCCGGTGACGTCGTACTGGCACTTGCTGGAGACGGTGCGGCAGTGCAGGCCCATCTGGTACCAGACGGACGGCAGCGAGGCCGACAGGTGCGGGTCGTTGGCCAGCAGAGGCTTGTTGGTGATCGTGTACTTGCCGGAGACGACCCAGGAGTTGGAGCCGATGCCGTTGCCGTTCACGCCGACGGCCGTGGGCAGGTCGTCCAGGACGTTGTAGAGGCCCTCCAGCTGGCTCTGCAGGCCCGTGGTGTCCCCGGAGGTCCCGGAGCCGCCCGTCGTGCCGCTCGCGCCCGTGGTGCCGCTCGTGGAGGTGCCGCCGGAGCCGCTCGTGCCGTCGCCCTGTTCGAACGCCTCGGTGAGCTCGTTGTACTCGCCCTCCTGGACGATCGTCTTGCCGTCGCCGGTGTACTGGTACTCCGGGTACAGGTCCGCGATCTGCTGCGGGCCGAGGCGGCTCGTCATCAGGGCGCGGTCGATCTCGTCCTGCATGTTGCCGCGCAGGTCCCAGGCCATCGCCTTCAGCCAGGAGATCGAGTCGACCGGGGTCCACTCGGCCGGCTTGTAGTCGTTGACGAAGCCGAGCGCCGCGTACTCCAGGGAGATGTCCTCGGCGTCCTTGCCCTTGAGGTAGGCGTTGACTCCCTTGGCGTACGCCTGGAGGTACTTCTTGGTGGAATCCGACAGTTTGTCGTCGTACTCCTCCTTGGCGATCCGGTCCCAGCCCAGGGTGCGCAGGAACTCGTCGTTGTCGACCTGCCCCTTGCCGAACATCTCGGACAGGCGTCCGGAGGTCATGTGGCGGCGCACATCCATCTCGTAGAACCGGTCCTGCGCCTGGACGTAGCCCTGCGCCATGAACAGGTCCTCGTCGGAGGACGCGTAGATCTGCGGGATTCCATAGCTGTCCCGCTTCACGTCCACGGGCCCGGACAGGCCTTCGAGCGTGATCGAACCCTTGGTCTGCGGGAAGGAGGCCCGGACGGTGCTGATGGACCAGTAGCCGCCGAAGGCGACGCCGCCGATGACGGCCAGCACCAGTACGAGCACGATAAGACGGGCTTTGCGCCCCTTCTTCCTGCCGGACTTGCCGGGCTTGTCACCCGTTGTGGCGGTGGTGTTGGGGGGCATCGCTGTCCTTGCTGTCCTAACGCGAGCGGCAGGCGGTCCTGGAGTGCTGGAGCAACCATAGGCGCAGGGGTCCGCGCCACTTGACGCGGAGTCGGGTACCAGCACGGAAGGATGTTCGATCTTGCCTCGCCGAGCGTCAAGAAATCGTCAAGAGTTAGGTAAGGTAACGAAGTAGTTGGGCCCGAAGCGCACCGCTTCGTGTCCCATGTACGTGTGCGCCCGCGCGCGAGTCGCGCGCCAGGGAAGGGAACCGCCGCTGACTGTCCACCACCTCAACCAGCTCCTGCTCGTCTGCTCGCTCGTCCTGCTCGTCGCCGTCGCAGCGGTACGGATCTCCTCGCGCAGCGGGCTCCCCAGCCTGCTCGTGTACCTGGGCATCGGCGTCCTCATGGGCCAGGACGGCATCGGCGACATCCACTTCAACAACGCGGAACTCACCCAGGTCATCGGGTACGCGGCCCTCGTCGTGATCCTCGCCGAGGGCGGTCTGGGCACGAAGTGGAAGGAGATCAGGCCGGCGCTCCCGGCCGCCTCCGCACTGGCGCTGGCCGGGGTCGCGGTGAGCGTCGGCGTCACCGCCGCCGGAGCGCACTACCTGTCGGGGCTGGACTGGCGGCAGGCGTTGATCATCGGCGCGGTGGTGTCCTCGACCGACGCGGCGGCGGTCTTCTCCGTACTGCGCCGAATTCCGCTCCCCGCGCGCGTGACGGGCACGCTGGAGGCCGAGTCCGGCTTCAACGACGCCCCCGTGGTCATCCTGGTGGTCGCCTTCTCCCAGACCGGCCCCGTCGAGCACTGGTACGTGCTGTTGGGCGAGATCGCCCTGGAGCTGGCCATCGGCGCGGCCATCGGCCTCGCGGTGGGCTGGCTCGGCTCCTGGGGCCTGAGGCACGTCGCGCTGCCCGCCTCCGGCCTCTACCCGATCGCCGTCATGGCGATCGCGGTCACGGCCTACGCGGCCGGCGCCCTGGCCCACGGCAGCGGCTTCCTGGGCGTCTACCTCGCCTCAATGGTCATGGGCAACGCGAAGCTGCCGCACTGGCCCGCCACACGCGGGTTCGCCGACGGGCTCGGCTGGATCGCCCAGATCGGCATGTTCGTCCTGCTCGGCCTGCTGGTCACCCCGCACGAACTGGGCGACGACGTGGTGCCCGCACTCGTCATCGGCCTGGTGCTGACCATGGTGGCGCGTCCGCTGAGCGTGGTGCTGTGCCTGACGCCGTTCCGGGTGCCCTGGCAGGAGCAGACGCTGATGTCCTGGGCGGGGCTGCGCGGCGCCGTCCCCATCATCCTGGCGACGATCCCCATGGTGAGCGGCATCGAGGGCAGCCAGCGCGTCTTCAACATCGTCTTCGTCCTCGTCGTCGTCTACACGCTGGTCCAGGGGCCGACGCTGCCCTGGCTGGCCGGCCGGCTGCGCCTGGGCGAGGACTCCGAGGCCGCCGACCTCGGGGTCGAGTCGGCGCCCCTGGAGCGGCTGCGCGGGCACCTGCTGTCCGTCGCGATCCCCGAGGGCTCGAAGATGCACGGCGTCGAGGTCAACGAGCTGCGGCTGCCGGCCGGGGCCGCCGTCACCCTCGTCGTCCGCGATGGAAAATCGTTCGTTCCGCTGCCGACGACCGTGCTGCGGCACGGTGACGAACTCCTCGTCGTCGCCACCGACCCCGTCCGCGACGCGGCCGAAAAACGCCTGCGCGCCGTGGGACACGGGGGCAAGCTGGCCGGATGGCTGGGCACGGACGGCGGCCGCTAGGCGCACACGTTAAGTGCGCGTTTCCTACCGTTCACACCCCGTTCAATCCGAGGCGCCCGGCCCCATGGTGCTCATTTTCACAGGTACGGCGATCATCACTCCCTGTACGATGAAGGCGCACCTTGATCGAACCAACTCTGCCTGACGCAGAGCTGGCGCGAACGTATGGCGGCCGGGACGCCTCCCTCACGGGCACCGGTATCTACCGCAGTAGCGCAAGAGGACAGCTCTCGGCGCCCCTCGCCCGCACAGTGGGGTCGCGCTACCAGGCGGCAGAAAGGCACGGGCCGTGGCATCCACGGTCACCACCGAGCCGTCGAAGAATTCGCCGGCCTCCTCCCGCCCGGGATACGGGCAGCTGCTGCGCACGCGCGGTGCATGGACGTTTCTGTTGCCCGGCTTCGCGGCACGCCAGCCGTTCGCGATGCTCACCCTCTCCATCGTGCTGCTCGTGCAGCACACCACCGGCTCCTACGGCGCGGCAGGTGCCGCCGCCGCGGTCACCGGCGTCTCCATGGCGCTGTTCGCGCCCTACAGCGGGCGTCTCGCCGACCGCTACGGGCAGCGCGCGGTGCTGATCCCCGGCGTCCTCGTGCACGCTGTGTCAGGCCTGGCCCTGACGGCGCTCGCCCTGGCCCACGCCCCCCTGTGGGCGCTGTTCGCGGCGGCCGTGCCCACGGGCGCCTCGGTGCCGCAGATCGGGCCCATGGTGCGGGCCCGCTGGGGCGTGCGGCTGAAGGGGTCGCCGCTGATGACCACGGCGGCGGCCTTCGAGTCCGTCACCGACGAGCTGACCTTCGTCGTCGGCCCGCTGTTCGCGACCGCCCTGTGCACCGCCGTGAACCCGGCCGCCGGGCTGATCACAGAGGCCTCCCTGACCCTGCTCGGCGGTCTGCTGTTCGCCGCGCAGAAGAGCACCCAGCCGCCGGTCGCCGTCGCCGGGCACACGCGCGTGGAGCATGCTTCGGCGCTGCGCGTGTCCGGCGTGCGCGTACTGATCGTGACCTTCCTGGGCATCGGCTCGGTCTTCGGCGGCATGCAGGTCTCGCTGGCCGCGTTCGCCGAGTCCATCGGAGAGCCCGGTCTGAACGGTGTCCTGTACGGGACGTTCGCCGCGGGCAACATGCTCTCCGGCCTGGTCTGCGGCGCGGTCGCCTGGAAGACCGCCCCGCAGCACCGCCTGGTCGTCGGGTACGCCGCCCTCGCGCTGACGGCCTCCGGCCTGTGGGCCGCGCACTCGGTACTCGTGCTGGCGGGCGTGGGTCTGCTGGTCGGCATGTGCATCGCGCCCGCGCTGATCACGGGCTACACGCTGGTCGAGGGCCTGGTTCCGGCCGGGGCACGCACCGAGGCGTTCACCTGGCTGACGGGCGCGGTCGCGCTCGGGCAGGCGGCCGCCGTCACGGTCGCCGGACAGCTGGAGGACCGCTTCTGGGGCGGCGCCGGCTTCCTGGTGCCGATGGGCGGCACACTGCTGGCCCTGGCCACTCTGCTGGCACTGCGATCGCGGCTGGCGACGCGCCCCCGTGGCCGTACCGTCGCGCGTGGCGTCGGTCACCGAGTGCCGTTGACAGTGGACTGATCCTCAGGAATACGTCACTATGGACCGTCGTTAGCACTCACTGAGTAAGAGTGCCAGGAGGAAGACAGTGCCGACCTACCAGTACCAGTGCACCGAGTGCGGCGAGGGCCTCGAGGCGGTGCAGAAGTTCACCGACGACGCCCTGACCAAGTGCCCCAACTGCGGTGGCCGCCTCAAGAAGGTGTTCTCCGCGGTCGGCATCGTCTTCAAGGGCTCCGGTTTCTACCGCAACGACAGCCGCGGCTCCTCGTCGAGCAGCTCGCCGGCGTCGTCGTCGAAGTCGTCGACGTCCTCGTCCTCCTCCTCGGACTCCTCTTCGTCCTCTTCTTCGTCGTCCTCCTCGGACTCGAAGTCGAGCTCCAGCACCTCGGCGGGCACCTCCGCCGCGTAAGGCTTCCTGCCAGGACCCTGTCGTCGTACGACGACAGGGTCCTCGGTGTTTCTGCTCCCCAGAGGGGCTTCCCCGACATCGAGGTGATTCCGCGCCCCAGATCAGGTCGTGTTCGATTCGGGCTACTGTGCTGGTCATGGCGAAGGCAGACAGCGGCTCGGTAGAGATCGGCGTCATCGGCGGGTCGGGGTTCTACTCGTTCCTGGACGACGTCACCGAGATCCAGGTGGACACCCCCTACGGGTCGCCCAGCGACTCCCTCTTCCTCGGCGAGATCGCCGGCCGGCGGGTCGCCTTCCTGCCCCGGCACGGACGCGGCCACCATCTGCCGCCCCACCGGATCAACTACCGGGCCAATCTGTGGGCCCTGCGCTCGGTGGGGGCGCGCCAGATCCTGGGGCCGTGCGCCGTGGGCGGTCTGCGCCCCGAGTACGGGCCCGGCACACTGCTGGTGCCCGATCAGCTGGTCGACCGCACGAAGTCGAGGATCGGGACCTACTTCGACGGGCTGCCGCTGCCCGACGGCACCGTGCCCAACGTGGTGCACGTGTCCCTGGCCGACCCCTACTGCCCCGCCGGGCGTGCGGCCGCGCTGAAGGCGGCCCGCGGACGGGAGTGGGAGCCGGTGGACGGCGGGACGCTGGTCGTCGTCGAGGGGCCCCGGTTCTCGACCCGCGCCGAGTCGTTGTGGCACCAGGCACAGGGCTGGTCGGTGGTGGGCATGACAGGCCATCCGGAGGCGGCGCTCGCCCGTGAACTGGAGCTCTGCTACGCGTCGTTGACCCTGGTCACCGACCTGGACGCGGGTGCCGAGTCCGGTGAGGGCGTGTCGCACGAGGAAGTGCTGACGGTGTTCGCGGCGAACGTGGACCGGCTGCGGGGCGTGCTGTTCGACGCGGTGGCCGCACTGCCGTCGAACGAGGAACGGGACTGCGGGTGCGGGAAGGCGCTGGGCGGGATGGATCCGGGGTTCGAACTGCCGTAGCCGGGGGTCTGCGGGGCGGCGAGGGTAGGTGCGGCGGGCGGAACTCCTCGTTCGCGTGAGGAAGTTTTCCACAACCCGTGGATGATCCACCGGCTCCGGCGGCCGGCGGTGTGAACGGTCATCGTGGCCGGTGCAAACCGATCCCTCGCCGCAGGTGGTGATCCCGTTGTCCCCTCGTCCTCCTTCTCCCCCGGTCCCTCCCCCGTGCGAGGTGCCGCAGTTCTCTCCCGTCCGCGTCAAGGGCGGGTGGAGCGGGCTGCGCCGGCTCGTGCGGAACCGGCAGCGGGCCGTCGCGCTGGGCCTCGCCGTCACCGCCGTCGCGCTCGTCGCGGCAGGACCGAGGGGCGGTGATCCGGCTCCGGCGCCGGGACATCCGGGCGGGGGCGAGGGTTCGTACGCACGCGCGCGGCCCTCGACGGGCGACGCCCCCGTCCACAGGCGTCACACGGGCGAGAACAGGCGTCACACGGGCGAGAAGGTGACGGCGCCGGTGCGGATCGCCGATGCCGCGACCGTACGGCTGTTGCGGCCCGGTGACCGGGTCGACGTCCTCGCCGTCACCACCGCCGAGCGGGCGCCGGCCGGCGGAGAGGCGCGGGTGGTCGCGCGTGGGGCGCTCGTGACGAAGGTGCCGGAGCCGCTGGAGTCGTCCATGGGTGCCGGTGACGGCGGCGCGCTGGTCGTACTGTCGGTGCCCCGCTCCACCGCGTCGCGCCTGGCGGGCGCTAGCGCGACGGCACGGCTGGCGGTGACCCTGTGGTGAAGAAGAAGTCAAAACCCTCGTTGGAGGTACCGGATGGAGTACATCCGGCGCATGGTCACGTAGGTTTCGGAGCTGTTCGTTCCACAACCAGTGGCCCGGCCTGTACAGACGAGGAGAGTCCCCGAGGTGAGCGACAAGAAGAAGGAACCGAACATCTGGCAGGGCTTCAAGGCCTTCCTGATGCGCGGGAACGTCGTCGATCTGGCTGTGGCGGTGGTGATCGGCGCGGCCTTCACGAACATCGTGAACTCGGTGGTGAAGGGGATCATCAACCCCGTCATCGGCGCGATCGGGACGAAGAACCTGGACAGCTACAACTCCTGCATCAAGGGTCCCTGCACGGGTACCGGCGACAGCGCGACGGGCGTCCGCATCCTGTGGGGTTCGGTTCTCGGCGCCACCCTCACCTTCGTGATCACGGCGGCGGTGGTCTACTTCCTGATGGTGCTGCCCATGGCGAAGTACCTGGCACGGGTGGAGGCGCGCAGGAAGGCGCGGGAGGGCACGCAGGAGGTCATCGAGGTGACCGAACTGGAGGTGCTCAAGGAGATCCGCGACGCGCTGGTCGCCCAGCGCAACGCGAGCCCCGGCGAGCGGTAGGCACCGCTCTTCGGAAGTGGTGGGGCGGCGTCTCGTCGACGGTTCAGCGGTGGTGCGGCAGTGCCTCGTCGGCGGTTCAGAGGTGGTGCGGGGGCTTCTCGTCCAGGAAGCGCCTGAGGTCGGCCGCGCTGTCGCCGGAGGCGGCCGGACGCTCGCCCCAGCCGCGGTCCGTGTCGTCCGAGGACTGCCGGTCCAGCGGATCGTCGAAGACCAGCGCGGCCTTCGGGTCGCGCGGCTCGGGGGCGGCGGGGGTGCTCATGCCTCCAGGGTACGGCCCCGTGCCCCAGGACATTCCCCCGCTCATCTGCTGTGCTGTGCCCCATGACGTCCAGTACTCCCGATCGCACGAGCGCCCTGCGCAGACTGACCGCGCGGGGGCGCGGCGAGGCACACCGGGTCGCCACCCCGCTCGAGCTGTTCTTCGACCTGTGCTTCGTTGTAGCCATCGCCCAGGCGGGCGCGCAGTTGGTGCACGCCGTGGCCGAGTCCCACACGGGGGAGGGCATCCTCAACTACGCGATGGTGTTCTTCGCCATCTGGTGGGCGTGGATGAACTTCACGTGGTTCGCGTCGGCGTACGACAACGACGACGTCCTGTACCGGGTGGTCACGCTGGTGCAGATCGCCGGGGTGCTGGTGCTGGCGGCGGGCGTGTCGCGGGCGTTCGAGGACCACGAGTTCGTGGCCGTCTGGTTGGGCTACGCGATCATGAGGTTCGCGCTGAGCTCGCAGTGGCTGCGCGTCGCGTGGTCCACCGAAGGCCCGGAGCGGACGATGGCGCTGCGGTACGCCGCCGGGGTGGTGCTGTGCACCATCGGCTGGGCGGGGCTGGTGATCCTGCCCGAGGACGCCAGGCTGTGGCTGTTCCTGGTGATGGCGCTGATCGAGTTGTGTGTGCCGGCCTACGCGGAGAAGGATCATCCGACGTCCTGGCATCCCCACCACATCGCGGAGCGGTACGGCCTGTTCACGATCATCGTGCTGGGCGAGACGATCGCGGCGGCGACGGTCGCCGTGAAGACCGCCCTCGACGAGGACAACGCCCTCGGCGAGTTGCTGCCGATCGCGGTGGGTGGGCTGCTGATCGTCTTCGCTGCGTGGTGGATCTACTTCGTGGTGCCCATCCACGGCCATCTGAGCTCCAACAAGCAGGCGTTCCTGTGGGGCTACGGCCACTACGTCGTGTTCGCCTCGGCCGCCGCGATCGGTGCGGGGCTGGAGGTTGCGGTGGAGGAAGCGGTCGGCGAGGCCCATCTGTCGGCGCTCGCCGCGTCGGCGGCGGTGACCCTGCCGACGGCCCTGTACCTGCTCACCGTCTGGGCGCTGCACTCCCGTTACTTCAAGGTGGGCCTGGCCCAGCAGTTGGTGCTGCCGGTCACCGCGCTGCTGGTGATCTGCTGCACCTTCCTCGAGGACTGGGCGGTCCTGGCGGCCGGCCTGGTGTCGGCGCTGGCGGTGGCGACGGGAACGACGCTCACGGCGCGCATGGTCGCGCGGGAGAGCACGGGGCACGCCTCCGACCGGGCCGGCTGACATTGCCGTACCGGGCCCCGGGCTGGGCGAGACTGGCTTCCATGACAGTTGACGCTCTGACGGATGTCGCGGGTGTGCGGGTGGGGCATGCCACCCGTGTCGGCGACGGTTGGCTCACCGGTACCACGGTCGTGCTCGCGCCGGAGGGCGGTGCCGTCGCCGCCGTGGACGTGCGCGGCGGTGGTCCCGGCACCAAGGAGACCGACGCCCTCGACCCGCGCAACGTGGTGCAGCGGGTGGACGCGGTGGTGCTGACCGGTGGCAGTGCCTACGGGCTCGACGCGGCGTCCGGTGTGATGGCGTGGCTGGAGGAGCAGGGGCGTGGGGTGCCCGTCGGTGCGGATCCCGCGCATGTGGTGCCGGTGGTGCCTGCCGCGTGTGTCTTCGATCTGGGGCGGGGTGGTGACTTCCGGGCCCGCCCGGACGCGGCGCTCGGCCGGGCCGCGGTCGAGGCCGCTGCGGCAAGCGCGCCCGGGGCGCGGGTGCGGCAGGGATGCGTGGGCGCCGGGACGGGCGCGGCGGTCGGGCCGATGAAGGGCGGCGTCGGCAGCGCGAGCGTCCTGCTGGACTCGGGGATCACGGTGGCCGCGCTGGTGGTGGCCAACGCGGTCGGTTCGGTGACGGATCCGGAGACGGGGGTGCTGTACGGGGAGCTGTTCCAGGGGCGCGTGGAGTATCCGGAGGCGCGCGTGCATGAGGCCGCGCGTCGGCGTCTCGCCCAGAGCGCCGCGAAGAACGCCCCTCCCCCGCTGAACACGACGCTCGTGGTGGTCGCCACCGACGCGGACCTGACGAAGGCGCAGGCGCAGAAGCTGGCGGGCACGGCACACGATGGCATCGCGCGTGCCGTGCGTCCGGTGCACCTGCTTCACGACGGGGACACCGTCTTCACCCTCGCCACGGGCGCCCGGCCGCTCGCCTCGGCAGACCCGATGCACCTGAACGACATCCTGGCGGCGGGCGCGGACATGGTGACCCGCGCGATCGTACGAGCCGTGCGGGCTGCCGAGCCGGTGGACGGACCGGGCGGGAGGTGGCCGTCGTACACGGAGTTGTACGGCGGGTGATTGTCCCGGTTCTGTCACGTGATGGAGTTCATTGACCCAAGGGCGGAACCTCGGCGGGTGCAGGAGCGCTCCTTCTTCACGTACTTGAGCGGATCACGCACATCACATGAAGCTGGAGCAGCCTGTGACAACGCCGGACATAGCAGCGCGGCGCGTACTGGGAGCGTGTGCCGCCCTGGTGGTCGGCGCCCTGACCCTGACCGCCTGTGGGGGAAGCGCCAACGCGAAGGGCGACGACGACGCCAAGGGCGGCAAGGGGGCGGACAGCAAGACCTCCACCGCGAAGATCGTCATCTCGGCCAAGGACGGCTCGACGGGCGCGTCGATCAACACGACCGGCGTGAAGGTCAGTGACGGCCGGCTGACCGAGGTGAAGATGACCGTCGCCGGGACGGGACAGACCGTGGCCGGCGCCCTGGCGGCGGACGGCGGCAGTTGGAAGCCGAAGGAGCAGCTGGAGCGCGGGACGAAGTACGAGATATCGGCGACCGCGAAGGACTCGAACGGCAAGGTCGCCGCCGCGAACTCCATCTTCACGACGGTCACCACGGCCAACAGCTTCATCGGGACGTACACGCCGGACAACGGGACGACGGTCGGTGTGGGGATGCCGGTGTCGTTCACGTTCGACAAGGTGATCAGCGACAAGAAGGCTGTGCAGTCGCACATCACGGTCACCTCCAGCAGCGGCCAGCAGGTCGTGGGGCACTGGTTCGGGGCGCAGCGGCTCGACTTCCGGCCGCAGGAGTACTGGAAGGCCGGCTCCAAGGTCACGATGAAGATCGACCTGGACGGGGTCGAGGGCGCGAACGGCGTCTACGGGGTGCAGAAGAAGACGGTCAGTTTCACCATCGGGCGTTCGCAGGTCTCCACGGTCGACGTGAACACGCAGACCATGACCGTGGTGCGGGACGGGCAGGTCCTGCGGAAGGTGCCGATCTCGTCGGGCAGTCCGCAGCACACCACGTACAACGGCCAGATGGTGATCTCGGAGAAGTTCACGCAGACGCGGATGAACAGCCAGACGGTCGGACTGGGCGGGGAGTACGACATCCCGGACGTGCCGCACGCGATGCGTCTGACGACGTCCGGCACCTTCATCCACGGCAACTACTGGTACAACAAGGGCAATCCGCCGTTCGGGCGGGAGGGCACCAGCCATGGCTGTGTGGGGCTCGCGGACGTGCAGGGGGCGCAGGGCGACACGCCTGCCAAGTGGTTCTACGACAACTCGCTGATCGGGGACGTCGTGATCGTCGAGAACTCGCCCGACAAGACGGTGGCGCCGGACAACGGGCTCAACGGGTGGAACCTGTCGTGGGCCCAGTGGACGGCCGGGAGCGCCGTGTGACGGGTGCCGGCCTGCGGGGCGATCGGCCTCTCACCGGCCGCTTCTGACGGTTCGTCGGGCCGTGCGGGAATTTTCCGCACGGCCCGCGCGTTTTACCCGACATACGTTTTCTCGGTTCCCGGACATGATGTCCGACCGAGGGGCTACGGTATGCACCCACAAGGTGACATGCAGCAACGCCGGGAGAAACCTTGAGCGTTCCGTACGAGACTGCAGCGTACGAACCAGCCGAGTCGCCCGAGTCTCCGGAGGAGCATCTCGCGCGGCTCCTGGGTCGCGCCCTGAACTCGTTCGAGCTGCCGGACGACGTCCTTCGGCGGCTCGACTGCGCGCTGGCGCACGACAGCTCGCTGCACTCCGCGCATCACAGCGCGGGCCTGCACCGCGAGACGTACCGGCACACCTGGCTGCTGGCCGACGGGTGTGCGCTGACCCTGTGGGAGCTGGTGCACAACACCGCGCCGGGCAGCGAGCCGCAGCACGAGGTGTACGTCGACGAGGAGGAGCTGCGCACCGCCACGGCGCGGCTGCCGTTGCCGCCGGACGAGCCGGACTTCGAGTTGCCGGTGCTGGTGCCGTCGGCGCCGGTCTCCGCGCCCCGGCATGTGTACGTTCCGGACGACTCGGCGGACCACGCGCGGCGGCTGCTGCGCCGCGCGGAGAACACCGACCGGCCCGGTGCGGACACCGCCGAGCTGTTGAGGTCGGCGTTCGCGCATCAGATCACCCAGGCGTTCGGGCGTCCCTGCCGGGCGGGCCGGGTCGGTCTGGGCTTCTCGCTCTACGAGCACGCGTTCCTGCTGCGCGACGGCCGGGAGATCTCCCTGTGGGAGGTCGAGCACACGGCGACGCCGGACGGGCGGCACATGTGCGAGGTGTATCCGTCGGAGGCCGACGCCCGCGAAGCGATGGAGCGGCGGGCGGCACGGGTCGCCTGAGAAAGCGCTTCGCCGAGAAAGCGGTTCCCGAGAAGCGGTGCGCACGAGAGTGCGGAATGGCCGAGCGGCCGGTCGCGGCCCCGTCCCATGGGGGCTGCGACCGGCCGCTCGGGCCCGTCTCCCGCTGTTCCGTTACGCGGCGACCGGCTGCTTCGTCTCGGCCGCCGGGGTGGCGGCGCCCTCCGGCGCCTTGGCGGCGGTGCCCTCGACCGGCTTGCGCATGCCCTTGAGGACGATCACCAGGCCCGCCGTCACCGCCGTGCCGATGGCGATGGCCAACAGGTACAGGAACGGCTTGCCGATCAGGAAGGTGACCCAGATGCCGCCGTGCGGGGCGCGCAGGGTCGAGCCGAAGGCCATGGTCAGCGCGCCGGTGACGGCGCCGCCCGCCATGGAGGCGGGGATGACGCGCAGCGGGTCGGCCGCGGCGAACGGGATCGCGCCCTCGGAGATGAAGGAGGCGCCGAGCACCCAGGCGGCCTTGCCGTTCTCGCGCTCGGCCGGGGTGAACAGCTTCTTGCGGACGGTGGTCGCGAGGGCCATGCCCAGCGGCGGCACCATGCCGGCGGCCATCACCGCGGCCATCACCTTCATCGCGGAGTCGCTCGGGTCCTGCACGGCGATTCCGGCGGTGGCGAAGGCGTAGGCGACCTTGTTGACCGGGCCGCCCAGGTCGAAGCACATCATCAGGCCGAGCAGGACGCCGAGCAGGATCGCGTTGGTGCCGGAGAGACTGTTGAGCCAGTCCGTGAGGCCCTTCTGCGCCTCGGCGATCGGCTTGCCGATCACGATGAACATCAGGAAGCCGACGGCGATCGACGAGAGCAGGGGGATCACGACGACCGGCATGATGCCGCGCAGCACCGGCGGGATCTTGACCCGCTGGATGGCGAGGACGACGCCACCGGCGAGCAGACCGGCGACCAGGCCGCCGAGGAAGCCGGCGCCGATGTTGACGGAGATCATGCCGCCGACGAAGCCGGGCACGAGGCCGGGCCGGTCCGCCATGCCGTAGGCGATGTAGCCGGCGAGGACGGGGATCAGGAAGCCGAAGGCGACGGCGCCGATCTGGAAGAGCAGCGCGCCCCAGCTGTCGACCTGCCCCCAGTCGAAGTGCTCGGTGACCGGCTTGGCGGCGTTGATCTGGTAGCCGCCGATCGCGAAGCCGAGGGCGATCAGCAGACCGCCGGCGGCGACGAACGGGACCATGTAGCTGACGCCGGTCATGAGCCACTTGCGCAGCTTGGTGCCGTAGCTGTCGCCGGGGTCGCCCGCGCGCTCCACCGGAGTGGAACCGGATCCGGCCGCGGCGGTGACCTCGCCGCGCGCCGCCTTCTCGCGCACCTGGGTGATCAGTTCGGTGGGCCGGTTGATGCCCGCCTTCACGCCGACGTCGACGGTCGGCTTGCCGGCGAAGCGGTCCTTCTCGCGTACGGGGACGTCGTGGGCGAAGATCACGCCGTCCGCGGCGGCGATGACGGCCGGGTCGAGCCGGGTGAAGCCGGCCGAGCCCTGCGTCTCGACGGTCAGTTCGACGCCCGCCTCGCGGCCCGCGTTCTCCAGGGACTCGGCCGCCATGTAGGTGTGGGCGATACCGGTCGGGCAGGAGGTGACGGCGACGATCCGGAAGGGGCGCTCGCCCGCGTCGGCGGCGGCGGGGGTGGTGGTGGCCGTGGCGGCGTCGGCGGAGGCCGCCGCCGACGCCGCCACGGAGTCCTCGGTGGTGCCCTCGGCCGCGGTGGCCGCGGTGGTCTGGGCGGCTTCCTCGGCAGGGGCGGCCGGCGGCTCGTCGCCGCGGATCAGGGCGGCCGCGGCCGCCGGGTCGCCGACCGAGCGCAGCGCGTCGGTGAACTCGGTGTTCATCAGCTGGCGGGCCAGGGACGACAGGATCGTCAGATGGGCGTCGTCGGCGCCCGCGGGGGCGGCGATCAGGAAGATCAGGTCGGCGGGGCCGTCCGCCGCGCCGAAGTCGATGCCGGCGGCGCTGCGCCCGAAGGCGAGGGTCGGCTCGGTGACGTGCTCGCTGCGGCAGTGCGGGATGCCGATGCCGCCGTCGAGGCCGGTCGGCATCTGGGCCTCGCGGGCGGCCACGTCGGCGAGGAAGCCGTCCAGGTCGGTCACCCGGCCCAGGGCCACCATGCGGGCGGCGAGGGACCGCGCCGCGGCTTCCTTGGTGTCGGCGGACAGGTCGAGATCGACCAGGTCCGCGGTGATCATGTCGCTCATCGCGGGCTCCTTCGCACGCGTATCGCCCGGGGCTTGGGGTGGGCGGGGGTGGGGACGGGAGTGGGGGTGGGGTGGGGGGTGAGGGCGCCGGGTAACAGGCGGGGCGTCATGACACCGGCTCCTTCAGTTCGCGGTCCACCGGCACCTCCGCCGTGACCGTCACCGCCGCCGGGTCCAGGTCGCCCGGGGTCGGCATCACACTGCCGGGCAGCTGCACGGCCGCCGCGCCGTGCGCGACGGCGGAGGCGAGCGCCGCCGGGCCGCTGCCGCCGGCGATCAGGAAGCCGGCGAGGGAGGAGTCGCCAGCTCCCACGTTGCTGCGTACGACGTCCACCTGGGCGCTCGCGAACCAGGTACCCGCGTCCTCCACGAGCAGCTGGCCGTCGGCGCCGAGGCTCGCGAGCACGGCGCGGGCGCCCATCGCGCGCAGTTCCTCGGCGGCCTTCACCGCGTCACCCACGGTCGCCAGGGGGCGGCCGACGGCTTCCGCGAGTTCCTCGGCGTTCGGCTTCACCACGTCGGGCCGCTCGCGCAGCGCCTCCAGGAGCGCGCGCCCCGAGGTGTCCAGGGCGATCCGGGCGCCCCCGGCGTGCGCCCGCGCGACGACCTCGGCGTACCAGGACGGTGCGAGGCCCCGGGGCAGGCTGCCGCAGCAGGCGATCCAGTCGGCGTCGCACGACTGCCGGCGCACCGTCTCCAGGAGCAGCTCCTGCTCCTCGGGGGACAGTTCGGGCCCGGGTGCGTTGATCTTGGTGAGGACGCCGTCGGACTCCGCGAGCGCGATGTTCGAGCGGGTGGCTCCGGCGACCGGGACCGGCGCGACCTCGATGCCCTGCGCGTCCAGCAGGTCGGCGACGAGCGCGCCCGGCGCACCACCGAGGGGCAGGACGGCAACCGTGCGCCGGCCGGCGGCCGCGACGGCGCGCGAGACGTTCACGCCCTTGCCGCCCGGGTCCATCCGCTCGCCGGTGGCGCGGATGACCTCGCCGCGGTCGAGTGCGGGGACCTCGTAGGTGCGGTCGAGGGAGGGGTTGGGGGTGACGGTGAGGATCATGACGCCTGCGGCGCCGGGCGCCTCCGCACCGCTGGGGCCCGCGCTGCTCATACCGGTGCCGCTCATGCTCGTACCACTTCCGTGCCGCCGCGCTCGATGGCGGCGGCGTCGTCGTTGCTCAGTCCGCTGTCGGTGATCAGCAGGTCCACGTCGTTCAGGTCGCCGAAGCGGGCGAAGTGCTCCTGGCCGTGCTTGGAGGAGTCGGCGAGCAGCACCACGCGGCGCGCGGCGGCGACGGCCGCCCGCTTGACCGCGGCCTCGGCGAGGTCGGGAGTGGTCAGCCCGTGTTCGGCGGAGAAGCCGTTGGCGGCGACGAACAGGACGTCGGCGCGGATCTCGCCGTACGCGCGCAGCGCCCAGGCGTCCACGGCGGCGCGCGTACGGTGCCGTACGCGCCCCCCGACGAGGTGGAGCTGCATGCCGGGGTGGTCCGCGAGGCGGGCCGCGATGGGCAGGCTGTGGGTGACGACGGTGAGCTCGGCCTCGAGCGGGATCGCGGCCGCGAGGCGGGCGACCGTGGTGCCGGCGTCGAGGATCATCGTGCCCTCGGAGGGCAGTTCCGTCAGGGCCGCCTTGGCGATGCGGTCCTTCTCGTCGGTGGAGGTGCCCTCGCGTTCGGCGAGGTCCGGTTCGAAGTCGAGGCGTCCGGCCGGGATGGCGCCGCCGTGGACGCGGCGCACCAGGCCGGCGCGGTCGAGGGCTTTCAGGTCGCGGCGGATCGTCTCCGCCGTGACCTGGAACTCCTCGGCCAGCGACAGGACGTCCACCCGGCCGCCCTCACGGGCGAGCCGCAGGATCTCCTGCTGCCGCTCCGGTGCGTACATGTCTGCGCTCGCCTTCGCCTCGTGTCCGGTGCCGCGTCCGGTCGCCGCCGACCCGATGTCCGACTCGTGTCCGACTCATGCCCGAACTTGTGGTTTCGCTGCGAGGCTACGCCCGGATTTCCGGAAAGTAAACAGGTTCGGGCCTTATTCGGGCATGAACGGACTTCTGGATCAACACTGGATCAGCAAAGTGCCGCCGCAGCGGGGCCCGGAGGTGCTCATCAGGCGCTCATCAGGCGCCCAGTAGGCCAGATGTCGTCCTAGTTCTGCGGGATGCTCGGCGTATGACGACGGACACCCCGGCCCGGCTGCTGCAGTTGCTCTCCCTTCTCCAGACGCCCCGTGAATGGCCCGGCGGCGAGTTGGCCGAGCGGCTCGGGGTGTCCCGGCGGACGGTGCGGCGGGACATCGACCGGCTGCGGGAGCTGGGGTACCCCGTGCAGGCGAGCAAGGGCGCGGACGGCGGGTACCGGCTGGTCGCGGGCAAGGCGATGCCGCCGCTGGTGCTGGACGACGAGGAGGCGGTGGCGATCGCGGTGGGCCTGCGGGCGGGCGCCGGGCACGCGGTGGAGGGCGTCGACGAGGCGTCCGTGCGCGCGCTGGCCAAGCTGGAGCAGGTGCTGCCCGCCCGCCTGCGCCACCGTGTCACCACGCTCCAGGCCGCGACCACTCCGCTGACCAGCGGGGACGGGGCGAGCATCGCGCCCGAGACGCTGACCGTGATGGCGTCCGCGGTCGCCGGACGGGAGCGGCTGCGGTTCGCCTACCGGGCGAAGGACGGCACCGAGTCGCGGCGGCTGACCGAGCCGAACCGGCTGGTGTCGACGGGGCGGCGCTGGTACCTCGTGGCGTACGACGTCGACCGGGCGGACTGGCGGACGTTCCGGGTGGACCGGGTGCGGGAGCCGTTCGCGACAGGGGCGCGGTTCGCTCCCCGGGAGCTGCCGACGGGGAGCGCGGCGGAATACCTGCGGCAGTCCCTCCAAGGGCAGGCGTACGTGTACGAGTTCGACGTCGCCTTCGAGGAACCGGCGGCGTCCGTCGCGGCGCGGCTGCCCGCGTGGATGGGGCAGCCGGTGGAGGACGGTACGGGCGGATGCCGGCTGCGGGGCTCGACCAGTGATCCGGTGGAGTGGCTGGCGCTGCGGCTGGCGATGCTGGGGTGCGAGTTCTCGGTGCGGGGGCCGGGAGAACTGGTGGAGTGCGTACGGGAGTTGGGGGCGAGGTTGGGGCGGGCAGCGGGTGGTGGTGGGTAACGGGAGCGAGCGAACCCCGTGTGCGGGACCCCCGCACCCGGGACCCTCACCCCTTGGTGGCGTGGCACAATCTGCCATTCGGGCGGGCCACCCCGTGGTTCAGGTACGGGGTGCCCCGCCCACCCCGAAGTGCGCGTCCTCCCCACCCCTGAGTGAGCATCCCACCCGCCCCACAGTGCGCAGGAGACCAGGAAGCGCGGGACAGGGATCGCAGGAAGAAAGCGAGTCGGGCCCCGGCGCCCGGGGGAAGGCGCCGAAGCCCGACTCGGGGGAGTCCCGGCGCCGGGGGGATGTGCGTCGGGACGTGGTCCTGGGTGGGGTGTACGGGCGGTTCGCACAGGGGGTTCAAGGCTCAGGGCTTGGGTCTCGGGACTCCGTTATTCATCCGGCATTCGTCCGAACTCCCGTGCCCTGAAGTCTTGTTCCCCCGGTCCTGTGGGTTGAAGCGGCGTTGTGACGCCATGTTTGCGCGGGGTTGCGCCACCCGGCGCACGCGGGCGGAACCTGCGTGTTCGGGTGGCGACCCGGAGGGGTCAGGCGGCGGCCTCGAACCCCGTGTCCCGCGCCAGCTTCTTCAGCTCCAGCAGCGCGTGCTTCTCGATCTGACGGATGCGTTCGCGTGTCAGGCCGTGCTCCTTGCCGACCTCCGTGAGCGTGCGCTCACGGCCGTCCTCGATGCCGTACCGCATCTTGATGATGGAGGCCGTGCGCGGGTCGAGACGGTCGATCAGGCCGTCGAGTTCCTCGCTGCGCAGCAGTGTGAGGACCGACTGCTCCGGGGACACCGCGGAGGTGTCCTCGAGGAGGTCGCCGAACTGGGTCTCGCCCTCGTCGTCCACCGACATGTTCAGGGACACCGGGTCACGGGCCCAGTCCAGGACGTCGATGACCCGCTCGGGGCTGGAGCCGAGTTCCTCGGCGATCTCGAGGGGCTCGGGGTCGCGGCCGTGCTCACGGTTGAACTCGCGCTGGACGCGGCGGATCCTGCCGAGCTCCTCCACGAGGTGGACGGGCAGCCGGATCGTGCGCGACTGGTCGGCGATCGAGCGGGTGATGGCCTGGCGGATCCACCAGGTGGCATACGTCGAGAACTTGAAGCCCTTGCGGTAGTCGAACTTCTCCACGGCGCGGACCAGGCCGGCGTTGCCCTCCTGGATCAGGTCGAGGAGGGGCAGGCCGCTGCGCGGGTAGCGGCGGGCGACCGCGACGACCAGGCGGAGGTTGGAGCGGATGAAGATGTCCTTGGCGCGATCACTCTCGGCGACCAGGGCCTGGAGCTCCTCGCGGGTGGCGTCCGCCCTGGACTCCTCGTACCCGTCGAGGACCTGTTGCGCGAACACACCCGCCTCGATGATCTGGGACAGCTCGACTTCCTTGGCGGCGTCGAGCAGCGGCGTACGCGCGATCTCGTCGAGGTACATGCCGACCAGGTCGCGGTCGGCGATCTCGCCGCCATGGGCGCGAACACTGCTTGCCGCGTCGGTCCCGCCGGTGGCGGACTTACGACGGGCGACGGCACGGGTTGCCATGCGTGCTCCCTTGCGATGGTGGGGTCAGCGGGTGGTCCGTGGACACCGGGCACTCGCTCAGTGGTCCCGGGACTCGCTTCGGGACTCTGCTCGTGTGCCCTGCATCCGATGGAAACAACGACTGGAATCAGGACAGAATTCCCAACCCGCACCCCGATTTTTCTGATCATGCAGTACCCTGTCCGGCCACCGTCAGGCGACACGGGGAGAAGCGATGCCGTCGGAACGTACAGAGGTGCAGGTCAGGCCAGGAGTCGAGGGGGACCTCGAGGCCCTCACCGACCTCTACAACCACTACGTACGTGAGACGCCGATCACGTTCGATACCGCGGTCTTCACTCCGGAGGAGCGCCGCCCTTGGCTGCTCTCCCACCCTGAAGACGGCCCGTACCGGCTGAAGGTTGCCGTGGACGCGGACTCACAGGAGATTCTCGGGTACGCCACATCCAGCCCTTACAGGCCGAAGGCCGCCTACTCGACGTCCGTCGAGGTGACCATCTACCTCAGCCCGGACGCCGGGGGCCGCGGCGTCGGCACACTCCTCTACAAGGCGCTCTTCGAAGCGCTCTCCGGAGAGGACGTCCATCGGGCCTACGCGGGCATCGCCCAGCCGAACGAAGCGTCCACGCGGCTGCATGAACGCTTCGGTTTCCGGTACGTCGGCACCTACCGGGAGGTGGGCCGCAAGTTCGGCCGCTACTGGGACGTGGCCTGGTACGAGAAGGAGCTGTGAGCCCCCGGCGGATCAGCCGGACTCGGCCCGTCAGCCGAACTGCACCGACCGCTTCGCCAGCCCCATCCAGAACCCGTCGATCACCGACTTCTGGGCGTCCAGCTCGCCGGACACCTCGGCAGCGCCCATGGTCACGAAGAGCGGGGCGAAGTGCTCGGTGCGGGGGTGGGCGTAGCGGCCGGCCGGGGCCTTGTGGAGGAAGTCCAGCAGGGAGTCCCAGTCCCGGGCCTCCATGGCGCGCCGGCCCCAGTCGTCGAACTCGACGGACCAGCGGGGGATCCCGCCCTGGCGCAGGGCGGCGAGGTTGTGGGTGAAGAAGCCGGAGCCGACGATCAGGACACCCTCGTCGCGCAGGGGCGCGAGCTTGCGGCCGATCTCCATGAGCTTCACCGGGTCGAGGGTGGGCATCGAGATCTGCAGGACGGGGATGTCGGCGGCCGGGAACATCTCGACCAGGGGCACGTACGCGCCGTGGTCGAGGCCGCGGTCGGGGATGTCCTGGACGGGGGTCCCGGGGGCGCGCAGTAGCTTGCGCACGCTCTCCGCGAGCTGCGGTGCGCCGGGGGCGTCGTACTTCACCGTGTAGTAGTGCTCGGGGAAGCCCCAGAAGTCGTAGACGAGGGGCACCGGATCGACGGCACCGAGGGCGAGGGGGGCTTCTTCCCAGTGGGCGGAGACCATGAGGATCGCCTTGGGGCGGGGCAGGCCGGCGGACCAGGCCGCGAGCTCTCCCGGCCAGATCGGGTCGTCCGCGAGCGGTGGGGCGCCATGACTGAGGTACAGGGCGGGCATGCGCTCCTGAGTGGCGGCGGACATGATGGCGACTCCCTTCGGACGTGGTGCCTGTCGGACGTGGTGCCTGACAGTTGCCTGACGCGGCGTTGCTTGAAATCTAAAACGTCAACATCCAACAGCATATTCCCAGATGGTTTAATTTTCAAGGAGCAGACCTTTACAGTGGAGTACATGAAGAAGGCATCCACATCCGCTGAAGAGCCCCACTGGCTCACCGACGAGGAGCAGCGCGTCTGGCGCTCCTATGTGCACGCGAGCATGCTCCTCGAGGACCACATGGACCGACAGCTCCAGCGGGACGCGGGGATGCCGCACATCTACTACGGCCTCCTGGTCAAGCTCGCCGAGTCCCCCCGCCGTCGGCTGCGGATGACCGAGCTGGCCATGCACGCGAAGATCACGCGTTCCCGTCTCTCCCACGCCATCGCCCGGCTGGAGAAGAACGGCTGGGTCCAGCGCGAGGACTGCGCCTCCGACAAGCGCGGCCAGTTCGCCGTGCTGACCGAGCAGGGCCTGGACGTGCTCAGGCGCGCCGCGCCGGGCCATGTCAGCGCCGTGCGCAACGCGGTGTTCGACCGGCTCACCCGGGAACAGCAGAAGTCCCTCGGCGACATCATGCAGATCATCGCCGAGGGACTCCAGCCGAACGAAGCGGGTGCCGATCTCCCCTGGCTGCGCTAACGGGCCAGGGCTACGCGCGTCAGTGGGCCACCACCGGGACCTGTACGGCGTCCTCGGCGCCCTCGCCCGAACCGGCCACCGCGCCGCCCATGTCCGGCTTGCCGGCGTTGACGAGGGTGAGCGCGATCGCGGCGGCGGCGACCAGGATGCCGACGGCGAACCAGATGGCGCTGGTGTAGCCGTTCACCATGCCCTCCAGCTGCACCAGCTGCTGCTGGGGCTTGGAGGCGGCACCGGCGATGTGGTCCTTGATGTACGACGTCGTCGCGGACGCGGCGATCGTGTTGAGCAGGGCGGTGCCGATCGCGCCGCCCACCTGCTGCGAGGTGTTGACCATCGCGGAGGCGACACCCGCGTCACGCGGTTCGATGCCGTACGTGGCCAGGGACATCGCCGGCATGAACGCCGTACCCATGCCGAGGCCGAGCAGCAGCATCGCCGGCAGCAGGACGGCCGCGTACGAGGAGCCGATCTCCAGGCGGGTCAGCAGCAGCATGCCGAGCGCGGCGACCAGGAAGCCGGGGCCCATCAGCAGGCGCGGGGCGACCCGGGTCATCAGGCGGGTGCCGATCTGGGTGGAGCCGGTGATCATGCCCGCGATCATCGGCAGGAACGCGAAGCCGGTCTTGACCGGGGAGTAGCCCTTCACGATCTGCAGGTAGTAGGTCAGGAACAGGAACAGGCCGAACATCGCGATGATCGCGAGGCCGAGGGAGAGGTAGACACCGCCGCGGTTGCGCTCGGTGACCACCCGCAGCGGCAGCAGCGGGGCCTTGACCTTCGCCTCGACGATCACGAAGGCGAGCAGCAGCACACCGGCGGCGACGAACATGCCGACGGTCAGGGAGTCGCTCCAGCCGTCGGACTCGGCGCGGGTGAAGCCGTAGACCAGCGAGACCAGGCCGAGGGTGGACAGGATGACGCCCGGGATGTCGAGGGCGGAGCGGTTGCGGCCGCCCTCGGGCTCACGGATGACGAAGTACGCGCCGGCCGCGGCAATCACCGCGAACGGGATGTTCACGAAGAACGTCCAGCGCCAGTCCAGGTACTCGGTGAGGAAGCCGCCGAGGATCAGACCCACGGCGCCGCCGCCACCGGCGATCGCGCCGTAGATGCCGAAGGCCTTGGCGCGCTCCTTGGCGTCGGTGAACATCACGGCGAGCAGGGAGAGCGCGGCGGGCGCGAGGAGCGCGCCGAAGGCGCCCTGGAGCGCGCGGGCGCCGAACATCATCGCCTCGTTGGTGGCGGCACCGCCGAGCGCGGAGGCCGCGGCGAAGCCGCCGAGACCGGTGACGAAGGCGCGCTTGCGGCCCCACAGGTCGGCGATCCGGCCGCCGAAGAGCAGCAGACCACCGAAGGCGAGGGCGTAGGCGGTGACGATCCACTGCCGGTTGCCGTCGGAGATGCCCAGGTCCTGCTGGGCGGAGGGCATCGCGATGTTCACGATGGTCGCGTCGAGGACGACCATCAGCTGGGCGATGGCGATGAACGCCAGCGCCTTCCAGCGGTTGGCGTCCGGGACGCCGGTCGTACCGGGAGCCTTGACGGCTGTTTCAGACATGGGGGTACCCACTTCGGGACTTCGTGACGGAAGAATTCGGGACTTCGTGAACGGAAGAAGAGGAAGAAAGCTGAGAAAAGGGCGTGCCGAGTACAGGGTTCGACTGCTCGGGTCAGGAGTTCTGGTCGCTCAGGCCTGGCGCAGGTCCTCCATGGTCGCGGCCGTGCCCGGCAGGACCGAGTGGGCCGGGGCCCGCAGTCCGTCCAGGAACAGCTGGAGGTGACGGTGGACGAACCGGTCGGAGCTGAGGCACATCGTGCCCGCCAGAGGCCGGCTGAGCTGGGCCACCGCCATCATCACGTCGCCCACGCCGACGTCGGGCCGCAGTTGCCCGGCGGCCTTGGCGCGGTCCATGACCTCCTCGATGATCCACTCGACGCGTTCGCGAGCGGCCACCAGGTCGGGGTGGTTCTGGTCGAAGGTGCTGGTGACCATCGGGCACAGCGCGGTGATCCGCTCGTCGGCGGCGACGTGCACGAAGCGTTCCAGTGCCGCGAACGCGTCCCCGTCCTCGTCGAGGGCGGCCTGGCCGGCCCGGGCCGTGCGGTCCAGGACCGAGCAGACGACCTCGCGGACCAGGGCGTCGCGGTCGGGGAAGTTGCGGTACACCGTGGCGTTGCCGACGCCGGCCCGGCGGGCGATGTCGTCGAGCGGCACGTCGGGGCCGAGCTCGGTGAACATCTCGCGGGCGGCGGTGACGATCCGCTCCCGGTTGCGCAGGGCGTCGGCGCGGGGCCGGGGTGCCTTGCGCACTGCGGGGGTCGCGGTCTGCACGGCGTACTCCTCCGGTAGAGGTGGGGCGATCCGGGGAAGCTGTCCCCGTTTCGCTCGGACACATGGCTAAACGGGGAAGGGGTCCCCGGTTATTTCCCATCCCCCGAAGTTTTCTCTTGTGACCTGAGTCACATGCACACGATCGGTCTCTCCCAGCGCGCGCCCACCCACACCGAAGCGGAGGGTGATCGAAAGGGTGCAGCCGGTGACCGGGTGGTGGCTGCCCGGACCTCGGACCGAAAGGCCCCGCATGCAGCCGCAGCCCGTGCGCACCGCCCCGGAGCCCCTCGGCCGTCGCATACGCCCGCGCCGCGTCGCCGCCCTCGCCTCCGTGACCGCGCTGACCCTCGCGGTCAGCACCTCGGCCGGCACCGGAGGCCTCGCCCCGGGCCTCGGGCCGTCGAGGGCCGGGGCGGGCTCGATCTCCCTGTCCCGCTCCTCCACCCTCGCCCCCTGCATGATCAACGGCGGCTCGGCCGTCCAGATGTCCGAAGGGGTCCCCACGCCCAGCGGGTACGCCCGCTCCACCGGCACCGTCCGCGCCCTCACCCTGATGGTCGACTTCCCGGACGCACCGGGCCGGGGCACCGCCCTCAGCCGCTACCACGAGTTCTTCCCGCAGACCGAGGAATGGTTCCGCACGGCGTCCTACGGCCGTCTCGACTACCGCTCCGACACCCCGATCCCGAACTGGCTGCGGATGCCGAAGACCTTCCGGAAGTACGGCATAGAGCGCGGCGCCCCCTTCGACCCCGGCTACCGCGACCTCGTCCGCGACCTCGTGGCCGCCGCCGACCCGACGGTGGACTTCCGCGCGTACGACCTGCTGAACGTGCTGGTGACCCCGAACGCGGGCCCCTCCGCGCTGGACACGGTCCTGTCGGTGACGTTCGCCGGGAACACGGAGGCGCCGGTGGCCGACGGGGTGGCGGTGGCCAACGCGTCCTTCGTCTACTCCCGCCAGGACGACGGCTCCGGCTCCTACGACCGCACCGGCTACCGCGTCCTGCCGCACGAGAACGGGCACGTCTTCGGGCTGCCCGACCTCTACACCCAGGACGGCGGGGGCGCCGTCGGGCACTGGGACATCATGAGCGAGGACTGGGGGGCCAACAACGACCTGCTGGGCTGGCACAAGTGGAAGCTGGGCTGGCTGGACGCGACCCAGATCGCCTGCTCCGCGGTGCGCGGCACGGCCGAGTACGCGCTGACCCCGCTGTGGCGGACCGGCGGCCCGAAACTGGTCTTCGTCCCCCTCGACGGCCGCACCGGCTACGCCGTCGAACTGCGCACCCGCGGCGGCAACGACGAGACGGTGTGCCGGCCGGGCGTTCTCGTCTACAAGGTGGACGCGGCCGTCGACACCGGCATGGGCCCGGTGAACGTGTACGACTCCGCCGAGGACAGCGGGGGCTGCACCCGCAGCCCGAACGTCCACGCGGAACTCTCCGACGCGCCCTACGCCCCCGGCGAGACCTTCACGGACTCGAAGCGGGGCATCCGGATCTCCGTGACGGGGGCGGATCTGAAGGGGGACTATCGGGTGCGGGTCACTCGGCGGTGAGGGGGTGGGCGGAGGCCGGGGAGCCGTTGGCTGTAGCCCCGGGGGCCTACCGGTGAGCCCACGGCCGTACCGCCGGGGGACCCGCCGCTGAGCCGGTGGCCGTACCCCCGGGGGACCCGCCGGTGAACGGGACCCGCCGGTGAACCCACGCCCGTAGACCCGGGAGCACCCGCCACCGAGCCCGTGGCCGTACCCCGCGGAACCCGCCGGTGAACCCACGCCCGTCGACCCGGGAGCACCCGCCGCCGAGCCCGTGGCCGTACCCCCGCGGGACCCACCGGTGAACCCACGCCCGTCGACCCGGGAGCACCCGCCGGTGAGCCCACGCCCGTAGGCCCGCATTACGGTAGGGCTGCCCAGACCGCCGTACCGGAGAGCCGATGTCCGCGAACACCACCACCCCGCCCGGCCCCGGGACGTCCGCGCCCGGCGAGGCCGTCGTGCCTTTGATGCGCGGGGTGGCGGTGCTGCGGGAGCTCACCGGGGCGGGAGGGGCGATGCGGCTGAGCGAGCTGGAGCGGGCCACGGGCCTGGCCCGGTCGACCGTGGACCGGGTCACCGCGACCCTGGCGCGCATGGGGTACGCCCGGCTGGAGGGCCGGGACGCGATCCTGACCCCGCGCGTGATGGAACTGGGCAACGCCTATCTGGCCGCCCTGCGGCTGCCGGCGCTGCTGGGCTCGCGGGCGGACGCCCTCGCCGACGAGCTCGACGAGTCGGTGTCCCTGGCCGTCGCCGACCGGGACGGCATCCGCTTCATCCACCAGGCCACCCGCCGCCGCGCGATGTCCCTGAGCTTCCGCATCGGCGACCTGCTGCCCGCCGAACGCACGGCACCGGGCCCCCTGTTCGCCGCCGACTGGACGGACGCCGACTGGGAGCGCTGGCGCACGCGCCGCGCGGCCGACCCGCAGGACCGCGGCTTCTCCGCCGTACCGGCCGCCGCGCCGCACCGGGCGCCGGACGAAGACTTCGTACGGCGGGCCGCACGGGCGGCGGCGGAGGGCTGGGCGCTGGACGACCAGCTGATCGAACCGGGCCTGGTCGCGGTCTCCGTGCCGGTGCGGGACCCGGGGACCGGGCGGGTCGCGTGCGTGGCGAACGTCGTGAGCCACACCAGCCGGCACACGGCGTCCGATCTGCGCGACACCCTGCTGCCCCGGCTGCGGGCGGCGGTGACGGCGATGGAGCGCGACCTGCTCCAGGCACCCGCTGCGGCCCCGGGCCCGTCCCCCGCCGGGCTCGCCCTGTGGACGGGCGCGTCCAAGCAGGAGCTGGGCCGGGAGTTCATCGAGTCCCTGGCCCGAGGGCTGACCGTCCTCACCGCCTTCGGGGAGGGCCGGGCCGAGCTGACCCTGACCGAGGTCGCCAAGGCGACGGGACTGGCCCGGGCGACGGCCCGGCGGGCGCTGATCACCTACGAGCACCTCGGCCTGGTGACCCCCGGCGGCCCCGAACGCACCTTCTCCCTCACCCCCCAGGTCCTCTCCCTCGGCTTCCCTCCCCTCTCCCGTACGACCCTCCCCCGCATCGCGACCCCCCACCTCGCGGCCCTGGCGGAACGCATCCACGAGTCGACCGCCCTGGCGGTCCTCACCGACGGCGGCGACGAGATCCAGTACACGGCCGGCGTGGCCGCGCACCACGTGATGAGCGTGGACGTGACGGTGGGCACGCGGCGACCGGCCCGGGTGACGGCGGCGGGGCGGGTGCTGACGGCCGGCTACTCGTCGGGCGGGGAGGCTTCGGCGGCCTCGACGGTCCCGGACGCTGGATTCGCCTTCGTGGACGAGGAGTTGGAGCAGGGGCTGCGATCGGTCGCGGTTCCCGTGCGGGACCGTGCGGGGCGAGTGGTCGCGGCGGTCGGGGTCGCCACGCACGCGGCGCGCCGGACGGCCGAGGAGTGCGTACGCGACCTGCTGCCGGAGGTGGCGGCGACCGCGGCGCTCGTCGAGTCGGACCTGCGGGTGGCCGCACGGTTCACCCGCGTAGCCCTGTCCTGAACCGGCTGCACCGCCCTCCACGGTTTAGGACAGGATCTGGCCTATAGGCGCCCTACTGTCCCCTCCATGACCGCACTTCACTGAGCGGATCCCTCTGTTCGGCCTTCAACCAAGGAGCACCGATGCTGCGAGGCCTCACCACCATCCGCTTCCACGCCGCCGACCTGGAGGCGGCGAAGCGCTGGTACTCCGAACTCCTCGGCATCGAGCCGTACTTCGAGCGCCCCGGATACGCCGAGTTCCGCATCGGCGACTACCAGCACGAACTGGGCCTGCTGGACAGCAAGTTCGTGAACGACCTGGGCGCCCACACCGACACCCCCGGCGGGGCGGTCACCTACTGGCACGTCGACGACGTCGATGCCACCCTGACCCGCCTCCTCACCCTGGGCGCCACCCCGCACGAACCCCTCCGCGAGTTCGGCGAGGGCTTCGTCGGCGGGTCGGTCGTCGACCCCTTCGGCAACGTCCTCGGAATCATGCAGAACCGCCACTACTTGGAAGTCCTCGCGACTTCGGCCTTCCGGGAGGCGGCTCCGACCCTCGATGAGGCCGCGGACGCCTCGCCCACCCGGCGATAGCCTGCGGAGCCTGCGCACCATCCCGGAACAGGTGGTCCCCGTGAGCTTCGACGCAGAGCGATCAGCACGCATCGCAGCCAAGGCCGGCCGTACGTGGCCGTAGGGACTGAAAGCCGTCCCGCAAACGACTGCCGGACGGTGGGTGCCCAGGATGAGCCCCAGGCACCCATGGCACCGCTGCCCTGCCCTCCGGCGGGATGCCTCTACGCCGTCACTCCCTGTCGGCCGCCATGATGCCGACGCATTCTTCGAGCGCGGCGTGCAGCGCTGGTACGAAGGCGGCGAGCTCGGTGTCCGACGACTTGCCGCCCTCGAGTACGGCACCGACCACTGTGGCGAGGACGGCGGCCGCCTTGAGGGCGTGCACATCGGCCAGCTCCTCGAGCCAACCGCCGGGGCGTGCGACCACGAAGGCTTCCTTGCCGGTGGCCGGGTCTACGCCGAGGCTGCGGAAACGTCGCGCGGTCACGCGGCGACCCCCGACGGGACGTAGTCCTGGCCCAGCGTGGCGAGAACCGCCGCCCGGCGCCGCTCCCGCTGGAGGTGCCTGCGGTCGAGTTCGTCTCGCTCGCGTTCCCATACGGCAAGGTACGGCCGGACCACGGGAAGACCGTCGACGAGGATGACGTCCGTGGGGTGTGGACGCGTTTGACGGGCGGTGACGGGCGGACGGATGGTGAGGGGCGGTGGCGCGACAGGGGCTCGGTGCGCTCCGCGAGGAGGCAGGAAGAGGCTCAGGATGGCGGCCAGTAGGCTGCGCATAGGTCGACTCCAGTTCAGTCGGCTCAGGCCCCGGTGAGGAAGTAGCCGCTTCCCGTCGGGGCCGTTCTGTGCTCGAGTCCCAGATTACCCGTGGATAACCGCAGATAACCACGGATGCGCAGAATGCCACGGTCACCCACGCTGAAGCTCATGGACCTTGACCGCACGCGTCCGCTGTGGCGACAGATTGCAGCGGAGATCATCCGGCGCATCAAGGACGGCACGTATCCGCCGGGAAGCCGCGTGCCGTCCACTCTGGAAATCGCCCAGGAGTTCGGCGTAGTGAACGCGACGGCGGCGAAGGCCATGCGGCATGTGCGAGAGCAGGGCTGGACGCGGGGCGAGGTCGGGCTGGGAACCTTCGTCGCCGACCCCCTGCCGCCCTCCCCAGAAACCCCCGCACCCTCGGCGTAGCAGCAAACCCCGGTCAGCTACCCAAAGCGCCCTTCGTGGACCACTCGTTGGCGAAGTGCTCCCGTACGGTTCCGTGGTCAGCCACCGCGTCATAGAAGGCGAGTTCGCGCCAGTCCAGCGGCGGGCTGACCTTCTCGCCACGGCGGGCGCCATCCATGACCTGCCATCTCGACGAGCTTGGCGATGAGTTCGGTGCTCGCGCACTGCCGCCGCATGTACCGCACCATGAGGTCCTGCAAGCGCTCGGAGAACGTCGTACGGCGGACGATGTTGTGGCGTGTGACCTCGCGCATCTTCCGCTCGACCAGCCGCACCCTCCACCAGTGAGAAACAGTCCTAATGAGCCACAGCGCCTGCTCACCTCTCCGCCCAGCCCCCCATGACCAGCACCCGCCCGAGCCCTGATCCGGTACCCTGTGGATCGAGTGCCCTGGCGGGCGCTGTGGTGTACGTCGTGGGCTCAGTCCACCTCATCACCACGGCAACCTGCCCCAGGTCGCTCAGGGCTTGATCAGCCCCGCCTTCGTGGGATGTGTGGGAAATTCCGTCGTCGCAGCTCAGGCCTGATGCCATGTGACGCCCCGAAACGCTGCAGCGCCGAATCCCAAACGCCTCTGCTGTGTTTTTGCAGCTCACGACCCGTGTCGCACTCGGCAAAACGAGGCGCGATACACCGCAATCTGTGCACGCCCGCGATAGCAGGGCGACCCCAGCTGGCCGCACACGCCTGGCGCTCTGAGGGTGAGGGGGCTCACCCATAGGAGGGCATACTGCTTGCTACTTGAATAGCTATCTGTGCAGTCTTGCAGCGTGCCCACTTCCTCCAACTCACAGCAGCTCGTCGACCGCCGCGCCTACCTGCTCCTCCTCGATGACCAGGACCGCCTAATGCTGTGCGGCGGTTGCTGCAGCGGCTGGACCGTCCCCCAGCTATTACTCGCTCCTGGCACCGATTTTCGAGACGGAGCCGCTCACTACCTCGCCGAGCGATTTCGCATCACCAACCCCCGCTTCGGATCTGTCTATGGAGTCCTTGAAACACAGGATCTCAACTGCCGGGAGCACGACCGCCACACCATTTCACACGCATTCATCGTGAGAATCAGTTCTGACGAGTCCAATTCAATTCAGGCAACTTCTCGGACACATGCCAGGTGGGGACTCGGCGAACTCAAGTCCCGTTACCGGGAAGTCTCGCCGGAGGGAGTCGTCCCCCTCGTCTCAGGTTACGTGGAGGGGTGGCTTCCCGATGGCCCCATCTCTCTCGACTAAGGCCTACCTGGTAAATGATTCATGACGCACTTGGCGACCTGCGGGCTTCTGCATCACCCAGCGAGGCCGCGGTTGTTGCCAAGCGGGCGATGCCGAGCATGACGTGGTGAACTCCCTCTCCTTTCAGGCGGAAGTCGCGAAGAATCTTCCAGGTCTTGATCCAGGCGAAGGCGTGCTCGACGCGGGCTCGGATCTTGCGGTTGGAGGCGTTGTGTTCCTGCTTCCAGACGAAAAGCGCGGTTGGCTCATCCTTCCGCGAGTTCGCGCAAGATAGCGGACGAGCCCCGAGAGTTGACGAGCACAACTGGTCGCGTTCCCCGCTTGGCAGTAATGAAGTCGGTGGCGGCGTGCTTCGCCGATGCTGTCACCACGACGAAGACGTCAGCGTTGGCCGCCTGTGCGGCAAGTTTGCTGCTGCCGTCATGCTCGGCACTCGTCTCGATGTCGATCTTGGGCACCAAGATGCGCAGCACCTGTGCAGCGCGGGTGGTGGCCGACTCGGTAAGGGAGTACAGCACCACCTTTGAGTCCTGCAGATAGCGGTACGGCGCTCCGGGGTCGGCGTCCTGTACCTGCTCGGCGAGCAAGTCTTCCGGGACACCGACTCCCAGTTCGCTGGCTACAAGCTTGATGGCCTCAATGTCAGTTGGGTCTAGTGCCGTCTTAAACGGCCTCACCGTATTGGTGATCTTATAGAAGAAACCAACAGTGGCGGGACTCGTTGCCGCTGCCGATGTAGCTGTCGCCGTCTGCAGTACGTCGATCGCCCATGTCGTGGTCACGGCCGAGACGTTCGCGGAGATGATGAGATCGATCCACTCGAGTGCTGAGGCGAACACTGCGGATGTGGGGTGGGCGGACAGCAGATAGTCCAGTAGGGCTTGGGTCTGCACTCGAACGCCGGCCGAGTTCTTGCCGCTGAGCGCGAGACCGGCAAGGACACGTTCGCTGAGTTCGGCCGCTCCATCTTCAGTGAAGATGTCGCGGTGCGCCGCCATGAACTGGCCTCCGCTCTCACCGAGTTTGCCGAGTACCTCATCGGAGGCATCGTGAAGCCATGCGGTCAGCGCATCGCTGCTCAGTGGCGTCCAGGCGTCGGTGATTTCGGGACCGGCAGCCAATGCTGCGCCGCCATGGTCTCCGTCCAGGGCATCCAACCACGTACGCCAGTCCAGGCAGGGTCCGTCCTGGGTGAACTGCTCCAGCCAGGCGAGATCACCGCGCAGGCGTGCGCTCGCTCCGTCGATCAAGTTACGCAGGTGATGCGTGGAGATGTACTCAAGTGCCAACGCTGCTTGCGGTGGTGACTGCAGGTCGCGTGCACAGGTCAGGAGCAGGTATGCCGCGCGCAGGCTCGGTTCGAGCGTCAGCACGAGTTCGATGGCTGCCTGAAGTTCGCCCCGGACCATCATCCCGGTCGCACGCTCGAGGGGCGATTCGCTCAGGGCGCCCAACTGGTCCAGGGGGGCGGGCGGCTCCGACGGGGCGGTGGGCTGAGGAGTTTGTTCCCGGTGCAGGTGGAACACGTTGCGCAGGTGGGCGGGGAGGCCGGGTTCGATCGTGCCGGCTTCGTCGAGGATTCGGTTGAGTGTGTCGTCTCCCGCGTCGTCTTCGACCGCGATGAGGAACTCCACGACAGCCTGCGCCCGACTCGTTGTCGGTGCGCCCGAGAACAGCGGCCGGAACGCCGCAGGGAACGCGGCAACGGCAGCGAGCAGGTCTTCCTCTTTGCCTGCTGCGTCGTACGGGGCGAACCATCTGGTGTAGACCGCCTGCTGGATCACTTGAGTGACGCTCAAGGGGCGGCGCATGGCAAGGACGTGGTCGAGATCCCGGTCCCCGAGAACGGCCTTCCAGTCCTCGAGCCCGGCGAAGACCCGCAGTCGCAGGAAGGCCAGGTTTGCCTGGTCGAGATCGGCGGCCGCCTCAAGTTCGCGCAGGCAGGCCAGGGCGACAGTGCGGTCGCGGGCAGCGATGGCGTGTCCGAGGTCGTCGAGTACCTCGACGGTGGTTCGGGGGGCGTCGAACTCTGAGGGCGGCCGGCCGTTGAGGAGTTTGCTAAGCACCAGCAGGGCGTCGCGTACCTGGCCTCGCGCGTCTTTCCAATCCTCCGAATCCTGTGTCGCGCGGGGCAGTACCTCAAAGCGCAGTGGCTTGACCGGTGCCTTCGCCAGTGCGGCGTCGAACGGATCAGCCGGGTTGAGGGCACCACGGTGGCGGGGCAGGTCGCTGAAAGTGGGGCCGATCCAACTGTCGAGGATGGCGAGTGTCTCGCGCTGCTGGCGCGGGGTGGGCGCGAAGCCGTACCACCACAGACGGCCGTGAGAACTTCGCGGCAGGAATCCGACCTGGCGCTGTTGGATGCCTGCCATGAAGTTCTCGAGGATGAGTTGCAGGTTCGGTTCTACCCGTGTTGGCGTGATGTCGTTGCCTGGACCGAAGAATTCCTCAAAGTCGACGCTCATGGCAATTGGTACCTGTTCTGGTATTCGACCCAAGCACGGGCGATCTGGTCGGGATCGGATACGACGGTGACGCCTTCCTGGTTCACTCTCTGGCCGAAGAAGGTGAAGTTCATCGAGCCGTGAACGTGGAATCTGTCGCTCACCATGCCCTTGTCGTGCAGGGTGTTCCGGATGAGCAGGGTCGGCCGTGGCCCCACCGGGGCCAGGTCGGTGAGGCGTTGTCCTGTGATGGCGTTGCGCGGCTCATCGCGCATGATCACTCGGACGTCCGAGCCACGGCGGGCGAGTTCGATGAGTACTTCCGTCAGCCGGATGGGTCGGGCCGGCAAGGCGGGGAGCACGCTCTTGAACTGTCCGGATGCATTGTCGATGACGACAATGTCGGAGATCCACGGGGACAGTACCCACAGGCGACTTGACGGGGCCAGCAGCTCGGACACCAGGAGGTTCTGCAGCAGATCGGTGAGTTGTCGGGTCTCACCGGCCCCGACGGTGGTGATCCTTCTCATGCGGACACCTCGGCAAGTTCGAAGGTGGCCACGACGCTGCCCTCGGAGCGGTGGTCGATCTCGACGACTCGTGGGAACACTTGGAGGAAGTCCGTTTCGATGGCGCGGATCGACAGGTCCACCAGCATGTCTGCCAGGGCGGGTACGTCCTCGGGAGGCGCGATGAGCTGGGCGGATCCCTGTTGGGCCAGGCGCGTGCGCACCAGGTTGTCCGCGTCGGGATCTGTCACGCTGATGAGGTCGTCTGTGGACGTGAACAGCCCCCGGATGAGATCGGGTGCGGCCGGCGGATTGTCGAAGTAGGGGTTCCACGACTGCAGTGCTCCGGCGCGTAGGGCCCATCCACGTGGCCAGAGTGCGCTTTGGATGGCGTCGATGCGCTGGCGGTCCGAGGAGTTCGCGGACAGGTTCAGTCCGGCGTCCAGGTCGTGCCTCTGACGCATCAGGTAAGCCCAGGTACGCGGCGAGATTTCAAGGCCCAGGCGTTGCTCTTGGATCTCCCACTCGTCGATGAGGGTACGTAGTGCCTGATCCGTCTGTGCGGTCGATCCGGGCCGTAGCAGGCGGTTCGCCAGGCTCGAGACAACGGACTGCTCCGCGCCGTGGATGCCTGAGGCACGCAACTGCGCCCGTATGCGGTCAAGGTTTTTCACCCGGTCCGCCTGTGTCGCCGAGCCTCGGTATTCAGCAACGAGGTCGAGCCAGTCGCTGCGCTCGGTCGTGTAGCACACGATCCGCCGCATGTGCGCGTCGACCAGTTCGTTGGTGGAAGGCTGGACGGCTCTCATGATCAGCCGCAAGAACCGCCGCGGGTCGGGGCGTACGCGTGTGGCCAGCGCTTCGATGAAGCCGCCGCCGCCGATCGAGGCCTCGGTGAGCCAGACCTGGCCATGGCGCCATGTGCCGTCGAGGGCGTAGCCGGGTTCTATGTCGACAACGATGCCTTCGGGGTCGTGCTCGGGGCAGATCTCCCGGGCAGCCCACAGGGCCGCCTGTCCAAGGGTGGCAAGGACGCGTTGGCGCAGCCAGGCTTGGAATTGTGCGGGGTCAGGGTTCCAGACCTGGTCCGTCAGATGGTCCAGGCGGGCAATGATGTCCTTGTCGGCAAGCAGTTGGCGCAGGCGCTCACCGACCCGGCCGAGTGTGGCGCTTTCGCTCTCTTCGACGTCAGAACTGCGGAACATCGCCTTCAGGGTGTCCGTCAACCGGTCGGCGAAGGTTTCCCGCACCGCCCGGTAGGCGTGGGGAAGCGACGTGCCGTCACTCGCGGCGGACATCAGCAGCATGCATTCGATCGTCTGGTGCAGCCATTCCAACTGGAACTTGTTCATCTGTTCCAGCAGTTCGGGGTCGTTCGTCAGAACGTGCTGGAACCAGGCGCTACGCAGGGCCGGGTCGAGGTCGCCGGGTGGAGCAATCACGTCCGGCACCGTGATGGTCAGGCGCAGGCCGTCGACGTCGTAGGTGGCTCCGAGACCGACCCGCTCGTCATCGAGCGAGAACTGTGCTTTGACCCGGGCTTCGCCACCGCGGGCGAAGACCAAACTCGCCTCGCTCTGGACGGCAAGACGGCGGACCTCGATGTGGGCGTTCTGAGCGTGCAGGAAGAAGCGTGCTTCGTCGATGAGGCCGCCGATGGGGTCCGACGGGGGAAGGCGGGCGACCAGACCGAGGCCCCTCTCCAGGAACTGGGACCGCCAGACCAGGGCCGCGTTGGAAGCATCCTTGAGTTCTGGCGGTGTGAGTTGGAGTTCCACCCTGTCGGGGCGGACGATGGGGATGGAGGTAGGGACACCATCGACTTCGACGGTGGCGGTCTCCTCTCGATGGTGCGCCTGCAAGGCAGGGGCGAGATCCATGACGGTCTCGCGCTGCCCGTAGGGAACGGGGATCCAATGCCGGTGCTCGAGGTTGCGGGTGGCAAAGCGCCGTGACACTCGTCCTGGCGCGTACTCGCGCAGCATCTGAGCCAGGCCCATCGCCTGCAGTTCAGGTTCCTTCTCCCACGACTGCTGCGGGGGTATGACCACGTACCCTTCGGGAAGTGCGAGTTCGCTGAAGAGGTTCTCGGGGAAGAAGTCGGGCAGCGGATTCTTGCCCATCAAATCCTTGCCCTTGACGTACGTGTGGTCCTCCGCAACAGCCCACTCATTGTCCAGCCGTCGTGCAAGCGTGGGCACGGCCGCCAGGATGAGCGGGCGAGGGGGGTGCCACAGAATCTCGGCGGCCAACTCCTCGGAAACCTGGAGCGCGCCTTCGATCCACAGACGGAGGCTGCGCTGGCGGCCGGGATCGCGCAGCAGGTCGCGCAGAATGGCGACGGCAGTCTTCTGGACCTTGCGGTTGTCCGGGTACTCCGGATCGGCGAGACCCTTCAAATCACGCCACAGCTTTGCGTACCGGTGATCGGGCTGCTGCAGTTGTGCTGCCAGCCAGTCAAGCATCGCCAGGGTGGCTTGGATGCGCAGGACTGCCCGGTTGCGGATGGGAAGTACCAGTTCAGGCAAGACGGGATCGAACAGCGCGTCCCAGGCTTCGTAGGTGGCACGGTCGCGTCCGTAGTCGGAGAGCACCACCACGGTGTACGGGCGCATGCGACGGCTTCGCCCGGCTCGGCCCTTGCGCTGCAGGAATGCGGCGACGCCGCGGGGCGCCTTGTGCTGCAGCACAGCGCCGACGTCCGGATCGTCGAAGCCGACCTCGAGCGAGGCAGTTGCGACCACGAGTTGGGAGGCGGTGTCGACTCCCGCGTCCTGCGAGGTGGTCCGGCTCACGTTGAGGCCTGGACGGTCGAGTTTGTGGCCCAGTTTCACCGGCAGGTCCCAGACCTGGCCGGCGCGTCGCTGGTCGGTGACGCCGTCTTGCACGGGACGTCGCATGGACGCCAGGGGGTCTTTGAACTGCTGGGTACGGGGCGCGCGGTAGCGCTGGCCTTCCGCGTCGAGAAGGTAGAAGAAGAGCCGGTTGGTGACATCGAGGTCGTCGGTGAAGACAAACGCCTTGGTGCCCAGAAGTCCCTGGGATGTGCGCTCTGCCGGGTGATCGAGGACACGCGGGAGGAGCATCGCCGTCTGAATGGTGGTGGACAGCACGGAGGCGCCGCTGGTGGGGTCGCTGCGCACGGCGACCATGTATTCGGCGCCCTCGTACTCCATCTCGTCTGCGCCCGGTTCGATGTTGGTGACGAGTCCGTCGTCAACACCCGTCAGATCGGCCATGTGGCGAACGGCGTTCGACAGCGTCGCGGACAAGCCGACGAAGGTGACCGGACTGCGCAGCGAGTGGTGCCAGCGTCGCAGGACCAGGGCTGCCTGGGCGCCAGTGGTGCCGCTGTAGGTGTGGATCTCGTCGAGCAGCATCAAGCGGGGTTTCTTGGCCGCGCCGACACCGAACAGTGTGCCCAGGGACAGGTCGGACAGACCGCGGTTGAGCATCTCGGTGGTGGTGAACAGCACGTCCGGAGGCCTCTGGCTCATCCGGTTCCGGGTCAGGACCAGCATGGAGTCGTCGAACACGCGCTTGCAGGTGCTGCAGGTCAGGCGTTCCGTTCTGGCCCTGGCGTCCTGCTCGGACCAGAACAGTGTGCCCCCGCACACGGTGTAACCGTTGCCGGGACAGGTGAAGTGAGGGCACTGAAAGCCTTCAGCCCGTTTCGTCCATGCGGAGTAGGAGGCCGTCAGGCTTTTCATGCCGGTCGGGGTGTCCTTGTTGAGCACCCCGATGGTCATGGGCCGACCGTTGGTCTTCGCCCATAGGTGGTCGAGTCGCCGGGCGTTCGCAAAAGCGGTGTTGAGTTGGTCCTTGAGGAGTTCATTGCGCGGGTACACGGCCAGCGCGCGCGTCCATGCCGACTTGTCCTTGAGTCCCGTCAGGTAGGCGAAGGCCGGCAGGTAGAAGGCGAGTGTCTTGCCGCTTCCGGTTCCGGCACCCACGACTGTGGCGGTGGTGATGTTGGACTGCAGGGCCGTGAAGATCTGACGGCTGGCGCGGACCTGGAACCCGCTGAGGTCGGCGTGTTTGGGCCCTCGCCGGGTCATGGCATCGATGACCTGGCGGTAGAGGTCGTGGAGCGCATCGGTGCCGTCGATGACTGCGTGTCTGGGCTGGTCGCGCCGGGGGTAGGCGCGGGGGCGCCGGGCGTAGCGGAAGTCCGAGACGAGAGCGGCACCTTGGCGCCAGGCCGTCGCCGGGTCGCCGGAGGGGAAGATCTGGCGCAGTCGGGCCAGCAGACGCAGCGTCTCGCCGTTGCGGGTACGCCACCGTGACGGCGTGACCGCATCATCACGGATGATCAGGCCCTTGTCCTCGAGGGCCTCGATTGCCTCCTGGGCGGTGTCGAGTTCGCCGCACTTCATGAGGACGTCATCGACATGGGTGTGCAGTTCGTCGTCGGTGAATCCGCCGTCGACAACGCCCCAGGACAGCAGGGGGTCCTCATGTGCTTCGAGGACGCCGAGGATTTCGCTCTCGGTCTCAGGAGTCACCGCAGCCTCACCCTGAAGCGGTCCAGAATTCCCAGCCTCGACAGCCCGGCAAGGACCTCGGGAGTGAAGGAGTTCAAGGGCGTCCCGGCGGCTTCCAGGGCGCCAGTGATCACTCGGGCGAGGACCGGGTCAACAAGTGCGGTGATCTGCTTGCCGCATGCCTGGAGGCTCTCCAGCGCCGCAGCCAGCCTCGCGATGTCACCCGTTTCGGGGACAGCGCGGTTCTTCAGGACATTGAGCACGCCATGCGCCTTCTCGATCTTGATGCGGATCTCTTCCACGTCGATCCCGCTCTTGCTCAGCGTAGCGACGAGATCCTCATTGATCACCGGTACTTCACGGTTGCGTTCAGCAGTCCATGCCTGCTCGACAGACTCGCGAAGGCCCTTCACGAAACCATCAGCTGCCTTAACATGCGCCTTCAGTGCTTGCGGTGGGGTATCGGCATCCTGGCTGGGGAGCGTTTCGGCGAGCACGTGCAGGTCTGCGGCCAGTTGGGCGGCCTGCGGACCGAGGTCTGCGTCGAAAGCGGCATGGGCTGCGCGCAGTTCGGCCACGCCCCGGCGGAGGCGCTGGACCGTCTCGATGAGCGTCTCGACCCTCTCGGCCTGCCCGGCCAACTCGCCGGTGCGGCGGTTGATCTTGTCCTCGTCATGGGCAGCGACCGCTGCCACACGCAGACGCTGAACTTGTTCGATGAGCGTCATGCGCCCCCCTCGGGTCCGGCCACGTCCATGACCTCACGGCTCAAGGTCTCCAGCCCGGCCACGAGCCGCTGGAGGGTCTCGTCGTACTCACGCTGAGCTTCCGAGGCGGGTCCGGCCTGGAGCTTCTGCTCCAGTGCGTTCACGGCTTCCAGCGCAGGGTCGAGCCAGGCTCGGATGCGCAGGGCCGGCCCTTCGTCCAGGGTCATCAGGCGCAGGCGCTGATCGGCGGTGAGGGTGGGCCAGGCGTCGAGGCCCTCACGCAGGTCTGTCACCTTCTTCAGATCACTGGCTTTCACCGACTTCACCGCGTCGTGGAGGGCGGACGGGTTGATCGAGTTGGCTGACTGGCCAAGCACCGCCAGGTCGGAGAGCAGGGTGTTGAGAGCATGAGCCACCTCGGCGACGTCACCGCCGAGATCGCTCACGTCGGGTACCAGCCGTCGGGTTTCGTCGAGCACCGGATCCAGCATGGTGGTTCGCTTCTTGATGTCGTCCGCCACTTTTCTGATCTGCTCGGGGACGTGCTCGGGCCAGGGCGCCTCAGCCGCGTCGTCGCGCATTGCGCGCACCAGGCGCGGCAGGTCAATGGCCAGCGGCTTGCCGGTGCCCTGGCGGTAGGACGTCAAGCGGAGCAGCCGCCGTTGAAGGAGGTTGCGATCCGCCTTCGGGTCAGCGCTGGTGAAGCGGTCTTGCAGTCGTCGTGCGTAAGGCCGTTGCACAGGATCGGCCAGCTTCGACGGCCTGGCGAAGAGCGCCTTAACTCGGCTGAGTGCGTCGCTCTTGTACGAGTCGGCGATCCCCAGGACTCTGCTGACGGACAGGAGGGCGTGCACAAGCCGGGCCAGTTCGGCGTCGTCACCTTGCGCAGGAAGGAGGGAAGCGGACACGCTGTCCGACCATTCCTGGACCTTGTTCACGCACAGGCTCTGCAGGGCGTCGCCCTGCTCCACGTTCTCCCAGGACTCCTTCGCATTCACCCAGGCGAGGGCGCGAAGAACGCGGACGTCCTCTACGTTGCGGTGGTCGATCGAGATCAGCGCGGTCTGCAGGCCGCTGCCGTCCAGCGCGATCGAGGTGTTCGCATCAAAGCTCGGCGCGAGTTCTGCCCTTCCCCTGACCCAGTCTCCGCTGTCACCTCCGAATCCGTCTTCGAGCCCCAGACAGCCGATGACGGCGGTGTGCACGATCTTCCGGAGATCGTTGCGGTGGCTCTGCACAAGTTGGCCGGTCTTGTGCCATTCGTCGACCGCCTGGACCAGAGGCGGCTTCGAAGCCGCTGGGGACGGATGCGCGGGTGGCGGCGTGAGCGGGGGCGGCGGCGGGTCCACCACAATGGGTGTCTGTGTACCGTCCAAGGGCCGAACGGGCTCTTGCACTGGCGGCTGAAGCGGGAGGGGCTGCTGCTCGGTGATGAGGTCAGGCAGGGGCGGGATGGCGAATGCTTCGTGGATCGTCGGGTGCAGGTTCTGCGGCCCGTGGCCCGGCCCCCAGAAACGCACCATCCGCACGCGGCGCTCGGAGAGTGCGGGGTCACCTGGCGTGCGCAGCCGGACCTGGTCCTCGACGTTGTCGAGGATGTCCAGCGCACCGGTGCGGAAGTCGCTCTCGAATCCGGTGCTGGGAAAGCGGCCTTCGTCGAGTTCGGTCTGGTCGCGGTGGAGGACGGGACGCAGGACGCGGGTCAGCACATCGCGGGCGACGAAGGCATCGCCCTTGGACTGGCTGCGGATGGCCCGGTCGAGTGCCGTCCTGCTGAACGGGAACAGACCGACACCTTCAACCTCCCCGAACGCCTGGTGGCACTTGTCCCGGACGGGGCATTGCAGACAGTGGTTGGGCTCCGGGCGCTCGCCCGTGCGGTGCTTGTCGATCTCCTGGGAGCCGACGCGTACCGCGTTGAGGTACCGGGCGGCGAACCGTGCGGGGTCGAACGGGGCTGTCTTGTCCGCAGGAAGTTCGAGATCGAAGACCTTATAGGTCCGCGTGTACACCGTCTCCGGCATCTGGTTGACGAAGTAACCAGTGGTGACGGCCATGACAACACGCATCGGGCACAGGGCGAGCGTCTCGGTGGGCAGCAGGGTGATTGCGTCGATGAGGCCGCCCTGGATGCCTTGGAAGATCGAGAAGTCCTCGATCAGGAGGAGGAGTTCCAGCCCCTGCCTGTGCAGGTCGAGGCGTAGTTCGACGAGGAGTTGCTTGAGGTCGTCTCCCCCGATCCCGAAGACCTCACTGACCGCCGGCCCGAGTTGCTCGTTGAGCATCTTCGCTGCCAGGTCCCGCAGGGGAGCATCGCTGACGAGTGCGCTGGCAACACTGGCGGCATCGACGCCAGCCTTGCTGACATCGTCGACCGAAAGGTCCAGATCTGCCGCAGTGAAACCGAACGCGTCCTCCTTGTCCTCCGAACCCTTGCCGGAGAGCTTTTCCCGGACCAGACGCGCGATGGGACCGTTGTCGGCGAGCAATCGCCTGCGGAAGACGGGGTCGCCCAGCAGTGCGGGCAGGCCCTCCGCGGAGGCAAGGAAGGCGCGGAGATCATTCTCCTCGGGTGTGCCGCCTTTATCTGCTCCGCGGGTCTCGACCAGGACAGCCAACTCGTTGCGCAGGCGGAGCTGTGCTGTGGTTTCATCCGCGGCAGCATCCGAAGCAGCGGCGACCTTGGCACGCAACTCCGCGGCGCGTTCGCTGGTGGCGTGTTCCAGGATGAGTTCAAGGATCCCGCGCAGCGACATGCGGTGTTTGGGGACAAAGATCAGCCGGGTCGTGTCGTTGGGCTTCAGGTTAATGCGAAGCCAGCGAATCAGGTGCGACTTGCCTGTGCCCGACTTCCCGAGGATGGGGATGATGGGCTGGTCCGCCGGCAGTTCCTCGACGGCGCGCCGCAGGTTGTGTTCGTCGACGATGGTGCCGCCGACAGCGCTGTCCACCCGGTCGCGCAGGAGGATCGGGATCGAGGTGTGCGTGGCAAGGAAGACCCCGTTAGAGGTGCTCTCCGCCTCGACCGGAATGATGGCCGGGGCCTCACGGGCCTCCCAGCATGCAGCAGGAAGAGTGCCCCGCCAGGTCATCGCTTTCCTCCTTGAACCAGGGTGACGTGCGTTTGGCGTTGGCTGTCGAATCGCGACAGCCGGATGCCGTCGGCGTCCGGCAGGGTGTCGAAGACGAGCCGACCGCGGTCCTGCAGGATGCGCAGAGCCTGGCCTACCGAACTGTCAGCGCAGTCTTGTGCGATGCCTGGGTCGGGGTCTCCGTCGGGAAGGGACGCCACGAGCGAGGCGCGGACGAGACCGCCGTGCAGCACAGGCAGTTTGGCCGCCAACTGGCCCAGGAAGTCGCCGATGGGCACCTGTCCGGCAGGCAATTCATCCAAGACGTCGTTGATCGCCACGACAGGGAGAGGCACAAGTCCCGATCTGGTCTGTACGAGCGAAGGCGCCGCGAGGCCAAGTGCCGGTCCCCATCGGGTGATGGCACCCCAGCGGGTGTCGTTGGTGATGGCCCAGGTGTCATTGTCCGGGTCCGGGAACTGCGCGTGCTGCAGGGCCTGAACGCCGCTGATCCACGACAGGGGACGCCCGAGCGCATCCTGCGCGAGGAACCACGACATCGCTCTCAGCAGATCACGCGCCCCGCCGGTGAGGCTCTCTCCTGGGCCGGTCTGCCACGGGTCCCCGTCACGGTCCAGATCGAGGGCATGCTTTTGAAGTGCCCGGCGGAACGCCGCCGGCGACAGGGTGCCTCCCGTGGCAGCGACGGTGTCGCTCACGGTGATCACACCGGCCGTGTCGCTGCAGAGCATCCCGATCGCCCGGAAGGTGTACACGGTGTGCGCGACACCTTCGAAGGAGGAACTGTCCTCGTTCAGGCCTGGCGGTCTGAACGCCTCGATCAACTCTTCCTCGGTCCAGGCCCGTCGGGATCCGGTGAGGAAGTTGATGACGGAGCGGCCAAGCGCCGGAAGGCTTCGCGGTGGGTTCAGAACAGCCATCAGAGTCTCCCGAGGAAGTCGTCAATGGTCCAGTGAGGGCTGCGGATGCTTTTGATGAGGGCATCTGGATAGGCCGGGTCGGGCATGTCTTCCGGGACGACCACGACACGCAGCGGTCCGCTGGTGGGAGCGAGCCATGAGACGGGCGGCGTCTGCCCGTGGTCCATCAGGATCAGACTCGGCACCGAGAGGCGCGCAGGTACCCCGCCGGTACGCAGGGGGTCCACGACGACCATGCCCTCGTCGGCGAACCGCGATGCCGTACGGATGGCCGGGAGCCCAAGCAGCGCGGCGGGGGCGACGATGCCGCGTACGCCGTTGGTGACGCATGACTGGATGAGGTTGCTCAGGGCAGTTCTGAGGCGTCCGCTGGGGTAGGTGACCACAATGCTGCGGTGGCCGGCGGCCAGGTTCGCCAGGGCTGCGCTGGGGCTTCTGCCGAGGTCGGGCATGAGCGCTTCTGCGACGAGGGGACGCGCGGTGTGCAAGGTGGGCTGGTGCACGTGCCCCTCTGCAGGGCATCCGGAGCACGCGGGCGCCACATTCTGGCTGGCCCTCATCGCGCCTATGTCCGTGTAGGTGTACTCCTCGCTCAGTACGCGTCCCCAGCATTCTCTTCTTGCCAGCAGGCGGGTGATGCGCGCAATTGAGGCGGCTTCGGCATCCTTGATCTCCGTGCGGGTCTTCTGCAGGGCAGCCTCGAGAGTCTCCTGGTCCAGGTTGGCCACGTGCGGTCTGAGCCGTACCGGGACGTGGCTCACGAAGGCAGTCCACTCCTTGTCGAACCGTGCTTGCCACGCCTGCTCGGACTCGCCGGGTATGCGTTCGACGACCGGGGGGGCCAGCCTTGCGATGGTGATGAGGTTGGCACGTTCCATGAGGACGAGCGTGTTGCGGTTCCACAGTTGGTTGGCGTCCGAGGGCTCGTCGCCGTGCTCGGGTACCACCGTGGTGTCCAGGACCAGACCGTTGCCCGCCTCCTTCGGGGGCGGGTCCTGATCCCGCATGGCTTGCCATCGGTTCCACGCCTTGACGTCCCCGATCACGGTCGCGTTTTCGACTTGCTGGCCTTCGGCCTCGTCAGGCACGGCGGGAAGCCAGACCGACAGCGCCGCGTGGCCGTCGCGTCCCGCGCGGCCGACTTCCTGGTAGAAGCGGTCGACCGAGGCAGGCACGCACGCATGCACCACGGTACGGACGTCGCTCTGGTCCACTCCCAGGCCAAAAGCGCTGGTGCCGACCACGATGTCGGTCGTGGTCGGCCCATCGTCGCCGGACCACCCGCGCATGATGCCAAGACGCTCGGCAGAACCGAGGCCTCCGTGAAAGACGGCGGTGCGTGCAAACCCGGCAGCCCTCAGGCGCTCAGCGATGATCCTGGCGGGCTCCTTCTTGGTGGTGTAGATGATCGCCGGCCGCGGAAGGTGGTGCATCGCCTCGGTGAGACGGTCCATCCGGACGTCGGGGGAGGTGGTGGTGCCCAGGAGGTAGCGCAGTTCGGAGCGCAGGAAGGTCGATCCAACGAACAGTGACTCGGCGCTGCCAGCGAAGAGCCGGTCGTTGAGTCGGAGGCTGGGTGCCGACAGCGTTGCGGACAAGAGTGTGACGCGTGGCGGGGGGTGCCCGGCACCGGTGGCGAGTTCTCGCAGTTCGCCCACGAGTGAGGCGACGATCTGGAACTCTGGCCGAAAGCTCAGGCCCCACAGACGCACCAGGTGCGCCTCGTCGATGACCAGGCTGGTGAGTTGGCCGGTTGTCGCAAGGGTGCGCAGCATGGTGGTGAAACCTCGTACGAGGGCTTCGGGCGAGGTTAGAAGGATCCGCTGAGTTCCCTCGCGCAGGCGTTCCTTGATGGCTGCGCGTTCCTCGCTGATGCGGTCGCTGTGATAGGCCAGTTCGCGAGGGAGTACGGACGCCGGGAATCGCTTGCGCAGGTGGCGTTCCTGGTCGAGTGCCAGGGCGATGGTGGGCAGCACCACGATGGTGGTTCCGCGTGCACGAAGCAGTCCAGGGGCCAGACCGACGAGGGATTTGCCCGTGCCGGTGGGCAGGACGACGTGCAGGGTGGAGGCCGGGTCCGCCAGGGAGGCGGTGCGCACTGCGCTGGCCTGGCTGCGTGAACGGTAGTGGTTGATATCGGGAGCGATCGCGTGCAGGGCTGGATCGACGGGCACCGGGCTGTTCGGGCGGGCGCTGGTGTCCGCCGTGGTGTTGCCGGTGCCGATGAACGGACCGGGGCTTGCGCTGGCGAGATCGATCCAGCGGGGGTCGCCGTGGAGCCAGTGGGGCGTCCAGGCATCACCGAGGCGCACAGTGTGCCGTGTGGCGCCGAACCGTTCGACACGCAGGTGTGCTCGCTCGAGCGCCTGCAGGGCGATTCCGCGTTCGTGGAGGTTGATCTCCAGTTCGTGGTGGCGCTGGCCCGTCACGCCGGCTTGATGGCGGAGCATCTGAGCCAGCAGGGCGGCGATGTCGCCGCTGAAGGCGGGCCCGGCAAGGGGTGAGCGCCAGGCATCGGCGAACCGCCGGTGGGGGCCGGTGAGCTGTTCTGTCGATGCCTCCCTTCCCAGGACCATGCGCTGGATGATGTCGAGTTGAGCGGTCACGCGCACCCGTCCTGCTCCGGGCTGCGGCCCGAGACCACGACCACACCGGTGCTGTCCAGGCGGAGCGACGGTGTCTGGAGGGCTGTCATGAGCGCTTGGCCCGCCAGCGCTTCCGTTTCCACTTCTTCCTCCAGTTCAGCGCGCTCGTTTCCCTCCGAGCGCGCGGCACGCAGTCTCAACTGCCGCAGTCGGGTGGCGATGTCGGTCTCGGCCAGGGCCAGGGCCCGGGTGCGGGTTGCCTCTACGGCGTCGTCGCTGTGGACCAGGCGCTGGGCACTGTGTTCAGCAGCTCGCCAGCGCGGCGCCCATTGGTCGGCCGGGATGAATGCGTATGCGTGTTTCATGCGCTCTGAGTTGAGTGCGTAGTCGCCTCCGGGCTCTGCGGGCGTCGGCTTGGCATAGCGTGCCTGCAGGGCGTCGAGGTGGCGCCCGTCGGTGATGGGTGTGCCGTCTGCGTCGGTCCACACGGTCGCGATGATCGGCGGGAAGAGCGCGTCGGCGCGGCGTCGCAGCGACGGCAAGTCCACCAGGTCGCTGGTCCAGGCTGCAGCAAGTTGGTCGAGCAGGTCGCTTTCCGGGCTGGCCTGCAGCGGCTGCGCTTCGATGGCGTAGTCGAAGCGGTAGGCAAGGCGCTCTGCGTAGGGCCAGGTGGGGATCCACCGCCACATGCCGAAGGCTCTCCCCCGGTCGTCGTTCCACAGGAAGTCGGACACGGCATCGATGAACTGATCGCCGTAGCGGTAGAGGCGGACGTCTTCGTGCTCGACGGCCACTTTGCGCACGAAGGTGCCGCGGTGTCCTGCGAGCGGCACGAAGTCGCGCTGCAGTCGCGCTGCGGATACCAGCGGCATCTGAACGTGCCCGGCTGCCAGCCGGCTGACGGGTTCGTAGCTGCCGATCGCATGGGCGGGGTCGCCTGCGGGGGCGAACCGCAGGTTCCCGGCCGCCCGCCGCGAGGACAGCAGTGCATCGGTGACGTCGGCGAACGAGGCTGCCTGGCTCTCCGATGCCATCATCCGTCCGTACACCGAGCGCTCGTCAGCGGGTGCTTCGATGCTGTCCAGGGCGTCCTGTTCCTGTACGCGCTTGACCTCGTCCTCGAGCATGGTGCGGACCATGCGGATGGCGTCGGGTGCGGCATCGGCACCGTGCTCGAACAGCAGGTCCCAGGCGGCGTCTGTGGCGGCGTCCACCGCATGCTGCAGGCTGGCTATCGACGTGTCGAAGACAGCGAACCCTTCGCTGAGGATCTGCATCCACGCTGCGGCAAGCGACTGCGGGTCGGTCGTCTCGGCTACCCAGTAGGAGCGCCAGGCCCCGCCTTCGCGACGGGCGTCCCAGCGGTCGCACCGGCCGATACGCTGCTCGAGGCGGTTTGCCCTGGGCGGCAGGCCCACGTGGATGAGGAGATCGGCGAACTGGAGGTTGCGTCCTTCTTCCGCTGAGTGGTCGGCAACGAGGACGGCTGCCGTCCGGCTCTGCTCGAAATCACGCACTGCCTGCTCGGAGGCTGCGGGCGAGTCGCTCGCCAGGTGCTGGTAGACAGCCCCGGGAAGTACTTCCTTGAACGCGCCGGCCAACTCCCCTGCCAACTGCGGGGTCGGGCAGAAGACGACCACCCGCTCACGTGCTTTGAACAGGTAGGTCAGTGCATCGGCCAGCGGGCGTGCCATGTCGCGGCGGCGGCTGACGAAGCGCAGGTCGCTCTCGATGCGGTCGAGCGCGTCCTGCTCGCCCGGCGTGGCGGCCACTCGGGACTGGGCCCACTCGCACAGGGCGTCCGGGTCCAAGGACAATGCCACGGCCGTCGCAAAGGCCGACGCTGCCTCGCGGCGGGCCTCCTGGTCGAACTCACAAGCAGCAAGAGCCTCCTGGCGCCAGTTGTCCAAAAGGGAGGCAAGGCCAGCAAAAGCGGACGAGGGAAGAACCACCTGCTGGGGGCGCAGACGCCCGGTGACCCGGTACGACTCGTGCAGCGCAGCGGTACGACGGGTGCGCAGCATCCGGCGGTGGACCCGATACACCTCGGACACATAGGTGCGCAGCGCCCCGATCGCAACGGCCAGCGCATGCCGGTCCGGTCCTGCGACTGCCTGCCTGACCTCACCGATCAAGGCGGCGACTTCAGCGTCTTCAGGGAACGCGGCGCCGATCTCCGTGAGGCGCTTGTTCAGCAGCACGCCAGGAAAGTGGGGCTGCAGTCCAAGGAACAGCCGGCCCAGCGCGGAACGCGCCTCCATGCGCTGGCGCAGGTCCTCGGCCGTCGTGTCCCGGTACACGGCCGGGTCGAGCAGTTTGAGCATGGCCAGGAAGGCGCGTTCGTTGTGCAGCGCGGGCGTCGCCGACAGCAACAGCAGGCGCGGGCTGGCTCCGGCAACCTCGGCAAGGCGCGTGTAACGACGGGACAGTTCGGGCTGCTCGCTGTGCGCCAGGCGGGCCAGATGGTGCGCCTCATCGACCACGACGAGATCAGCCGGCTCCCACGTGTCGGGGGCGTCGTCGCGGGAGTACACGATGCAGGCGCCCGGGAAGTCACCGGTCCGGAACTTGCCCGACAGTTCACGGCGCCACTGCTCCACGAGGAACGGCGGGAGAATCAGTTGCACGGTGAGGTCGGGCTGGTCCAGCAGGAGTTCCCGCACGACAAGGCCGGCCTCGATCGTCTTGCCGAGACCGACCTCATCGGCCAGGAGGTAGCGCTGCACGGGGTCCTGCAGCACACGCCACACGGTCTCGACCTGGTGCTCGTACAACTCGATACCGCTCGAGAGGGCGCCGCGCATGCCGTGGGCCGCCGAACGCTGCGTCAGGGTGCTCTGCAGGAAGGGACGCCGCATGTCGGCCAGCAGAGGCGATTCCAGCAGTCCGGCGCCGGCAAAGCCGACGGGGTCGGTCAGCGGCTGGTCCCAGCGGACATACAGGTCCGCTTCGGCAAGGTATCCCTCCCAGTTGCGCGCCCGCACGTGGATGTCCCGATGGGCCGTGGCGTCGATGACGCGCCCGGAGCGCCATGCGGTGCCCGTGTGCCAGAACACCCGCGTCTCGGGTGCCAGCGTGAACCGCCTGAGCCCCTCCCTGGGGACGGTGTGACGACGGCGCTCGTCGGGATGCTGTCCTGGGGTGTCGAAGTACTCGAGAATCAGGCCATCGCCGTCCTTGCCCACCAACTTACCGGCCCCCAGCGTGTTGGCGCTGGTTACGAGCAGGTCACCGCGGTGCAGCGCCGATTTCCGAGCGGGGCGAGAGCTGCTTGCCGAACGGCTTGTAACTGTTGTGCGGGGTCGGGCCGGGGCCGCCTTGACCGTACCGTCGGCGGAGCGCGAGCCGCGGCATTGAGGGAAGCGCGAGCAGCCCCAGAAGTAGGCCCCGGCGTTGGGCCCGCGGGAGGCGAACTGCATGATCATCCCTGCACCACACCGAGGGCACAGGACAGCATCATCCGTCATCATCGGGCAACCCCTGAAAGAACTGCGCAGGCAGGCGCCGCCGAAGGCTGGGGATGATGCACACGGCCCGGCGCCATTCTGCCGGACTGCCGGGACGACCGAGGAGTGCACACACACAGGTCCTGCGGCCGCTGGGTAGCGGCAGCGTCAGGCAGCGGCGCGTCCGGAAACAGCGGGACGCCCGTGTGGTGTGCCATGGGGCCGCTGTACGGCGCCGACTGTCGACGCAGAGCACCGCCCTCGCAGGCTGGGGAACCGGCCGGCCGACGCGTCGGGGCATGGACCTGCGCAGCGGTGCGCTGCGCCTGTAGCACGGATTCCGATATCACTTCACGGCGGACGAATGCGGCGCTCTTCCCCTTGCGCGAGACAACCCGCCCGAACCCCCGATAAGCAGCAAAGAAGACCAAATCCCCCACGCTCAGCGTCGGCATTGCACTTCCTTCACAAGGTGCTCACATCCAGCTGGTTGCAGCGTAAACGGGGCCACTGACAGTGCCTCCGCCTGGGTGTACCGGTCTGCTGCGGCACCGCGATGGAAAAACGCCGCTCACCATGATGGAAGCTCCCCCTGCCTCGCTCTACGTCACCGCAGCCGCGTATCGACTTGCGCGGCCCTGCCCCCTACGGGGTGTACAGCACACGTTGGCGGTGATCGTGCCGTTCACGGTCCATGAAATAGTCGATCCACGGGGTACGTGCAAGGCGATCGGCTGTTTCCGACCGAAGCAGTGTGTCGGCGCATCCGCTCGGGAGGAGGTTCGGGCTGGGCCCGATCAAGCCCGATGCAGCCATTCAAGCCGGCAAGTGCAGGTGGGTGTTCGACGTGACAGCGGGGCGACTCGGGCGCTGCGCGCTCGATGGCCAACGACATGGGGAGATCGGTGCATTGCGCCGACTGCGTCACTGGCCAACGGTGCGATGAAGAAAGCCTGTTCCTAGGGCTTGCGCCTACTTTGTCCTGCTGGTGCGGGAGGGGCAGCATTCGCTACACGATGGTGATGCTCGCTCGTCCCTGCATCCCACCAGCGTTGGCGCTGACCGTGGGCAGAACTGAAAATTCGCTGCGTGGTGCGCCTGCCGCCAGACGGCCGATGGTGCCCTGTCTGCTGCAGGTCGGCGGCGGCAACGCGCAGAGCGACCGCCTTCTTATTGCCAGCGCTTCGGCTGCCTTGGCGTGGATTCTCGGGGCTCGGCGGCAGACAGCCTTACCTGGTCCAGCCGGTGTCACCGTCCCGGACGAGGGCACATCTCGACACGGCCGTGTTGCCACCCCGCGTGGGTAGGTGTGTTGCCAGGAACTTCCCTGCCTCCTCGCATGTCTCGCTCGCGATCCGGCGGCCGAGCGTCTCCCCGCTCCGCTTCGGTTGTACGTGCCTGGAGCGCCGTGCCAGCCAGGCACGACGCTGGCACCGCACCGATCGTCACGGCCCCAATGCCAGCACCCCGGTGGGCAGGGCATACGCGGCAGCAGCCCTTCGTGCTACTGCGAGTGCGGGCCTCCATCGGATGGTGCAAAAGGTTGGACGACAAGCGAGATCCGGGATCACCGCGCCCGGAGCCAGGGCACGGTGAACGGATATGCAAGGTCAGTTGCGGACGGCACGTACCAGCAGGTCCGTAAGCAGGCGGATGTCGTTGGGGGTGTTTTGCAGCCCGTTCCAGCGGCGCTGCTCGCCGTCGGCGAAGCGCCACATGCCGGAGGTCCAGGCGGTCACCGGCATGAGGCTCAGGACGGCGTTGCGAACCTGGTCGCAGTCGACGTCTTTGGCGGGCATTCCGTCGGTGAGGGTGTCCATGACGAAGCCCATGGCCTGGATGCCGACACCGTGGGTGAGGCGAGACTGACGAGGCGGAAGTTTCCAAGCGTCGCTGAAGGTGTCCTTCACGATGTTCCAATACGCGCGCAGGTGCTCCAGCATGCGCTCGACGTCGCCGGAGCCGTCCTCAGGGTTGCGGTACTGGTAGAGGGCGCCTTCGAAGAGGCTGTGTTCCAGCATGCGCAGCAGGCTGGTGTCCTTGATATTGCCGTGCGGTGAGGTAGGGCTGGCGATTCGGCCGAAGAAGGGGCCCTGACCGTCGGTGTTGAGGCGGGTCATCAACTGGGCTGGCAGACGCTTGCGGGCGTAGGCGGGCGGGAGGTGGCCGCTGGTTTCCGGCAGCAGCTCGTGGATGAGGCCCTTGGGCAATGGCTTGGTGGAGTTGACCAGGATGAACTGGGAGCGCTGGTCTTCTTGATTGTCGGCGATGAACCCGACGGCGGCGACGGGGAATTCGGCCAGGTCCGCGTCGCGGATGGCGGCGCTGCGCTGCTGGCCATCCACGATCAGGGCGGGCTTGTCCTCGTCGGCGAGGGATTCATCGACCGGGATCACCAGAACTCCGGGGACTGAGTAGTCCACGCCGGCATTCGGGCGGATACCGGTTTCGAACCGGACGGTGTCGTCGAAGGCCAGGACGAGCGCGTTGGGGAGCATGGCGTGCTCGGACTCGAGGTAGCGGCGGATGCCGCGGATGTGGCTGAGGACCTCAGGCCGCTGGTATCCCTGCAGTTCGCTGGTGTCGTTGCGGCGGACTCGGGAGACGGCGGCGAAGCTGTGGAGTTTCTTCCCGTCGACGGCAAAGCAGTAGATTTTCCGGTTGCCTTGGCGCACTTCAAGTGCGGGAAGCCTCAACTCGTATCGGTCGGCCATCACATCTCCTGGCAGGGTTTGAAAGAAAAGCTAGAGGGGGGTGAGTTTATGCGAAGGTGAGTTGTCTCATCTTGGCTTCGAGTACGGTGAGATTATGGAATCCGCGCCGCTTGTTCCGTTCACTGCCGCGGAATATAGCGATTTCGATACCGTGTTTCTTGCACAGGGCGCAAGGGCAACTGCGCCAGGGGGCGTCGCTCAGGGTGCGTTCGTAGAACTCGAGGTAGCTTTTCTTTTTCGGGCCGAGTACGAGGCCCTCGTAGGTTGCGAGGGCACTCATGACTTCTTCTAGTGCCGTTTCTTCCTGGTCGAATTCACGCAGGGCGCGTAGGCATGAGCGTTCGGCGACGATGGCCTCGGCCTGGGAGACGTGGCCGGAGAGAATGAGGCGCTTCAGGGCAGGGTTTCCGTCGACCTGAGGTACGCGGATGGCGGTGTAGGAGTCGGTGGCCGTGTGGTAGTTGTTGCGGTCGTCCATGAAGGCTTGACGGAAGGCGGAGGTGCTGTCGAAGCTTGTCACGCCGTGGCGGGCGAACTGCTCCATGCTCTCGACACGGTTGATGCCGAGCAGGTGCAGTCCGGTTTCGGAGGTGCGCACTTCGTCGATGGCGCGCAGGCAGGCCAGGATCTCGTGGGACTTCAGTGGGACCATGCCGCCAAGGGCGATGCGCCGATATCCCATCTTCTGCAGCTCCGCGACACTGTGGGCATAGCTGTCGGGTCCCCATCCCTGAGCGGCGCCGACAGGTTCAAAGCGGGCGCCTTGCGCATGGGTTGCGGTGATGAAGTCCTCGGCGAGTTCGAGGGAGATCTGCTGGCGCTCCAACCACGCCGGCTCGGGTTCCGCGTCGGACTCTTCCGGGATGTATCCGAAAATGATGTGGTCGATGCTGATGCCTGCATCGAATCCGCAGCGGCCGTAGAAGTCGAGGACTTCGTCCACCTCGTACGGTGGGCGTTCTTCGTCGATGTAGTTGAAGGCGCCACAGTCACCGATCGTGGAGCAGGTGCCGGGAAGTCGGAAGAAGTTCCTCACACCCAGGCGGTAGAGCCGCTCCCGCTGTGGGGCAGAGTATTTTCCTGCACCCTTCATGGATCCGTCGACAACCGCCTTGCTGACGAGGATCCCGTCGTAGGGGATCGGCGTCACGGCCTGGTGGGCGTAGACGTCATCACGCTGGCGCACTCGGTAGGGCGAGTACTCGTCGTTGATGAAGTCGTAGGTGGGGCTCACCAGGTCCTGACTGTCAGGGAAATAGAATTTCACGCGGCTTTTGCCTTTTCCTGCACATAGATACGGAGGAGGTAGTTCGACAGGGTGCTGATGTGGCGCGGGTTGTTCTGGAGTTCGTTCCAGGGGGTGTTCAGGTCGGGCCAGCGTCCCTGGGTCCAGCGGCAATGAGGGGCGATCAGGGCGAGTTCGGCTTGCGCCTGCTCCACGGCACGGGAGGAGGCGGGGTCGATGGCCATCATCACCCGGTCCATGAGGCGTCCCATGGAGCGGATGCCCACGCCGTGCATCAACCGGGACCGGGTCGGCGGGAGCCCCCACGCGGTGGGAAAGGTGTCACGCACGGCACTCCAGTAGATGACGAGGATCTGGCGGATGGTGGCCGTGTCGACTGTGCCGTTGGACAGATTCTTATACGGGAAAAAGATACCTGAAGGGGAGTTGAGAGATTCCTGGATGGCTGTGGTGAGGCTGTTGTCCGTGACGACGGCGTCCGCTTTCTGCTCGGCCGTGGTGGAGGGGCGGCGCACCAAGCCCCGGAACGGTGAGTCCTTGTCGTGGTTGAGGGCTTCGACCAGGACGGAGGGGAGCTTGCGGGCGGAAAGCTTGGTGGGCAGGGCCGTGCCGACTTCCGGGAGGAGTTCGGTGACCAAGTTGGTGGGCAGCGGAGAGACCGTGTTTACGCGCAGAAACTGGTCTCGTTGGGTTTCGAGGTCTTCGGCAACGAATCCGGCAATGGTCACGGCCAGGCGGGTGTTACGGGTGCGGGCCAGTGCGAGGCTGCGCTGCTGGCCGTCGACGATCCAGGCAGGCCGCGGGGCGTCGGGGGAATCGGGCAGGGGAATCTCCAGGGTGCCCGACGTACACAGGCCGTCGCTGCTGCCCGGGCCCGGGCTGGACTTGAACCGCACGCTCGAAGGCAGCGCCAGGATCAGCCCGTTGGGAAAAAGTACCTCTTCGCCGTTGAGGTAATCGAGGATCTGGCGTACGTGCTGCTTCTTCTCGGGCCGCTGGTAGCCGATCAGTTTGCCGGCCTCGTCCCGAGAGATCCGTGCCACGTCGGCAACCTGATGCACCTCTTCTGCCGCCAGGGTGAACACATACAGGGGGATCGTGGGGTGCTGCTCGATCCGCAGGGCCCGGCGCTTAAGCACAGTGGAGGTCATCGAGGGCCAATCGTTGAGGTATACAGGTCTGCGAAGCGCTTCTGCTCACAGGCCATCCCCTTATCTCTCAACAGGCGCAGCAGGCGGGTGCGCGAGTAGTCGGGGTAGCGGTCCTTCATCTCTTTGATGAAGTCGATCACGGCCGGGTCCGACATCGGCCGGCGGGCATAGCGTTCCGGGCGGGCTGCCTGAGACGCCCATGTGCTCCAACGTTCCTTGGCGGCTGGCGTGATGAGGTGACCCGGCGTGCAGTGCTCGAGCCAGGAGGCCGCCATTCGGACGTTCAAACTGGTCAGCGTTCCGCCTAGAGCCTGCCTAAGGGCGGCGTTGGCCGGCATGCGCACGATCCCGTCCAGATCGCTGGCGCCGCCGATCAGCACTACGTCGGATCCGGTAGACGCCAGCGAGGCAAGGTCGTTGTACATGGCCTGGGCATAGGCCTCGGACAGCACCACCAGAGCCTGTCCGGCAGCTGCCGCGATCTGGGGAAGATGGCGGCTGGCGTCCATGCGCTGCAGATGATCCCACCACTGGGCTGCCTGTGCGCTGGAGGATGCCACGGAATCCGCATGTCGAGGCATGAAAGTGGCCGCATAGGACGGGGCAAGGCTGGAGACTGGTTGGAGGCCCAGGCCGGCCGAGGCCACGTACAGGCGAGGCGCAAACCCTGCCTGGGATGCGGCTTTCGCGAGGGCAGCGGCGCGACGCCATTGGTCGCCCTGGTACAGCTCCCCCAAAGCGGTCCGCCGGCCCGGTGCGGCGTGCAGGCGGCGTGCCCATTCAGCGGCGCGTTGTCGGATGTCCGTGGCGGGCAGTTCACGCACGCGTAGGCCGGGTTCGGGGGGGGAGGTCTTCCGGTCTGTGCACGTGACCACGATGGGCAACTCGTTCACTGCGGATCGACCTCTGGCTTCCGTAACTCGATTCTTGTTGTGGTTACTGTAGCCGGTAGTTAAGAGGGTAGGCTGCACCTGTCTCAACGGAGGCAACTGGACCTTAGGTTAGGGAGTGACAGCATGGACCGTCCCGCGATCGTGTTGCTGAGCGGCGGCCTGGACTCGACCACGGTGCTGGCCATCGCCAAGGACCTGGGCTTCACTCCCTATGCGCTCAGCTTCCGCTACGGGCAGCGACACTCCATCGAGTTGGAGGCGGCGCAGCGCGTCGCAGAGGTCCAGGGGGTGGCCCGGCACGTCATCGCCGACATCGATCTGCGGGTCTTCGGCGGCTCTGCCCTGACGGCCGACATCGAGGTGCCCAAGCACGAGTCCCTCACCGACGTGGAGGATGCGGGGGTACCGATCACCTACGTGCCGGCCCGCAACACGATCTTCCTGTCGTTCGCGTTGGCGTTTGCCGAGACTGTCGGCGCCAGCGACATCTTCACCGGGGTCACGGCGGTGGACTACAGCGGCTATCCCGACTGCCGCCCCGAGTACATGGAGGCCTTCGCCACCATGGCCAACCTGGCGACCCGAGCCGGCGTCGAAGGCACCTCCAAGATCACGCTGCACTCCCCCCTGATCGCCCTGTCCAAGGCCGACATCGTCCGTGAGGGCCTGCGTCTGGGCGTGGACTACTCCCTCACCTCCTCCTGCTACGACCCCGACGGGCAGGGGCGGGCTTGCGGCCGGTGCGACACCTGCCTGCTGCGGCTGAAGGGCTTCGCTGAGGCTGGCGTCAAGGACCCCGTCCGGTACCAGAACGCCTGAACATGACCTACCTGATCAAAGAAATCTTCTACACGCTGCAGGGAGAAGGCGGCCACGCTGGCCGCCCTGCGGTCTTTTGCCGGTTTTCCCGTTGCAACCTGTGGACCGGCCGAGAACGCGACCGCTCCCGTGCCATTTGCCAGTTTTGTGACACCGACTTCGTCGGCACCGACGGCGAAGGCGGCGGCCGCTTCCGCACGGCGCAGGAGTTGGCCGAAGCCGTCGAGGCCGCCTGGCCTACCGCCGATCAAGCCCACCGGTTCGTGGTGTGCACGGGCGGAGAACCGCTGCTGCAGCTGGACGAGGCCGCCATCGACGCCCTCCACGATCGCGGCTTCGAGATCGCCGTGGAAACGAACGGCACCCGCCCGGCCCCCCGCGGCATCGACTGGCTGTGCGTCAGCCCGAAGATCGGCTCCACCCTGGTCCTCACGAGCGGCGACGAACTCAAGCTCGTCTACCCTCAGGCTGGCGGCGACCCCGCCCAGTTCGAGGGGCTGGACTTTCGCCACTTTAGGCTGCAACCGCTGGATGATGCCGACCGCGAGGCCCACACTCGCGCCGTCGTCGAGTACTGCATGAAGAACCCGCGCTGGACACTTTCCCTCCAGACGCACAAGTATCTGGGAATTCAGTAATGGAAATCTTTCGCGAGTTCGCCTTCGAGGCAGCCCACCGCCTGCCGCGCGTGCCGGAGGGCCACAAGTGTGCCCGCCTGCACGGCCACTCCTACAAGGTCACTGTGCACGTGGAAGCGCCCGTCGACGTGGAGGCGGGCTGGGTGATGGACTTCGGCGACATCAAGCGCGCATTTACGCCAATTGATGCACAACTCGACCATTACTACCTGAACGATATCGAAGGCCTCGACAACCCCACCAGCGAGAACCTGGCCCGCTGGATCTGGGGCCGGTTGATCACCGAGCTTCCCAGTTTGTCCGCAATCACCGTGCGCGAAACCTGCACCTCCGGTTGCACCTACCGAGGCGAGTGACGGCATGCACGACATCCAAAACGAGCCCGACGGCCGCGGCATCCCTATCGACGAGGTCGGCATCAGCGGCCTGCGCTACCCCCTCACCTTCGACGACGGCCACACCCGCCAGCACGGCATCGCCGACATCGCCGTCACCGTCCGCCTGCAGGCCGACCGGCGCGGCACCCACATGAGCCGCATGATCGCCCTCATCCACGAGGACGTAGCTACCCTCACCCCGCAGGAGTTGCCCATCGCCCTCAAGCGCGGGCTGACCCTGCTGGACGCCCCGGCTCTCACGCTCACGTGCACGCTGCCCGTCGCCACCGTTGTCACCGCTCCCGCCAGTGGCCAAGAGTCCTGGCAGACCCATGACCTCACGGTTACCGGCCGCATCGATGACTCTGGATGCACCGTCACGACGGCTGTGACCAGCCATGTCACCAGCCTGTGCCCCTGCTCCAAAGCCATTTCCGACTACGGCGCCCACAATCAGCGCAGCGAGATCACCCTCGAGGTCACCGGCACCGCCGACACCCCCTACCCCCTGCAGGTCCACGAGATGGTCGCCCTGCTGCGCAGCGCTGGCTCCGCCCCGGTCATCCCTCTTATCAAACGCCCCGACGAACGCGTCGTGACCATGCAGGCTTATGACCACCCCGTCTTCGTCGAAGACATCATCCGGGACATAAGTCTCACCTGCCGCCAAAAGGGCCTTACGCACGCCGTCCGCGCGAAGAACCTGGAAAGCATCCACAGCCACGACGCCATCGCCACCCTCACCTACAACCACTTCTGACCCGACACCGGCGGCCCCGGCCACCGCCAAGGCGAGAAGTCAACCGCCGTGCACGAGTCCAGCCTGAGCAGAGTCCCTTGAGCGCCCGAGCACGGCTGACGGCAGCATCAACTTCCCCAAACAGGTGCCGAGTTGACCTACTTTTCGGTAACTCGCTAGCATCTCAGTAACGTTAAGGGGCCCCACCGTGGCATGCCATGGTGGGGCCCCTTTTTGTCCTCTTCTGCACAAGCGGTCGAGGCGAGAGGGGCATCGCCGTCACCAGGTTCCTAGGCCACGAGAGCGACGACGCCCCACTACGAAGGGAGTTACCCATGAACCACCAGCATGACATGTCTGGCACGGGGAGCCAGAAGGACGGCTTGGTCAGTTCCGAGGCGCAACTCCTAGGCACGCCCCGATGCGTGCGCGTGACCATCGGCAAGCACTTCAATCTGTCCGTGTCTCTGTCGGTCTCGCCTGCCTTCCTCACGCTCCTGGCCGCTGTCGTTGGTGTCGCGGGTGGGAACTACTGGTTCCTGCTCTGAACTTCTTGGCCTGCTTTACCTGTCCATGGCCTGGCGCAGTGATCAGTGACAGGCCATGGACCACTGGTGGACGGGGCGAACTCACTGGATTGCACCAGAGCCGGTAACCAGCACTTTTCCATGGGACAGAAGGGGCGTCCGGAGCTGGAGGCGGAGTCGGCCATCCACCGCCGGGCCGCAGAGCTCTTGAGCGAGGCGACCTCCTGCAAAGGCGGTTCGGAGTCATCCGCATGATGGCCGACGAGGCCCATTCCGTGGAATGGGCCTGCCGGGTGCTGCACGTGGCAGAGTCGGGCTACTACGCCTGGACAGAGCGGCTGCCGTCGGCCCGTACGGTGCGGCACGCCTGGCTGACCGAGGCCATCCTCGGCATTCATGTCACCTTCCGCGGCACCTACAGCTGCCGCTGTGTGCGCGCCGAACTCACCCCGGGAGTAAGCATTCACGTGCATCACGGCGCCGCGCTGATGCTGATTCGGCGGGCCGGACTACTCGGTCTGCCTGGAACCGCACCCGCCGGCCTCGGCCCCAAACCCCCTCGGCGGCCGACCTTATCAACCGCAACTTCACACGCAAGGCGCGGGATCTGCTGAGGGGCACCGGCATCACCGAACACCCCGCGCTGGAGGGCAAGGGGTATTGCGCGGTCGTCCTGGACACGTTCTCCCGTCGGGTGGTCGGCTGCAGGTCCATCGACGCCTTACATCTCCGGGGTGCGGGCTGCTTAGCAGGCTGAGGCTTGGGAGCCTGTCGTCTCCTGAAGTTGGCCCCCTCAGGAACCAGCCTCCGGCGTAGCAGGCGAGTGGCCCGAAGTTCCTTACGCTGACGCGGCGGTGGCCGCGGCCTGCGCCCGCTGATCTCCCATGAGATCGCATTAGGAGCACGTTTCACGCGCACCCCTGCAGGCGTGCTGCGGACCCTGCAGGGGTGCCCTGTACCGGCCCTGCGCGTCACCTTCATGTGAGCTGGCGGTTCTGCAGGCCCCCGTCTTCAGGTTCCCGCCGACTCAATGGAGTTGAGTCAGCTGACCTGCTCGTTTTCCAGTGATGCGCATCGGGCAGCCGTCGACAGAGGCTGACCAGGTTGCACTCGTTTGTGTGCTCCTGACTCTCTTGGGCAGACGGGGCGAACGCGGTCCCCCTAATGTGTCGCCATGAGCCTGATCGATGGCATCACTGCGTCCGCGGACTGGGTTGCCAAGGACATGGAGGCGATGCTCCGGGAGTGCGATGCTGTCATCGCGTCGAAGGATGAGCACTTGGCCCGTCTGGCGGCGGGTATCGAGGCACTCCGGGCCGAGATGGATCAGATCAGCGCCGAACGGGCTCTGACCGTTGCTGACCGCGACAAGGCAGAGCAAGTCCTCGCAGCGTTCCGGGCGGCTGTGAAAAAGGGGACAGGCCTGCGCCAGTCGCGTGGGCACGCCCGGACCTGGCTACGCGTCGTCCCTGACGCCCCCGACCCTGATGACGACGTAGCAGCTGAGGACGTAGTGGCCCGCTCCGCGTCCGCAGCGGCCGAGCGGCGAGAGGCCCTGGCTGACTCACCTGCCACCACCGTGGAACCCGAAGTGGCGGCCATCCGGGTCAGCGGCGAACGGTCGGTCGCAGTGATGGAGATCGTCACAGCCGAACCAGACCGGGGCTGGACACCAAAGGACATCGCGGTGCGGCTTGAGGGCCACGACGCCGGCCAGGAGCAGGCCGCTTATGCTCGCGCGCGGGCCCTACTGGATTCACTGGTCAAGCGGAAGGTGCTGCACAAGCAGCGCGAAGGCGGCAACCAGCGGTGTGTGTTCCGGCTGGCCGCCGCTTGGGAGGCCGCCTAGACGGGCGCATCCCACATGAGCGACCGCCGCCCCATGCCCGGCCAAGGTGTAGAGGCCAGCGCCTAGGCACGAGGCGGCGGTCTCCAGCGCGGCTTGGCCGCCACACCCTGACGCTAGCGGGTTTCTGCTCGCGCGAAGAGGGGTGTCCGGCCAATTTCCCCCTATCGGGAGGTCGGGCAGGCATGCCCTTTTCGCACACTTATCTGAAGCAGTCAGCGTGGGGTAGGTCCACGTTATCCGTCGTCGCTGCACGTCTGAGGTGGAAGCGGCTGGCGACGGACCCCGTTCTCGTCCATTGGCCAGTCCACATGGCGGGGCCAAAGCATCTCGCCCAGCGCCTCCTCAAGGCTGGCCACGGTGAGCAGGTCAGGCCATGCCGAGCCGGTGAGGACGTTCGTGATGACCTGTCGGTTGACGCCCGAGGCGGCAGCCAGCGCGTTGGCGCTCAGCCCCTTGCGTTCCATTGCTTCCGCGAGCGCCCGTGCGACGGCCTGGCCGACCTGCGCGGGGCGATAGCCGTCCATCATCGCGTATGGCCAGTCGCCGGCCATGGCGTACTCCCACGGCTTCTTCCCACGTCTCGTTCCTCCAGGCACGCGACCAGTGTGACGGACGGTGCACCGACATGCGCACCCCGCCCATAGATGCTATTCAAGCAGCAGGAAGGTGGTGTCGTCAGGTCTATGTCCGCGACTAGAACGGTTCGGCATGTGATTACTCAACGAAGTGGAGGTGAGAGGCCGTGACGACGGGGCGTTCCCTGCTGGCGGCCGACGAGAAGCTGATGCCCACGCGCAAGATGCGCGCCGATCAGCAAGTGGCCGTGATCAAGGCTGCGTGCATGTCGACGGTGCCCCTGGGTGCTGTCCAGTTGGCAGAGACCACCGGGTTTCCCGCGAAGAACTGCGGGCTTGTCCCCATGTTCGCGGTCGATACAGGGTTGCTCGTCAAGGCGCACCGGTCGACGATGTATCTCCCGAGCCGTAAGGGCCGTGCAGTGGCCCGCGCCTTCGCCAGGAGCGAGGAAGCGGGACTGGAGGCCTTGCGTAGCGTGTGGCGAGGGCAGTGGTTCGGGCGTGCCATGCGGGAGCGACTGGGTCACGGCCCCGTCACACGCGAGGGTCTGGTCGCCAAACTGCTTCTGACCGCCCGAGCCAACGAGAACCGGATCCGACAGGCACACGTCCTTCTGGATCTTCTGGTGGTCGTGGGCATGGTGGTCCCCTGCGAGAACGGACTTCTGTACTGGTACGACGGCGCCGCTTACGCCCTCGAGGAGCGATCAGCTCCCCAGGCTCTCGACGTAGCCTCCGCCGAGGCGTCGCCAGAAGCGTCTGGGCCCCAAGACACGCCCGTCGGCGATGCCCCAGGCGACGACACCCCCCTGCCCAGCACGTCTCCGCAGAGCGAGCCGGAGCATGCTTCGACAGGGGGTGCCGGACTCGGCATGACCGAGGAGCACGGCTCGGACGGGCGCAGGGCCGCCAAGGTCCCGGACCCGCGACGCGCGTCCACGACCGGCCCGCATCCCGGACCCGCGGTCGCAGACGACGATCTGCTCGCGTTGCTACTCCCGCCCGTACTGCTGGCCGATCTGACCCGTCTGACAGAGCAGGAGGTGATCGCTCTGCACGGCCACTTGCGTGCGGTGGCCTCACTCACCGCGAAACTCCGGGGGCGTCCCGTCTCATAAGACCCCCTAAAGGAACGGTCCGGCAGCGCCCACTATCCCTTGGCCGGGTTGGTGCTGCCGGACCCCCACCGTCACCACGACCGGCGCGGCGAGGCCGCGCAGGAAGGGGCTTCGGCATGCCCTCACACAAGGCGAGGAACAGCGTCCACCGTAGCGCGCCCGCGCCCCACAGCGCGTGTGATTCACCCGCCCGGACCCCGCTTACCCCGGCAGCCCACCGTGACTAGGGCAACGATCAAAGAGGCGCTGCTGGAAGTCAGCCGACTCTGGCTACACAAGGCCGCCGCAGGCGAGATGAGCATCGAGACCGTCGACCTCTACATCCAGGTCACCGAACGCTTCCACCGCTACGCCGACGCCCATCACATCAGCCGTATGGACGACGTCACCCGAGACCTGACGGAATCGTTCATCACCGCCCCCGGACGCGACCGCCGCAACAACATCACCTTGATCCCCGGGAACAGCACCCGCCGTCAGCGCCGCTCCGCGATCGCCTCCCTCTTCGCGCACGCCCGGGCTCTGGGCATGACCAGGGCCGCACCGCTCCTCGACTCCCCGCCGATCAAGCGCGACCCTCGCAGCCCCGGCACCGGACTCACCGGGCGGGACATCGAGAACTTGCAGTTCCACGCTGAGCGCGGCATGCCCGCAACCCGGCACGCCGCCCTCCTCGCACTTCTCCTTGCGGGGCTGAACAGTGCCGAGACCGCAGCCGCCACCACCACCGACCTCGACCTGCCTGCAGCCGAAGTCAGCACCGCTGGCGGCACCCGCACCCACCCCCGCACCTGCTCACTCAACGAGTGGGGCGCCTACGTGCTGGGCTTGCGCGCCGCCCGCCTCGAGCGCGCCGGGCACGGCCCGCACCGGCTTGTCACCAGCACGAAATCCTCACGGTACGGCGCCCAGGCCAGCGTCGGCGCTGGCTTCAACGACATCGCCCGTAACGCCGGACTCGCCACCCGCAAGCGCAAGGTCGAACCCCGCGACATCACCCGCTACGTCGCCCGCCAGGTCCTGCACGAGACCGGCCAGTTGTCCGAGGTCGCCCGCCGCCTGGGCCTGTCCTCCCTCGATGCCGCGGCCGGCCTGGCCGGCCTCGCCTGGCAGAACGGGGAGGCCTCCCCATGAGTCGACGCAAAACCACGCCGCCCAAAAGCCCCATCACAGCCGAGGCAAAACGGAAGAAGGACCAGCCCACTTACATCTACGGTGCCATCCCCGACGATGCCTTCGGCGCCAAGACCGACCGGCCGCCGCCCAAAGGCCCCGAAGCCCCTCCGCTCACCCAGGACGAACGGTTCGAGTACCTGGTGAACAACCCGGACCTCTACACCGCCGCCACCGCACTGCCCGGCCCGAACAAGGTCGGGCGCCCCGCCCACTACCCGCCCGTCGTCTACTTGATCTTCCTCTGCTCAATCTCACTGTTCGGCTCCGCCCGCTCCACCGCCAGCCACCTCCAGCGCCCCCTGTGGTGGGAAGCCGTACGCCGAGCAGTCCGAGCCCACCAAGGGGACGAAGCAGCCGACGCCCTCAGGGCCACCGGCCCCTCCCGTAGTAACTGGAACCACTACTTTCACAAGCGCCTCAAATCCGCCCATGGAGCGGTCCGCGACGCCAGCCGCGACCTGTGGATCCAGCAGGCCCTCGACCACGGAATGATGAAGGAGTCTGACAAGCGCACCAGTCGCATCTACCCCGAGCGCCACCAGGTCCTACATGGCGACGCCACCGTCGCCGCCCCTCCCTCCTCCCACACCGAGCACGAGACCGTAGACCAAGCCACAGGAGAGATCCGAACCCACCGAGTAGACGAAGACGCCGGCGTCACAACCGAAGGTGGCGGCAGGCAGGTCTATGGCAACAAATTCCTCTCCGTGGGCGTCCGCCTTGCCAACAGGGCCCACAGTCGCGTGATCCTGGCGCTGGAATCCATCCGCCACAGATCTCAAGAAGAAGACCCGGAACGGGAAGCCGAAGGCGCCGCCTTCATCGAGCTGGTCAAGCACATCCTCACCCGCGCGCCCGGCCTACGAGCCGCCACCTACGACGCGGCCCTCCGCGGCGTCCACCGCGCCCCCTTGATCGCCGAAGGCCTGCTCGTTTTCACCCCCCAACACACAGGACTCCCACCGCAGTCCCTGGAGCGCTACCAGGATGGTCCCTGCAAACACGATCTCTACGTCGCCGAGGCGCGGGTCTGCGAACGCCACATCACCGTCGACGGGCAGACCCACTACACACCGCTCCCCGTCGAGGAACTCGAATGCCGCCCAGGAAGGCAGACCCGCTACTACCACCGCCTCACGATCCCGTGCCGCTTCAAAGACCACACGCTTCGCATCCGGGTCGATGAAACCGAAGACGACCGCCAGATCGATCCCACCGCAGGCAAGAAACGCTTCAACCGCACCGAACACCTCCGGCAGGTCCCACCCGACACACCCGCAGGCCGCCGTCTCAAAGGGTTCCGTCAGGACAGCGAATCTACACATTCACGATTCGACCAGAGTTACCCACATAAAAGGGTCCCCGCCTACGGAGCCAAAGGAGCCCTCCTCATCTACATCGGCTACGCCTGGCTGAACAACTCCGTCACGCGGGCCATGCACCACCAGGCGGCCCTCGTCACCTGACACTGCCCCTCGCCCGGACCCGCCCGCTCAGCACACACTCAGGTCCCCCAGCCGGTACGACCCAGGCGCCAGTGATCAAACACCGACGCCGATCTCACCCGACCCGCTACACTGTCGGCGGTGGCCCAGACCTCACCGGTCTGCCCACCACAACCCTGTCGGCAGCAGGCCTGAAGCCCACCGCCATTCGTGCCGGGTTTTGGACACGTTTTCCGACAGATCCCCGCCTTCGTAGCTCAGGGGATAGAGCACCGCTCTCCTAAAGCGGGTGTCGCAGGTTCGAATCCTGCCGGGGGCACAGTGTTGATCAGGGCAAAGGCCCCGGAACTCCCAGGTCAGGGAGGGTCCGGGGCCTTTCTCGTGAGCTCGCCGCACGCACTGACTACACCCTCCCTACGGTCTGAATACACCCTCACTCCCAGAGTTGACCTCCTAAAAACCTCCTAAACGATCAAGAGGAAGCTGCAGGTCACCCCAGACGCGAGCAACCCCCGCGCTCCACAGGGGGAACGCGGGGGCTGCCTGTGCCGGGGCGCCGCTGAGAGGGGGGCACCACCATCTCCGGACGCCCGGCACGCTTATGGGGCGCAACCGCTTACATAAGCACGCCCTATGTCTATCAGTGCAGGTCAGCATGCGGAATCACCCGTTCGTGTGAACACGCGTTCGATTCCGACACACTACCTTGAGCCCTGCGGCATATGCCATAGCGTCGCAGGGCTGGCACGGTCGGTAACGACCAGGGTGTGGGGTTTAAGGGCCGTATGCCCCGCCACCGCTTCGATCATGCGCCATAGATCAGATAAAGCCTGGTGACACCGGGCTGACTTATGATCAAGCAGGTCAGAGCGTTTGTCGAGTGCTCAGCGACTTGCCGGACGACGACCCGTGGCCCCAGGAACGTCAGCGGATCGGAACCCGTATCCGGGACGCGCGCATACACCACAACCTCACCCAAGAGGCCGTCGTCCTGGCGATCCCGATGAACCGGGGCTACTACCAGGACATCGAGGCTGGCAAAGCCAACCCAACACTCAACACGCTGCTGAGCATTGCCGACGCGATCGGTGTTCCGCTTGCAGACCTCGTCCGGTGAGGAGGCCCGCCGCCGGCGCACGGGGGGAACGCACGACGGCGGGCCCATGGCCGCCTGGCCCCTTTCCCCGGGAGCGTGGCGGCCGCGGCCTGGCCTGCGCGCAGGGGACGCGCGGCCGGGCCAGTCAGCGGGATATCGGGGCCGTGCGATGCGTGTGCCCACGCAGCCGCACGTTGCAGTCGGACACCCGGGAGAGGTCACCCTCGACACGCGCCTGCGTCCGCTGTCGGGCGAGGCTTGCGCAGATGACACAGCCCTGCTTCGGCTTGGGCTCGCGGGACGGCAGGGGCAGGTTGACGGGATCGCCCATGGTGGTCACCGGCGGGCCCCCGATCGCGCCCGGGTCCACGCTCGCCGAAGGGAGTCAGCCGCGTCGCACTGCTGCGGCGGATAGGCCCCGCAGTTCGGGCAGGTGCCCAGACAGTGGTCGAACAGTCGGCGGTACGCCTCGTCCGCCCGAGCGTGGGCGGTGTGCAGGCTTGCCCTCAACCGGCTCATGGAGATACCCCGTCCTCTACGGTCGCCCAGATCTGCGGGCCCTCGCCGGTGTCGCTACTCCCCCAGGCGTCCGCGCCCTGAAGGGCCTCGATCGCCTTGCGCCAGCGGTCCCAGTCATTCGAGGCCGGGGCGGGTGCGGAGATGCGGATGCCGCGCTGGGATGGGAAGGCGTCCACGGTGGTGCCGAGGGCGTCCTCCAGGGCAGCACGTATTTCTGCAGCTCTGCTGGTAGGCACGACGAAATACCCACTCTCGTGCGAGAGAATGACTCTCGTACGAGAGTAAGGGTCCGAGCACTACTCTGTCACGCAAGTCACATCGGGAGGAGGCGGACAGTGAGCACCGAGCCGCCGCTGTATCTGCGCGTTGCCGAAGAGCTCCAGGCCCGCATCGAGTCCGGCGAACTCGTGCCGGGGACCCGCCTCCCATCCGTCGCCGAGATCTCCCGGCAGTACGGCGGCGTCAGCAACTCCATCGCCAGCAAGGCCTACAAGGTGCTCGTCGACGAAGGACTCGTCGTGTCCCGCCATGGCGCCGGCCACTACGTCCGCAGCCCCGACACCCCCGAGCTGCTCGTCCGCCGTCATCGCCGTCGAAGCGAGGACAGCCCATTCGCCGAGGGCGCCGCCGAGCAGGGAGCCGCCGGAACCTGGCGGCATGAGTCCACCACTGCACAAGCCTCAGACGTCGTGGCCGCCCGCCTCGGCATCACCGCAGGCGCGGCGGTCATGCACACCTCTTACGTCTACCTTGCCGACGAACGGCCCGTGCAACTCGCCGAGTCGTGGGAACCCCTCGATCTCACCGGCCAGTCGCTGATCGCCCTGCCGGAGGTCGGCCCGTACGCCGGCGTCGGTGTCGCCGCACGGATGCGGGTGCTCGGCATCGACGTTGACGACCCAGTGGAGCGGGTCCGCGCCCGTACCGCCACGCGTGCGGAGGCCCAGACGCTCGGCATGACGCCGCCCGGCCCGGTGCTCGCGATCGAGCGGACGTACTACGACCAGGCCACCGGTCGCGCGGTGGAGACCGCGGACATCGTGATGCGGGGCGACCGCTGGGTGAGCGTCTACGGGCAGCGGCCCACCGGCTGAGCCCGGGCATGACGAAAGCGGCCCCGCCCTCCCGAAGGAGAGCGGGGCCGCTGCAGCGGTGCCTCAACTGGTGATGTCGTTCAGAAACGGCTGGACCTCGTCCGGTACCGGCTGAGGCGGTGGTGGAGGTTCCAAGCGCTGCTGTCGCATGTAGTTGACGAGGGCACGGCACCAGCCCGCCAGGTAGCGCAGCGCGAAGTCCTGCGCGCCGATCCGGGCGCGGTCCCGCTCGCTCTCCTGCTCCTGGTCCTCGATCCGCTGGTCCTGTTCCTCTATCCGCTTCTCGAGGCGCTCGATGTGCTGGCCGAGCCGGTCTGTCACAGCGGTGAAGTCGTCCCGCCGCTGGGTGCCACGAGGTTGCCGCCGGCCGACGACCGTGGTGGCCACGCTTCCCACTGCGGTGACGATGGCGACGGCCAGGGCGCTCAGCGCGGTCAGCATTTCAGGTCCCACGCGGTGGCTCCGTTCTGCGCGGGGGCTCGTCCCAGCCGATTGCCACGAGGCACACGGCACCGAACGCGCCGAAGATCAGTGAGCCCACCCATCCCCGGTCGTACTCGTGCAGCGGCCACCAGGACACGAGGTACGCCATGGCCCATGTGGCGGTGATCACCCACACGGCAAGGAAGCCAGGCCAGTCCCGGCGGGGTGGCAGCCACGCGCACACGAGCGCGGTCAAGCCAGCGGCGATCCAGAGACCAGCCCAGGCCTCGAGCGGCATCAACTTCAGCAGCAGGCAGAGGCCGCGGCGGTCGCGGAGCGGTTCGACGAGCTGCCCGTAGCCGTACAGGGTGCTGATGATTCCCTTCATGGTGAGGAGGGCGCCGCGGCGGCCCAGCCGCTCGCTGAGCCGCCGGGCCGCCCGGCGCGGCATCAGACCTCCGTCTTGGGCCGGTTGGGGACGGCGTAGGTGATGCCCCAGGCGCCGAGGACGGCGAGCACGATGGTCACGCCCTCTCCTGTGGAGAGGGTGCCGTCCTGGACGGCGGTGACCGCGGCGGTGGCGCCGGCGGCCAGTCCGGCGACGATGGACTTCGCGATGCTGGAGATCTTCATGGTGGGTCGTTCCTCTCAGACGTGGGGGACCCTCAGGGCCGCCCAGGACTTCGCACCGGGCCAGCCGTCGGCGGCCACACCGGTGTAGCCGAGCTTCCGCTGCCACTTCGCGTAGCTCTTGCGGTCGGCCTCGGTCCACTGCGGGCCCGGGCCGTCCTCGTAGGCGGAGCAGCCGACCGCGACCAGCCGCTTCCCCATCGCGGTGACGATCGCCGACCGCGGGCTCTTCTTGAACCACTCGGCGCCGGGGAACGGCTGATAGACCGGCTTGGTGGCCTCGGGCACCGGGACGGCGAACAGGTTCGGCATGGGGCCCGGGTCGACGTGTGAGTTCCCGGGCACCTGGTTGTGGCCGTAGTGGCCGCCTTCGCTGAGCCACGTGCTGAGCGAGACGGTGTCGCGCGTGAACGACGTCGGCGCGCCGCCCGGCCACGCGTCGGCGATGCCGAGGGAGCGCAGCCAGGCCATGATCTTGTCCAGGCCCTTGCACGGGGTGTCTCGCACTGTCGCGTACCGCTTCCCGCCGACGGTCTCCCCAGCGGTGAACACCGTCTCGATCTGAATGCAGTACCGGCCGGTTCTGTTCGTCTTCACCGCGCCCGCGTTGACCAGGGACAGGGAACGGGAGTCCGCGGGGAAGTACTGGGCAACCTCGCCCGTGAACGGCTCCCACAGCAGGTGCGGGGCGACGCTGGCACCGCCGCCGGTGAACCAGCCGTGCTCGTTCTTGAACGTCCAGTCCTTGGCGTTGGACGTGATGTGCCAGACGGCCCGCGCGGGGCCGCCGTTCATCGCGCCCTCGTTGCCCAGGGCATGCCGGGTCGCGCCAGGCATCCACAGATCGGCCATCACACACGCTCCGGCCAGTGCCAGGTGCCGCGCTTGAGCGACGCCTCGATCCAGCCGCACGCGCAGAAGCGGAACGGCTTGCCATGCTGCTCGGCGCTGGGGCAGTCCGGGGCGCCGGGCGTCTCGCCACCCTCGTCATACGAGCAGCCGCCGGCAGCGAGCGGGTGGAAGAACTGGCCGGTCGGGTTGAGGACGACGAGACCAATCCGGCCGGGGTCTGCGGGATCCACCTCGGAGACGATCGCCGCACGGCAGGCGGGCGGAAACGCCTGGCTACCGTCCTGGCGGACGGGGGTGCCGTGGCTGACGTAATGGACGATCCGCCCCACGGACGGGGTCTGTTGAGGCATGGGCCCTCCTCGGGGCATGAAGAAAGCCCCGGCCATCAGGCTCGGGGCGGCGGGTTCGCCTGAGATCAGGCGGCGGGGTCGGTCCAGCGGTGGGCGCGCAGCTGCGCGTAGCCGGGCTCGACGGTCAGGGTGTCGCCCGCCTTCCAGGCTGTGCTGTGGGCGTCGACGACCAGGGCGAGGACCATGCGCCCGGCGGTCCAGTCCGCCGGCACCCGCCACGAGAAGGAGACGTCCATGGCCAGGTGGTGCACGTCGGGGGTGACGTTCTCGCCGGTGAGCATGTCGTCGATCCGCACCCGGTTGGCCCAGCCGTTCGGATCCGCGTACGCGTAGTACCAGATGTGCGCTCCAACACCGATGTTGTAGCCGCAGTCGTTCGTCACGCCGAACTTGAAAGAGATGTCGAGGACGTCGCCCGCCAGGGTGGCCGGGAGAACGACCCGGATCAGTCGCTTGCCCGTGGTGGTGGGCAGGTCGACCGGGATCTCTTCGGTGTCCAGCTCGTTGCACCAGACGGGCGGCTGGCAGATCTTGCCCGGGGCGGTCTGCGTGATGGCCAAGTGGGCTCTCCTCGCGGGATCAGGCTGATGGGCCGTCGAGCGCGGGCGACGGCTCGACGGGTACGGGCGTGGGGGCTGGCGTCTCCTCGGCCGGCGGTACGGGCGCCGAGGGCACGGGTGCGGGCCGCAGGTCGGTGATGGGCTGCTGACAGCTTCCGCACTGGCCCATGTAGCAGGGCGGATCTGTGTCGCCGTAGGGGTAGTAGACGCCGAGGCACTCCAGTTCGGCGGCGGTGCATCCGTCGGTGTGGCACACGGCGACCAGCGACACAGGCGCCGGGAGGTCGGGGAAGGACTCGCTCACGGCTCTGCTCTCATATGTCGGTGCCGATGATGCCCCAGACGATCGTGACGGCTGTGGTGCTCTGGCGGGTCGCCCACACGGTCAGTCCGGAGCTGGTCAGGTTGGTGTAGCCCGAGCCCGTCACGCCGTTCGTGGCCCCGGTGAAGCCCGGCGCAGGGTTCGCGATGGTGGTGAAGGCGCGCAGCACCGTCCCGGGCACGTTGAGGCCGGACACCGTGACGCTGGTGGGCGTGTTCGCGGCGGACGGGGTGATGGCCACCGAGCCGGTGACGATGTTCGAGGCGGTCAGCGTGCCGAGGACGTCGACCCCGCACAGCGTGCCGTTCTCCCCCTGGAAGTAGGCGCGGGGCAGCCCGGCGGCGAAGACGGATTCCAGGATGAGCAACAGCCGGTGATCGGTGTCCGCGACCGAGCCCGAGGTCAAGGTCAGGTTGGCGTACTGGGCCGTGTCGGTGTCGTAGTACGCCGACGCAGGTACGGCGACCAGCCCATCGGCGACCGGCCGCCACACGATGGTTCCGGCGCCGAGCAGGGTGGCCATGTTGTACGGGTCCTGAAAGCCGCGGGTCCACAGGCCGCCCGCGCCGTCGGCCTGGGGACCGAGCTCGGCCAACACGGTGACGCCGTCCTCGGCGTACACGCGCACGGACTGACTGGACTGGGCGAGCTCCACCCGGCCGCCGTCGGCGGCGGTGCGCACGTTGCCGATCGTCGCCGAGGTCAGCCGGCGCGCGGCCCGCAGCTCACGCACCTCCCGCTCGAGGGCCCGCACCTTCCGGGCCATGGTGGTGGCGTCTGTGGGCAACTGGTCGATCTGGCGCGGCATCAGCCCTCCTCGACGAGAATCGGCTTGACCCGGTCGGCGGCCGGGTCCAGCTCCCACGCCCAGCAGCGGGCGACCGTCTCGACGCCGGACGGATGGCGAGGCGACCTGGTGACGCTGAGGCGGACGCTGTCGCCGAGGAGCCAGTCCCGGCCCAGCCTGGGCGCGCGGGAGGCAACGGCCTGGACGGTCCACACCTGGGCGCCTTCCGCCATCAGAGCGACCGCCTGGGTGGCGTGGGCGTTGAGCTGGTCGGGGTCGGTCACCCCGGAGGCCGGGGTGAACCGGTACTCCCACAGGGGCCAGCCGTTGGCGAGCAGGGCTGTGGCGTCCATCGTGGACGAGGTGAGCCGGGAGGTGCCCTCGCCCTCGCCGCGGGCGATGACTCGATCGGCGCCCTTGCCCTGCTCGTACGACTCGGACAGCACGTACTCGGCGACGCAGCCGGGGAAGTCGAAGACGCCCTCGGGGTTCGTCGACTGGGTGCCGATCGCGGCCCGCACCCGGAACGGGAAGGTGAAGCCCGTGTGGGTGCCGTTCCAGGCGACGTCGATGGTCCACTCGGGCCCCCCTTCCAGGCCCATGACCTCCTGGAGGCAGGACAGGATGCTCTTGTCGTCGCCGTCGTCGGCCTCGTAGTCCATGGTCACGCCGGTGGCCACCGAGTCGATGACCAGGGGCGGCCCGCTGGTCAGAGCCGGGGTCACCAGCGCGGACACGACCGAGGCCTGATCGACGCCCACCAGGACCTGGGTGCCGGGGAACCGGGCGTCCAGGTAGGCCTCCAGGGTCGCGGCGCCGAGCGTCACGGTAGTTGCGCTGCCGCCGTCGCGGGGCAGGACGACGCCCGCCCACAGCGGGGTGTCCGTAGCTGTGTCGACGGCGACCAGGGCGGCGCGGCCCGGTGCGGTCGCCGACTCCCACTCCCTCGGCGCGCCTGCCAGGGGCAGCTCGAACTGGGTGGTCGTGGAGGCGCCGAGCTTGCGGGACAGGGCGCCGGTCGGTTTCAGTGCGGGCAGGTCCTCGATGATGCCGCCGGTCTTCAGGTCGACTCCGTACCAGGCCAGCCGGTAGGCGAGCTCGGTCATGAGGCCGACTCGTAGCTGGCCGCCAGGCGCAGCACGTTGGTGTTCGCGAAGGTGGCTGGGGTGGTCGGACTCATGTTCGCGGCGATGGACGCGTTGGCCGCCGTGGGGAACGTCGCGGTTACGGTGGTCCCACCGGTGCCCACGATGCACTGTCCGATGTAGGTGCTGGAGCCGGTGAGGCGGGCCGTGCCGAGGTCATCGATGCTGGAGCCTGCGGCCGCGACCGGCAGGCTCCACGTGTAGGCGCCGGACCCGAACGTCGTGGTGCTGCCCGGGATCAGGGTGATCTTGAAGATGACCAGCCGCCCGACCTTGATGTATTTGCCGCTGATGCTGCCGTTGCCGAGAACCGGGTTGGTTGTGACGGCCGTCCAGGTCGGCGTGTACGACGTCCACGCGGTCGGCGTTTTGAAGTACGTGTCCCAGGTGCTGCCGTTGTAGCGCAGCAGGTTGGTGCCGTCGTCGTAGTACTGGCCGGTGTACGGGCTGCTGGGCGCGGTCGACGAGGGCAGGATGCCGCCCGGCGCCACCGTGTTCGGGCGCACGGCCGTGGATACCGTGGGCGAGCCGCCGCCGGACGGCGGCACGCTGATGGTGGCCAGCGGCATGTAGATCTGCGTGCCCGCCGGCGTCGGCGCGACCGGCGAGGCCGCCGCGGTTCCCGCCAGGTACACGATGTCGGCCTGGTTGAGTCCGGAGGCGTCGACCGAGTTGTCCCAGATCCTCAGATACACCAGGTCGATGCGGGAGAGCGTGGCGTGCGCGGCGGTCAGCGTGCCCGGCGACACGGAGGACGGGAAGGCGGCCCGGTAGACGCCCTGGCCGCTGTACGCGACCGTCGCGACACCGGCGGAGCAGTTGATGGTCGACCCGGCCAGGGACACGGTCAGGCCCGGGTCGCCCGGGCGGACGCCGGAGCGCGAGCCGAGCGCGGTCCCGTCGCCCATGACGGTGACGGCCTCCAGCCGGCGGGTTTCGAGGCCGGACAGGGTCAGGGTGTCGATGGCCCACACGTCTACCGGCATGGTGCACTCCTCACATCCACGCCGACCGCCACTGGACGGTCAGCGTCGCGCTCGCGTTGTAGGCGGTGGACTGGAATTGATAGATCACGGAGCTGCTCGCGCTGATGGTCGGCCAGCCGTTGGACACGGTCATGAACCGGCGGCGCGAGACGTTGCCGTTGATGAGCACCGTGTGGGCGTCCGTATCGATGACCAGCGTCTCCCCGGAGGCGAGGTCCTGGCCGTAGACGAGCTGGCGCACGGTGCCGTCCGGGTAGAGCCCAGACACGACCGGCGCGACCACAGGCCCGGCGATCGTCAGGACCGGCCGGGAGTCCGCAGTGCCCGCATTCACCGCGACGATCTGCCCGGCCGTCACCGTCGCCGAGAACGTCACAGGAAACGTGATCGGGAAGCTGAGGCCGCCGCTGGAGGTGGGCAGGTTCGTGGTTGCGCTGCTGAGCGTCGCGTCGTACCGGCGAGGGTCCGCGGCGGTCACCATCACCGAGTACGTCGCCGTGGTGTCGGTGACGTGCTGGACGAGGAGCTTCCCGCTGCGGCGGACGGTGGCCTGCTTGGGGACCGTCTCGCCGACCAGGAGCACGGTGTCGGTCAGGCCGGCCGCCACCCGCAGCGTCTCCATCGCCTGGTCCAGGGCGGCCCTCGACGGCGCCACGATGGTGCCGCCGAGGGTGATCGGGCGGGCGCCGAGGTAGACCGTGGACGCCCACGCCCCGTGGTCTGCCTCCCGCTCGGTGAACTCGGCCCGGACGTCGGGCGAGTCCCAGCCCTCCAAACTCTGGAGAAACCAGGCGACGCCGCCCGAGTCGACGGCGCCCAGGATCAGACTGCCCAGGGTGGCCGACAGGCCGTCCAGGGCGGCGCCCGGTGTGTACGGCATCCCTCCCCCTTCCTCAGCCGATGAACTGCATGTGGCGGGCGACGTCGGCGGCCTGCTCGGCCGTCGACTGCTTGGCGCCGTACAGGTTCACGGTGATCTGCCGGGTCACCTCCCGCGCCACAGCCGCGGTGCTCGCTCTGCCGCCCCCGTACCGGCCCGCCGGGACGAGCTGGTAGCCCATGGCTGCCGCCGATTTGGCCAGCAGCGCCCGTGAGCGCGTCGACCGGTTCAGCGGGATCCAGGCCTCGGGCACGCCGGCCTCGCCGCCGAGGACCATGCCCGGGCGGGTGAGGATCCCGCCGAGGGCCATGGCCTGCCCGCCCTGCTGGACCCACTGCCGCACGAAGGTGGCCTTGTTGGCCTCGGGCAGCGAACCGATCTGCTTGGTCATCTTCGGAACCAGGGCGCGGATGGTGGCCACGTCCAGGCCAGCGGCGATGAGGTCGGCGAACCCTCGCCCGGTGCCACCTCGCAGCGTCGAAAGCAGGACCAGGCTGTTGGCGAGGTCCTCGCCGGTCAGCGTGGCCTGCGCCGAGCCGACGGCCTTGTTCGCGGCGGCTGCCGACTTGCTGTCACTGACCGCCTGGTGGGCGAGCGTCATCGCCGAGGCGTCGCCCTGGGCGGCCAGGGCCTGGGCGAGGTCGCCAAAACCCTGGGCGGCCAGCTTCTGGAGGTCGGCCGCGAACTGCTGGGACTCCTTCGTCGAGCCGCTGAGCTGTTTGGTGTAGTCCGCCAGCGTGGCCTTCGCCAGTTCGCCCGTCTGCTCGAGCTTCTTGACGATGTCCTTGAACTGCTTGTCGCTCGCCCCCGCCAGGGCGTTGACGAGGGCGTAGCCTTCCTCGCCCATGCCCTCCAGCATGTTCTTCAGCTCGGCGCCGCCCCGCATGCCGATCTTCTGGAGGTTCTTGCGCCAGCGTGTGGTCTCCGCCAGCGACTCGGCGAGCTGCGTCTGGTAGGCCTTCAGGTCGAAGGCTTTGGGCGCCTTGGCGCCCTTCTTCAGCCCCAACTCGGCATCAGCCGCGTTGACGTCCCGGCGCTCCTTCGCCACCGTGGCGTCGGCGGATCGCTTCGCCTTGCGGGCCTTGTCCACCTTCTCCTCGGCGGAGCGAAGCTGCGCGGCGGTGTGGTGCCCCTTCCTCACCTTGCTGAGGTTCTTCTCGGCGTCCTTCAGCGCGTCGGCGGCCTTCGTCTGCGCCTTCAGCGCCGCGTTGAGGTCGTCCCAGGCCTTCTTGAGGTCCTCGATCTCCTGGTCGTACCGCTTCATCGCGTCCGACGGGCCGCCGAGGACCGGCTGCCCGGTTGGCGTGTACGTGAAGCCGGCCAGGCCGCCGGAGGCGAACCGCTTTGCGTTGATGCGGTCGAACATGGCCAGGCCGTACTTGCGGACGGCGTCGGCCTTGATGACGTACTCGCCGTTGGAGACCAGGGCCGGGATGCTGTCTGAGGTGCCCGTGCCTGGTCCGACGATGGGGCCGCCGGACGGGTACAGCTGCACCATCCCCCCGGTGGCGTAGCGGCGGACCAGGCCGCCGCGGGCGTACTTCGAGACGCCGCCTTCGCCCGTGGTCGGGCGCCCCGCGGTGCTTTTGACGGAGCGTTCCTCACGGATCGTCGTGATGTGGATCGTCTTGTCCGTCAGCCGGCGGATCGCGGCAGCGAGGGCGTTGACGTTGGCTTGCTGGGTGCCGGTCGGGACGGTGATCTCAACCTTCTTGCCCTTGGTGTTCTTGATCTTGAATCCGAGAGCTTCCAGCTGCGCACGGGCCTCGGCCGTCAGCGCGTCAACGGTGATCTTCTTGCCCTTGGTGTGGGCGACCTTGTCCTGCACCGCCTGCAGATCTGCCACGGCGCCCGCAGTTTCGGCGTCCACCTCGGTGGTGACGTTTCCTGGCAGCCGCGCGTATGCGGCAAGGAGCTGCTCAGTGGCGTCCTTGGAGAAGCCCTTCGCGAGCATGTCCTTGCGGAGTAGCTCGATGTCTTTCTCCAGAACCTTCTGTCCAGCCGCTTGCGTGCCTGTCTGCTCGGCGATCGCCTGGGCGTGTTCCTGGGCGGCCTTCGCTGTGTCCAGGAACGATTGCTTCACCTTGCGGCCGCTGTCGGTGGTGACGTCCAGCGAGTGGCCGTTCTCCTTCACGGTCTCGTTGAGGTCGGCCAGGGACTGCTGGAAGTTGATCTCGGCCTCAGCCGCCGAGATGGCGCCACCGTTGAGCAACTTCAGCGCGTCCGACAGCTTCTCGGCCTCGGTGCGCTGATCGTTCAACTCGTCGGCGGTCAGCCCCGCCTGCTTCGCCAGCTCGGCCTGGGATTCCGCGGTCAGCTGCTGCTGGGTGTCCGCGGCCGTCAGGCCCTCGGCGTACTGCGGCAGCAGTGTGCGCAGCTTCTCCGTGGACGTGCCCTGAGCCTCCGCCTCCCGGGCCAGCTTGGCGAAGGCCTGCGCGGCCACGTCGCTCGCGCCGCCCTCGACGAGGCCCTTCAGCGCCTCGTCGATGCCCTTGATCTTCTTGCGGGCCTCGTCCAGACCAGGGTCGTTCGCGCCGATGTGCGTGATGGTGTAGAGGGAGTCGCCGACGCGGTCCAGGACGCTCGGATGGGCGATGCGGGCCACGGCCTCGCCGAAGCCGTCCAGGTCCTTGCCGAACACGCGGGTCAGCTCGCCGGCTGCCTTGCCGGTCTTGGCGAAGTTGAGCAGGGCATTGCCCATCTTCGTCACGTTCGGAGGCGCGTCCGCGAACATGTTGTTGAGCTTCTCCGTGCCCCATCGGACCGCCTCGAGAGCGCCGACGACCAGGGTGAGGCGGCCCAGGCTCATCATCGCGTACCGCACCCTGGCTGCGGTGACGCCCATCGCGGCGAGCGCGGTGGTGGTGGCGTGCAGGCGGGGGATGAGCAGCAGGATGCCGGCGGCGGCCAGGGCTACGGCGCCGCCGAACCCCATGAACAGGGTCACGGCGTGCTGGACGTCTGGAGGCAGGGAGTTGTAGACGTTGACCAGGCGAGTGATCGTCTGGGTCATGTCCCGCAGTGCCCCGTTGGCCGCCGAGCCGGACTCGATCAGGGCGACCTCAATGGCGCCCCGCAGCCGCTCCAGGTCGCCGACCAGGTTGTCGGTCTGGACGGAGGCCATGCGCTGGGCGGCGCCCTGGTCGTCGACGGCGGAGACGTACTTGTTGATGCCGTCGGCGCCGAGCTCGTACAGGATCGTCGCCGAGCGGACGGCGTCCGCTCCGAAGATCGTCGCCATGGCCGCGTTGCGGGCCTCCGGCGTGAGCTTGGAGAAGCTGGTCTTCATGCGGGCCGCGAGCTCGGTGAGCCCGACGAACTTGCCGGACGCGTCGTAGGCGCTGAAGCCGATGGCGTCCATCATGCCCTTGGCCTCTTTGCTCTGCGGGACCAGGCGCTGGAGCATTACCTTCAGCGAGGTACCTGCGTCCGAGCCGATCAGGGCGTGGTCGGCGAACGCGCTGAGGACGCCCACGGTGTCCTCGATGGACAGGCCGGTCTGGTGCGCGAGCAGGCCACCCATCCGCAGGGACATCGCCAGGCCGTGCACGTCCGCAGCGCTCTTGTTCGCGCCAGCCGCGAGGAGGTCGGCGATGTGCGTGACGTCCTTGCCCTTCAGCCCGAACGTGTTCATGGCCTGCGCGGAGACGACGGCCGCCTCGCTGAGGTCGACCTGCCCGGCCGCGGCGAGAGCCAGCGATCCCTTCAGGGCGCCGCCGACGATGTCCGCGGTGGAGATACCGGCACGCGCGAGCTCGGCTTCCGCGCGGGCAGCCTCCGTCGCCGTGAAGCTGGTGGTCTTGCCCGCCTCCAGTGCGGCCGCCCGCAGCTTGCCCATGTCTTTCGCGGAAGCCCCGGTCACCGCTCGGACGTTGGACAACTCCTTGTCGAACTTGGCGGCCGCCGCTGCCGCTACGGCGAACGCTGCGACGAGCGCCGTGCCTGCCTTTGCCCCGATCCCTGCCATCCGGGACGTGTTGTCGGCGGCCCGCCGCATGCTGCGGGTGTACTGGTTGACGTCCGCGACCAGGCGGACGTTGACGGTGCGGGTGGCCACGGCTCACCCCCCGTCGTGCTCGTGCGCTACGTGCGCCGCTCGATGTGGACGTGCAGCCCTGCGGACTCGCCGCCCTTGTCCTGGTAGGCCTTCACGGCCTGCGCCGAGGCTGTGCAGGCGTGGCAGCGAATCAGTTCGGCCCGGTAGCCCTCTTCGTTCGCACGGTCGGTGGCCTCGCCCCACGGCTGCCGGCACTCCGGGCAGGAGTCCGCCTCGACGTCCAGCAGGGCGAGCGCCCACGCCCGGTCCTCCGGCAGCCACAGCGGCTCCCCCGACCCGACGACCCGGCCCAGAAACACCGAGCGGGGGACGCCCCAGGCGCGGGCGGCTTCTACTTCCCGCCGCCAAGGCCCGCCAGGAGTGCGGAGGCGGCCAGCGAGAAAGGGGAAGCGTCCGACGCCGCGTCGTTGTGGACCTCCCACGCGGCATCGAACAGGCGCTTCTGTTCACCCACGTTGACCTTCTCGAACAGCTCCTCGGCCTGCTCGGCAGTCATGACGGGGTCGACGCACGAGGCGACGATCAGCGCCTTGGGGAACGTGCGGTCGTCGAACAGCTCGTTGGGGTTGTCCGACGGGTGCGCGGCCAGCAGATCGTTGTACGCGCGGTCCCCGACGAACCGCAGCACGAACGGCACCTCGGCTGCCTTCGCCGCCGTCTGAGCCTCGCGCAGTTCGCGGGCGATCCGGCGGCCGGGGTGCTCGTCAGCGATGCTCTCCGGCTCCCACTCCTGCGACACCTGCGCCAGCTCTGCCGTGAGCCGCTCCACCTCGGAGGCGAGGTCGCCCCGGACGCACACCTGGACGGTGCGCTGCCGGGGCGTCGCGGCCTTGAGGATCTCCTCGATGTTCGGCATCAGGCCACCGTCGCCGCGGTCGCCGGCGGGGAGGTGACCTTCATCGGGGACACGAACTTCATGACCTCGTTCGCCGCCGGGGCGCTGTTCTGCGGCTCACCGCAGGTGATCGGGTACACCTCGCACTTCTGCGAGGACGCCCACGCCGTCGCGTAGGCGATGCCGCGCCGCACGACCAGGTAGCCGGACACCCCGTACTTCAGCGTCGTGTACGGGAGGTCCTCCGCGCCGGTGGTGCCGCGCTTGAAGGTCAGCTCCGTGTCGAAGCCGATACGGCCCACAGTCTTCGTGTCGAACGTCGATGCGAGCGAGGACGTGTCGACGTCGGCGGTGGACGGGTCGATCTTCAGGCCGTCCGGGGTGACCCGGGTCGTGAAGTCGCTGCCCGCGTTGAGCTCGGTCGTGGTGGGGGCGTTGATGTTGGCGATGGACGACGCCCAGACCACCTTGGTCATTCCGTCGCTGATCAGGTCGGACATGGGCCCTCCTCAGGGCATGAAAAACGCCCCGGCGGCGGGGCGGGCGGGACAGGGGCGAGCGTCAGATGACGAGGCTGGCGACGGTGACGCTGGTCGTCGAGGAGTAGGTGATCGAGGCGCTGGTGCCGTCGACGGCGGAGGCGAACAGGTCGGCGGTGATCGGGCCGATCATCTTGTCGCCGGTCGTCGCGGGCACCGTCACCACGAGGTCGGCAGCCGCCTGGCCCCGGACCTTGGCCGTCGCGGTGATCGTCACGGTCATGGAGCTGCCGTTGGTGTTCTTGACGTGCAGGAAGCTGCGTTCGCCGCACGTCACCGTGGTGGACGCGGCGGCGGCCGAGTAGGTCGGGGTCAGGCCGCTCAGTGCGACGACCTGCTGGGCGAGAAGCGCCATGGGGTCTCTCCTGTCAGGCGGGGATCGAGCAGATCCGGTACTGGACCGGCACGAAGTAGACGGGCGGGGTGACGTCGTCGTCCCGCTGGACGGGCGGGCCGCCGAGGTCCTCGGCCGGCCAGCAGGTGCGGCCCTCGACGGCCAGGGGCGTGGTGAGGGCCTGTCGGACCCGGGCGGCGACCCACAGAGCCCGCTCGACGTCGCTCCCCACGCAGGTGACCTGCATGGTGGAGTCGAAGTCGGTGCGGTTGTCGGCGAGCGACGCCCTCACGGCCATGCCCGGGTCCGGGTACAGGACGGCGAACTTGTCCGGCGGCGTCCACCCGGAGCTGGTGGGAGCGCCGCCGACGTAGACGGTGAGGTTGACGGCCTCCAGCGCGGCCTGGACGGCGTCGAGGTGCGGGAGGACGTCGGGGGGTGTGCTCATGGGCTCACCACCAGGCCAGTCCGCGCGCGGCCAGCAGCTCCATCTGAGCCAGGAACCGCGGCATCTCCGCGGCCAGGGCGCGGCCGCCGTCGTTGTGCGGCGGGTTGTGGACCGAGCCGTACTCCAGGAGGTTGCCGAGGGGGCCCTGCGGGCCCGCCTTGTCCGGGCCGATGGTCGCGGCCCAGATGTCCGGCCCGAACCTGGCGATGTCGAAGCCGACGGACCGCGGGTAATGCTTGGCGTGCTTGCGGCCGGTGGCCTGGGCGTTGTTGCGCCAGTCGCGCTTCACGTTCACCGCGCCGCGCATCACCACGCCGCGGGCGTCGCGCCGGACGCGGGGGATGCTGCGGGCCAGGTGTCGTTCCAGGCGGCGGACGTCGCCCATGTCGAAGCGTGTGCTCATGACCTCGTCTCCGCTCTGATCCGCCAGGCCGTGGCCGTGGAGTTGAACTCGACGCCGGTGACCCACAGGCGCAGTCCGACCATGCGGGTGTCCGGTGAGTCGAGGACGTCGAGGACGGCGCCCGGCAGGGGGCGTTCCGTGACCGTGGTGCTCCAGGGCACGGAGACTTCGAAGTCGTTCAGGGTGATCTGCCGGTCCGCTGCGTCGACTTCCTCGCCGCTGGCTGCGGCGACGGGCTTCACCCGGGCGCCGCCGGTGTAGTAGTCCGCGGTCGGTGGCCCTGGTGTGGTCGTGCCGGTGGTCCGGTCGAAGACGTCCGGGCCGGGCATCCACAGGTGGATCCGGTCGCGCTGGAGTTCCGCGGCCGCCGCCCGGCCGCGGGTGAGGAACTCCTCGAAGCCGGGTGCGGTCACGAGGAGCCCACCACCCACACGCAGCGTGCGCTGAGCTCGCGCTGGAGGGCAGCGAGTTCGCTGGGCAGGAGGTCGCCGGTGGCCTGGAGCGCCTCGGTCGCGTACACCTCGCGGTAGTCGTCGATGGCGCGCTCTCGCAGCCCAGCCGACAGCGCGGCCGGGGTGCTGGCGAGGCGGTCGGCGACCTGGCAGGTGAGTTCCACGATGCCGTCGGGCAGCGTGTCCCATCCGCGCCGGTAGGTGACCTGCACGCGGGTGGGGCACCCGGTGACGTGCAGGTGCTCACCGTCCCACCACCAGCCCGTAAGCGTGGTGAGCGCGCCTGTCTCGTCCACGGACGATACGGCCTGGACCTCGAGGACCGGCGGCGCCGGCAGTTCGACTTTCCCGTCCTCGACGGGCAGCTGCACGGTGACGACGCTGGCCGTGATGGGCTGGCCGGCCGCGCGCCGGATCCGGGCCGACGCGCGGGCGAGCAGGGCGGTGGCGGACCCGGGCGGCAGGCTGTAGCCGTAGCCGGTGGCGTCCGCCTCGGTCGCGAGTGAGGGAAGCGGCATGCGGCCCTCCTCAGGTGGGGCTCGGGGTGCCGTACTTCTCGATGAGGTCGGCCTTGGTCATGCCGTCGGCTTCCTCGGGGTCGGCGCCCTTCACAACCGCCCAGCCCACCCACTCCGGCTTGTTGGCGGTCTTGGCGGGCTCGGTCAGCGGCAGGCCGGGAACCTGCTGCCCGGGTGTTGGCACCTTCCCTGCGTCGGAGGCCTCGTCGGACTCGGTGTACAGGGAGCCGTCCTGGTTGACGCGCTGCAGCATGCCCTTGCGCAGGCGCTCCTCGATGGGCTCGGGCAGCGGCAGGTCCATGGCGTGGATGCCGCCGCCTTCGCCCCGCAGGTAGATCGTCTCGGGCATGTCAGGTGTTCCTCGGGACTCGCAGAGCAGTGATGGTGCCGGGGACGACGGCGGCGGCCACGTCGACGAGCATGCTGCCGTCGTTCTGCAGGAACCGGCCGGACTCGAACGGCCCGATCCAGGAGATGGTGTTGGCCGTGACGTTCACGACCAGGTCGCCCTGCCCGCCGGCGGCGGCCAGCGGCAGGGAACCGGCCTTGACGGTGATGTTGCCGCCGGTCGCGCCGACGGCGACGCGCAGCACGGTCAGTTCGGGTACGGCCTTGGCGATGGTGTGACCGTTGCCGGTGCCCGGGTTGAGGGTGACGGCGGTGAGGGAGGCGTCCGCGACGCCGCTGTTGGCGACGAAGCTGGAGTACGCGACGGTGGTGCGTGCCATGTCTCAGGGCTCCGATCAGGTCTGGGAGGCGATGGCCGTGGCCAGCGCGTCGGGGCGGATGACCTTCGCGCCGTACAGAGCGAGGCCCTTGATGGCGTCCGAGAACGAGGACTCGGGGCGGTACGCCTCGGTCTTGTTGATCTGCTCGGCGAAGGAGATCGCCGTGCTGTTCCCGGCGGTCACGACGTAGTCGTCCCCGGTCGGGTTGGGGGCGTTGTTCGAGGCGTAGATGCTGAACCCGCCAGCGCGGCCGATGAGGCCGTTGCGCAGCGCGCTGCCCTGGTCCGCGGACCGGTCGGCGTTGATGAAGTTCGGGTCCAGCAGGGCCCGGCCCTCCAGCCACGGCGGGACAATCATCCACCGGCCCTGTGCGGGCACGTTGGCGTTGTCGAGTGCCACCTTCAGCGGGACCACGATCTTGGAGTAGAAGTACTCCGGGTTGGCCACCGGCACGGAGATCGTGCCGAGCTGGTTCGCCGCCTGGGCCTGCGTGTAGAGGCTGGCGACGTACTGGTCGACGACGTCGGCCAGGGCGTAGGCCGCCTCGGACATGGCCTGGGGCATGACGTCGCCCTTGGCCTGCCGCTTGTCGACGTCGTCGACCTTGAAGGCGAAGTACTTGGACTGGTCGACGACCAGCGTGCGCTGGGCGTCGGTCAGCTCTTCGGGCGTGATGGTCGTGCTGTTCGGCGTGTAGGTGCCGATCGTCGGGCGGGAGATCGAGGTGATGCGGACGGTGTCGCCCGCGTCCTGGATCTCGCCCTCGTAGTCGCGGTTGACCATACCGGGGCCGGCGTAGACCAGCTCCTTGCGGAGTGCGACCAGGAGCTTGGCGGACCAAATCTCCGGCCGGAAACGCGTGATGGACATCAGTTTCCTCTCGGGTGGCTATCCGCCGAGGTAGTCGCGCAGCTGACCCTTGCGGTGAGCCTCGTCGATCTGCTCGGGCGTCATCTTCTTCACGTCCTGCTCGGTGAGCTGGACCGGGCCGCCGCGCCCCTTGCGGGCTCCGCCGTCCCCCGTGCCCTGGAACCTGGGCTCGGCCGCCTTTGCGGCGGCCGCCAGGTATGGGCGTTCCTTCAGGAGGTCCTCGATCGCTTCGGCGATCTCGTCCTCGTCGACCTTGCCGTCTTCGTCGACCTCGAACTGGCTGATGTCGAGGAAGGCGAGGGCGTCGCGCGGGTTGGTGAGCTTGCCGGCCGCCGCCGCGCGGATCTCGGACCGAACGATCCGCTCGTTGGCCCTGGCGGTTGCCGCCCGGTCGGCCTCAGTGCGGATCCGTTCCGAGTCGTCGGCGTTCCCGCCGGCGCCCTTGAGCTGGTCGCGCTCGGACTCGGCGGCCTTGCGCCGCTCGCGCTCCTTGCGCCACCGCTCCTTCATGCGGTCGAGGGCCTGCTTGCCAGCGTCGCCGAGCTGGTCGGCGCCGTCCTCGTCGGCGTCGTCGCCCTCGTCGTCACCCTGGCCGCCGTCACCACCGTCGGCATCGCCGTCCTGGTCGTCGTCGGCGTCGTCCCCTCCGTCGCCGCCGTCCTGGTCCTCGTCGTCGCCGTCGGCGTAGAAGACCGGCGACCAGAGGCCGGCCGGGTAAGGGTGTGCCCAGCCAGCCGCGTGGTTGCGGACATGGCGGGGCAGGGTGGAGAGGTCCATGCGAGTGCTCCCGTTGCGGAAGTCGGGACCCGGCGTTGCGCCGGGTCAGGTCAGGTAGCCGAAGCGGCGCAGCAGACGGATGGCGTCCTCACGGTCCTCGGCAAGCCGGTAGATCTCCTCCGGCAGCAGGCGTGGCGTTCGGAGCTGAAAAGCGGGCAGGCCGCGCCGGGCGTCGATACGGTCCCGGGCGAACCGAGTTCCGGTGCGGGCCTCGGCCCTGGCACGCTCCTGCCGGTAGAACGCGCCTCGGCGGGTGGTGCCCTCCCGGGTCGCGGCGACCCGGCGCCCGTAGGCGTCCGTCGTGTACATCCCCCGGCGGGCGTTGACCACCGAGGACATGTCCGCGCCGTCGCGGATCGCCCGGGCTCCGTCTGCCGTGAAAATGCGGTCCTGCTCGGCCCGAGACAGGCTGTTGAAGTACGCCCGGGGGTCGATGAACGCGGACGAGCCCGAGCCCGGCCGCGTGGTCGGCGTGAAGCCGTCCGCGCCAACCCGGCCGCGGCTCTGGTGGCGGGCAATCAGCGTCGTCGGCAGATGGATGCAGTCACAGCGCGGATGCCGCTGGAAGCCGCTGTTCCAGCCGAACTCCTTGCCCGCCAGGATCACGCACCGGCTGCACGCGGGCGGCTGCACCACCCGTACGTATCCCTGGATCGTCCGGCGCCCAACGATGCCGGCGCCGACAGCTCCCCGGCCGGCGTCGGCAACCTCGGAGCGCACGATGGTGCCCAGCAGCCCCCGTCCGACGCCGAGGGCCTGCCGGGGTGTCGCCCCGTCGCCGATGGCCCGATACGTGGCGATGAGCGGTCGCAGCATCAGGGTGTCGAGGCTGCGGCCGTCCGCCGCGACCCCGGCGAACGCGGCCGCGTTGACGGTCGCCGCCTCGCCCTCGGCGCCCTCGGAGGCCGCGACCGAGCTGATATAGTCATTGGCCCCGCTGGCCGCGGCGAGCTGCCCGGCGGTGAGGACCTTGACCAGGCGCGGGCCCAGGCTGTTCCAGGACGCGCGCAGGCTGTTCGCGTCCAGCATCCCCCACTCACGCAGCGCCCCGGCCATGGTGGCCGCTGCGATGCGCCGCTGCTGTGCCAGGTGCCGGGCGGCCAGCGTCAAAGGCTCGGTCACGGCACGCCGCCGTCAGCCGGATCCGGCCCGGGCGGCGCTGGCTCCTCGCTGGGCTGGCCGGCGCCGCCCATGATGACGGACACCGGGTCGAGCTCGGCCTCTCGAGCACGCATGTCCATCAGCGTGGTCACCTCGGTCGGTGTCAGGCCGAACCGCAGGGCGAGCCATTCGAAGGGGAAGCCGATCTGCTTCAGCTTCAGCAGGCTGTCGGTGAGCTGGGCGAGGTTGCGGGACTGCGGGTCGCGCCACAGCACCGTTCCCCCGGCCAGAGCCTTGGCCTTGTCGTCCTCGCCGCGGGCCAGACAGATCAGTTGGAAGACCTCGCGCAGGGCCTGCCCGAACCACAAGGTCTTCTCCTCGACGCGCTTCACCAGGCCGGTCTCGGCGGCGATCAGGGCGTCGCCGCTGAGGTTGGCCATGCGCCCGATCAGGTAGTGCTGGGGGGTGCGCGTCTGGGCGGCAATGTGGCCTACGCACACCTCGATGACCTCGGTGTAGGCGGTGAGCTGGGCGGCTGGCCAGGAGTCGACCTTGGCGTCGGGGTTCTCCAGCCACAGGATGCGGTCGGTGACGAACTTCTTCAGGTCGATCGGCTTCTCGCCGACCTTCTGCCCGTTCGCGTCCAGGACCGGGATCTTCGGGATCTCCGCCCCTGTGACGATGCGCTGAGCAAGCGAGGCATAGTCGGCGCCGGTGAAGAGCATCGCCCAGAGCAGGTTGATGGCGTCCTGCATGGCAATGACGCCGGAGACGTCCGAAACAGGCTCGGATGCCAGGAGCGGCCGATTGGGCAGCTCCACCATCGGCACCACACCCATGGGGTTCCGCTGAGGGTTCGGCTCGTTGTCTGTCTCGCGAGGCGTCCAGGAGTCCATGACCGCGTCGGCCTCGGCCATCTGCGGCGACTTCTTCTCCCCCGAGGACAGGGGCCGCTCGAACTTCCACACTTCGTCCGCGAGGTACAGGGTGGCGTACTCGCTGAAGCCGTCCTGCCACATCTTCATCGCGGCCCGCCGCCGGCGCCGTGACCCCGGCTCGTACTGCACGATGGACGAAGAGGCGTCCTCGAACGTGACGCACGGCGTGCTCTCGTCGCTCGGGTCACCCCACACCAGCACGAAGGAGCGGCCCGCGTTGCCCGCCCCGAGGAACCCCAACTGCGAGTCGGCGTCCAGGCCGTTGCGCTGCCACACGCCCCACAGCTCGGCGTCCGCCTTCATCTCACCGGACGCCTGGATCCCGGTGACGGTGAGCCGCTCCACCGGTGAGTCGGCGACGGGCTGCACCCAGTTGTCCGAGAAGCCCTTGTAACGGTCGGCGCAGTACTTCCGGAACTCGTCCGAGGCGAACTTCAGCGGGTGCTGCCCGCGGTAGTACCGGTCGTGCCGCAGCACCGTCCCCGACCGCGACGTCAGTTCTGTCGCCAGGACATCCACCAGGCGCCGGGCCTGCTCCTCCGTAGCCACGCTCGCCCCCTCTCAGGCCGTGTAGGCGTAGTAGGTAGGCGGCGGCTCGGCCTGCCCCGAAGCGATGGCGTCCTGGGCCGCCTCATGGGCCAGGACCGAACAGACGGCCAGGTCGATTTTCTGGAGCACCGTGGCCTTCCTCAGCACGTAGCGGTTCGACGGACGCGCAGCCTTGCGGGCATTACGCACGTGGATGGACGTGGTCTCGCACCCGTCGTGCCAGAACGCGGAGTCCTTCTTCGTGACGTCCGTGAGCAGCTGCTCGCACGCGGCGTGCATCTGCACCACCCGGTTCGTGTGCCACTCCGTCACGCGCTTCTCGCCGAAGCTGGCCTGCCAGGCTGCGACCTCGCTGGTCCAGTACGGGGGGTCGACGTATGCACGAACGACGTCGTACCGCTCGAACATCTCCCGGAACGCGGTGTCGACCTCCAGGCGCGGAACCTGCCCTTCCCACTCGGCCGGGTTCCAGACGCACGGCAGCCGGTCCGGACCGTACCGCGGGGTGAACTGGTAGCCGTCGAGCGTCTCCGCCCGCAGCCCGGTCCAGTCGTCCACGTCCGAGCCGTCGAAGCCGAGCACGATCCGGGCACCGTCCGGAATCGTCCGGCGACCGAGCCGGGCATCCCACCGGTCCTGCTGGAGCCAGGCACCCATGCCTGCGGTGATCCGGTTGCCGTAGAAGCGCTCGGCCTCCGCCGGCTCCTTCTCCAGCAGCTCGGCGGCCTCGCCCTCGATGGAGTCCAGGTCGACGTGATGGCTGCCCTGGTACACCACGGCGTGGATCTTCCGCCGCTCGGGCTTCTTGGCGTAGTCCAGATCCTTGGGCGGCAGCCGGTGGAACCGGTACACGTCCTTGACCTTGGTCTCCGCCGTCTTCTGCGCCACCGAGTTCTCGGTGGGGTCCCAGGCGTTCGTCTGCTCCAGCGAGCGCCCCGACATGCCGGCCAGACCGCGGCGCTGCGTCGTGGCCACCTTCGTCATGCCGTTGCCCTCGGTCCAGATGCCGGTCTCGTCCTGCGACGCGAAGGTGATCGGGTTACCCAGGCGGCTCTGGGCGCTGGAGGTAACGACGTCGATCCGGCCGTCGTTCGGGAGCCGGATGAACTGCTCGCCCACCCGCATCACTTCGGCCAGCGGCCCGTTACGGATCATCTCCTGAAGCGGCCGGTACGTGTTGTCGGTCTGGTCCTCGGACGTCGCCGTGATCTGGATCAGCGGCTTGTTCCACGGCCGGCCCATCGGCTCGCCCGGCTCGTACTCGTACACCCAGCCGCAGCCGCACCGGTGGTCCGAGCACCGGTACCGCTCGCCGCCACTCGCCCAGCCCCCGAAGAGCACCGGGCCGACGGCCTCGGCCGCGACGATGGACGCAGCCCACGGCCCCTTGCCGGACTTCTGCGGTGCCACGGCCTGCGCCCGCCGGTAGTGGAAGGCGGTTGCGAGCTGGCCCAGCTCGGCGGTCGGCTTGACGCGGTAGAGGTTGGCCGTGATGCGCAGCTGCCAGTCGTACATCTCGAACGGCAGCGGGCTGTCGTCCAGGCCGCCGACGGACTGGAGGCGGCAGTGCCGGGTGATCCAGTCCGGGACGACGAACAGGGCCGGGAAGTCGAGCGACCAGGTGCCGTCGTCAGCCGCTACCACCGGACACCGCCCTCAGCCTGGCCCGCGCCGAGGTCGGCGCGATCGTCGGCGTCGGGCCCGAAGGCGTCTCGTCGTCCTCGCTGGGACGCTCGATGCGCCACCGGTTCGCCCGCATCCCCGGGCTGGTCAAGCCGAGGCTGTCGGCCATCTGCCGCACCAGCGTGGACAGATTCACCGCGGACTCCGGCATCTCGGCCTCGGCGAGTCGCCGGATGTACAGCGCCACCTCCAGCTCCTGTCCGTACCGCTCCCACATCAGGGCCTGCGGCGTCCGCCAGAGACGGGTCCACAGCTCCGACTCACGGTTGCTGAGGCCGAGTAGCGGCCAGTCGGGCGAGACGCCCTGGCGGCCCTCGGCGGGCAGGATCGTCCACTCGCCGGCATCCCGCTCGCGCCGCAGCGCCTCGGGGTTGGGGGCCGGGCCGGACCGGGAGCGTGCTCCACCCTTCGCCATGTTGATCACTCCAGTTGGCCGCCTTGCGCGGCATCGGCGCCGTCACCTTGCGTGACAGCGGAGCAAGATCACCGGAAGCTCTGAACCCGGCAGACCTGGCAGGCACCTCCCCGGCGGTCCCCCAAAAGATCATGATCATGGGTCCACCCCCACCGGTTGATCATGGAAATGTGACCCTCTGTGACGATCTCCCCTGATCAGCCTGACGCCCTGTCACCGGTTCCACCCACCAGGCTGCTCGCTCGCCGTGTGCCGGCTGTGGCACGGACCGCACAGCCCTCGCCCGTGGCGCGGTTCGTTGGGGTCGAGGCCGGCGGCGACCAGGGCTCGCCGGTCAAGGGGGTGGTGGTCGGCGTGGCGGGAGGGCTCGCCGCAAGGTCGGCCGTGTCCGTGGTCCTCGGCCTCGCACACGCACGTCGGATCACGCTGAAGGATCGGCTTGCGGAAGCGGCTCTCGTGCTCGGCGTCGTAGCCGCGCTGTCGCGCGCTGCCTCGGCGCTGCTCTGCTGCTCGCCGGTGCTGCTCGCACTTGCCCTGCTGGGTGTACTCGGGGCAGCCAGGGGTGGAGCAGACGCGCCAGCGTGCGGACTTGACCATGGCTCCTCCACTACCGTGTGCGCCCTACGACTGAAGGGGGTTGCCGTGGCTGGTGGGGGACGCTCGGACTGGGCGCTCGGGGTGTTCGCGGCGGGGCTGGTCCTCGTGTTTGCGGCCGTCATCAAGGGCTGGCTGATCCTGCTGCTGCCCGCGGCCTGCCTGATGGTGGGGGCGGTGGCGGGTACGACCAGGGCACGGCGTACGGGGCAGGTGCCAGACGTGACGGTGCGACCCGGGGGTGAAGGCCGGCCGTGGCGCCGGAAGCACGACTAACCGAGGTACGCGACGAAGCCCCGGTGTTCAGGTCACCGGGGCTTCGCTGTGGTCTGTGGTGCCCGTCGTGCGGGCATGGCTGTACACGGAGATCGTGACACCGTGCTGACCTGCGGGTCAAGCGGACTTGGCTGTCGTACGGCTTGCGGCGTAGGCGGCGACGTCTTCGGTGGCGTACCAGGGCTGGCGGGGAGTGCCTCCGGCGCGGGCCAGCTTGCCGCGGCGGACGAGCTGGCGGACGGTGGCGAGGTCGACACCGAGGACGCGGGCGGCCTGGTGGGCGGTCAGGTAGCCGGGGCGAAGGATCTGCGACTCCATGACCCCATGATGCGCGTGCGCCCCACCGCAGGGGGTGCGGTGGGGCGCAGCAAGGTCAGGTGTTCTTGGGCTTCGGGGTACCGGGGACGGGCTTCTTGTCGGGCTTGAACCAGCCGCCTCGGGACGGCTGGTAGACGGTCTCGTGTCCCTTGAGCCTGGGGTCATCCTTCTTGATCGGTTTGGGGAATCCGAGTGCCATGATGGTGGTCCTGTCTCGTGAGATCGGGATGGGACCGGGGCGGCCGGTTAGCTGCCAGGCGGGCGGCCGCTCCGGGGTCTACTGGCGGGTCAGGCCGTGGTGGCGGTGGGCGTCGGCGAGGTCGTAGATGACCAGTCCGCCGTCGGTGCGCTCTACACGGATCCCCTCTTGGGATTGCTCGGCTTCGCCGTTGTTGCTGTTGCCGTTGTCTGCTGACCTGCAACAACAACCATCGCTATGGGCGTCGGCAGGGGAAGGGGAGGGGGCGGGCGGGATGGCTTCCTTACGTACGGCCGGCCCATTGCCGTCTCGTGTGCGCGACGCCTTCCATGGGATGCCCTCGGCCTCCAGGAGCGCCTTGACGGCCTTCGTGTCGGGGAGGCCAAGGTCTTTCTGCAGGACGGTGAGGAGGACGCCCTTGTCGTCGCCGACGAGGCGGCGGAGTGCTCCGACGACGTCGGGCTGCGCGGCGTCCTCGACGGCCAGGTCCTCGTCGCCGTCCGTCCTTCTCACCCGCCAGGCCCGTGCCTTCTGCACGCCTACGGTGCCGATGCTTCCGACCACGACGTAGGCCACCTCGGGGAAGGCGACGATGGTGCGCCAGGCGCCGACCGCAGCAATCACGGACAGCACGACGGCCGGGCCGCGGCTGGCTGGCTCGTTGCCCTCCCCCGCTGTCTCCTCGGCGGCCTCACCGGGTGCCTCGTGGGGCTTACGCGCCTTCACAGCAGCCCCACCACGTAGTCGCCGGCCCAGGACACGGTAGGCGCGACGGCCCAGCCCACGACTCCGGCGATGCTGGACGCGAGGCCGAGGCTGATTCCGGCGAGGATCTGGCGGACGAAGTCCCAGCGGAAGCCCCGGCGGCTGCATACGGCGAGGATGACGACGCTGATGACGATGACGGCGGCGTGGCCGCCAGGGGTGAGGGCGAGATGGCTGGCGCGGGTCACGGTCGGGGTGGTTGAGCCGAAGCCGTAGACGAGGGCGATGTCGCCGACGGTGTTGGTGCCCCACAGGGACCAGTCGGCGGCCCCGCCGATGATTCCGCCGACGGACAGGATGAGGAGGGCGCCGTAGGACAGGCACAGGATCTGCGGGGCCAGGGCGGTGAGGGCCTTGGGGGCGAGCCGCTTCTTGTGACTGGTCCACCAGCGGGTGAAGTCCCAGGCGAAGAGGGAGAGTCCGGTGGTGACGCCGCCGAGGGAGACGAGGCCGTAGGTGGGGATGTCGAGGGGCGGCAGTGCCATTGCCGGTTCCTTAGCGGAGGACGGCCACGCCGAGCGCGGCGAGGGTGAGGATGAAGGCGACGGTCCCGGTGATGCGGGGGACGTCGTGGAGCGCCACGGCGCACAGCCCGTAGAGGGCGACCAGGGCGGAGCCTGCGAAGAACACCGCGAGGGCCATCAGTTGTAGCCGTCTCGCATCTGGTCGTTGCCGGGCGTTGCGGCCGGTGGCGCCTCGGTCTTCTTCGCGGCCCTGGAGAGGGCGGTGCGGATGTGGTTCTCGGGGACGATCAGCCGTCGGGTGCGCTCGAGGTGCCCGGCGATGTCGCGGGCTGAGGCGTCTTCGCCGAGGGCGGTTGCGGCTTCCTCGACGGCGCCCTGCACGTTGAGCGCGGGCAGTTCTCTGACCTGGGGTGCAACAGCCGCATCAGGGCGGTCGACGGTGTACTGGGCGGGCTCGTTGCCGAGGACCAGTGCGACCGCGGCGGCGTCGACGTGGACGTTGTAGGTGCCGAGGATGGTGGCCAGTTCACCGGGGGCCGCATCCGGCCGGGCCTCGGCTGCGAGGCGGATGGCATCGGCCGGGTCCATGGTGGCGAACCGGGTCCGCAGGACGTCGGTCGCGGAGGCCGAGCGCGGGGCGGGCGCAACAGGCTTGTGGGGTGTTGCGGGCAGGGCGAGCATCTGGCCGAGGGCGTGGCCGGCGCCTGCGGTGAGCTTGTCACGGGAGACCTCGATGAGGTCCTGGCCGAGCTGCGGGTCGCCGACGCCGACGCGGCCGATCAGCTTCCACGCTTTGCGGGTGGCGTCCTCGCGGGTCTCCTCGTCGGGGTGCCCAGAGGCGAGGGCCTGCTGGTAGGCAAGCTTCTGGACGGTGGCGGCGTTGCGGCGGTCGGCTTCGGCGTCGCGGCCGGTGCGGTAGATGACGACGCGGCGGGCGATGAGGCCGAGTCCTTCGGCGGCGCCGGACATGGCGAGGGGGGTGATGGCGTAGACGACGCGCTCGCGGGGGCTGTCGGCGATGGCCAGGCCGGTGCCGCTGGCGGCGATGGGGGCGAGCCAGAGTCCGATGCGCACCCAGGCGGGGGCGGACTGGTTGAGCATGGTGAGGCCGAGCATGGTGAGCGCGAGGATGAGGGTGAGGCCTTCGCCCGCGGCGACGACGCCGGCGGCGGTGGCCTGGCGGTGGAACTCGGCGACGACGTTGCTGTAGGTGCCGGTGGCGCCGATGCCGCCGACGACGGCCATGGCGGTGGTGGCGGCGCCGAGGACAATGCCCTGCCCGTTGGTGAGTTCGCGGGTGGTCATCGCGCGGCCACCGCCTCGGCGGCGTAGGCGAGCAGGTCGGCGTCGTCGCGGTGGTCCTGGGCGCGGCGGTCGGCGCTGCTGGCGAAGTCCTCGGCGCAGAGGCGGTGCAGCTCGGTGAGGGACGGGGAACTTGCGGGCGCGCTGGGGCCCGCGAAATGATCGGTCATGCCGACTCCTGCTCTGATCAGGTAGTTCGGTAGAGGGTCGGGCGGTGCGCGCGCCTCCCGGGTGTTCCAGCACCTGGGAGAGCTGCCGTCCGGCCCTCGTCTATTCGGTTGTGTGTTTCTTGATCGCCCTTGCTACGGCGGTCCAGCTGAGGCCGATGTCTTGGGCCACGGCGTAGACGCTGCCGAGTTCGGCGGCCCCGTCTTTGAGGGCTGCCGCGCGTCGTTTGAGGGCTGCTTCCGTCTGGGCGGCGAGCTGTTCCAGCAGCGCGTCTTCCTGACGGAGTCTGTCCCTCCAGGGGATCGCTTCCATCCCTTCGAGGATATCGCACAGGGGGTTACATGCAACACCCTGTGCGATATCCGTTGGGGGTGTCACGCCGTCAACTTCGGCTGGTAGTGCCGCAGAAGCAGCAGATCCGTCTCCGTGCGGTACTCGGTGCGGCACCACCGGCAGCGCACCGGGCCGCCGGGCAGGCGGGCGAGGACGGCGCCACACACGGTGCCCTTGGCGTCGGTGACGGCGATGCACAGGCCGAGCCTCTGCGGGCGCGGGACGGGGTCGCCGACGATCGTGCGGGCCTGCTTCTCCAGCTCCCGCACCTCGCGGGCGAGGTCACCGGCAGCCGGGTACTCGGCGGCGATCCAGTCGAGCTCCATGCCGAGCCAGCGGCAGTCCGCGGCGAGCCCGGCCGGGGCCGGCGCCGAGTGGTGCGGCCAGCGGACGCGCTGGACGTCGATCCGCCACGACCGGATCACCTCGGCGGCCCGCACGGTGTTCACCGTGTCGAGGACGTCCTCGTCGAGGGGCGAGCGGGGGCCGGCCGCGCTCTTGGTGGCGACGATCTCTCCCCATCCGCGCTGGCGGGGAACGAGGCACTCGGCGACCTCGGCGTACAGGGTGGGCAGGTCGGCGAGGCGCCCGGCGAGCGCGCGGGTGTCGCGCTCGCACAGGTACGCCTCACCGGCCTGGTCCTCGCACAGGGTGCAGTTCACGCGCTGTCCTTCTGGATGGTGGACTGGTCGGAGCCGTCGAGGGCGCGCCGTAGAGCTCGGGCGTACGACTTGTCCGGGGCGAGGGCCCGGTCCCACCGGGCAGCGAGGTCCTCGGCGCGTCCGATGGCGGCCTGCGCCTGCTCCAGCTCGGGAATGAGGATCCGCACGTGCTTCAGGTTTCCGGCCGCGACGGCGCGCGCGGTCTCGGCCTCGCGCATCTCCATCTCCACGTGCTCGCGCAGGGTGCGGGCTTCGTCGTCGGTGAGGGTGCGGCCGCGCTGGATTCGGGTAACGAGGACGAGGAGGGATTCGCGGCGGCCCCAGCGCAGGAGCTGCTCGGCTTCGGCGGGCGGCGCTGTGCGGTACGCGAGTTGCGCCTCGAGGCAGCGCGTATCGGAGCCGGGGCTGTGGATCCACCCCGCTTCCCCGAGGCCGGTCCACCACTCGATGGGGGCGTCACAGACACACTGCGGGCCGTCAGTCGAGGCGCCAAGGACCTGCTCGGGGGTGAGCGGGGCGCGGCGGGCGGCGAGCGTGTCGGCGTCCTCCCGCATCCGTCGCTCGTCTTCGCGGGCCCTGAGACGGCTGGCGCGTTCGGCTTGTACGGCTGCGGCGTGGCGTTCGTTGGCGTCGAGGTAGTCCCGCAGGTCGGCGGTGATGAGGAGGGCGGTGACGGCGAGGAAGGCGACGGCGTACCAGGGGGCACCGGCGCGGGCGCTGTTGGTGGCGCAGTAGACGGTGAAGGCGCCGGCGCAGAAGTACAGGAAGCGCCGAGCGCGGTCGATGAGGGTCACAGGTAGCTCCCGGCGAGGCGGATGGTGGTCATGCGGCGGTGGGCGATGTAGCGGCCCTGGCCCCACAGGTCGTGGTGGTCGCGCGGCCGGGATCTGCGAGCGCGCGGCACGAGGGTGCAGTGGCAGGGCGAGCCGGGCTGGGCGGTGGTGGGGAGCCAGTGGCCGCGGGCACAGCGCGGGCGGGTGACCATCACAGCCCCGCGATCACGCGGGCTGCGGCCGAGTCGGAGGCGTGCCCGTTCTCGGCCGCCCAGTCGGCGACGTCGAGCGGCCAGCGCTTGTCGAAGTAGCCGATGACGACGGTGGCGCCGTCCTGGCGGACGGTGTGGACGGTGTCGCCGGGCCGGGTGCCTTCCTCGACGACGGCAGCGGCGTCCTTGGGGCTGAGGCAGGTGAGCCGGGTCTCGTGCATGTCTTCCTCCGTGGTGTGATGGGTGGGGAGGCCGCCCCGCAACTCGACTGCGGGGCGGCTGTCCTGTTGCTCACTGCTCGTCGGCCTCGTTCGCCAGCTCCAGCAGCACATCGGCGTGGCACGGCTGGCCGGGCGGGCACCAGCACATGAGGTCCCGGCCCCTCAGCTCCTGGCGCGCCCTCTCGGCCAGGTCCTGGCGCTCGGCCAGCGACTGGCGGTACATGGCGACCGCCTGCTCGGGAGTGGCGTCCTGGACGAGGTGCCAGGTGATCGTCTTGTCCGGGTGGACGAAGGCGTGCCGCTGCCCGGAGGTCTTACCGAGGCGGCCCTCGCGCTCCCACTCGGCACCGTCGAGTGCGGGCATGCGGACCTGCGTGCACGGGTTGCCCCAGACGCTGCCGCGGCCGACGTACACGGCGCCGGCCGGGGCGCGCCAGCCCTTGATACGGCGGCGCTGGATCCGGCGGGGCTGGTCAAGGCTGATCTGCCGGGCGGTCATGGATTCCTCCGTGGTGTGGTCGGGCGGGATGGTCAGCGGTCGCAGATGACGCAGCGGTGGAAGGCGTCGCTGGCCTCGTGGCAGGCGTCGATACAGCGGCGGCAGAACGGCGTACTGGCGTACCTGGCGCTGCCGTCCCATCGGGGGTCGGCGGGGTTGAACGGCCTCTTGCACTTGCCGCAGGTTTCGGCGGGCTGCTCGGTGGTGGTCGTCTCGGCAAGTTCGGGATCAGCCGAGAGGAACTCACGAAGTGCCTTATCGCCGCGGCCGGTCTCGGCGTCCCGCTTGGCGAGCTGCGCGAGGAGGAACTTCCGCTGCTCCTTGAGACGGTGGATCTCGGCGAGGAGGGCGGGAACGTCCTCGCGGGCGTGGGCGATGAACTGGGCGTCCGGATGGCCGATGCCGGAGACGTCCTTGCGGTAGATGTCCTTCGACCAGGCGGCCACCTCGTACTCGACGAGCTCCTCGGCCTTGTGCATGATCCCGTCGATCGCAAACCGGGGCTGCGCGCCGTTCATGCCGTAGCGGACGAAGTCCATGACGGTCATCCCGCCGTTGGTCGGGGACTGGAGACGGAAATGTCGGGCTTCGGTGTTGCCGCGCCAGTGCCAGGGGCCGGGGTAGGCGGCGTTGGCGCGGGCTTCGATGGCGTCGAGGTCGGCGGCGGTGAGGCGGGATTCGGACACGGTGTCCTCCGTGGTGTGATGGGTGGGTGGCCGCCCCGCACTTCGACTGCGGGGCGGTCGTGCGTGCTTCATCCGGCCTGCGGCAGCGAGGCCCGCCAGGCGTCCAGTACGCGCTTCGGGATCTGGCCAACCCGCGGACACTCGACGCCCTGCTCGGCAGCCCAGGCGCGCACCGTGCGGGTGTCGTAGTCGCGCGCGGGCGGCTTCCGCTTCGGCTTGGTCGGCGCCAGCTCGGCCTCGCGGGCCCGCAGCTCGGCGAGCCGCTTCTCCAGCTGCTCGGCCTCAGCAGTGACGGCGGCCAGCTCCTGGTCGGCGACGTGCCTGCGGCGGAGGCCGGTAAGGGCGATGCGGGCGCGGGCGGCCTGGTCGCGGACGTCGGCGTCCGGGTGCTCGTCGCCCCACTTGAGGAGGTGGCCGACGGGAATCGCCTCGGTGGGGGCCAGGGCGGGTTTGTGGTCGGCGGGTGGCAGTTGCGGAATGGGCTGGGCCATGGGGCTGGTTCCTTCCTGGGTGTTGTCGGGGAGGTGGAGTCGGTTCTGTCGGGCTGCTTCGGGGCCGCCCTGCTCGTCGATCTCGTCGAGGAGGCGGCGGAGGGCGGCGATGGTCATGCGGCCGCCGTGGGGTGTGGGCACCGACCGGGGCAGGCGCGAGCGGTCAGGTCGCGAACCGGGTCGCGGCCGGTGGCGCGTTCGTGGTGGCCGCAGGAGCACAGCCAGTCGGCGATGGGGGTCTGGTCGCGGTCGAGGCCGCGGACGGTGAGGCCGGCCGGGATGCCGGTGACGGCCGCGGCCTGCTCGGTCATGCCGCTTCACCGTCCTCGGCGGGCAGGGTCGGCTGGATGTCGAGGGCCTGGCCGAGGAGGGCAAGGAACTGGGCGCCGGTCATGGTGACGTAGCCGTCGGCGGCGGAGGCGCGGCCGACGCGCTTGTGCCAGACGACGCCGAGCCAGGCGCCGTCGTTGGCGCGTTCCAGGTCGGCCTCGTCGATCCACTCGGCAAGCTTCCGGGTGGCGGTGTTCTTGGCCTCGATGACGACGCCGGGGACCCCGGCGATGTCGCCGCGGTCCTTCGACGATCCAGCCAGGCGGCGTTCGGCGAAGGGCCAGCCGGCGGTCTGGAGGGCGGTGACGATGGCGCGCTCCCAGGCGCTGCCCTTGGCCTTCTGGGGGTTGGTCATCCGAGGCTCTCCTGGACGTAGTGCGGCTGGCAGTGGTGGTCGGCGATGACGGTGTGGGTGCAGGCGCCGGCGGCGATGTGCCAGCGGTCGCGCCAGCGGATGCGGGCTGGGATGTTGGCGCCGCCGGTGAGGCACCAGGTGAGGCGTCCGGCGAGGCGGGCGAGGATCTCGGCGGTGGGGTCGAGGGGCGTGGGGTTGGCGCGGACGTCGACGGCGCACACGCGGTCCGGGGTGCGGGCGGTGAGGGTCGGGGCTCCGCATCGGGGGCAGGGCTGTTCGCGGACCTGTTCGGCGGACGCCTGGGCGTGGTCGGCGGCGGTCGGCTTGGGCCAGCGGGGGGCGGTCATCGGGGCCACCGGGTGGGCAGTGCCGTTGCCAGTGCCGTTGCAGTGCCGTTGGTGACGGGTGTGACGGCACTGACGTCTGTGCAGGTGGAGACGGGTTTCCGGGCGATCAGTGCCGTTAGTGCCGTTGAAGTCGCACAAAGTCGGCGCCCCATGTGCGCGCGCGTGTGCGTGTGAGCGCAATAGGGGAATTCAACGGCACTAACGGCACTGCATGCCTGTGACCTGCGAGAACGGGCGGTTTTCAACGGCACTGCCAACGGCACTGCAACGGCACTGAACGGCACTGCAACGGCACTGCCCACGGCGGTCACCAGCTTTCGCGCTCGTCGACGTCGCCCTCGGCGAGCAGGCCGAGCCCGGGGTAGAAGTACTTGTTGTTGCTGGTCTTGCGGACGATGCCGCGGGCTGCGAGTTCCCTGCCGAAGGTGCGGGCGTCCATGGAGGGCTCGCCCTCGGCGTGGCACCACTCCTCGTAGGCGGAGCGCACGAGCTTCGTCGCGGTGCGCACGTGGGCGGCGGGGCCGCGCACGCAGCGCTCCTCGAGGAAGCGGCCGATGTGGTCTTCTTCGGCGGCGTAGGCGTTGGTGGCGGCCTTGACGGAGGCGGGCTCGCGCAGGCCTCCACCGGCGAAGTGCGCGATGGCTCCGGCGATGATCCAGGCGAGGATGCCGGGGCCTTCCTCGTCGAGGAGGATCCGGGCGAGGTTCTCGACCTTCTTGTCCTCGGGCACGATGTGCTCGAAGGGGACGAGGCGCAGGCGCCGCCAGAAGGAGTTGCCGCCCGCTTTGACGCGGGGCTGGTGGTTGCCCATCAGCCACAGGTGGTGGGTGGGTTCGAAGGTGAAGAAGCCCTGGTGCATGTAGCGGGCGGTGAGGGTGTCGCCGCCGGTGAGTTCCTTCAGCTTGGCTTCGTCGAAGCGGGCGGAGGGGTCGATCTCGGAGGCGACGACCAGGCGCAGGCCTTGGAGGCGGGCGATCTCCTCGCTGTGTTCCTGCTTGCCTGCCATGAGGAATCCGGCGGGGGCGGGTCCGGCGTAGTCGCCGAGGAGGTGGCGCAGGACGTCCATGAGGACGGACTTGCCGTTCTGGCCGGCGCCGTGGAGGAAGGGGAAGACGTGGGTTCCGGTGTCGGCGCTGGCGGAGTATCCGGCGAGGCGCTGGACGAAGCCGATCATGTGGAGGTCGCCGCCGAAGGTGTCGGTGAGGAAGGCGTTCCAGCGGGGTGTGGGGTGGTGGGGGTCGGGGGCGACGGGGGTGGAGCGGGTGTGCATGCCGTCGGGGGTGCAGGGGGTGATGGCGCCGGTGGTGAGGTCGACGATGCCGCCGGGGGTGCAGAGGTGGCGGGGGGCGGAGTCGAGGGTGCCGACGCGGGCGACCAGGCGGTGGTCGGACTGGGCGAGGCCGACCATGGCGCCGATGCGGTTGCGGCTCAGGCTGCTGTTCTTGTGCTTGCGGGCGGCCTTGAGGAGGTCGTCGTTGTCGGCGAAGCGTCGGGTGTCGAGGGCGCGGACGAGGGCGCGGCCGAGCTCGACGGCGTGGCCTGCTTCGTCCCAGGCCCAGCGGTGGCCGGACCAGGTGAGCCACATGCCGCGCTCGGGCACGTAGCGGAGCTGCTCGGCGACGTGGCCTGCGTAGAGGAGGGCGTTGCCGTCGTCGGTGAACGTCTCGGGCCACTGGCTGGCGGCGGCGGGGGCGGCCTCGTCGACCTGGAGGGCGGCGGTGCCGTCGGTGGCCGGCGCGGGCTGCGGGGGAACGACGGCGAGGTGCCGGGTGGGCTGGCGGGGGCTGCCGTAGCCCTGGCGGCGGAGTTCACCGGCGGCGGCGGAGTGGTTGCCGCCGTGGTTGAGGACGGCGTAGGCGCCGGGCTTGGTGTAGGGGCGCTCGGGCTCGAACTCGGTGGAGGTGGAGAAGACGTACAGGCGGTCGCGGTCGGCGGCGTGACCGGTGGTCGCGGAGATCATGCCCTGGTCTTTGCCGGGCCGCCGCCAGTAGGAGGTCTGGCCGGAGGAGCGGACGAGGGTCCAGCCGTGCGGCTTGAGGATGTCGGCCCACGGGGTGCGGCGCTCGAAGTCGTCCAGCGGGGAGAGGGCGCCGGGTTCCTCGAGGGCCTGGCCGCCGCCGAGGAGGAAGGCGTTCGCAGCGTCGGTTGCCGGGGCGGGCTGCTCGGCGACGGCGGGCATCTGGTCGAGCATGCGGGCGACGGCGAAGAGTGCGTCGCGCTCGTCGGCGGTGATGACGGGAACGGTGTTGGGGCCGCCGTTGACGATGCGCCAGGCGCCGCCGCTGGGGTGGACGGGCCCGTGTGAGGGGGCGACGACGACGAAGCCGCCTTCGCCGCGGGTCTCGATGAGCGGCTTGACCTTGTCGCGCGGCTTGGCCTCCCGCTCGGCAGCGTTGGCCGGGCGGCGGGCGAGCTTGGTGTTCGGCAGGACGGGGCCGCCAGTGACGCGGTAGATGAGGTGGGCGCCGCCGGACGGGGTGGATTCGAGGTAGCCCTCGCGCAGCCGTTGCCACAGGTCGCCGATGCTGGAGTCGTTGCAGATCTCGCCGAACTCGCGGGCGACGCCCTCGGTGACGGCGCGGCCTTCGAACTCCAGCATCTCCAGGTGGCCGGAGACTTCGCCGAGGACCAGGCCGATGCCGGGGTGCCCGCCAACGAACCACGCGTGCAGCTGCTCGGCGCTGGCGCGCTCCTTCATGTACGGCTTCCAGCCTCCGAGGGGGGCCTTGGTGCCGTCGGCGGCCGCGCGCACGACGCTCGCGCCCGCGCGGTGCCATGCGAGGGCGGTGGTGAGCGTGTCCGGCGTGGTGCTCAAGGTGTGTGCTCCTTGCTGTGGTTGCCCGCCGCCGTCCCCGTGGGGGAAGCGGGGCGGCGGCGGGCGGAGAAGGCGGCCCGTGGAGAGGCCGGGCCGCCCTGGACGAGGAGGGTCAGGCGGCAGGGGCGAGCTGCTCGTAGAGGGCCTGGCAGGCGTCGCACGCACAGGTGCGGACGACGGGGCTGCCGCTCTCGGTCTCCAGGCCGTCGCCCGGGGCGATGACGCGCTTGATGCGCAGGCCCCTGCGGTCGAAGGTGGGCATCACCTCGGACTCGCTCTGGGACTTGCAGCTCTTGCCGCAGGACGCACCCGCCTTCGCGGTGCAGATCTGCTTGCCCGTGTCGCTCTTGGTGTGGTTGAGGTCGTTGTGCCCGCAGGCGCAGCGGTGTCCGATGAAGGCCATGGTCGTTTCCTCGCTGGTCAGTTGGTGGTGGCGGCCGGGATGCCGGCGATGCGCTGGAGGCGGGCGGTGCCGTCCGGGCGGTTGGCGGCGATGTCCATCGCGGCGACCAGCTCGGGGTAGGCGGTGGCGAGGCGCGCGGTGTTGACGACGTCGGCGGCGTCGATGGCCTCCATGAGGAGGACGGTGAACCGGCCGGGCCGGAAGCCGCCGGGGCGTCCGTAGTGGTGGAGGACGTGGCGGGCGGTCTCGGCGTCGATGGTGACCTTGGACATGACGTGTTCTCTCTGCTGGTGGGGTGGCTAGAGGGCGTTGGCGATGAACTGGCCGAGGCCCTCGACGAGGGCGATCCGCATCCGCTCGGGCATGCCGGGCTCGAACGCGAAGTGGATCCGGGCGATGGGCTTGTCAGCGGCGCCGACGGTGAGGGAGTGGCCGCCGGGCTCCAGCCCGTCCGCGCCGAGGCCGATGGCCCACTCGGACACGTTGGCGGCGCTGTTGATCAGGTCGTGGATCTTCCGCCGTGCCTCGTCGTAGTGCTCGTTCGGCAGGCCGTCCCAGCCCATGCCGCCGAGGCCGTCGTCGGTGGACGGGATGCGGCGGCCCTCCATCTGCTCGCCGACGCCCATGAAGTCGGGGTCGTCGGTGAGGGCGGTGTGCTGGCGGGCGGCCTCGGCGCGGAGGTCCTCGTCGGTGTACGGGCGGTCGGTCACTGCCCGGTCCTCTCTGGTGGGTTGGTCCGTCCCGCCGCCGCGCGGCGAGGCTGCGGCGGCGGGACGGCGTGGGCGGGGCCGGGATCAGAACGGGGGTTCGCCGCCGGCCTGCGGGCCGGGCTGCGGCGGCACCTGGTGCAGGAGCGCGGCCGTGTTCGGGTTCTGCTGGGCGGCCGCGTACTGCTGCGGGTCGAGGCCGGCGGGCGCCTGGGCGCTGATCTCGCCGGTGACCGGGTTCACCCCGGGCGGCACCTGCCCGTACGCCTGCGCGGGCGGCGCGGCCGGTGCCGTCGCAGCGGGCTGGTTCTGGAGCTGCGCGGCCGCCGCGGGCGTGTAGTGCGCCTCGTACTGCTTCGGCGCGCTGTAGCCGCGCTGCTTCTGCTCGCCGTCGTGGGTGTAGCGGACGCGGAGGATGCCGCCGACCTCGAGGCCCTTCGCGCTCGCGGCGCGGACGGCGTCGGCCACGGCGTTCTTCATCTGGCCCTTGACGAAGATGCGCCGCTTGCCGTCGTCCTCGTCGATGGCGGGGTCGCGCTGGTCGGTCTGGACGGTGACGACGAGCTGCATCATCGGGTTGCCGTCGTTCCAGAACTTCTTTTCGCCGCTCTGGATGTCGCGCTGCTGTTCGACCTGCGGGGGCTCGGTGATGTGGCCGCCGACGACGGTTCCGGGGGTGGGGAACTTGGCGGTGGGGGCGCCGCCGCCACCCATGAGGAAGCTGTTCGCGTCCATGCTGATGCTCCTTGCTTATGCGATGAGGGATTCGAAGCCGTGCCGGGATTCGGCAGGCTGTGCGGTGCCGGGGCAGCCGACGGTGAGGTCGGTGGCGCCGGGCTTGAACCACGGGCAGAACCGGCACTTGGCCTGCTCGCTCGCGGGGACTTGGGACCACCAGGCGTGGTCGTAGGGGGCGTTGGCGTCGCCGGAGGCGGTGAGCCGGGCCTTGATGTGGTCGAGGCGGGCGAGCGCGTCGAGGGCGATCTGCCGCTGGTACGGCTCGGTCCAGACGTGGACGCGCAGCTCGTGGTAGCGGCCGACGAAGCAGATCGCCACGCGCTTCGGGGTCTCGCCGTCGTTCTCCTGGCCGAGGCCGTACAGGTGCGCCTGGGTGCGGTACTGCGGCCCGGGGCCCTTGCGCCGGTACTCGTCGAGCGACGTGTGGCCAACGAGCTTCCAGTCCCACACGGTGCCGGTCGCCCGGTCGTACAGGTCGGAGGACCCGGCGACGACGGCGCCCTCGACGAGCGAGGGCCGGACGGTAACGCGCTCCTCGATGCGGTAGCGCGGCCGGCCGTCGGGCAGCGGGGCCTGCTTCCGCTCGAAGGCTTCTTCCATCCAGGAGTGGAAGCCGGTGCCGATGATGCTGGCGGCCGGGTCCTGCTCGGTCACGGCGGCGGGCCAGTCGAGCAGCTTGTAGGTGAGGCGTCGCTCGCACGGGTCACCGACCTCGGACGGGCCGAGCCGCTTCTGCAGCGAGCGGGGACTGTTGACGGCGGTGTCGACGATGAAGTCGGCGATGCGCTCGGCGAGCTTCTCGCCGACCTCGTCGGAGCCACTGGTGCGCGTCATCAGGCCGCGCCCTCGGTCTTGCCCCAGGCCTCGCACGCGGCGTTCAGCTCGTCGGCGCGCTCCCAGGAGTCGCCGATGATCCCGCCGTCCCAGGCCGCCCGGCCGCCGTTGAAGAAGTGGCCGGCGCCGATGCTGCGGTCGATCACCTTGCGGGCGGCCTCGACGACGGCGGCCGGGCTGGCGTAGCCGTAGACAGGCAGCTCGGTCGGAAAGTCGTTGGAGCTGTCGCCCTTCAGTTCGGCGAACTGCCAGATGGGGCCGCGGTCAGGCTCGCCGTACTCGGCCTCGATGCCGGTGTGCCACTCCCAGATCAGGATCAGCCCGTGCGGCCAGGCCGCGTCGCCCTCGTCGCCGGAGGCAATGGAGCCGGACGGGTCGAGGGTGATGACGGCGTTGAGGTAGCAGTACGTACCGCGGGTCTCGCAGTCGTCGGTCCAGCAGTGGTCGGTGAGCTCCAGGCCCGCGGAGGCGAGGGCGTCGCCAATGGCGGCGATGTACGGGTCGTGCGGGAGGGTGCGGGTGCTCATGAGTTGCTGTCCTTGCTGGTCGGTTGGTAGGCGCGGCGGCCGTCGGGCAGGCGGCAGGGGTGCAGGAGTCCGCGGGCGGCGAAGGCCCGCAGGTCCTTGCGGACGGTGTTGCGGCCGCTCGTCGACCACGGCGAGCCCTCCAGGAGCTGGGCGGCGCGCTGGGTGCTGACGGGTCCCGGCTCGCGCTGCACAGCGGCGAGGAGGTACGCGCGGCGGGTGATCGGCTCGGGCATCAGGCGGCCCTCTCTGCACGGCTGCGCGTGTGCGCTGGCGGGAGCGGTAGGCCTGGGTCGTGTCGGTGTTCGCCGCCTTGCAGGCCGCGCACCGGCAGCCGTAGTTGCGGTAGGTGCCGACCTTGCCGTGGCCCGCTCGGTCCGCCCGGGCCGGGTTCTTGGCCCGCTTCTCGCGCTGCTTGGCGCAGTACTGGCGCTGTGCTTCGCGGCAGGCGTCGCAGCGGCAGCCCTTGTTGTAGGTGCGGCGGTCGCCGTGGCCGTAGTCCACCGTGGGGCGGCCCTTGCGCGGCTTGGTGAGGCCGAGGATGTCGAGGAGGAGGTCCTGGCCGTCCTTGTCTTCTACCGTCGTGCGGATGACGCGGGTGGCGGCGGCGAGTTCGGCGGCAGTGTTCTTGGAGCCAGCGGTGGTGAAGCGGTCGCTTCCGCGGCTTCGGCCGGCGCTCACTCGTCGGCCCCCTCGTCGTACACGGCGGCGACCTCCAGCGCGGTCACGACGTAGCCCGTCGGGTTCTCGCCGTCGGCGGACTCAGCGACCAGCTCGGCGATGCCGTCCTCCTCGTCCTCGATCCAGTCGAGGAGGGAGTCCGGCCACTCGTGGCGGAGCTCGGTTTCGCAGTGCTTCCGGGCCTCAGCCGCCGTGGTGTACAGGCCCATCACGATCGAGTCGTGCTGAGCCCGGAACACGGCCAGCGGCGCTGCGGCGTCCCCGGCCGGGACGGGCAGGGCGCCCAGCTCGGTGACGGCGGCCGCAAGTTCGGTGCTCTGGATGCCGTGCTCGGCGAGTTCGGCGAGGGTGGCCATGACGTACGGCGGGCAGCACTTCGGGGCGCCCTTCACCGCGTACAGGGCGGTGCCGGTCTGGGTGGTGGCGCGCAGCTCCCACTCGGAGCCGTCGAAGGTGCGGAGCGTGGCGAGGGGGCTCATGCCGTCACCTCGGCCTGCTCGCGGGGCATGCTGTGCTGCTCGGGCGTCAGCGGGTTGGCGAACGCGGTGACGTGGAGGGGGACGCCCGTGCGTTCCAGTTCAGCGCTGACCCACAGGTTGGAGACGGTGACGTGCAGCTGGACGTCGGCGGTGTCGATGCCGAGGGCCTCGCGCCACGGCTCGAACTCGTGGATGTGCAGCTGGATGTCCAGCCGGGCCGGGAGGCCGTAGTGCGGCGTCTCGACCGTGAAGTACGCGGCCGGCAGACCGGGGTGCTGGTCGAGGAGCGCGGTGAGCGCGGCGATCGCATTGGCCTGAGCGGCCAGCGCGGTCGGTGGGGCGGTAGTCTCGGTGGTCACGGTGACCTCTGCTTTCTCTGTGGTGGGGGCGCCGGTCGGGGGCTGCTCGGGCCGGGAAGTCGGAGCGGCCCTTCGGCGCGTTCGGGGCCGGTCAGGCGCTGAGCGGCTGGACGGCGCCGAGCTGGTTGTTGAGGCGCAGGTCTTCAGCGGTGAAGGTGATGCGGCCGCCGTCGCGGTGGTGGTGGAGCTCGCGGCGGTAGCACTTCTCGCGGACGATGCGGGCGCTGCGGTAGGGCAGCAGCTGCAGCGCGGCGACCTCGTCCGGCGTCCAGCGGCGGAATTCGGCCTCGGCCGAACTGGCGCTGACGTGGGGGGAGTTGCGCGTCTTCGGGGCCTTTGCGGGGGCCCTGCGCGTCCTCGTGGCCTTGGCGGTCACGGCGTGGTCTCCTCTGTGACGATCAGGAGGGCCTCGTCTACGTCGAGGGCCTCGGCGACCCGGCGGACCTGCTCAGAGCCGACGTCCTGCACCTGCTCACGTTCCAGGCGGGACAGGTATCCGCGGTTCAGGCCGGTCTGAGCTTCGAGCTCACGAAGGCTCAGCTTTCTGCCTTGGCGGATGCCTCTGATCATTGGTCCGTTGGGCTTCACGCCTACATTCTTGGCACAGCCTGCCTACAAAATGCAAGCAGTCTGCCTACATTCTTGGCACGTGATGTGGGCAGCGAGGGGCGCGCGGTGGTGTCCGCGCGGCGCGTGATGCAACCAACCGTGCGCAAAGTGCCTAATAAAGCCCAGGTCAATGCGCCGAATCTGAGCTATGGGCATGCAACCCGGTGTGCCACAATGTCGATTCATGGATGAGGGAACCAAGAGGCTGGGCGCTCAACTGCAGGCGTCGCGCGAGGCGCGCCGGCCTCGGCTCACCCAGCCGGAGGCCGCTGACCTGCTCGGCGCGAGCCGGACGACGGTCCAGAACATCGAGGCCGGGAAGTTCACCAAGGTCAACCGGACGGTCCGCGACTACGCCGCGCTGCTCGGCTGGCCCGACGGCCGCGCCGAAGAGATCTACGCGGGTGGCACCCCGGCCGCCGGGTCCGAGGCCGACGAGGAGCCCCCGCCCTCCGTGCCGTCGTCGGGCCTGCCGCTTCCGCCGGCCGTCGAGTACGAGCTGCGCACGGGCGAGACACTCGAATCCGCCGTGATCAACCTCGGCCCCGACGAGGACGACGGGCACGTGATCGTGGTCCTCCAGGGCCGTAAGGGCGCGACTCCCGAGGAGATCGCGCGTATCGCCGCGCGGTACCGCAAGGCCCGCCGCTACCTCCAGGGCCTGGCCGCCGACGTACCTCCGGAGGCTGACGAGGTTGCAGACTCCTGACTGATCCGTACGAGGTACGTGCATTACAGCCGTCCGTGTGGTTGCATGCACAGACCGTCACCGAGAGGGGGGCACCGCTCGGCGGAACGGAGCATCGGTCATGCTCACGATCGAGGTGGAGAGGCATGCCCAGGGCGAGGACTACTTCAAGCCCTGGATCGAGGACTACGAAGACGGAAGTGGCTGCCGGTTCCACTTCCACTACGACGACATCAGTGATCTGGGCGCCATCGCGTTCGCCGAGTTGTTCACGCTCCAGGCGATCCGCTGGCGCCCTCGTCCGCCCGGTGCCGCACCCGGCCCGCGCATCCCCATCACCATGGAGAGGCGGGCCATCATGGAAGGCGACGACCTGGTCGCGGTCGACGACCATGCGGAGTACATCGCTTACACGGTGCGCGCTGATCTGATCAGCGCGCGCGGCGCCGGCCACATCACCCGGAGGCAGTCCGAGAGGTCTCCGTGGTGGGAACGCACGCCCGCGGTCCGCAGCATCACCGGCGAGTGTGCGTAGGCCGGGCGACAGGAACAGGGGGCTGTATGGCCTGGGCAGAGAAGGTCTACAAGGTCAGGAACGGCGTCAAGACGAAGCAGTTCACCTGGCGCTGCAAGTACAAGCTGCCGGACGGCAGGGAGGGATCCGAGAGCGGCTTCCCGACGAAGGCGCTGGCCGTCGCGTGGGGCGAGGAGCAGGAGCGGCTGATCCGGGAGGGGACCTGGATTGACCCCGGGAAGCGCACCACGACGTTCGGCGAGTTCGCGCGGACGTTCATGAAGTCGAGGGAGAAGCGCGGTCGTACGGACGGCACGCGCTGGGACCGGCTCGACAACCACATCCTGCCGAGGTGGGAAGGCACACCGCTCGGCAAGATCACGTGGTTCGACGTTGACACGTGGCAACAGACCATGCCCGTCGAGGACGTCACCCGCGGGCACTGCGTCAGCCTGATGTCCACCATCATGACCGCGGCCGTGGACGCCGAGTACGTGAAGGTGAATCCGCTGTTCGGCCGGCGCCGCACCAGGGCGACGTCCGGCGATGCGGCCCGGCCGAAGCCTCCGAAGATCCAACGGGATGGCGGCGTACGGCCGGAGGACGCCGTGCTCGTCGCCGAGCGCCTGGGCCCGGCCGTCGGCGTGCACGTTCTCACCACGGCCTTCGGGGGGCTGCGGTGGGGCGAGGGCCTCGGACTGCACCGCGACAACTCACTGCTGCTGCGGCGGCAGCAGTGGGGCGCCGGTGAGTTCGTCTGCCCGGTCCTGCGGATCACCGAGGAGTTCGCCGAGTACCAGCTGAGGGACAAGGACGGCCGCAAGCTGGGCTGGCAGCTGCGACTGGAGCCCACGAAGAACGACGGCTCGACGAGGGACGTGGACGTCCCGCCATTCCTGGCGGCGCTGCTGCGCGCGCACCTGGCGGACTGGCCGCACGAGCGCATCTTCGCCACCCCGTCCGGGAAGCCGTGGCGGCGTGGCAACTGGTCGCGCGCGTTCAGGCCGGCCTGCGACGGGCGCGACGAGCGGCCCAAGCGGCAGGGCGTGGCGTACCGGGCGGCGTGGGAGCCGATCCTTCCCGGCCTCGACATGCGGGCGCTGCGGGCGCTGCACGACACGCTCCAGGCGGAGATCGGGGTGAAGGAGCCGCTCGCGTTCGAGGCGGCCGGCCACCGGCGGCCGGGCATCAAGCGGCACTACCAGAAGCCGACTCCGGCGATGCGCGCCGAGCGCCTCGACGGGCTGGAGGAGGTGTTCTGGTCGGCGATGCGCAACGTCGGGCTGCGGACGCTGTGGGGACGGGTGGACCTCCGCAAGCACGGCCCGTAGAGTTGACCTCCTAAATACCTCCTAAATGATCTACACGCGTGCAACCGCAGGGCGTGTGATCAGCCCCTATCCGTGATCGGAGAATCCCTCTCCTAAAGCGGGTGTCGCAGGTTCGAATCCTGCCGGGGGCACGGCAAAGTGTCAGGTAATTGGACATACCACCCCTCCGCGAGTGTCGCGGAGGGGTGGTTTTGTCCTAGGTGGGAACCTGATGGGAACGGCACGATGAGTGACTAGGCGTAACTTTACGTCGACCGCACCATGCTTCTTTGTACGGTTTTATCGCAACCTGTAGAGCGTTACTGGCACTGACGGACTGCCATCTGGGTGATGTTGAGCGGCGCCGGAAACGCTTCCATGCGCACGAAGCGCCCGCCGCGCTCCCTGGCGCACCGGCCCTGAGGGTTGCAGGGCGCGCCAAGGTCCCTTCAGCGGGTGCCGTCGAACACTCCCGTGATGTGCCGCTCGGCCAACTCCCGCCACAGGGCGACGGCGCCCCCGCGGCTTCAGCCCATGCCTACCGGGTGCTGGTGTCGAGATTGCTCCGTCGGGTGGCGATCATCAGGAGGGCTGCCGCGGCGGCGAAACCAGCCGTGACGAACGCTGCGACGGCCTGGTTGTCCATTTCGGTGGGACCGCCGGGCAGGGAGGAGAAGAGGGCCAGCAGGAGGCCGATGCCCACGGCGGTGCCGCAGCGCTGGGCCGTGGTGACCAGTGCACTGGCCACTCCTGCATCCCGGCCCTCGGTCTCGACGAACGAGGCATTGGTGTTGGGCCCCACGGACAGGCCGACGCCGAGCCCGGCCACCAGCAGCGGCACGAGCATGAGCCAGAAGCTGAGGGAAGCTGCGGACACGGTGAGCACGAGTACTCCGACGGACGCAAGACCGATGGCGATCAGAGTGAGGCCGACGGTGACGATGCTGGTGCCGAAACGCCTACTCAGACGCTGGGTGTTGATCGCGCTCACCACACTGCCGAGGACGAAGGGCATGATCAGCAGCCCGGCCTCGAGGGCGTCGTGGCCGAGGGCGTCCTGCCACAGCAGAGCGAGCATCAGGAACGAGGCGGTGAAGCCCGCGAATCCGAGGAACGTCGTTACGATGCCGATCGGCAGGGCGCGCTGCTGGAACAGGCGCCGGGGGACGATGGCGAACCTCTCGGCGCGCTCCCGGCGCCGCTCGATCACGACGAAGAGGGCGAACAGGGCCAGTCCCAGGGCGAGCAGGGCGATGTTCGACGTGCTGATTCCGAGGGAGAACGGCAGCATCGTGGCGATGACGGCGGCGATGAAGATCAGGAGGCCGGCCGGATCGCTGCCGCGGGAGCCGCGCGGCTGGGAGGCGGGCAGGACGAAGGCGCCCAGGATGGCCGCCAGGATGGCGAAGGGGACGTTGACCAGGAAGACCAGGCGCCAGCCGATGTCTCCGCCGCCCTGGATGAGCAGGCCGCCCAGCAGCGGGCCGGCCGCGCTGGAGCCTCCGAAGACGGCGCCCAGGATGCCGAACGGCCGTGCGCGCTCCGGCCCAGAGGAGCTGTATCAGCGCGGTCACCGGTGTCATGGCCAGGCCGCCGCCGACGCCGGCCAGGGCCTGGCCCAGGACGAGCTGGGTGATGTTCGGGGCCAGCCCGCACCAGGTGCCCGCCGCGGCGAACATCGCCACGCCGGCGACGAAGACCTTCCTGTGCCCGCACTCATCGCCCAGCCGTCCCGCGGGCAGGAGGACGAGCGCGAAGACGAGGGTGTAGACCGTCAGGATGAGGGACTGGCCGGTGCTGCCCGCGTCCAGGCTGGTCCGGATCGACGGCAGCGCCACGTTGATGCTCGTGAGGCTGAGGAGGGTGAGTGCCGCGGGGGTCCGCAGCACGGTCAGGGGGAGCCACCAGCTCCCGCGCATGCCCAACCCCCGCTACACTCCCCACCGCCAGGCCGTTGGCTAACAGAAATACAGAGGTTCGGCTGGAGTGCTAACCCAGGCGAGCTTTCATCGCACTTTCGTGATCTCCATCCCAGTACTTTACGTGCCGCCACCGCTTTCGATCGTATCCGCCGTGCCCTTGCCACGGAGACACCAGAGACCACAGGGCATTCCATCCGATGCAAACTTGGAGACGGAGGGATTCCTCGACTTCCCCCTTCCTAGCCGCAGCACCGGCGAGTGGCAGTGCATGCTCAAGGGTTTCAACGAACAGCAATAGCGCGCTCTTCACAGCTCGCGCTACCTGCCGCTCGTCACTGCCTCGTTCCGCACGGGACAACGCTGCAATGCGATCCCTGAGGAATGAATCAAGCAACCTCACGTCTTCGATGGTGACGTCACCGGCATACCTCAATGGAGACTTATAGCGGCTAACACAATGAGGTGGCTCGGTCCTGGTGGCCGTGTCCAGGACGGTAGTTGAGCGTTCGGTTCGGTGTGGGGACGTTGCCGTGGGTC
>NZ_JBIWGA010000016.1:0-68501 GCF_044763345.1 Streptomyces sp. NPDC096132
CGATCTCCCGCCGGATCGCCTGCAGTCCGGCGTCGTGCCCGTGGCGCTCCACGGCCGCCGCGAAACAGGCGAGCATCGGCAGGCACCAGCTGGACCGGAAAAGTGTCTCGAAAGGTATGTGACGTGGCAACTATCGTGGCATTCCGTGCTCTTGACGGCTGAAATTGGCCACAGTTGTGGCGAGACCTGGATGTGAGTTCGAAAGACGGGCTACTCTCCACGCAGTTCACGGCGTTCGCCTGCCGGTGAGAGGGACGTGAGAGACGTAGGAGACCTGTCGGTGTCGGATGGCTTCGAGGTTCCGGGCGCCACGGCGACGGTGCTGCTGTCGGCCGTCGTCGCCCGTGTCGCCCAGCTCGCCGACCGGCTCGGGGTGGCGCACGCCGAGGTGTTCGACACCGGGCGGCTGTCCGTCGCCTCCGGTGTCCCGGAGTACGTGGTCAAGGCCCTGCTGAGCGGCCGCCCGGCGGGCGAACCAGACGTCCAGACCCGGTTCCTGCAGCGTCTGGACCTGCTGCGCCGCACCCGGCTCAAGCCGAACGGCCGAAAGTACACCCAGCAGGAGATCGCCGACGGCGCCGGTATGTCGCGGCAGCAGGCGGGCGCCCTCATCAACGGCGACCGCCGCCCCACGATGGAGCACTGCGACGCGATCCAGCGGTTCTTCCGGGTCCACGCCGGCTTCCTCACGGCGGAGGACCCCGAGGCCCTCGCGGGCGCCCTCCAGCACACCGAGCAGGAGCTGCTGCAGAGGCTCGCCGCACGGGAGGCCGCCGCGGCCGCCGAGGACCCGCTGGAGCGGCTGCTGCAGGACCACGGCGTGCGCGGGATCGCCTGGCGGGCGGCACAGCTGCCCACCGACCAGCACCGGGACAAGGTCGCGGAGTGGCTGGACATGCTCCTGGAGAGCGTGAAGCGGCCCGAGTCGTGATCCGGGGGAGAACAGTGGGCATCGCCAGGGAAATGCGCCGCCTGAGCGGCGAACTCGTCTCCGAACTGACCCTGCCGGCCCCCGCCGCTCCGGCGGAGCTGTACTCCGCGCTGTGCGACGGGATGAGCAGACGCCGGGGCCGGCCCGTCCACTTCCGCACGGCGGCCTTCCCCACCGACACGGCGAGCGGGCTGTGGCTCGACATGGCCGACCAGGACCTCGTCGTCATCGAGGAACGCACCGCGCCCGACCACCAGTTGGTGATCCTCGGACACGAGCTGTGGCACATGAACGCGGGCCACTGCGGCCACCACGTCGAGGGCGCCTCGGTCGCGGCCCGTTTACTCCACGACGGGGCGGACCTCCAGGCGACGGTCCGCAGGGTCGCCGCACGCACCCGCTTCGACCTGTCCGACGAGAAGGAGGCCGAGAGCTTCGGCCTGCTCCTGGCCAGCAAGTGCCGTACATGGCTGGCGGGTTCCTCCCCGCGCGGCCGCGGCCGCGACCACCTGGCGGGCCGGATCGAGGCCTCGCTGGGCTATCTGGGACCGCAGAACTGACCTCTCCGTACGATCATCAGGTCGCGCTGCGCCGACTTGCCTCCCGCAGGTCCCGTACGGTCTCCTCGGGCAGACCCGGGTGCGCCGTCGGACGGCCCTCGCGCAGGAGTTCGCGCCAGTGGTCGCGGCTCCAGTCGGCCGGGGCCGTGGTGCGGGTGAACTCCTCGACCAGGGCGCGGAACCGGGCGGGGTCGCTGTGGAACGGGAAGTGTCCTGCGCCCTCGAAGATCTCCAGCCGGCTGCCCGGCATCGCCTCGTGCGCGCCGTGGGCGTGGCGGACCGGCACCACGCTGTCCCGGTCGCCCCACAGCAGCATGGTGGGCATCCCGGCGGTCAGATAGCAGCGGTCGAGCATGGTCACCACCTGCCCGCGCCAGTCGACGACCGCGCGCAGGGTGCGGATGAAGGCGTTGCGCGAGGTGTCGTCGGGCAGGGCATCGACGAGATGGAGCAAGTCGGGTGCGTCCTGGCCCAGATCGGTGTCCAGGAGCTTCATCAGCCTTATCGCCAGGCCGACTTGGAGACGCATGCCGGGCAACCGGAGTGCTGAGAGCGCGAGATGGGCGCCGGGGAGGGAGACGAGCCGCAGGGCGGGCGTGACCTCGCGGCCGACACCGCCGGCGCTGACGAGGATGAGCCGTTCGGTGCGCTCGGGGAACTGGTAGGCGAACTGCATCGCCACTCCCCCGCCGAGCGAGTGCCCGACCAGCGTCGCCGACTCGATGCCGAGCGTGGTCAGCAGATCGCGCAGCCCGTTGGCGTACGCGGCCACCGAGTAGTCGGCGCGGGGCTTGTCGGAGGCGCCGTGGCCGAGGAGGTCGGGGGCGATGACCGTATGGGTGCGGGCCAGGCCCGGGATCAGCTCGGACCAGGTGGCCGAGGAGTCGCCGATGCCGTGGATGAGCACCAGGGCGGGACCCTGGCCGGCCATCCGGAAAGCACGCCGGTAGCCGTGCACGACCCGGTACTGCAGGGTCGGCTCCGGGTCGCCCACCGGGCGCAGTCGCGCGGCGCGCGCCGGGCGACGCTTCGGGACGTCGATCACGCGCCCTCCTTGCGTGTCCTGTAGCCGTCGACAGTTGGCCGAAAGCGCTTCCTCCCAGCGTAGGGACCGTTTTCCCCGGGGGATTTCGGGGAGGTTTCGCCTCCGCTAAGCGGGCGAACCGGAAGGCGGCTGGACCGGATTGTCAGTGGTGGGCGGCAAGCTGGGAGGTGCGCCGTCGTGGGGCGGCGTACGCGCCGCCTCGGCGCGTGGGAGACGACGCCGACACGGGGAGAGCCGACCGATGCCCACTGCCGTACTGACCGACCGCGAGCGCACCGCCGTCCAGGCCTATCTGCGGCTCCTGCACACCGTACGGGCCGCCTTCGGCGAGGAGTTCGGCGGCACGTGCGGCGAGACCTCCGGCCCGCCGCACCACCGGCTGCCCCCGATGGTCCCGCCCGCCGTACTGGCCGAAGCGGAGCGGGCCCTGGCGGAGGCGGGACTCGCGGGCAACGAGGAGGAGTTCTTCAAACTGCTGCACAGTTGGTGCCCGGCGCCGTGAGCGGGTGGCGGGGGGGCCGGAGACGGCGAGGGGCCGCGGTCGCGGGGCCGGGGGCTGGAGCGCCGCGCCGGACGCTGGGGCGCGGGGCTGGTCGCAGGCAGCCGGCGACCGGCCGCTAGCGGCTGACGGCTGACGGCTGACGGCTGACGGCTGACGGCTGACGGCTGACGGCTGACGGGGATCATCGGGGCGGCCGTGGGCTGCCTCAGGTGTGGTGGACCGTGACCGCCGTGGCGACCAGGCCCTGACGGGCCGTCCAGGTGCCGTCGAAGTGTTCGAGCCGTTGGCCGCCGACCACCGGTCCGGGCACGAGGAGGCGGGCGCGGAAGGTACCGCGCGTCTGCCCGGCGGGGCCGGCCGAGACGTCGATGTCGGCCTCGCTGAAGTCCAGCCACTTACGGGTGAGGGGGAACCACGCCTTGTAGACGGACTCCTTCGCGCTGAACAGCAGCCGGTCCCAGTGCACCCCGGGCCGCTCCGCGCTCAGCCGGCCGAGCCGCTCCTCCTCGGCCGGCAGGGCGACGGCGGACAGGACACCCTGCGGCAGCGGCTCGTCGGGCTCGGCGTCGATGCCGAGGGAGGCCAGGTCGGCGGCGCGGACCAGAGCGGCGGCACAGTAGCCCTCGCAGTGGGTCATGCTGCCGGTCAGGCCGTCCGGCCACTGCGGGGCGCCGCGCTCGCCGGGCAGCACGGGCTGCGGGGGCACCCCGAGCTTCTCCATGGCGCGCCGCGCGCAGGAGCGTACGACGGTGAACTCGCGGCGCCGCTTGGCGACCGAACGGGCCACCAGCGCCTCCTCCTCGGGGTACAGCGGCGCGTCCTCGAACTCCCGGACGCCCTCCACCCCCAGGGCCTCGACGGCCACCACGGACTCCGGCAGCAGTTCCTCGATCACCCGGCCTCGCCCTCCGCCCGCGACGTCTCCCGCGCCGCCTCCCGCTGTTCCTCGCCCGTCTTCAGCACCGTCTCCGGCCCCGCCGGCAGGATGCGGCGCAGCCGGCCCGGGGGCTGCGGGCGCGGGCGCCACTCGCGCGGGTAGCCCACCGACACCTCCTCGAAGCGGACGCCCTCGTGCCAGGTGGTCCGGGGGATGTGCAGATGACCGTAGACCATGGTCGCGACGCGGAAGCGGCGGTGCCAGTCCGCGGTCAGCTCGGTGCCGCACCACATGGCGAACTCGGGGTGCCACAGCACGTCCATCGGGTGGCGGTGCAGCGGATAGTGGTTGACGGGGACGACGGGCAGATCGGCAGGGAGTTCGGCGAGTCTGCGTTCGGTCTCGGCGACCCGCGCCCGGCACCAGGCCTCGCGGCTCGGGTAGGGGTCGGGATGCAGCAGGTACTCGTCGTTGCAGACGATGCCGGTCCCCTCCGCGTACGCGAGCCCCTCCGCCTTGGTGGTGCAGCCGGCCGGCAGGAACGAGTAGTCGTACAACAGGAAGAGCGGCGCCACGGCCACCGGGCCGCCCGGGCCCTCCCACACCGGGTAGGGGTCCTCGGGAGTGATCACGCCCAGGTCGCGGCACAGGTCGACGAGGTGCTCGTAGCGGGCGACCCCCCGCAGGCCGACGGGGTCGGAGGGGTGGGTCCACAGTTCGTGGTTGCCGGGGGCCCAGACCACCTTGCGGAAGCGGCCGGCGAGGGTCTTCAGCGCCCAGCGGATGTCGGCCACGTTCTCCGAGACGTCCCCCGCGACCAGCAGCCAGTCCTCGTCCGTCTCCGGCGCCATGCGCTCGACCAGGGCGCGGTTCTCGGGATAGCCGATGTGCAGATCGCTGATGGCCAGCAGATGTCCGGCACCGCCGGCCGTCGACCTCACCTCGTGTCCCTCCGTTCACCGACCCACGAAGGTCACCACGACAGCACATTCATGGGCACGGGACAAGGCCACACTCGGTCGCCGAACGCGATCGTGCGGTTACCGGCGGGTCAGGTCATTACCCGAGCTCTCGACAATCAGGAACAAGATCAGAAAATCCGTAACACGCGCGTTGCACGCGGCACCCCCGGGAAGCCGTATGATCGCCCCAACACCACCGCCATGAACGCCCCTTCAGCAGGGCGGTTTGGTGACCCTCCATTCCCCCTGCCCGGGCACGGGCTTGCTTTGCCCTGCCCGCGAACCGTGAAAGGCGGCCTCGCATGGTCTCTCGCGTACGCGTCTGGCTCAACCGCACGTACGCGGAGAACGTGTTCTTCATGGATCAGCTGCGGCGAAATCCGAGCGATCGCGCGGTCGAGATCCATGCGACGCACGGCGACGCCGACTCTCCCGTGCTGGCCGCCGCCGACACCGCCGACCTGGAGCCGGAGGGCCTGTCCCCCGCCGCCTACGTCGAGTACGCCCTCGACCAGTGCCAGCGCCGCGGCATCGATGTCTTCGTGCCCCGCCTCCAGCAGGCCGCGATCGTGGCGCACCGCTCCGACTTCGAGGCGATCGGTACGGCCCTGCTGGCGCCGACGCCCGAGGCCGTGGCCGTGTTCGAGGACAAGGTGGTCGCCTACGAAGCGGTCCAGGCGATCGGCGTGCCCGTGCCGCCGTGGTACCGGGTGCGCAACGCCGAGGAACTCGTCCCCGCCGTAGAGGAGTTGGAGGAGGCCGGGTACAAGGCGTGCTTCAAGCCGGCGTCCGGCGCGGGCGGGGTGGGCTTCCGTGTGATCACACGCGCCCCCTTCTCGCTCATGCACCTCAGCGGCTTCCCCACGCCGTACGTGCAGCTGGATCTGGTGGTCGAGGCGCTGAAGCAGTCCGACGAGGGCGTGGACTGGCTGGTGATGCCGCGTCTGGAGCAGCCCGAGGTGTCGGTGGACTGCCTCACCGGCCCCGACAACATCGTCCGGATGGCGATCGGCCGCAGCAAGAACGGCCGCCGCCGGGGCTTCACGCTGCACGAGCAGTGGCTGGAGCCGGCCCGGCGCATCGCCGAGGGCTTCGGACTGCACTACCTGTCCAACATCCAGTTCCGGATGTTCGGCGACCAGCCGGTGCTGATGGACGTCAACACACGGCCGGCCGGCGGGCTGCACCAGCTGTCGCTCTGCGGGGTCAACGCGCCCTGGGCCGCTGTGCAGTTGGCGCTGGGTGAGGACCCGGGTGAGGTCGTGCCGCCGTTCCTGGGGCAGGACTACACGGTGGTGTCGGGGCCGCGTCAGCTCCGCTCGATCTCGCTGCCCCAGCAGCGGGCGGAAGAGACCACCGAGCCGTTGCTGCCGGCCGTTCCCGCGCAGGCCGACTCCGTCGAGGTGAACGCGCCTGCGGCGGCCGCGGCCGAAGTACTGCCGCTCTAGGCCGTACGCCGGGCGCGGGCCGACTGCGACTTGTCGCGCCCACGCGGCGGAGCCGCGTGTCCACACAGCCCCGCGCCCCTGAGAACAATCACCTCACCGGTATGGACCAATCTCGCCGTTCTCCTTGACAGGCGGATTGGTCCATACCAACTTTGTTGCGCACCCCCTTGCACAGCTCTGCACTCCCGAACACCCCACCTCTTCAGGGAGATCGCGTGCGCACGACATCCCGTAGACGCCCCTGGCGTCGAGTTCTCGCCCTGATGGGCTCCGCGGCACTCGCCCTCGCCGGAGCCATCGCCCTTCCCGGCACCGCCCAAGCGGCCAACGTCCTCACCAACCCCGGTTTCGAGTCCGGGGCGCTGTCGCCCTGGTCCTGCACCGGCAATCTCGGCTCGGTCGTCTCCTCGCCCGTGCACGGCGGCTCCAAAGCCCTTGCGGGGGCGGTGAGTTCGAGCGACAACGCCAAGTGCAGCCAGACCGTCTCCGTCCAGCCGAACACGGCGTACACGCTGAGCGGCTGGGTGCGGGGCAGTTACGTCTACCTCGGCGTCGACGGCGGCGCCTCCACCTGGACGTCGTCGCCGTCGGCGTACAGCCAGTTGTCGGTGTCCTTCACCACCGGGGCCTCGCAGACCAGCGCGACCATTTATGTGCACGGCTGGTACGCCCAGGGCACCTACTACGCCGACGACATCAGCCTGGACGGGCCCGGCGGGGGCGGCGGCTCGGACAGCCAGGCGCCCAGCGCACCGACCGGGCTGACGTCCACGGGCAAGACGTCCTCCAGCGTGTCGCTGTCCTGGACCGCCTCGACGGACAACGTCGGGGTCACCGCGTACGACATCTACAGCGGGTCCGCGCAGGTGCTCAGCGTCTCCGGGACCTCCGCCACGGTCAACGGGCTGTCCCCGAGCACGGGTTACACCTTCACGGTGCGGGCGCGCGACGCCGCCGGGAACGTCTCCGGCGCCTCCAACTCCGTGTCCGTGACGACGAACGCGGGCAGCGGCGGGACCTCGTTCAAGCAGGCCGCGCCCTATCTGTACGAGGGCTGGGGCGATCCGCCGAGCGTGTCCACGGTGATGAGCGCGACCGGCATCAAGTGGTTCACGATGGCGTTCATGCTGGACGGCGGCGGCTGCAACCCGATGTGGGACAGCACCCGTCCGCTCACCGGCGGGATCGACCAGACCGTCATCAACCAGGTCCGTTCGGCGGGCGGTGACATCGTGCCGTCGTTCGGCGGCTGGCAGGGCAGCAAGCTCGGCGCCAACTGCTCCTCCGCCAGTGCGCTCGCGGCCGCCCTGCAGAAGGTGATCGACGCCTACTCGCTGAAGGCGATCGACATGGACATCGAGAACACGGACGAGTTCGAGAACGAGGCCGTGCAGGCGCGGATCCTCACCGCGCTGAAGACCGTGAAGGCCAACAACCCCGGCCTGAAGACCATCGTCACCTTCGGGACCTCGACCACCGGACCGACGTACTACGGCAACCGGCTCATCGAGCAGGCCAAGTCGCTGAACGCCGACATCGACGTCTTCACCATCATGCCGTTCGACTTCGGCGGCGGCTCGGACATGTACGGCAACACCGTGAACGCCACCGAGGGGCTCAAGGCCAAGCTGAAGTCCACCTTCGGATGGGACGACGCGACCGCCTACGCCCACATCGGCATCTCCGGCATGAACGGACTGTCCGACCAGCAGGAGAACACCACCCCCGCGATCTGGACCCAGATCCGCGACTGGGCCAACTCCCACCACATCGCGCGCCTCGCCTACTGGTCCGTCAACCGCGACCGGCCGTGCCCGGGCGGGGGCGTGGTGAGCAACTGCTCCGGCATCAGCCAGAGCACCTGGCAGTTCACCTCCATCACGGCCGGCTTCACCGGCTGAGTCCCGCTCCCCCACCGCGGGCCGCTCCGACCCGTGCGGTCCCCCGGATCCAGGTCCGGGGGACTTTTTTTCGCGGGAGGTGTATCAGGGCCCCGGGTGCGCGCTCTTAACGATGTAACCGTGAGGGCCACCGGGGAACGACGGGGGACAACGGGGGTACGGGGGCCCCGGTGGGCCTGCGGCGCAGCACAGTGATCCACACAGTTCCATGGGGAAGCACCAACGGGGGCAACGGGGAAAGCCGGGGATCAATGGGGGATCCCCGGGCACGGGGGATCGGGTCGGTCGGCCGCTGTCACGGGGAGCGGCCGCCCGCTCGCCCCCGTTTTCCCGTGCCGGGTCAGAAGCGGCCCGACCCCCGGTACAGCTCCAGCTCGCCGTCCAGTTCCACCGCCAGCACCGTGGCGTACGGGTCGAGGTCGGCCTCGGCCGGCGGGTCGATCCACAGCACACCGACCGCCTCGTGCAGCCCGCCCACGACACGGTGGCCGAGTTCGGTACCGGTGCCCAGGACGGTGACCTTGCGGACCGGCGTCACCAGACCCCGTACGCCGATCTCCGCGCGCGGGATGTCGAACAGGGTGAGATACAGGGTGCGGCCGTCCGCGGAGAGCGTGCTCGGACCGTAGTGGTGCCCGGCCGGCAGCCCGCGCACCGTCCCGTACACGGCGTCGGCGTGCCGACGGATCCACTCCCCCAGCCCTTCGAGGCGCTCGACCTGGGGCTGCGGGATCGTGCCGTCCTCCATGGGACCGACGTCCAGCAGCAGGTTTCCGCCCCCGCCGATGGTCTCGGCGAAGTAGCGGACCAGCTGGGCCAGTGACTTGTGGTTGTGGTCGTGGTGCTGGTAGCCCCAGGAGTCGTTGATCGTCAGGCACAGCTCCCAGGGGCCGTCCGGCGGCACGATGGGGGCGCCCTGCTCGGGCGTGGCGTAGTCGCCCTCGCTGAGCATGCGCGCGTTGAAGACGACGTGCGGCGAGTACGACCGGATGAGCGCGGCCAGTCCGGGAATGCGCCACTGCTCCTCGCTGCGGTCCCACTCGCCGTCGAACCACATCAGGTCGGGCTCGTAACGGGACGCCAACTCGGTGATCTGGCCGTCCCGGTAGGCGATGAACCGCTCCCAGGCCTGAAGGTCCTCGTCCTCGGCCGAGCACTCGGAGTAGCGGTTGTCCTCCATCTCCGGCGGACGGCCCGGCTTGCGGGTGCTGGCGTAGTCGGGGTGGTTCCAGTCGGAGTGGGAGTAGTAGAAGCCGACCTTCAGGCCCTTCTCGCGCAGGGCGTCGGCGTAGCCGGTGAGGTAGTCGCGGCCGAGGTTGAGATCGCCGTACGCGGTGTCCCACAGGGCCACGCCGTCGTGGTGACGGGTCGTCAGTACGGCGTACTTGGCTCCCGCGCGGGCGAACAGGTCGGCCCAGGCACGCGGATCGTACTTCGCTCCGGTGAAACGGCCGAGCTGGGACATGTACCGGTCGTGCGGCACGATGTCGTCGTAGAACGACCAGGACTCCTGCACGCCGTCGACGGCGTAGATCCCCCAGTGGACGAAGATCCCCAACTTGGCGTCGGTGAACCAGGGTTGCATGGGCACGGATGAACTCCTCGGCAAAGAGGGTGACTTCGAAGGGGGGCGGGCACGGCAGGGCCGTGCCCGCCCGGAAGAGGTCCGGCCCTACCGGCCGCGACGCAGCCGGAGCGTCAGGACCTGGAAGGGGCGCAGGGTCACCTCGACCGCGCCGTCGGCGAACACGGCCGCCGCCGCGTCCTCCTCCCACGGCCGCTCCAGCAGGTCGGTGACCTGGGCGCCGGCCAGCGGGAAGCCGGTGCGCAGCACACCCCGGGCACGGCCGCCGCGGGACTCGTACAGCCGCACCACCACATCGCCCGAACGGTCGTCGGCGAGCTTGACCGCCTCGACGGTCACGCCCGCGCCCTCCACCGCCACGACCGGCTCCGCGGCACCCGCCGACTCCGCCACGCGCAGCGGCAGGTTGAGCGCGTAGCCCTCGGCGACGGCGTCCCCGATCGTGGCGCCCGGCAGCAGGGAGTAGGTGAAGCGGTGCCGGCCCTGGTCGGCCTCGGGGTCCGGGACGCGCGGGGCACGCACCAGGCTGAGGGCGACCGTGGTCGTCGTACCGCCGTCCTCGCGGACCGTACGGGAGACGTCGTGGCCGTACGTCGAGTCGTTGAGGACCGCGACGCCGTACCCGGGCTCGCCGATGTGCACCCAGCGGTGGCCGGAGACCTCGAAACGGGCCGACTCCCAGCTGGTGTTGGTGTGCGTGGGCCGCTGGACATGACCGAACTGGATCTCGGCGGAGGAGTGCGCGGCCCGCACGTCGACCGGGAAGGCCGCCTTGAGGATCTTCTCGGCCTCGTGCCAGTCGATGTCGGTCTCGATGTCGATACGGGGGCTGCCGGCCCGGACGGTGATCGTCTGGGTGAGGGTCGAGCCCTTGCCGAAGGAGCGGGTGACCCGGATCGCGCCGAGCAGCGGGTCGTCCTCGACGACGGTGACCGAGTCCGGGTCCAGCAGGTCCGTGAAGCGGTTCTTGTAGTGCTTGTCGATGTCCCAGGCGTCCCAGTAGTTGGGCAGGTCGGTGTGCAGACGGAGCAGGTTGCCCTGGCCGGCGAGGACCTCGCGGCCGGCCCGGATGTCGTATACAGAAGACAGTGTGCCGTCGTCCGCCACCTGTACACGGACCAGTCCGTTGTCCAGGACCCGGCCGTCGGAGACCGTCACCGGCTGCGGTGAACCCTCCGCGGTGGCGAGGGGCGCGCTGCCGCTCGCGGGCACCTCGACGTACGCCGGCGCACCCGCGGAGGTGCGGATCACCTCGGCGCGGTCGTACGGGCCGGTGTTGAACACCCGGGTGCCGCCCGCGCCGAGCGCCGCGACCGCCTCGGCCGTCAGCGCCTCCAGTTCCCCGGCCACGCGCGCGTACTCGGCCTCGGCCTCGCGGTGCACCCAGGCGATCGACGAGCCCGGCAGGATGTCGTGGAACTGGTGCAGCAGCACCGTCTTCCACAGCCGGTCCAGCTTCTCGTACGGGTAGGAGTAGCCCGGCGCGTGCAGCGCGGCCGTCGTCGCCCACAACTCGGCCTCGCGGAGCTTGTGTTCGCTGCGCCGGTTGCCCTGCTTGGTGCGGGCCTGCGAGGTGTAGGTGGCGCGGTGCAGCTCCAGGTAGAGCTCACCGACCCACACCGGCGCGTCCGGGTACTCCTCGCGGGCCTTGGCGAAGAAGGTGTCGGGGTGCTCGACGACGACCTTGGGCGAGCCCTCCAGGTCGGCGAGGCGACGGGCGCGCTCCATGATCTCGCGGGTGGGGCCGCCACCGCCGTCGCCCCAGCCGAACGGGGCGAGCGAGCGCGTTCCGGCGCCCTTCTCCGAGTAGTTGCGGACCGCGCGGTCCATCTCCTCGCCGCTGAAGCGGGCGTTGTAGGTGTCGACGGGCGGGAAGTGGGTGAAGATGCGGGTGCCGTCGATGCCCTCCCACCAGAAGGTGTGGTGGGGGAACTTGTTGGTCTGGTTCCAGGAGATCTTCTGGGTGAGGAACCAGTCGTTGGCGGCCAGCTTGGCGAGCTGCGGGTAGGCGGCGGTGTAGCCGAAGGAGTCCGGCAGCCAGACGCCCTTGGTCTCCACGCCGAAGTGCTCGATGAAGAACCGCTTGCCGTGGATGAGCTGGCGGGCGATGGCCTCGCCGCCGGGCAGGTTGCCGTCGGCCTCCACCCACATGCCGCCGACCGGCGCCCACTGGCCCTTCTTCACCGACTCCTGGATGCGGGCCCACACGTGCGGGTAGTTGTCACGCACCCACTCGTACTGCTGGGCCTGCGAACAGGCGAAGATGAACTCCTCGTACTCGTCGGCCAGCGACGTCACGTTGGAGAAGGTGCGGGACGTCTTGCGCTTGGTCTCGCGGATCGGCCACAGCCAGGCGGAGTCGATGTGCGCGTGGCCGACGCCGGAGATGGTGTGGGCGCTGGCGTGCGCGGGCCGGGCCAGGACGGGCGCGAGCACCTCGCGGACGGCCGCCGCGCTGCCGGAGATGTCGTCCAGGTCCAGGGCGTCCATGGCGCGGTCCAGGGTGTGCATGATCTCGTGGCGGCGCGGCTCGTGCTCGCCGAGGTGGACCATGAGCTCGCGCAGCACCTGGAGGTCCAGGTCGAGGTGCCAGACCTGCTCGTCGAGGACGGCGAGGTCGGCGCGGCGGAATGTATACAGTGGACGGTCGCCTGCGGTCAGTACATCGCCGAGCGGCGTCGGCGCCGCGAAGTCGTTCGCCAGGATGTCGGGGTTGGAGGCCGCCTCGACCAGGTAGTCGATCTGCTCGCCGCCCACGGCGGGGTTGCCGATCGGCACGTACTGGTTGAGCGGGTTGACCGCCTTGAGCGGCGTCCCGTCGGTGAGGTGGACCAGTGCCTCGGCCTGGTTGCCGGGCCAGTCGCCCACGAAGCCGAGGTCGATGACCGCCTCGACCCGCTTGCCCGCCCACTCGGCGGGGACCTGCCCGCTCATCCGGAACCAGGTCGTCCCCCACGGCGGGCCCCACGGGGTGTCCATCGCGAAGGGCTCGTAGGCGGCGGCCGCGGCCTCCTCGAACGGCACCGGCTCCCCCGGCGCCTGCCAGGCCTCGACCTCGAAGGGAACGGTGGCCGCGTAGATCGCGGGCTTGATGCGCTGGTTGTGGACGCGCTCGACGCGCTCCTCGATGCGGCGGCGTTCGTCGTGCATGGGGTGTCTCCAGGAAACCGGGAAGAAGGAACCGGGTGGGGAGAGCCGACAGGCTCAGAAAGCGCTTTCTCTATATCTCAGCGCCTAAGGTACGCGAGCCCGGGATGGACCTCGGCATAGCCCTCGACGAGCCTGCGGGCGACATTCACGGAGTCGACCAGCGGATGCAGCGCGAACGCCTTCACCGCCGTCGCCCGCGAGCCGGACTCGGCCGCGGCCAGCACCTCCCGCTCGACCGCCTTGACCGCGCACACCAGCCCGGTGGCGTGGCCGGGCAGCGGGGCGACCGCGACGGGGTGGGCGCCGTTGGCGTCGACGAGGCAGGGGACCTCGATGACGGCGTCCGCGTCGAGCACCGAGAGGGTGCCCTGGTTGCGCACGTTCAGGATGAGCGTGGTGCGCTCGTCGCGGGCGATCGCCCGCATCAGGGCGAGGGCCACCTTCTCGTAGCCGCCGGAGAGGTCGTCGGCGTCGCGTTCACCCGCGCCGGCCGTCTCGCGGTTCTCCGACATGTACGTGGCCTCGCGCTCGGCGCGGGTGCGGTCCCAGGCGGACAGGGCCGCCGCGCCTGGGTCGCGCATCTCCTCGTAGAAGTGGGCCTGCTGCTCGCGCAGGAAGGCGCCGCGGGTCTTCTCGGCCTGCTGGTAGGCGCGGACGGCCTCGCGGTTGAAGTAGTAGTAGTGCAGGTATTCGTTCGGGATCGCGCCGAGCGACTGCAGCCAGTCGACGCCGAACAGCTTGCCCTCCTCGAAGGAGCCGAGCAGGTCGGGGTCGGCGAGCAGCCGCGGCAGCTCGTCGCGGCCGGCGACGCGCAGGCCGCGGACCCAGCCGAGGTGGTTGAGGCCGACGTAGTCGATCCACGCCTCCTTCGGGTCCGCGCCGAGCACCCGGGCGATTCGGCGGCCGAGGCCCACCGGTGAGTCGCAGATGCCGATGACGCGGTCGCCGAGATACCGGGACATGGCCTCGGTGACCAGGCCGGCCGGGTTGGTGAAGTTGATGAGCCAGGCGTCGGGCGCGAGGCGGGCGACGCGCTGGGCGATGTCCACGGCGACGGGGACCGTCCGCAGACCGTAGGCGATTCCGCCCGCGCCGACCGTCTCCTGTCCGAGGACGCCCTGAGCGAGGGCGATCCGCTCGTCGTCGGCCCTGCCCTGCAGACCGCCGACGCGGATCGCGGAGAAGATGAAGTCGGCGCCGCGCAGCGCCTCGTCGAGGTCGGTCGTGGCCGTCACGGTGGGGGCGTCGGGGACAGCGGAGGCCTGTTCGGCCAGTACACGGGCGACTGCATACAGTCGACTGTCGTCCAGATCGTGCAGAACGACTTCCGTGACCCGCCCCTCCGCGCGGTCCCCGAGGAGCGCCCCGTACACGAGCGGCACCCGGAACCCGCCGCCGCCCAGAATCGTCAGCTTCACGCTTGCACCTTTCCTGCCACGACCACCTCGACGCCCGCCTCCTCCAGGGAGGCACGGGTCGCCGGGTCGACCGGCGCGTTCGTCACCACCACGTCCAGGTCCTCGGGACCGCAGACCTTCGCCATCCCCGTACCCGGGAACTTCGCCGCGTCGGCCAGCAGGACAACCTTGTCACCGGCCTTGATCATGGCTCGCTTCACCGGCACCTCGACGACCGTCGTGTCCATCACCTGCCCGCCGGGACGCACTCCACTGGTGCCGAGGAAGAGCCAGTCGGCGTGCAGCTGGCGCAGATTGTCCTCGGTGAGGAAGCCGACCAGGGAACGGTACTCGCGGCGGACCATCCCGCCGAGCAGTACCAGCTCGATACCCTCGTCGTCGGCGAGCTCCTCGTAGACCACCAGATTGCTGGTGATCACCGTGATGCGGCGGCCGTGCAGCTGACGGGCGAGGCGGTAGGCGGTGGTGCCGATGTCGAGCAGGACCGACTGACCGTCCCTGATCATCGCCGCGGCGTGCGCGGCGATGGCGTCCTTCTCCGACACGCGCACCTCGGCGACCTCGGCGAAGGGCTGGTCGCCCTCCTCCACGACGGCCCCGCCGTGGACACGGGTGAGCAGGCCGTCCTCCTCGAGTTTCACCAGGTCACGCCGGATCGTGGCGGGACTCACGCCCAGTTGTTCGGAGAGATCCGTCACGGCCGCGGGACCACCGGAGCGCAGGGCCCGCAGGATGAGTTGATGTCGTCGTTCTGCCAGCACGTCGTGAACACTACTCGTCATCTTCGATCATTTCTATGCTCAGTTCTGCTCAGCTATTGACCGAGGGCGGCTGGCGTCGCACGATTCCGGTCACGAAATGAAGAGTTTTGACGAGCTCCCGTGGACGGGCGCGAGCTCCCCACGACTCCCCCGACGAGAGGACGCCTCCGTGGACGACGACCGGCCCGATGTGCTGCTGACCGGGCTGCTCTTCTACGACCTCGTCCTCACGGGGCTGGGCAAGCCGCCCACGCCGGGCGAGGAGATCTGGACCGCCGGCATGGGCTGCGGCCCCGGCGGCATCGCCAACCTCGCGGTGGCCGCCTCCCGCTTCGGCCTCAGAACCTCCCTGGCCACGGTCTTCGGCGACGACTTCTACGGCGCGTACTGCCATGAGGTCATCGCCGGCCAGGAGGGCGTCGACCTCTCGCTGTCCCGGGTCGCCGAGAACTGGCCCACCCCCGTCACCGTCGCCCTCGCGCACGGCCACGACCGGGCGCTCGTCACCCACGGCCAGGAACCGCCGTACTCGCAGGACGTGCTGATGGGCGCCCCGCCCGAGGCGCGCACCGCCCTCGTGCACATCGAGGCCGAGCCACAGGCCTGGCTCGCGAAGGCGGCCGCGAACGGTACGCAGATCTACGCCGACGTCGGCTGGGACCCCACCCAGCAGTGGTCCACCGACCTGCTCGAACAGCTCGCCCTGTGCCACGCCTTCCTCCCCAACGAGGCCGAGGCGATGGCCTACACCCGCACCGACAGCGCCGTCGCGGCCCTCGGCACGCTCGCGGAACTGGTGCCGGTGGCGGTGGTCACCCAGGGCGGCGACGGCGCCGTCGCGGTCGACCAGACGACCGGCGAGTACGCGGGGGTCCCGGCCCTTGACATCGATGTCCTGGACGCGACGGGCGCCGGTGACGTGTTCGGCGCGAGCTTCGTCGCCGCCTCGCTCGGCGGCTGGCCGCTGGAGGAACGGCTGCGGTTCGCCGTACTGGCCGCCGGGTTGTCCGTACGCCATCACGGCGGGGCGCTGGCCGCGCCCGGCTGGTACGGCGTCGACCGGTGGTGGCGGTCGGTGACCGACCCCGAACTGAAGCGTGCATACGGTTTCCTCGCCGACCGTATACCGGCGGACGTCGGCCCGCCGGTGCGGTACGCCCCGGTCACCCCGCCCGCCCGGCAGCCCTGACCGTCCCGGGCTTCCTGCCCCAAAAGCTTGCCCCTGGTTGTGCATCCCGTCTGTGAAGACGCGAACAGATCCGAAAGGCGGTGGGAGCGTTGCGGCTCTCACGTAGAGGCCTGCTGCGCGCGGGCCTGGCCGGCACGGCCGCCACGGCCCTCGGCGGCCTGGCATCCGGCTGTGCCGTTCCGACCGGTTCCACCGGCCGGAACATGGTCCTGTGGTACTGGAGCGGCGGTCTGAGCGACACGGTCGTGAAGAACGCGAAGGCCCGTTACGACAGCTCCGTGAACCTCCAGGCCATCCAGATCGGCGGCTACTACCGGTCGAAGCTGATCACCACGATGGCCGGCCGGGCCCACATCCCCGACATCGCGGGCCTCAAGGGCGAGGACATGGCGTCCTACCTGCCCAACGCCGACCAGTTCATCGATCTGCGGACACTCGGCGCCGAGAAGTACAAGAGCCGGTACCTGTCCTGGAAGTGGGACCAGGGCATCGCCGACGACGGCACGATGGTCGGCTTCCCGATCGACTGCGGGCCGGTCGCGCACTACTACATGCCGGCGGTCTTCGAGAAGGCCGGACTGCCCTACGAGCCCGAGGACGTCTCCCGCGAGCTGGACACCTGGGACAAGTTCCTCGACGCCGGAGTCCAGCTGAAGAAGCGGATCCCGGACACCTACCTGCTCACCGACATCACCAGCGTCTTCACCATGTCGGTGAACCAGGGCACGAAGAACTACGTCGACAAGGACCGCCACTTCATCGGCGACGAGGAGCACATCAAGACCGCCTGGGACCGGGCCGTGGACGCCAAACGGCGCGGGATCGTCTCCCAGCTCGTCAGCGGTACGCCGGACCAGCTGTCGGCCACCGAGAGCGGCAAACTGCCCAGCCAGCTCAACGCCTCCTGGGCCACCAGCGACATCAAACTCGGTGTGCCGAAGACCAAGGGCGAGTGGCGGGTGGCGAACTGTCCCGGCGGCCCCTCCAACATCGGCGGCTCGTTCCTGGCGATCACCAAGGCGTGCCGGGAACCCGAGAGGGCCTTCGAGGTCATCACCTGGCTGCTGAACGCGCCCAACCAGGCCCAGGGCTTCGTCGACGCGGGTCTCTTCCCGTCCACGCCGGCCTCGTACGGCATGAAGAAGCTGCAGGAGCCCGACCCGTTCTTCGGCGGCCAGGTCACGATGGACGTCTTCGGGCCGGCCGCGCAGAAGATCCCGGTCACCTACAACAGCCCCTACGACATCGCGCTCGGGCAGCCCATCAAGGACGAGATCAAGAACGTCGGCGTCCTCGGCAAGGACCCGGACCAGGCCTGGAGTGACGCCATGAGCAAGTGCCGGCGCATCGCGAAGCACCTGGGGGTGAGCTACTGATGGCCACCGCCCCCGCGCTGGACAAGCCCCCGGCGACCGTGGCGGCCGCGCCCGCCACGCAGCCCAGAAAGGGCTTTCGCACGTACTGGCACCTCTACGCCGCGATCTCCCCGTTCTATCTGCTGTTCCTGGGCTTCGGCCTGATCCCGGTCGGGTTCTCGCTCTACGTCTCCTTCCACCGCTGGGACGGCCTCGGCTCGATGGAGTGGGCGGGCCTGTCGCAGTACCAGTACCTGCTGGGCGACACCGACTTCTGGAACTCGGTCGGCAACACGATCCTCATCTGGGTGCTGGCCACCTTCCCCATGATCTTCCTGGCGATGGTCACGGCCGTGATGCTCAACTCCGCGGTCCGTTTCAAGAACGTCTACCGCTTCGCCTACTTCCTGCCGAACGTCACGTCCGTGGTGGCCGTCGCGATCATCTTCGGCTCGGTGTTCTCCACGAACTTCGGCCTGGTCAACGCCCTGCTGCAGGCGGTCGGCATCGACCAGGTGGCCTGGCTGAACACCCCCTGGGGCATCAAGGTCGCCATCGCCACGCTGATGACCTGGCAGTGGACCGGCTACAACGCGATCATCTTCCTCGCCGGTCTGCAGACGATCCCCGGTGAACTGTATGAAGCGGCCCGTATGGACGGCGCCGGTCCCGTGCAGACCTTCTTCCGGATCACGCTGCCGATGATGCGGCCGGTGCTGCTGTTCGTGCTCGTCGTGTCGACCGTCACCGGTCTGCAGAGTTTCTCCGAACCACAGGTCCTGCTCCAGACCACCGCCAACGACTCGACGTACGCGGGCGGCCCCGGCCACTCCGGCCAGACGATGGTCCTGTACTTCTTCCAGCAGACCTTCGACAACAACGACTTCGGCTACGGCGCCGCCGTGGCGTGGGGCATCTTCCTCGTCGTCATCCTCTTCTCGATCGTCAACTGGCGCCTGGTGCAGCGCCGGGGCGAAGACTAGGGAGGCCGCTCACCATGGCATCCATCAAGGGAACCCGCAGCCGGGGCATCGCGCTGCACACCGTGCTCGTGATCGGCCTGCTCCTGTCGGCCTTCCCGTTCTACTGGGCCGTGATCATGTCGACGCACTCGTCGTCGGAGATCTTCTCGTACCCGCCGAAGCTGCTCCCCGGCTCGCACTTCCTCGAGAACGCCCGTCACCTCTTCGACAACATCGACTTCTTCGGCTCGATGGTCAACTCGCTGCTGGTCGCGGGCTCGGTGACCTTCCTGGTCCTGTTCTTCGACTCGCTGGCCGCCTTCGTCTTCGCCAAGTTCGAGTTCCCGGGCAAGAACGTGCTGTTCGCGCTGCTCATGGTCATCTTCATGGTCCCCGCGCAGCTCGCGGCCATCCCGCAGTTCGTCATCATGGCGAAGCTCGGCTGGATCGGCTCGATGACCTCGCTGATCGTGCCGGCCGCCGCCAACGCGTTCGGCATCTTCTGGATGCGTCAGTACATGAAGGGCGCCATCCACGACGAACTCCTCGACGCCTCCCGCATCGACGGCGCGCACTTCCTGCGCCAGTACTGGCACGTCGCCCTGCCGGTGGTCCGACCGGGCCTGGCCTTCCTGGGCATCTTCACCTTCATGGGCCAGTGGAACGACTACGCCTGGCCCCTGATCGCCCTCACCAACCCGGACAACGTCACCCTCCAGGTCGCGCTGTCCCAGCTCAACGGAACTCACGGAACGACGGACTACGGAATGGTCATGACCGGCGCACTGCTCGCGCTGATCCCGCTGCTGATCGTGTTCGCGGTCGGCGCCCGCCAGATCATCGGGGACCTCGGCAAGGGAGCCATCAAGTGAACCACCCGCTGCCGGACCCCCTGCTGGCGCTCCGCCCCTGGCAGGCACCCGAGGTGACCTCCTGGGGGCGGCTGCCCATGAACGCCGTCGACCGGCGCGCCGGAGCAAACTCCCTGGACGGCGACTGGCGCTTCCAGTTGCTGTCCGCTCCGCAGGCGCCGGTCGGCGGTGCGTGGTCGACGGCCCTCGTGCCGGGCGTATGGACCATGCAGGATACGGACGACCCGCTGCGGGCGACGGTCGACCTTCCGCAGTATCTGAACATCCGTATGCCGTATACAGAATTCCCCCCACTGTCGCCCGTCGACCACAACCCGACGGGTGTCTACGAGCGCGAGGTCGACGTCCCCGCCGAGTGGGCCGGCCGCCGGATCGTGCTCCAGGTCGGCGCCGCCGAGAGCGTGCTGCTGGTCCATGTGGACGGGCGGCCCGTCGGCCTGTCCAAGGACTCCCACCTCGCCGCCGAGTTCGATCTGTCCGGCGTCGTACGTCCCGGTGGGCGGTCCGTCGTCCGGCTGACCGTCGTCAAGTGGTCGGACGCCTCGCACATCGAGGACCAGGACCACTGGTGGCACGGCGGGATCACCCGCTCGGTGCTGCTGTACGCGACCGACCCGCTGCATCTGGCCGACGTGACCGTGCGCGCGGCGCGGGACGGGGAGCTGCGGGTCGACTGCAGGGTGCGGGACGCGGCCGGGGCGCTGCCCGAGGGGTGGTATGTCAGCGGGGAGCTGGACGGGCTGGCGCTCACGCAGGACACGGAGTTCGACCGGGTCAACGCCGAGGACGAGCGGGTCTCGGACTTCCTCGGCGAGGCACGGCTGCACACGCGCGTGCCCGAGGTGCGCACCTGGACCGCCGAGACGCCCGAGCTGTACGGCCTGACGGTGCGCCTGCACCGCGCCGACGGCTCCGTCGCCGACACCTCCCGGCACCGCGTCGGCTTCCGGGACGTCGAGATCGTCGGCCGGGACCTGCTGGTCAACGGCGAGCGGATCTTCATCCGGGGAGTGAACCGGCACGACTTCCACCCGCTGACGGGGCGGACGGTGTCGTACGAGGACATGCGCGCGGACCTGGTCCTGCTGAAGCGTTTCGGCTTCAACGCGATCCGCACCGCGCACTACCCGAACGACCCGACGCTGTACGACCTCGCCGACGAACTCGGTTTCTACGTGGTCGACGAGGCGGACATCGAGTCCCACGACCACGCCCACGAGATCGCCGACGACCCGCGCTATCTGAACGCCTTCGTGGACCGGGTGTCGCGGATGGTGCTGCGGGACAAGAACCACCCGTCGGTGATCATCTGGTCGCTGGGCAACGAGTCCGACTACGGCGCCAACCACGACGCGGCAGCGGGCTGGGTGCGCCGGCACGACCCGACGCGGCCGCTGCAGTACGAGGGGGCGGCCAAGCTCGGCTGGGCGGACCCGGAGCTCGCCTCCGACATCGCCTGCCCGATGTACGCGCCGCTGGAGGACTGCGTGGCGCACGCGCTGTCCGGGGAGCAGACCAAGCCGCTCATCCAGTGCGAGTACTCGCACGCCATGGGCAACAGCAACGGCACGCTGGCCGACCACTGGGCCGCCATCGAGGCCACCCCGGGTCTTCAGGGCGGGTTCATCTGGGAGTTCTGGGACCACGGAATCCTTCAGTCCGTGAACGACGGAAGACCGGTCGGGCGTGGGGGCGCCGGCCTCTACGACAACGGTGTCACCGCACCCGGCTACCGCTGGGCGTACGGCGGCGACTTCGGCGAGAAGGACCACGACGGCGCGTTCATCGCCGACGGTGTCGTCTTCCCCGACCGCACCCCGAAGCCCGTCATGTACGAGCACCGGGAACTCGCCGCGCCGGTCCGGCTGGAGCTGTTCCGGCACGAGGGGCTGGTGGTCTCCAACCACCAGCACTTCCGGGGCCTGGAGTGGCTCGCGGGCGAGTGGGAGCTGGCGCTGGCGGACGGCCGTACGCTGACCGCTCCCGCCGAACTCCCGGCGCTGCGGCCGGGAGAGACGGCCGTGGTGCCGCTGCCGATCGCCTTGCCGGAGGACGGCGGCGAGGCGTGGCTGACGCTGCGCGTGACGACTGCCGAGGACCTGGCGTGGGCGCCGCGGGGCACCGAGGTGTGCGCGCCGCAGGTGCGGCTGCGGGCGGCCGTCGTCGTCGACGACCCGATGGTCCGCGGCAGTGTGGAGGTCGACGCCGACGGGCTGCTGGTCCATCCGCTGCTGACGGCCGGGCCGACGCTGTCGCTGTGGCGGGCGCCCACCGACAACGACGAACTGGGCGGCATGGCACTGCGCTGGCGGACGTGGGGACTCGATGCCCTCGTGCGCAAGGTGGTGTCGGTGCGGCGCGACGACGATTCGGTGACCGTGCTCGCCGAGTACGCGGGCACGACGGGTGTGGTCCGGCACCGGCAGGTGTTCACACCTGTCGAAGGCGGTGTCCGGGTGGACGAACTGGCCGAGCTGCCCGCGGAGTTCGACGACGTGGCTCGGGTCGGGTCGGTCTTCGAGACGGTCGCCGGGCTCGATGTGCTGGAGTGGTTCGGGCAGGGCCCCTGGGAGTCCTACCCGGACCGGAGCGGGGGCGCGCCGGTCGGCCATCACTCCCTCCCCGTGGACGAGTTGTTCACCCCCTACCTGCGGCCGCAGGAGAGCGGCGGCCGGCACGGAGTGCGGCGGTTCACGCTCTCCGGGCCGGACGCAACAGGCCTCGCGGTCACCGCGGACGAGCCGCGCCAGGTCTCCGTCACGCGGTACCGCGCCGAGGACCTGACCGCCGCAGCCCACCACGACGAACTGGTGCCGCGCGCGGGCTGCGTGGTGCACCTCGACGCCGCACACCGGGGCCTCGGTACGGCCTCGTGCGGCCCCGACACCTTCCCCTCCTATCTCGTCGCACCCGGCGTCCACCGCTGGAGCTGGACCCTGCGCACCCTGTAACCCCCCATCTCCTCAAGGACTTTCCCCCGCTTCCCCAACGGAGCACACGTGTGTACTTCGCATGCCCACGAACCGTGCGAGGCCGCGCAGGCCGGCGCCGGACGGCGTAGTTTCCTGCGGGCCACCGCGCTGCTCGGCGCCGCCGCCACGGCCTCGGTCGCACTGCCCGCGGCCGACGCCGAGGCAGCGCCCTCCGCCTGGCGCCCCGACACCGACAGCCGCCGCTTCACGCTCGCCGTGATGCCCGACACCCAGTACCTCTTCGACGGTCCGAGCATCGACAAGGCACCGGTGGAGGCGTCCCTGCGCTACCTCCTGGAGCACGGCAGGGAGGAGAACATCGTCTTCCTGTCCCACCTCGGCGACCTCACGCAGAACGGCGCCGAGGCCGAATTCGCCGCGATCGGGGAGGCGTTCGAGCTGCTCGACCGGCGCGGGGTCGGCTACAGCGTCCTGGCCGGCAACCACGACGTGAAGTCGTCGACGACCGACCAGCGCGGGGCGACCCCGTACCTGGACACGTTCGGTCCGCGGCGCTTTGGGGGGAAGTCCGGCTTCGGCGGGGCCTCCCCCGACGGCTACAACACCTTCCACCTGTTCCGTGCGGCGGGGCGCGCGTGGATGGTGCTGGCCCTGGACTGGCGGCTCTCGGACCAGGGGTACGCCTGGGCGACCGACGTCCTCGCCCGGCACCCGAGGACCCCGGTCGTCCTCACCACGCACGAACTGGTCGTCGAGGACGACTCGTTGTCGGCGTACGGGCAGCAGCTGTGGGACCGGCTGATCGAGGACCACGACCAGATCTTCCTCACGCTCAACGGGCACTACTGGCCCGCGGGCCGGGCAACCCGCAAGAACGCGGCGGGACACGACGTCCATCTGCACCTGACGAACTATCAGAACCGTTACTTCGGCGGCGCGGCGATGATCCGCCTGTACCGGTTCGACCTCGACCGGAACGTCATCGACGTGGAGACCGTGTCCCCGTGGATCCTGGGCCGGGCCGCGCGGGGGCTCAACGAGCTGGAGCGGCGGGAGATCGAACTCAGCGGTGACGCCGACCGGTTCTCGGTGGACATCGACTTCGCCGACCGCTTCTCCGGCTTCGACCCGGTGCCGGCCCGGCCCGCGCGGCCGGTGTCGAGGATCGTCGTCCCCGGCACGGTCGCCTACTGGCGCTTCGACGGCCACGACGACGGTACGACCGTCTCCGGCACCGTCCGCGACCTCTCCGGGCGCGGCAACGACCTCAGCCTCGTCACGGTCGGCGGCGGCACCCTCGGCTGGTCGTCGGACCACCACCCCGACCAACCCGGCCACGGCAGCCTGGAGTTCCGGGGCTACAAGTCGCCGCTGAAGGGTGCCTATCTGCGCACGGTCGACGGCGCTCCCCTCAACTCGGCCACCTTCGACGACGGTTACACCATCGAGGCGTTCTACCGCCTCCCTGCCGACTGGGACCCGGCGCACCACGCCTGGTCGGGACTGGTCAGCCGTACGGGAACGGGCGGCGCCGCGGGCAGGACCGGTGACGACCCCGACGAACCGCTCGCCACCCTGTCGCTGTCCAACGACCGGGAACCGCAGTGGGCGATGCGCCCGCTGAACCAGGAGGGCATCGCCACCAACTGGGGCCAGGAGACACCGCTGGAGACCTGGTGGCACCTCGCGGTCGTCAACGACGGCTCGCACACCACGCTGTACGTCGAGGGCTGCCCGGTCGTGCGCAACCCGAAGGCGAAGGCCGTGGGCATCACCTCCGTCGGACTGCCGTGGCTGCTCGGCGGCTACGAGTACGCCGGACAGATCGACCAGATCCTGCACGGCCGCCTCGGCGACGTCCGGATCGTCGCACGGGCGCTGCCCGTCTCCTCCTTCATGAACCACTGACGCCCTCGAAGAGGACTCACACCACCATGACCGAGCAGCAGCTGCCCGACTGGGCCGACCCCTCCGTCTCCCCCGCGCACCTCGACGCCCAGGGCGTCTCCCGCCGTCAACTCATCCGCCGTGCGGGCCTGTTCGGCGCGGCGTTCGCCCTCGGCTCCGCCACGACGCCCGCGCTTGCCGCACCGGGCCGCGGTCTGGGCGGTGACGACCCGCGTCTCGCCTACCTCGTCGGCGACCACCACATCCACTCCGTCTACAGCCACGACGCCAAGTACACGTTCTCCCAGCAGGCGAAGGCCGCCGCCCAGTACGGCCTCGACTGGATGGTGTTCAACGAGCACTCCAACTTCGGGCACGCCTCCCACGGCGCCGCGCTGGAGCACCGGGAGATCCTCGAGGCCCGCGCGGAGAACCCGCGTCAGCTGATCTTCCAGGGCCTGGAGTGGTACATCCCGGCGGCCGAGCACTGCACCGTGTTCGCGGCGCCGGGCCCCCACGAGGTGGACCTGCTCACGCAGTTCGAGCTCGCCTACGACGGCAAGCTGCTCGGCTACACCGAGGGCTCCGTCGGCGCCGCCGACACCGCCCGCAACGAGGCGCACGCCGTCAAGGCGATCAAGTGGCTGGCGGAGCAGCGCCGTTCGGGCTACGTCGACGACGTCCTCGTCCTCGCCAACCACCCGTTGCGTCTCGGCATCGACTCCCCGCACGAGATGCGCAACTGGCGTGACGCGGCGCCCGAGATCATGATCGGCATGGAGGGGGCGCCCGGCGCCCAGGGCGCGGCGATCCCCGGCTGGCGCGGCACCACCTCCATCCGCGGCGAGTACGAGAACAAGCCGTCGGCGCAGTCCTGGTCGGGTTATCCGACGGACGCCTACCTCACATACGGCGGCTTCGACTGGGCGACCGCGACCGTCGGCGGTCTGTGGGACTCGATGCTGGCCGAGGGCCGGCTGTTCACGATCACCACCAACTCCGACAACCACCGGACCGTCTTCGACACCTGGAAGAACGGCGACTGGCCGGCCGGGCATAACTTCGACAACACCGGCAAGCTGCCCGACCCGGTGAACACGGACACCCCGCAGCCCGGAAGCGACTTCTGGCCCGGCGAGTTCAGCCGCACCCACGTCGGCGTCACCCGCTACGGCTACCGCGCGGTGATGGAGGGTCTGCGCGCGGGCCGCGTCTGGCTCGACCACGGGCATCTGCTGGACGGGCTCGACGTCCGCGTGCGGCGGGACTGCGACGCGGGCCGGGGTGTCACCCTCGGCGGGCGGCTGCGGGTCCGCAAGGGCGAGAAGATCACGCTGTACGTGACGGTGACGACCGCCTCCCGGGCCAACCCGCAGGGAATCCTGCCCCAGTTGGCGCACGTCGACGTGATCCGCGGCGCGGTGCGCGGTCCGGTGTCCGACCGGGACACGTGGCAGGCGCCCGACACCAGGGTCGTTACCTCGAAGGACGTCTCCGCCCGCAAGGGGACGTACACCCTGCGCATCCCGCTGACCGCCGGCGAGGAGTCCTTCTACGTCCGCCTGCGCGGCAGCGACGGCAACCGCCACGGGGCCGGCTACCTCGGCGCGTCGATCGACCCGCACGGCCCGATCCCGCACGAGCCGGGCAACGGCGACCCGTGGGCGGACACCTGGTTCTACTCGAACCCGGTCTTCGTGGACGTCGTGCGCTGAAGGCCGCCCCTGAAGGGGGCACGTGGGACTGCGCGACCTGCCGCCACGGTCGCGCAGTCCCCCACGACTTCAGCCCCTACGGCGTCACCGGCAAAGCCTCACGCGTAGAAACGCGAAAGGCTCTGCAGCACGGCCGCCGGCTTGGCGCCCCCCTCGATCTCGATCGCCCCGTCGACGGTGATCTGCACCCCGCCCGGCACGTCCTCGACCTCGGTCAGCTTGCCGACCAGACGGATCCGGGAGCCGACCTTCACCGGCGAGGGGAAACGCACCTTGTTCAGGCCGTAGTTGACCTTCGTGGTGACGCCCTGGACGTCCAGCAGCTCGGTGAACAGCGGGATGAACAGGGACAGCGTCAGGTAACCGTGGGCGATCGGGGCGCCGAAGGGGCCTGTGGCGGCCTTCTCCGGGTCCACGTGGATCCACTGGTGGTCGCCGGTCGCGTCGGCGAAGGTGTTGATGCGCTCCTGGGTGACCTCGATCCACTCGCTGGTGCCGAGGTCGCTGCCGGCCAGCTTCTTCAGCTCGTCCAGGCCGTTGACGGTGATGCTCATATGCCGTTCCTCACTTGGAAGTTGACGCAAGGGGATGAACAAGGGGATGAATCAGGAGTCAGTGCCGAACCGGGAGCGCACTCGGGCTTTGAGAAGCTTTCCGGAAGCGGTGCGCGGAAGTTCGTCCGCGATCACCACCGACTTGGGGATCTTGTATTTCGCGAGCCGCCCGGCAAGGGACGCCAGCACGTCGTCGGCGTCCAGCGAAGCGCCTTCCCGGGGCACGACGACCGCGCGCGGCACCTCGCCCCACTTGTCGTCCCGCACGCCGATGACGGCGGCCTCGACGATGTCGGGGTGGGAGAGGAGGAGGTCCTCGATCTCGGCGGGGTAGATGTTCTCCCCACCGGAGATGATCATGTCCTTTATACGGTCGACGATGTACACGTAACCGTCTTCGTCGACCTTCGCCGCGTCCCCGCTGCGGAACCAGCCGTCGGCGAAGGAGGCGGCCGTCTCCTCGGGCAGCCCCCAGTAGCCGGGCATGACGTGCGGCCCGCGGACCAGGACCTCACCGGTCTCGCCCGGCCGGACCGTGGTGAGGTCGGGGGCCAGGACGCGTACGTCGCTGAAGAAGTGCGGCACTCCGGCCGAGCCCGCCTTGCTGATCGCGTGCTCGGCGTCCAGGAACAGCGTGCCGGGGGACGCCTCGGTCATGCCGTAGCCCTGGAGGAAGGTGAGCCCGCGCTCCTGGTAGGCGGCGATCAGCGGAGTGGGGACCGGGGAGCCGCCGCAGGTCAGGATCCGCAGGCTGGACAGGTCGGCGTCGGCCCAGCGCGGATGCCGGGCCACCTGGTCGAACATCGTCGGCACCCCGAACATGAAGGTGATCCGGTGCCGTTCGATCAGGTCGAAGGTGGCCTCGGGGTCGAAGGCCTCGACCAGGACACAGGTGCCGCCCTTGAGGAGCACCGGGAGCGTCAGCATGTTCAGGCCCGCCGTGTGGAACAGCGGCGCCGAGACCAGGGCCCGCTCGTCGGTGATCAGGTCGGTGTCGACGAGGACGTTGATCGCGTTCCAGGTGAGGTTGCCGTGCGTGAGCATGGCGCCCTTGGGCCGGCCGGTCGTGCCCGAGGTGTACATGATGATGCAGGTGTCGTCGGCGCCGACGGGCTCGTCGATCGGCTCGTCGGCGGCCGACGCCAGCGCGTTCTCGTACTCGGCGCCGACCTCGACGTACGTCCGTACGTCCGTGCTGCCCGGCAGCCCCGCCACCAGGCCCGCGTGCGAGGGGCCGTAGACGAGGGCCTTGGCGCCGGAGTCGGCGAGCTGGTAGGCGATCTCGGGCCCGGCGAGGCGGGTGTTGAGCGGGACGAAGACCGCGCCGAGCGTGCCGGCCGCGAAGAGGGTCTCCAGGTAGGAGGGGTGGTTCGGGCCGAGATAGGCGATGCGGTCGCCGCGGCGCACGCCCCGGGAGCGGAGTGTGTGGGCCAGCCGCGTGACGCGTGTATGCAATGTGCGGTAGTCCGTCGACTGCTCACCGTGGACCAGGGCGGTGCGGTGCGGGGTCTTGCGGGCCCGGCGTGCGGGCCACGACCCCAGTCCCTCGTTGCGCATGCTCCACGCCCCTTACGGTGTGGTCAGCCCGAGCAGACGGGCGGCGTTCTCCTTGAGGATCTTCGGCTTCACCTCGTCCTTGATCGTCAGCTTGTCGAAGTCGGCGAGCCAGCGGTCGGGGGTGAGGACGGGGAAGTCGGAGCCGAAGAGGACCTTGTCCTTCAGCAGCGTGTTGGCGTACTGGACGAGCTGCGGCGGGAAGTACTTCGGCGACCAGCCGGACAGGTCGATGTGCACGCCCGGCTTGTGCGTGGCGACGGCGAGGGCCTCGTCCTGCCAGGGGAAGGACGGGTGCGCCAGGATGATCTTGAGGTGCGGGAAGTCGGCGGCGACGTCGTCCACGTGCAGCGGGTTCGAGTACTTCAGGCGGATCCCGCCGCCTCCCGGCACACCCGCGCCGATGCCCGTCTGGCCCGTGTGGAAGAGGGCGATGGTGCCGGTCTCCTCGATGACCTCGTACAGGTCGTACGCCACCGCGCGGTCGTTGGGGAAGAAGCCCTGGATGCTGGGGTGGAACTTGAAGCCCTTCACCCCGTACTCCTCGACCAGGCGGCGGGCCTGCCGCACGCCCGCCTTCCCCCGGAAGGGGTCGATGGAGGCGAAGGGGATGAGGACGTCCGCGTTGGCGGCGGCGGCCTCGGCGACCTCCTCGTTGGGGACGGGGGCCGTGCCGGTCGCGGACTCGGCGTCCACCGTGAAGATCACGGCGGCCATCCTCCGCTCCCGGTAGTAGGCGGCCGTCTCCTCCAGGGTGGGCTTGCGCTTGCCCTCCACCTTGAAGTAAGCGGAGGACGCGTCGTGCAGGTCGTCGTCGAGCGAGGAGTGGCCCTTGGAGGACACCTCCGCGTGGGTGTGGACGTCGATCGCGACGAGTTCCTCGACGTTGAGGGTCGCCATGGTCAGGCCTCCGGGAACTTGGGTGCCGGGATGCCGACCGTCTGCAGTTCGGCACCGACCGAGGTGGGGAAGGCGTCGGCCAGGCTCGCGGGAGTCCAGCCGCCGTCGGCGTACGCCGTCCTGATCTCCTGCGGATGCGACCAGAGTGCCACCTTGTCGCCGCCGATGCCGATGGCCTGGCCGGTGATGCCCCGGGCAGCCTCGGAGGCGAGGAAGGGCACGAGCGCGGCGCAGTCCTCGGGGGTGCCGAAGCCCTCGCCCTTGCGCAGGAAGTCCGGGAAGGGCTCGCCGTTCTTCAGTGCCTCGACGTACGGGGCGAAGGCGGGGATCGTCTCGGTCATCGCGGTCGCGGCGACCGGGACGATCGCGTTGACGGTGATGTTCGCGCGGCCCAGCTCCATGGCCCAGGTGCGGGCGAAGGCGGCGATGCCGGCCTTGGCGGCGGCGTAGTTCGTCTGGCCGAAGTTGCCGCGCTGGCCGGCCGGGGAGCCGACCAGGATCAGCGTGCCGCCCTCACCCTGCTCGCGCATCCGTACGGCGGCGGCTCGGGCGCAGGTGAAGGTGCCCTTGAGGTGGGTGGTGATCACCGCGTCGAAGTCGTCGTCGGACATCTTCCACAGCACCTTGTCGCGCAGGATGCCCGCGTTGGTGACCAGGATGTCGAGCCGCCCGAACTCCTCCACCGCGCGACTCACCAGCCGCTCGGCGGCCTCGGTCGTGCCGACCGGGACGACCTCGGCGACGGCGGTGCCGCCGGCCTCGGCGATGGACTTCACGGCCTGCTCGGCGATCGCCTCGTCCACGTCGTTGACGACCACGGACGCACCGTGGGCGGCCAGGGCCTGGGCGTACGCGAGGCCGAGGCCCCGGCCGCTGCCGGTCACGACGGCGACCTTGCCGGTGAGATCGATGCTGGTCACGAGCGAGTCCCTTCAGGAGGAGCTACGGTGCGGCTTCGAGATCGAAGCTAAGAGCAATAATTGTTGTCGTCAATAGTTGTTGTCCACCTGTGGGTGAGTCATGCTGGAATCTGCACGACGCACCGCCCCCGTCGGGGGGCCGAGACCAGGGAGCCCGCCATCGCCCGCCAGGACAACGCAGTGAACGCCGCCGCACCGATCGACGGGAACGAGCCGTGGATGCGCGCGCTGCACGCGGACACGGGCTATCTGCTCTACCGGCTGGGGCTGCGCTCGGGTCAGTTGTTCAACACGTTCCTCCAGGAGTCGGGGCTGCGCCTGCGCCACTACGCGGTCCTGCGCTTCCTGGCCACCGCCGAGGGCTCGCTCCAGCGCGAGCTGAGCGCACGGCTCGGGTACGACCCGAGCGCGATCGTCGGCCTGGTCGACGATCTGGAGAAGCTCGGCTTCGCCGAGCGCCGGCCCGCCCCGGACGACCGGCGCAGCCGGATCGTCGTCCTCACCGAGGACGGCCGCGCCTTCCTGCGCGGCACCGACGAGGCGGGCCTGCGTGTCACGAACGAGCTGCTGGGCCCACTCGGCCCCGCCGAACGCGAGACGCTGCACGCGCTGCTGCTGCGGGTCGCCGAGGACGGGCTGACCTGATGCCATGAGGACGACCGAAGGGGACCAGGACCACCCCGCCACCACCTCCCGTTCCGCGCCCGACCGGCTGCTGGCCGTGCTCGCCGCGTTCGACCACACCCACCCCGCGCTGTCCCTGAGCGACATCAGCCGGCGGGCCGGGCTGACCCTCACCACCGCCCACCGGCTCGTCGGGGCGCTGACCGAGTGGGGCGCGCTGGAGCGGGACCCGTCCGGCCTCTACCACGTGGGGCTGCGACTGTGGGAGGTCGCCGCGCTCGCGCCGCGCGGCCTGGCGCTGCGGCAGGTGGCGCTGCCGTATCTGGAGGACCTGTACGAAGCCACGCACGAGAACGTCCAGTTGGCGGTGCGGGACGGGTCCGAGGTCGTCTACACCGAGTGGCTCTCGGGCCGTTCGGCGGTCGGCGTACACATCCGGGTGGGCGCCCGCTGGCCGCTGCACGTCACCGGGGTCGGGCTGGTCCTGCTGGCCCATGGCGGACCCACGCTCCAAGAGGCCTACTGCGCGGGGCCGTTGGCGTCCTTCACCGCCCACACCATCACCGATTCCGCGCGGTTGCGCCGGGTACTGGCCGAAGTCCGGCGCACCGGTGTGGCGGTGAGCAGCCGTCAGGTCACCGACGACGCCCTGTCGGTGGCCGCTCCGGTGCGCGGGCCGGGCGGTGCGGTGGTCGCCGCCGTGTCGGTGGTCGTCCCCCACGCCGACGCCCAGGTACCGGTCCTGGCACCGGCCGTACGGGTCGCCGCGCGGGGGATCTCACGGGCGCTGGGGTGGCAGCCGGAGGGGCCGCAGGGCTGAGCGTCTCGCGTGCGGGCGGCTGGGGTCCAGGGCGATTGCACCCGCCACCGGGAGCGACACCGGGCGCTTCGCCGCACCGCCGGCAGTGGCACGGGGCACTTCGCCGCACCTTCGGCAGCGACGGAGGGCTGGGCGTCTCGCGTGGGTACGGCTGAGGCGCGGGGCGCTTCGCCCTGCTGCCGGCAGCGGCGGCCTCGGTGAGCCCGGCCGTGAGACGGTGCGGGCTTCTCGAGGAGGGCGCGCGCAGAGAGGACCCCAAGGAGGGCGCCCCCAGGAAGGGCCCCCAAGGAAGGCCGGGTTCCCGGGCCGGGTGCCGCCTACTCGCCGAGCTCCTCGAAGAGCGTCAGCTGCAGGGCGCCCGGCGCCTCGAGGCGGGAGTTCAGGGAGTTCCACGGGGTGCGGGTCGGCTCGGCGACCACCTCGGCGCCGGCCGCGGCGAGCCGGGCGGTGGCGGCGGTGGAGTCGTCGACCCGGAAGGCGACCCGCACATGTCCGGCGACCCGGCGTCCGACCTCGACGTCGTCGATGAAGGCGGCGTGGTTCGGGTCGGTCAGTTCCAGGGTGGCGCGGCCGGCGTCGAGGATGGTGACCCGTCCGTCCGGCGAGGAGAACGCGGCCTGCTCGGGCAGGCCGAGGACGTCCCGGTAGAAGCGCAGGGCCTCGTCGTAGTCGTCGGCGGTGACCACCAGACGGAGTTCACGGACTGCGGGCGTGTCGGACGCGTCGGACATGCGGGCTCCTCGGGGTTCGCGGGTGCGTGGTTCCGGTTCCTGTGTCGTGCCTGTACCTGTGCCTGTCCCTGATCAACTCCACCCACTCCCCCTTTGTTTCCCTCGCCGCCTCCCCGTCCCTCCCAGCTCCTCCTCACGGAAATCTCAGCTTGCGGCCCGGTTATTCAAAGGATCAACCAATGTCAGGGACGCAGGATGCAGGCGCAAAGGTGGACATCTCAGGAAGGCGTGCCGTGGGCGTCTCGCACATATCGAACCGGTCCGAGCAGCGGTCGAAGGGGTGGTCCCGGCGCGGGATCCTGGCCGCACTGGGGGCCGCGCCGGCCGCCGCGCTGACCGGGTGCAGTTCCGGGTCGGCGGACGCCTCCGAGGGCTCGGGCACCCAGGCGTCCGCCTCCACGAAGGCCTCGGCGGCCGCCAAGCAGGCGGTGATCTCGGTCACCCCGGCCGACGGCACGAAGAAGGCCGCGTTCACCAGCCCGGTCGAGGTGACCGTGACCGACGGCACGCTCGCGTCCGTGAAGGTGACGGGCAACGACGGCTCCACGCTCGAGGGCTCCCTGAACGACGCGAAGACCCGGTGGACGTCGTCGAAGAACCCGTACTCGGGCACCAAGTACACGGTGACCGCGCAGGCGGAGGGCGCCGACGCGCAGACGGCCACGTTCACGACGAAGTCGCCCGGAGAGACCTTCGTCGGCTACTTCACCCCCGAGGCGAACTCGACCTCCGGCGTCGGCATGCCCGTGTCGATCAACTTCACGCACGCCGTGTCGGACAGGGCCGCCGTGCAGAAGGCGATCACGGTGACCGCCGAGCCGGCCGTGGAGGTCGTGGGCCACTGGTTCAGCGACACCCGGTTGGACTTCCGGCCGGAGACGTACTGGGCCGCCGGCACCAAGATCACGCTCAGTCTGCGGTTGAAGGACGTCGAAGGACAGGATGGTGTCTACGGTATGCAGTCGAAGGACGTCACCTTCCACATCGGCCGCGAGCAGATCAGCACCGTCGATCTGTCCAGCAAGCAGATGGTGGTGAAGCGCGACGGAGCGACCTACGCCACCTACCCCGTCTCCGGCGGCGACTCCGAGCACACCACCTGGTCCGGGATCATGGTGATCAGCGAGCGGTTCAAGCAGACCCGGATGGAGTCCTCCACGGTCGGCCTCGGCGACGAGTACGACATCTCCGACGTGCCGCACGCCCAGCGGCTGACCACCTCCGGCACCTTCGTCCACGGCAACTACTGGGCCTCGACCTCGGTGTTCGGCAGCCAGAACACCAGCCACGGCTGCGTCGGCCTGCACGACGCCAAGGGCGCGAGCGACAGTTCGGTCCCGGGCTACAAGTTCTACGAGAGCTCCATGCTCGGCGACGTGGTGATCGTGAAGAACTCGGGCGAGAAGACCGTGGAAGCGTCCAACGGCCTCAACGGCTGGAACCTGTCGTGGGCGGACTGGAAGGCGGGCAGCGCGCTTTAGCCCGTTTGCGTGGTTCACGCCATGAACTTCCCAGCGGCGAAAGGACTTTCCTCGCTTTAAGTCTTGACGACTCTCGGGACGGAGAGCACATTGGGCCCACTTTGAGAGCGCTCTCAAAGTCACCCGCACCCCACCACTCCGTACCCGAGAGGTCCCCCCATGAGTGCAACCTCCGGCATGTCCAGACGGCGACGCGCTCTCGTCGCCGTCCTCGGCACCCTCGGCCTGGCGGCCGCCGCGGCGACGGCCGTCACCCTGCCCGCGAACGCCTCCGCGCCCACGCCCCCCTCGGGCTGGACGCAGGTCTTCCTCGACGACTTCACCGGCGCCGCCGGCACCGGCGTCAACACCTCCAACTGGCAGTACAGCACCGGAACTTCATATCCCGGCGGCCCCGCGAACTGGGGCACCGGCGAGGTCGAGACGATGACCAACAGCACCAGCAACGTCTCGCTCGACGGCAACGGCAATCTGCGCATCACCCCGCTGCGCGACTCGGCCGGCAACTGGACCTCGGGCCGCATCGAAACCGTGCGCACCGACTTCCAGCCCCCGTCCGGCGGCAAGCTGCGCGTAGAGGCCCGGCTGCAGATGCCGAACGTCACCGGCACCGCGGCCGAGGGCTACTGGCCGGCGTTCTGGATGCTGGGCGCCCCGTACCGGGGCAACTACCAGAACTGGCCCAGCGTCGGCGAGTTGGACATCATGGAGAACGTCCAGGGCCTGAACAAGGTCTGGGCGACGATGCACTGCGGCACCAACCCGGGCGGCCCGTGCAACGAGACCACCGGCCTCGGCAACTCCACCGCGTGCCCCAACACCACCTGCCAGTCCGGCTTCCACACCTACACCATGGAGTGGGACCGCTCGGTGAGCCCCGAGGCGATCCGCTTCTACGTCGACGGCGTCAACTACCACACGGTGACGGCCAGTCAGGTCGACGCGACGACCTGGGCCAACGCCACCAACCACGGCTTCTTCGTCATCCTGAACGTGGCGATGGGCGGCGCCTTCCCCGACGCGTTCGGCGGCGGCCTGGACAGCGCCACCGAGCCGGGCCACCCGATGGTCGTCGACTATGTGCAGGTGCTGCAGGCCTCGGGCAGTGGGAGCGGTACCACGACCCCGCCGTCCGGCAGCCGTGACGCCTCCTCCACCATCCAGGCCGAGTCTTACGACAGCCAGTCCGGTACCGCGACGGAGACCACGACCGACACCGGCGGCGGCCAGAACATCGGTTACCTCGCCAACGGCGACTGGGCCCTGTACCGGGGCGTCACCTTCGGTTCGACGGCGGCAACTCAGTTCAGCGCACGGGTCGCCAGCGGTGCGGCCTCCGGGGTCAGCGGACTGGTCGAGGTGCGCCTGGACAGCGCCACCAGCACACCGGTCGGCAGTTTCGCGGTGGCCAACACGGGCGGCTGGCAGACCTGGAAGACGATTCCGGCGAACATCAGTTCCGTCACCGGCACCCACGACGTGTATCTCACCTTCACCAGTGGGCAGTCGGCGGACTTCGTCAACGTCAACTGGTTCACGTTCGGCCACTGATCCGGCCGTACGGCGCCGGGCGACCCGCCCTTCACACGGTCGGGCGCCCGGCGCCCCGTACGGCGGCCTTCCCCAACTGCCCTGCGGGGCAAGCGGATCTGCCCCTGCGCTCCTTTCCCGGCACGCGGCGGACCGGGTAGGCAGGGAAGGACCGTTCCACCCGCCCGGAAGGCATCTCGTGCGCACAGCGAAGACCGGCAGGACTCCCGACGACTCGGCCCGCAAGGGCCCGGCGACCTCGGCGAGAACCGGTACGCCGGCCGACGGACTGCTCGCGCTGCAGCGCACGGCGGGCAACGCGGCGATCGTCCAGATGCTCCGCCGGGAAGGCCACCCGGAGACCCCGGCGCAGGAGGAGCACCGGCACGGCCCGGACTGCGGTCACCGGGACGCCACGGCATCAGGCGCCGCTCCCGCGGTGCAGCGCTCGACGGTCCACGAGGTCCTGCGCGGCAGCGGCCGCCCCCTCGACGGCGCCGCCCGTGCGGACATGGAGTCCCGCCTCGGCGCCGACTTCTCCGACGTCCGTATCCACACCGACGCCGCGGCGAAGGCGTCCGCGTCGGAGATCGGCGCCCGCGCCTACACCTCGGGCAACCACATCGTCCTCGGCGACGGCGGCGGCGACCGGCACACCCTCGCCCATGAACTGACCCATGTGATCCAGCAGCGGCAGGGGCCGGTCGCGGGCACCGACAACGGTTCCGGGCTGCGGGTGTCCGACCCCGGCGACCGCTTCGAGCGGGAGGCGGAGGCGAACGCCGTCCGCGCGCTCGCGGGCCCCGCGCCGTCCGCCGACGCCACCTCGGAACACCCGACGGGCCACCACCGCACCGCCGGTGGCCCCGCGGTGCAGCGCCGCAAGGTCGAGCTCAAGCAGGGGCCGCCCCAGGCCTCCGACACGCAGGCCTTCAACACCTTCTTCACCGCCGTGGACAACGCGGTCGAGTGGGCCTACCACTACGTCATCACCGCACCGCAGCTGGGCCCCCTCGCCAAGTACGACGGGTACACCAAGCGTTGGGTCGAGGTCTGGCAGGAGTTCCACACCGTCGGCAGAAGCGGCGGCATCTCCAAGGAGTTCGGCTACGCGATCGAGTCCGTCGCCCAGGCCCGCCTGGAAAGCGCCGGAAGTCCCGCTCTCCCCGCGGGGATGCACTACTCCACCCAGGTGACGTTCGGCACCACCCGGCCGGACTACGTCCTGTACGCGCAGGGGAATCCCATCGGGGCCGTGGACATCACCGCCGCCGCCAGCACCGGCCACGTCCTGAACAAGACCAACTGGGACGGTCTTTTCCCCCAGTTCGGCGAATCCGTGTACCCCTCACTCAACCCCACGATCATCGCCGGCATGCAACTGGCCCACGGCAACGCCGCGCCGCTCAGCCAGGAGCAGGCCGACCAGCTGAAGCAGCAGGCCGCGGCGAAACGCGCCACGTGGGAGGCGAACTGGCACCAGATGGCCCTCTCCTTCACCCACGACATGCAGCGCAACGGCATCCTGAACCCCGACGGGGGCGTCAAGGCCGGCGGCGATCCGATCATCCGTGAGTCACGGCGCCGCAACGCGGTCTTCTCCTGGATGACCGCGAACCTCGGCGTGAAGCAGCAGGCCGCGGAGGAGAACGCCACGGTCATGCTGCTCAAGTTCAACCCGAGCTGGCCCGCCTCGTTCTACTGCAACGACACCACGGCGAGCGAGTCCCGCGGCGAGGCGTTCCTGACCTCGGTGTTCCCGGAGTGGGAACAGCGCAGGGGAGCCTGACTCGGACTCTCGTCACGGCCCCGTCGAGTGTCTACGCTCGATGGAACAGGTGTGCCGTTGCCACAACTCCTCGGGTGTGCGGATGAGGTGACCGGTAGTGGAAGCTCGATCGGACAGCAGTGGCCCGAACCACGATGAAGTCGCGGCGCTTCGGACTCGGGCCGATGCCGGGGATCGGAACGCGGCAGGCCGGTTGGGGGAACTGCTGGCCAAGCACGGCGATCGGGAAGGCGCTCTGCGGCTGTGGGCCCGCACCTACGGGGCCGTATCGCCCACGACGAAGCGGTTGGCCGAACTACTCGCGGAACGCGGTGACTTGGCGGGCGCGGTGGAGGTGTGGAAGTTCTCGGACCGGGTGCGGCAGAACCCGGAGGGCTACCACGCGGAGTACCTGGACACGCTGGATGTCCTCGACCGTATGGATGACGACGATCCCGAGGACTGGGCCTTCATGGAGACGGAGCAGCTGGCCGACCTGCTGGCCGAGCGCGGCGACGAGGCTTCCCTCGCGGAGTTGCGGGCTCGCGCCGACGCGGGCGACACGGCCGCGGCGAGACGGCTTGCTCGGCCGTCCAGTTGACCCGTCGATGCGTGTCAGGTCACCAAGGCAGCGGGCGCCCGTCGCGGAAGAACCCGCCGGTGGGGCCGTCGTCGGGCAGTGTCGCGGCCCATACGATCCCCGCGGCGCCCTCGCCGACGGGCCGGCCGCCCGGGCCGCCCATGTCGGTGGCGACCCAGCCGGGACAGACCGAGTTGACCAGGACGCCGTCGGCGCGCAATTCACCCGCCAGCATCCGGGTGAGCGCGTTGAGCCCGGCCTTGGAGACGGAGTAGGCGGGCGTACCGCCGGTCATGCCCGCCAGCGAGCCGCCCTCGCTGGAGACGTTCACGACGCGCGGCCGATCACTCGCCCGCAGCAGCGGCAGCACGGCCTGGACGAGCCGCCACGGCCCGTACAGATTGGTCTCCATGGCCTCCCGTACGACGTCCAGGTCCGCGCCGGTGGCCCGTTGCCAGGTGTCGTAGGTGATCGCCGCGTTGTTCACCAGCACGTCGAGACCGCCGAACCGCTCCCGCAGGACCCGGGCCGCCTCCTCCGCGTCCGAGGCGCTCGTCACGTCCAGCCGCAGCGGGTGCGCACCGGCACCGAGCCGTGCGGCGGCCTCGGCGGCGGCCCGCTCGGACCGGGCGGTGACCAGGACCGTCCAGCCACGGCCGAGGAGTTGACGGGACACCTCGTACCCGATTCCCCGGTTCGCCCCGGTCACCAGTGCGATCACTGCCGCGCCCCTTCGTCCCGCCGACTCAAGTGAGGGACAAGCCTTCCAGAGGGGCGGCCGGATCAGTGCGCTGGCACGTCGGGTACGGCCGTGAAGGCGCCGTCCGTGAGCACGGGCACGGCGGAGCAGGCGTCCAGCTCGGTCGCGATCGTGACGTCGTCGGCGAAGCCTCCCCGGGACAGTTCGAGTCCCGAGGAACAGCGGGCCACGGTGTCCGCCACGTCGGGGGTCCCGGTGAACGCGGCGCGTGCGGCGTCGGCCTCGGACGACAGAGGGCCGACCCCCTGCCCGCGCAGCTCAGCGATGATCGCACCGGCGCCCAACAAGTCCTCCAACGCGGGTCTCAGACTGCCGTCGGGCCAGCGCTCGCCTGCCGCGACCACACCGACCGGGCGGTGCTCCGTTCCGTAACCCTGGGCCGCGAGGAGACGCCCCACGGCCGTCGCGTTGCGCAGACAGCCCGCGATCACCGTCGTGTCCCCGGCCGCGGCGGCGATGGCCGAGCCGTTGGGGGAAGGCAGGACCAGGCGGGGAGTGAAGGGGGCTTTACGGAGAGCGGCGGGCGAAAGCGACCAGGGCGCGTCCGGCGTCGTCTCCCGCCGCCCCACCGCGAGTTCGGCCGCCCGCTCCCGGGCGAACGCACGCGCCGTCCCGTCCCGCCGGCCGTAGGGGAAGACACGGGTCCCACGCTCCGCGGCGACGGTCACCGACGTGGTGAAGGAGAGGACGTCGACCACCACGAGGCAGGCGACGTCCGCGGCAAGCTGCCGGGCACCGACGGGACCCCACTCGAACCGCACCCCGTGCCCTTGCTGAAGGAACCAGTCAGTCATGAGAGGGGAGTCTCGACGCAAACCCCCGGCAGCCTCAACCCCGAGGGCCGACCGACAACTGTCTACAGTCGCCCGCAGACCGCCGACCGGCCGCGGCGGATGGCCGACCAGCAACCGGCAACCGCCGACTGTCGACTGTCGACGGCCGACCGGAAACCGCAAACTGCCGACTGCCGACTGCCGACTGCCGACTGGCAACCGCAAACTGCCGACCGCCGACCAACGGCTGTCGACCAACGCCTGTCGACCAGTGACCGTCAACCGTCAACCATCAACCAGCGACCGTCGCCCCCACCCACCCCCTCACCGCAATTCCGCCCGAAACCCCACCGGCGTCAACCCCGTATGCAGCTGGAAGAACTTGGAGAAGTTCGCCGGATCGGGAAACCCCACCGCCGCGCCGACGCGCCCGATCGGCAGCTCCGTATGGGCCAGCAGCCGCTTCGCCTCCAGAACGACCCGCTTGTCGATGAAGCCCTTGGGCGTCTCGCCGGTCGCGGCGCGGACCGCGCGCACCAGGGTGCGGCGGGAGTAGCCGAGGGCGTCGGCGTAGGCGCTGACGCTGTGGTTGGTGGCGAATTCCCGCTCCACGGCGTCCCGGAAGAGGGTGAACGTCGACTCGGCGCGCCGTCCCGCCTCCGCCGAGCTCGCGGCGAGGTGGGCGAGCCGCAGCAGGAACGCGGTCAGGGAGTGCCGCAGCACCGCCGTGTGCAGGCTCAGCGGGAGGGTCGCGTGGTCCTCGTACTCCTGTTGCAGGTAGGTGAGGGCCGCGCGCAGGCCGGCGAGCCCGGCCGGGTCGGGGTGGAGCAGGGGCGGCAGGTCGTAGCGGTACAGGCCGGTGGCCTCGACCGTGGCGCGGGGCAGGAAGCCGGGCTGCATGGCGAGAACGGTTCCGCGGTACTCGCTCGACTTCGAGAAGCGGTGGACCTGCCCCGGGCGGATCCACAGCAGATCGCCGGCCGTGGCCTCGTACTCCGCGAAGTCGATCATGTGGTGGACGGGGCCGTCGTCGAACAGCATCACCACGTGGAAGTCGATGCGGTGGACGCGGTCCAGGCGGGCGCCGGCGGCGTGCCAGCGCCGGCCGGTGCCCATGGGGCCGACCTGCACGCCGACGCCGCCCACGCTCAGTTCGACGGGGAAGGGGAACGTTCTGATGCCGTCACCCTCTTGGGTGTCTTGGGAGTGTCTGTCTGCCATGTCCTTCTCGCGCCGTCCTGCTGCCGCCGTCCGTGTCCCAGTTTCACCACAGGCTGACACAGGAAGACCTTCCCCCTTAAAAGTCAGACTTTTACTTTTGAACGCGTCAGAGCTGGTCTCCCCCTCCCATCGAGGACTTCTTGAAGATGAGCACGCAGACTTCGAACAGCTTCGAGTGGACCGAACTCGACCGGCGTGCCGTCGACACCGCACGCCTTCTGGCGGCGGATGCCGTACAGCGGGTGGGCAACGGCCACCCCGGCACCGCGATGAGCCTGGCCCCGGCCGCGTACACGATCTTTCAGAAGGTGATGCGTCACGATCCGGCGGACCCGGAGTGGACCGGCCGTGACCGCTTCGTCCTCTCCCCCGGCCACACCTCACTGACCCTCTACACCCAGCTCTTCCTCTCCGGCTACGAACTGGAGCTGGACGACCTGAAGAGCTTCCGCACCCAGGGGTCGAAGACGCCCGGGCACCCCGAGTACGGGCACACCGCCGGCGTCGAGACCACCACCGGGCCGCTCGGTCAGGGTGTCGCCAACGCCGTCGGCATGGCGATGGCCGCCCGTTACGAGCGCGGCCTGTTCGACCCGGAGGCCCCGCAGGGCGAGTCCCCGTTCGACCACACGATCTGGGCGATCGTCTCCGACGGTGACCTGGAGGAGGGCGTCTCCGCCGAGGCCTCCTCCCTGGCCGGCCACCAGAAGCTCGGCAACCTGGTCTTCCTCTACGACGACAACCACATCTCCATCGAGGGCGACACCGCGACCGCGTTCTCGGAGGACGTGCTGAAGCGGTACGAGGCATACGGCTGGCACGTGCAGCGCGTCGAGCCCGCCCCGAACGGCGACATCGACGTATCCAGCCTGTATACGGCCCTGAAGGCGGCGCAGGCGCAGACCGGGCGCCCGTCGATCGTCGCGCTGCGCACGATCATCGCCTGGCCCGCCCCCAACGCCCAGAACACCGAGGCCTCGCACGGCTCCGCGCTCGGCGCGGACGAGATCGCCGCCACCAAGCGGGTGCTGGGCTTCGACCCCGAGCAGTCCTTCCAGGTCGACGCCGACGTCCTCGCCCACACCCGCGCGGCCCTCGACCGGGGCGCCGAGGCCCACGCCGCCTGGGACAAGCGGCTCGACGAGTGGCGCGGTGCCCAGCCCGAGCGGGCGAAGCTGTTCGACCGGGTCGTCGCGGGGCAGCTCCCCGAGGGCTGGCAGGACGCGCTGCCGGTGTTCGAGCCCGGCAAGTCCGTCGCCACCCGGGCCGCGTCCGGCAAGGTGCTCCAGGCGCTCGGCGCGGTCGTCCCCGAACTGTGGGGCGGCTCGGCCGACCTGGCCGGCTCCAACAACACCACCATCGACAAGACCTCCTCCTTCCTCCCCGAGGGCAACCCGCTGCCGGAGGCGAACCCGTACGGCCGCACCGTGCACTTCGGCATCCGTGAGTTCTCGATGGCCGCGGAGATGAACGGCATCGCCCTGCACGGCAACACCCGTATCTACGGCGGCACTTTCCTCGTGTTCTCCGACTACATGCGCAACGCGGTGCGCATGTCGGCGCTGATGCAGCTGCCGGTGACGTACGTGTGGACGCACGACTCCGTCGGCCTCGGCGAGGACGGCCCGACCCACCAGCCGGTCGAGCACCTCGCGTCGCTGCGCGCCATCCCGGGCCTGAACATCGTGCGCCCGGCCGACGCCAACGAGACCGCGATCGCCTGGGCCGAGATCCTCAAGCGGCACGCGACCCGTCCCGCCCCGCACGGTCTGGCCCTCACCCGCCAGGGCGTGCCGACCTACGAGCCCAACGAGGATGCCGCGAAGGGCGGTTACGTCCTGCGGGAGTCCTCGACGCAGACCCCCGACGTCGTGCTCCTCGCGACGGGTTCCGAGGTGCAGCTCGCCGTCGCCGCGCGGGAGCTGCTGGAGGCCGAGGGGATCGGGACGCGCGTGGTGTCGATGCCGTCCGTGGAGTGGTTCGAGGAGCAGCCGCGCGCGTACCGCGACAGTGTCCTGCCGCCGTCGGTGAAGGCCCGTGTCGCGGTCGAGGCGGGCATCGGCCTGACCTGGTACCGGTTCGTGGGGGACGCCGGACGGATCGTCTCCCTCGAGCACTTCGGGGCCTCCGCCGACGCGAACACCCTGTTCGCCGAGTACGGCTTCACCCCCGAGAACGTCGCCGCCGCAGCCCGGGAATCCCTCGCCGCCGCCCGTGGTTGATCCGAACGCCAGAAAGAAGATGATCACAGTGACCGAAGCAACCGCCCCCGCGGGAGCCCTGAAGCGCCTGTCCGACGAGGGCGTCTCCATCTGGCTGGACGACCTGTCGCGCAAGCGGATCCGGTCCGGCAACCTCGCCGAACTCGTCGCCACGAAGCATGTCGTCGGCGTCACCACCAACCCGTCCATCTTCCAGGCCGCCATCGGCTCCGGCGAGGGTTACGAGGACCAGCTCGCCGACCTGGCGGTGCGGGGTGTGACGGTCGACGAGGCCGTCCGGATGATGACGACCGCCGACGTACGGGCCGCAGCCGATATCCTGGATTCTGTATACACGACCTCCGGCGGCCGCGACGGTCGTGTCTCCATCGAGGTCGACCCCCGCCTCGCCCACGACACCGCAGCCACCATCGCCGAGGCCAAGCAGCTCGCCTGGCTCGTCGACCGCCCCAACGTCATGATCAAGATCCCGGCGACGAAGGCCGGTCTGCCGGCCATCACCGAGGTCATCGGCCTCGGCATCAGCGTCAACGTCACGCTGATCTTCTCGCTGGAGCGCTACCGCGAGGTCATGGACGCCTACCTGGCCGGCCTCGAGAAAGCGCTTTCCAACGGCCTGGACCTCTCCGCCATCCACTCCGTGGCCTCCTTCTTCGTCTCGCGCGTGGACTCCGAGATCGACAAGCGGCTGACGGTGCTCGGCACGGACGAGGCCCTCGCGCTGAAGGGGAAGGCCGCGCTGGCCAACGCGCGGCTGGCCTACGAGGCGTACGAGGAGGTCTTCGCCGGTGACCGGTGGACCGCGCCGGCCGGGGCGGGGGCGAACAAGCAGCGTCCGCTGTGGGCATCCACCGGTGTGAAGGATCCTGCATACAAGGACACGCTGTATGTGGACGATCTGGTGGCGCCGGGCACCGTCAACACCATGCCCGAGGCCACCCTGAACGCCACCGCCGACCACGGCGTCATCACCGGCGACACCGTGACCGGCGGCTACGCACAGGCCCGCGCCGACCTGGCCGCCGTAGCGGCACTCGGCATCTCGTACGACGAGGTCGTCACCCGGTTGGAGGACGAGGGTGTCGCCAAGTTCGAGGCGGCGTGGGAGGACTTGCTGAACACGGTCACGAAGTCGCTGCAGAGCAAGGGAGCTGACGCGGAATGACCACCATCGTTGAGTGGGACAACCCCCTGCGGGATCCCCGCGACCGGCGTCTGCCCCGTATCGCCGGCCCGTCCGGCCTCGTCATCTTCGGGGTGACGGGCGACCTGTCCCGCAAGAAGCTGATGCCGGCCGTCTACGACCTCGCCAACCGGGGTCTGCTGCCGCCGGGCTTCTCGCTCGTCGGGTTCGCCCGCCGGGACTGGGAGGACCAGGACTTCGCGCAGGTCGTCCACGACGCGGTGCGCGAGCACGCCCGGACGGAGTTCCGTGAGGAGGTCTGGCAGCAGCTCGCCGAGGGCATGCGGTTCATCCCCGGCGACTTCGACGACGACACGGCGTTCAAGCAGCTCAAGGCCGCCGTCGACGAGCTGGACACCTCCCGCGGCACGGGCGGCAACTTCGCCTTCTACCTCTCCGTGCCGCCGAAGTTCTTCCCGAAGGTCGTCGAGCAGCTGAAGAAGCACGGGCTGGCGAAGGCGCCGGAGGGCTCCTGGCGGCGGGCGGTGATCGAGAAGCCGTTCGGCCACGACCTGGCGAGCGCGCAGGAACTGAACGCGGTCGTGCACGACGTGTTCGATCCGGACCAGGTGTTCCGCATCGACCACTACCTGGGCAAGGAGACCGTCCAGAACATCCTGGCGCTGCGCTTCGCCAACACGATGTTCGAGCCGATCTGGAACCGGTCCTTCGTCGACCACGTACAGATCACGATGGCGGAGGACATCGGCATCGGCGGCCGCGCCGGCTACTACGACGGCATCGGCTCGGCCCGTGACGTCATCCAGAACCACCTCCTCCAGCTCATGGCCCTGACCGCCATGGAGGAGCCCGCCTCCTTCGACGCGTCCTCGCTGCTCACCGAGAAGCTCAAGGTGCTCAAGGCCGTGAAGCTGCCGGAGGACCTGGGCCGGCACACCGTGCGGGCGCAGTACGCGGGCGCCTGGCAGGGCGGTGAGAAGGTGCGCGGCTACCTGGAGGAGGACGGCATCGACCCGGCCTCCGTGACGGACACGTACGCCGCCGTGAAGCTGAACGTCGACAACCGGCGCTGGGCGGGCGTCCCGTTCTACCTGCGCACCGGCAAGCGGCTCGGCCGCCGGGTCACCGAGATCGCGGTGGTGTTCCAGCGGGCGCCCCACTCCCCGTTCGACTCCACCGCCACCGAGGAGCTCGGGCAGAACGCGATCGTCATCCGCGTCCAGCCGGACGAGGGCATCACGGTCCGCTTCGGCTCGAAGGTGCCGGGTACCTCGATGGAGATCCGGGACGTCACGATGGACTTCGCCTACGGCGAGTCCTTCACCGAGTCCAGCCCGGAGGCGTACGAGCGCCTCATCCTGGACGTACTGCTCGGCGATGCCAACCTTTTCCCCCGGCACCAGGAAGTGGAAGAGTCCTGGAAGATCCTCGACCCGATCGAGGAGTACTGGGCGACCCACGGCAGGCCCGCGCAGTACCCCTCGGGCAGCTGGGGTCCGAAGGAAGCCGACGAGATGCTCGCACGAGACGGACGGAGCTGGCGCAGGCCATGAAGATCGACCTGACCGACACCACGGCAAGCAAGATCAACAAGGCGCTGGTGCAGGGTCGCCGCGCCATCGGCACACCCGCCGTGGGCATGGTCCTGACGATGGTCATCGTCACGGACGAAGAGAACGCCTACGACTCGATCAAGGCGGCCGAGGAGGCCTCGCACGAGCACCCCTCGCGCACCCTGGTCGTCATCAAGCGGCACGCCCGCACCCCGCGCGAGCGCACCCAGTCGCGGCTGGACGCGGAGGTGCGCGTCGGTTCCGAGGCCGGCACCGGCGAGACGGTCGTCCTGCGGACCTACGGCGAGGTGTCCGACCACGCCGACTCCGTCGTGCTGCCGCTGCTGCTGCCGGACGCGCCGGTCGTCGTGTGGTGGCCGGTGGACGCGCCGGAGAACCCCTCCAAGGACCCGCTGGGCGCGCTCGCGCAGCGCAGGATCACCGATCTGTACGCGGTGGAGAACCCGCTGCAGACGCTGGAGACCCGGGTGCGCTCCTACGCCCCCGGCGACACCGACCTCGCCTGGACCCGGCTGACGCCGTGGCGCTCGATGCTGGCGGCGGCCCTGGACCAGGCCCGGGTGCCGATCGTGTCCGGGGCGGTGGAGGCCGAGGCGGACAACCCGGCCGCGGAGTTGCTGGCGCGCTGGCTGGAGGCCCGGCTGGGCGTCCGGATCGACCGGGTCGTCACCGCCGGGCCGGTCGTCACGGCCGTGCGGCTGGGCACCGCGGGCGGCGACATCGTCATCGACCGCCCCGAGGGTCCCCTCGCCACGCTGACGCTGCCGGACCAGCCCTCGCGCACCCTCGCGCTGAAGGTCCGCACCACCTCCGAACTCATCGCCGAGGAGCTCAGGCGCCTCGACGCGGACGAGATGTACGCCGTCGCCCTCAGGGGCGAGGCCACCAAGGAGACCCCCTCTCATGTCTGACACCCCCCTGCTCACGCGGCGGCCCGAGTGGACCGCGCTGGAGGACCACCGCGCAGGCCGGCAGACGCATCTGCGTGAGCTGTTCGCGGCGGACCCCGGGCGCGCGGAGCGGTACGTGGTCCGCGTCGGCGACCTGCGCATCGACTACTCCAAGAACCTGGTCACCGACGAGACGCTGGCCCTGCTGACCGAACTGGCCACCGCCACCGGCGTGTTCGGGCTGCGGGACGCCATGTTCCGCGGCGAGAGGATCAACACCACCGAGGGGCGCGCCGTCCTGCACACCGCGCTGCGGGCCCCGGCGGACGCGGTCGTCGAGGTCGACGGCCACAACGTCGTGCCCCAGGTCCACTCCGTGCTCGCGAGGATGAGCGACTTCGCCGAGCGGGTCCGCTCCGGCGAGTGGACCGGCCACACCGGCCGGCGGATCAGGAACGTCGTCAACATCGGCATCGGCGGCTCCGACCTGGGCCCGGCGATGGCGTACGAGGCGCTGCGGGCCTACAGCGCACGGGAGCTGACGTTCCGTTTCGTGTCGAACGTCGACGGCGCCGACCTGCACGAGGCGGTGCGGGACCTGGACCCGGCGGAGACGCTGTTCATCGTCGCGTCCAAGACCTTCACCACCATCGAGACGATCACCAACGCCACCTCGGCCCGTTCCTGGCTCCTCGAGGGCCTGGGCGGTGGGGGCACCTCCCGCTCGAGCGAATTCGAGAGTGGGGGAGAGAAGGCGGTCGCGAAGCATTTCGTGGCGCTGTCGACCAACGCCGAGAAGGTCGCCGACTTCGGCATCGACACGGCCAACATGTTCGAGTTCTGGGACTGGGTCGGCGGTCGCTACTCCTACGACTCGGCGATCGGCCTCTCCCTGATGATCGCCATCGGGCCGGACCGCTTCCGCGAGATGCTCGACGGTTTCCACCTGGTCGACGAGCACTTCCGCACCGCCCCTGCCGAGGCCAACGCCCCTTTGATCCTGGGCCTGTTGGGCATCTGGTACGGCAACTTCCTCGGCGCCCAGTCGCACGCGGTGCTGCCCTACAGCCACTACCTGTCGAAGTTCACCGCCTACCTCCAGCAGCTCGACATGGAGTCCAACGGCAAGTCGGTGGACCGCGAGGGCCGGCCGGTGGAGTGGCAGACCGGTCCGGTGGTGTGGGGCACGCCCGGCACCAACGGGCAGCACGCCTACTACCAGTTGATCCACCAGGGTACGAAGCTGATCCCGGCCGACCTGATCGGCTTCGCCCGTCCCGTCGACGAGCTGAGCGACGAACTCAAGGCGCAGCACGACCTGTTGATGGCCAACATGTTCGCGCAGGGGCAGGCGCTCGCCTTCGGCAAGACCGCCGACGAGGTCCGCGCGGAGGGTGTGCCCGAGGAGCAGGTGGCGCACCGCACCTTCCGGGGCGACCACCCCACCACCACGATCCTCGCCCGCGAGCTGACCCCGTCGGTCCTCGGCCAGCTCATCGCCCTCTACGAGCACAAGGTGTTCGTCCAGGGCGCCGTCTGGAACATCGACTCCTTCGACCAGTGGGGCGTGGAGCTCGGCAAGGTCCTCGCCAAGCGCGTCGAACCCGCCCTGACCGAGGGCGCGGCCGTCCCCGGCCTCGACCCCTCCACCGCCGCCCTCGTGGCCGCCTACCGTGAACTCAGGAAGTAGTGAACTGACATGCAGCTGGGTCTGATTGGTCTCGGCAAGATGGGCGGCAACATGCGCGAGCGCATCCGCCGCGCCGGCCACACCGTCATCGGCTACGACCGCAACCCCGACCTCTCCGACGTGAGCGGTCTGCCCGAGCTGGTCGCGCAGCTCGACGCGCCGCGCACCGTCTGGGTGATGGTCCCGGCAGGCGCCCCCACCCAGTCGGTCGTCGACGAACTCGGGGATCTGCTGGAGGCCGGGGACACGGTCGTCGACGGCGGCAACTCCCGCTGGACGGACGACGAGAAGCACGCCGCCGAACTCGGCGCCAAGGGCATCGGCTTCGTCGACGCCGGTGTCTCCGGCGGAGTGTGGGGCCTGCAGAACGGCTACGCCCTGATGGTCGGCGGCGACAAGGCGCACGTGGAGCGGCTCCAGCCGCTCTTCGACGCGCTCAAGCCGGAGGGCCCGTACGGCTATGTCCACGCGGGCAAGGTGGGCGCGGGACACTTCTCGAAGATGGTCCACAACGGCATCGAGTACGCCATGATGCAGGCCTACGCGGAGGGCTGGGAGCTCCTGGAGAAGGTCGACTCCGTCACGGACGTGCGCGAGGTCTTCCGCTCCTGGCAGGAGGGCACGGTCATCCGGTCCTGGCTGCTCGACCTCGCGGTCAACGCCCTCGACGAGGACGAGCACCTCGACAAGCTGCGCGGCTGGGCGCAGGACTCCGGCGAGGGACGGTGGACGGTCGAGGCCGCCATCGACAACGCCGTACCGCTGCCCGCCATCACGGCCTCCCTCTTCGCGCGGTTCACGTCCCGCCAGGACGACTCGCCGCAGATGAAGATGATCGCGGCGCTGCGCAACCAGTTCGGCGGCCACGCCGTCGAGTCCGCGAAGGAGTAGCCGGCCGTGGGGGATCTTCTGCTGGTCCGCCACGGAGAGACGGAGTGGAGCCGGTCGGGACAGCACACCAGCTTCACCGACCTGCCCCTCACCGAGCACGGTGAGGGGCAGGCGAAGTCGCTCGCTCCCTTCTTCTCCGGCCGGCCCTTCTGCCTCGCCCTGACCAGCCCGCTGCGCCGCGCGGTGCGCACCGCCGAACTCGCCGGCGTCGGCGCGGCGGTCGCCGAACCCGACCTGCACGAGTGGGACTACGGGGCGTACGAGGGCATCACCACCGTCGAGATCCACCGCACCCGCCCCACCTGGGACCTGTGGACCGACGGCGTACCGCCCGGCCCCGACGGGCACCCCGGTGAGTCGCCCGAGGAGATCGGGCTGCGCGCCGACCGGGTGCTCTCCCGGGTGGACGCGGCGCTCGCGAACTGCGGCGGGGACGCCGTCCTCGTCGCCCACGGGCACTTCCTGCGGGTCCTGACGGCCCGTCGGCTCGGACTCCCGCCCGCGGAGGGGCGGTTGTTCCAGCTGGCCACGGGAACCTACAGCCGGCTGTCCACGGAGCACGGACGGCCCGTGATCGCGGAGTGGAACGTCAGGCCGTAGCCGGTTGACACCGCTCACGGGGCCCGCCAGAGTCGCGGCTGATGGAGATCAACGATCTGACACCGGCCGAACAGCGCGTCTGGCGGGCCTTCGCCACGGGTACGGAGGTGGACTTCCGGGGCGGCGACGACGGCGATGACGGCGAACGGACGGTGCGGGCCCGGGTGTTGCGGGCTCTGCTCCTCAACGGGCCCCAGGAACCGGGGGAGATAGCCGCCGTCAAGGTGCGCGGCGCCCGGATCACCGGTGCGCTGGATCTGCGGTACGCGACCGTCGAGAGCGTCGTCCATCTGACCCACTGCGCCTTCGAGGAGCTGCCGGACTTCACCGGTGCCCATCTGCGCTATCTGAGCATGCGCGACTCGCAGATGCCCGGCCTGTCGGTCACCCGGGCCCAGGTCGACGGCAGCCTGCGGCTGACCCGCTGCCGGTTCGGCGGTCCGGTCCGCCTCGACGGGGCCCAGATCAGCGGGGCGCTGTTCCTGGAGGGCGTGGAGATCACCGCGGCGGCCGGGCCGCAGCCGGTGCTGCAGCTCAACCAGGTGTCCGTCGACGACGACCTGTGCGCCCGCGGTCTACGGGCCCGGGGCCTGATCCGCCTGGACGGGGCCGGCATCGCCGGTTCGCTCGACCTGGAGGACGCCGAACTCGCCCACCCCGGCGCGCACGTCCTGGACGCCGAGGCCCTCGAGATCGGCGCCAACCTGCTCGCCCGCCGGCTGCGCGCGGAAGGCCGGATCGATCTGCGCGGCGCCCGGATACCGGGCCGGGTGGACCTGCTGGACGCCCGGCTGTCCAACCCCGGCGGCACCGCCCTGCGGGCCAGCAGCTGTGCCATCGGCGAGTTCTGGCTGCGCCGCGGCCCCCGGGTCGAGGGGATGCTCAATCTGCGGCGGGCCGAGATCAACCAGCTCGACGTGGAACCGGAGATGCTCCCCGACCAGGTTCGGCTGCTCGACCTCACCTACACCTTCCTCACCCCGCACGAGCCCGCCGAACGCCGGCTGCCGATGCTGGAGCGGGACGGCGAGGGCTTCGACCCGCACGCCTACGAACAGCTGACGGCCGCCTACCGGCGGATCGGCGACGACCAGGCCGCCCGGCTGGTGCAGCTCGCCAAGCAGCGCCGACGCAGGTCCACACTCCCCTGGTACGGGAAGGTGTGGGGGCATCTCCAGGACGCCGCGGTCGGCTACGGCTTCCGTCCGCTGCGGGCCGCCGTCTGGCTGCTGTCGCTGCTGGCCGTCGGCTCCCTCGCGTACGCCGGGCACCATCCGCCCGCCCTCAAGGCGGGCGAGGCGCCGCACTTCGACCCGGTGTTCTACACCCTCGACCTGCTGCTTCCGGTCATCTCGTTCGGGCAGGAGGGCGCGTTCGCACCGCGCGGCGGGTACCAGACGCTGTCGTACGTCCTCATCGTCACCGGCTGGATCCTGGCCACGACCGTGGTCGCGGGCGTGACCAGGACGGTCAGCCGTCAGTAGGTCAGCGCACGGCGTGCTGGGCCGCGAGCCGCACCGGCGCGTTGGCGGCGCCGTAGCCCCGGTAGCCGCCGTCGCGCTGGACGAGCTCGAAGAAGACGCGGCCGACGGTACGGGTGTAGAAGTGCCGGAAGACACCGTGGGCGTCCCGGTCGTAGAGGATGCCGAGGTCCCGGTAGGTCTCCAGCTCGCCGTCGGCGAACTCGAAGCGGGCCGCGAGGTCGTCGTAGTAGTTCGCGGGGATCGGCAGCGGACGCCCGCCGGCCGCGGTGAAGCGGCGGGCCGCGGCGACCACGTCGTCGGTGGCCAGCGCGATGTGCCGGGCGTGGACCGAGTCGTCGCCGGGCGCGGCGCCGACGGTGAGCGGGAAGCGGACCCCGCCGTCGGCGTTGGTGACGGCCCGGCTGCGCAGCAGCCCGTAGGGGTCGGCGACGTCGACGCTCTCCTGCGGGTCGAGGCCGAGGACGCTGCGGTGGAAGAGGACGGCCTCGTCGAAGCGGTGCCAGGGCTGGGTGAGCGCCACGTGGTCGATGCGCAGGGCGTCCGCGGCGGCGGGACGCTGCGCGACGTCCTCGAAGTCGGCGCGCCAGTCGGGCAGTCCGGGGCGGTTCGTCGCGCACAGGAAGAGTTCCGTGCCGTCGGGTGCGGCGACCGCTTCGAGGGGTGCGTCCTCGGCGGCGCGGCGGCGCGGCAGGACGGGGGCGAGCAGGGCCTCGGCGCGGCGGGCGGCGGCGGCCGGGTCCGGTGACTCCAGGCCGATCGCGGCGAGGGTGGTGCCGTCGACGGGGGTCCCCCCGCGCGAACGAAGCCGGGAGGGGGAGAGGGCGGCCGGTCCGGTGTTGACCAGGATCCGGGCCTCGCCCTGCTCCCACAGTTCGACGGGCTTGCCGCGGTGGCGGGCGGTACGGGCGAAGCCGAGGGTGCCGAGGAGGGCGGTGACCGGTTCGGCGTCGGGGGTGACCAGCTCGGTGAAGGCGACGCCGGTGAGGGCGGCCGGGGCGGGCAGATCCGTGAGGCCCAGCTCCTCCTGCAGGACGAGCAGGGAGCGGCGGGCGTCGACGGCGGTCGGGCCGGCCTCGGCCTGCCGGAAGACGTCGTTGAAGACCTCGAGGGAGAGCGGACCGTCGTAGCCTGTATGCAATACACGGCGTACAAGATCCGGTACATCGAATCCACCCTGCCCCGGGAAGCAGCGATGGTGGCGGCTCCACTGCAGGACGTCCATGCCGAGCAGCGGGGCGTCTGCCAGCTGCAGGAAGAAGATCTTCTCGCCCGGGATCTCCTCGATGCCCTTGGGGTCCGAGCCCCGGGACAGGATGTGGAAGCTGTCCAGGCAGGTGCCGAGCGCCGGGTGGTCCGCCTGTTCGACGATGCGCCAGGCGTGGTCGTACGTACTGACGTGCCGTCCCCAGGCGAGCGCCTCGTAGGCGACGCGGATGCCGAAGTCCTGGGCGAGGTCGGCCAGCCGGCCGAGCTGCTCGGCGGCGAGCGCGTCGTCGTCCTCGGCGAGCGGGGAGACGCTGGAGCAGACCAGGACGGTGTCCGTGCCGAGCCGGCCCATCAGCTCGAACTTGTGGCGGGCGCGGCGCAGGTTGCGGGCGAACTCGGCCTCGGGCACGGCCTCGATGTCGCGCATCGGCTGGTAGAGGTCGACGGTGAGACCGAGGTCGGCGCAGCGGGCGCGGATCTCCTCGGGGGCGAGGGGACTGGCGAGGAGGTCGTTCTCGAAGATCTCCACGCCGTCGAAACCGGCGCGGGCGGCGGCGGTGAGCTTCTCGGTGAGGGATCCGCTCAGGGAGACGGTGGCGATGGACGTACGCACCTGGGCACCTCTTTGGTTCTGGTTGCTTCGAAGACGGCGACGGCTCACTCGGGCGCGACCGCGGCTTGCTCGGGCGTGGCCACGGCTGGCTCAGGCGCGGCCACGGCTTGCTCGGGGACGGCCACGGCCTACTTGGGGGCGGCCACGGCGCCGGCCAGCTCGGCGATGTCGGCGAGCATGCGGGCGCTGTCGGGTTCCCGCCCGGTGAACAGACGGAACGCGTCCACCGCCTGGAAGACGGCCATGCCGCCGCCGTCGAGGGTGGCGCAGCCCAGGGCGCGGGCGGTGCGCAGCAGCTCGGTCTCCAGGGGGCGGTAGACGACCTCGGCCACCCACAGGTCGGGCCGCAGCAGCCCGGCCGGGAAGGGCAGACCGGGGTGGGCGGCCATGCCGGTGGGGGTGGCGTGCACGATGCCGTCGGCGTGCGCGAGCAGCTCCGGCAGCCGGTCGAGGCCGGCGGCGGCCGCCCGGCCGTCGCCGAAGTGGCCGGTGAGAGAGCCGGCGAGCTGTTCGGCCCGCTCGGGCAGCGCGTCCACGACGGTGACCCGCCCGGCGCCGAGGGTGAGCGTGGCATGCGCGACGGCCGCTCCCGCGCCGCCCGCGCCCAGCTGCACGACCCGCTCCAGCGGGACGTCCGGCAGCCCGCGGGCGAAGGAGGCGGCGAAACCGGTCACGTCGGTGTTGTGGCCGATGGCCCTGCCGTCCTCGAAGACGACGGTGTTGACCGCGCCGAGCGCCTCGGCCTGCGGGGAGAGCGCGTCGAGGTGCTCGATGACCAGCTGCTTGCACGGATGCGTGATGTTCAGCCCGTCGAAGCCCAGGTCGCGTGCGGCGCGCACCAGGTCGCCGACCGCCTCCGGACCGACCCCGAGGACGTCGATGTCGATCAGCCGGTACAGGTAGCGCAGCCCCTGCCGGTCGGCCTCCCGCTCGTGCAGCGCCGGGCTGAGCGACGGGCCGATGCCGGAACCGATCAGTCCCACGAGATACGAGTCCTTGGTCACGTCCTTGGTCACGGCGGACCTCCTGAGCGGCTGGCTAATGTACGAACTGGTGAGTTAGTCATAACACCATGCCGGGCGATGGGGGAAGCCCTCGCACGTCACGGGACGGGATCGGCCTCCTAGAATCGCTGCACCGCACCCGCCCGGCCGAAGGAACCCGATGACCAGCGTCGACGAACCGGCACGACCCAACGGGCGCATCCGTGACGCCGCCCGGACCCAGGCCGAGATCCTCGACGTGGCGACCCAGGAGTTCGCCCGCGTCGGCTACGCCGGGGCCCGCGTCGACGACATCGCCGCCCGCACCAGCACCACGAAGCGGATGATCTACTACTACTTCGGCGGCAAGGAGCAGCTGTTCACCGCCGTCCTGGAGCGGGCGTACGGCGTGATCCGCGAGGCCGAGCAGCGGCTCGACGTCGAGCACCTGGACCCGGTCGCGGCGATCCGGCGCCTCGCCGAGCTGACCTTCGACCACCATGAGCAGCACCCGGACTTCATCCGCCTGGTCAGCATCGAGAACATCCACGAGGCCGAGCACATCGCCGCCTCCGAGAAGCTCGGCAAGATCGGCTCCCCCGCGCTCGACGTCATCCGCCGCATCCTCGCCGCCGGCCAGGAGTCCGGCCTGTTCACGGCCGAGGTGGACGCCGTCGACCTGCACGCCATGATCAGCTCGTTCTGCTTCTTCCGGGTGGCCAACCGGCACACCTTCGGCGCCCTGTTCGGCCGCGACCTGGTGGATCCGGCCCAGCGCGAGCACTACCGGTCCATGCTCGGGGACATGGTGATCGCCTACCTGACGGCGGAGCGGACGGCGGACTGAGCCGGGCCGACGCGGCACGGGCGGCCGGCGACTGGCTACGGGCTACGGGCTACGGGCTACCGGCTACCGGCTACCGGCTACCGGCTACCGGCTACCGGCTACCGGCTACCGGCGAGCGGACAGGCCGGCGGGCGGCGTACACAGCCGCCCGGATCGTCGGGGAACATCCACGGAAGATCCTTCCGCGCGACCTATTGACAGTGGGGAAACAACGGCGCAACATCACTGGCCATCCGCTACTAACTACCCAGTGGGTTAATTAACCGGGCACCGACCCGGCTCAGCCGCCCCGCACCCCAGGGATCCGGCCCTTCTCCCCCTTGTCCCACTCCACGTACGTTGGAGTTCCCCCGAAGGAGCACGCCGTGTCCGTCCCCGCCGCAGCACCCCCGGGCCAGCCGAAGAAAGCCGCCACGGCGGCGTGGATCGGCAGCGCCCTGGAGTACTACGACTTCTTCATCTACGGCAGCGCGGCCGCGCTGATCTTCCCGAAGGTCTTCTTCGACGAGTCGGACCCGGCCACGGCGACCCTGCTGTCGCTGGCCACCTTCGGTGTCGCCTACGCGGCCCGCCCCGTCGGCGCGCTCTTCCTCGGGCACTTCGGCGACCGGGTCGGCCGCAAGAAGATCATGGTCTTCACGCTGATCCTGATGGGCATCTCGACGTTCCTCATCGGCTGTCTGCCCACCCGGGCCCAGGTCGGCACCCTCGCCCCGGTCCTGCTGGTCGCCTGCCGGGTCCTGCAGGGCATCTCCGCGGCCGGCGAGCAGGCCAGTGCCAACTCCATGACGCTCGAACACGCGCCGTCGAACCGGCGCGGCTTCTTCACCAGCTTCACCCTGAGCGGCACCCAGGGCGGACAGCTGCTGGCCACCCTGGTCTTCATCCCGGTCGCGGCGATGCCCGAGGACCAGCTGCTGTCGTGGGGCTGGCGGGTGCCGTTCTGGATGAGCATCGCGGTCGCCGTCGTCGGCTACGTCATCCGGCGCAAGCTGGAGGAGACCCCGGCGTTCGAGGCACAGCAGGCCACCGGCGAGGTCGTCAAGCTGCCGCTGGCGGTGCTGCTGCGTGAGCACTGGGCCGATGTGCTGCGGGTGATCGGGGGCGCGCTCGTCGCCTCGGTCAGCACCATCTTCACCGTGTGGGCCCTGGCGTACGCGACCAGCGACTCGGTCGGCATGAGCCGCTCCTCGATGCTGTGGGTGGGCGCGCTCGCCAACCTGGTGGCGCTGGCGGCCATCCCGGCGTGGGCCACGCTCTCCGACCGCATCGGCCGTCGTCCGGTGTACCTGATCGGCGCGGCCGGCAGCGCGGTGATGATGTTCCTGTACCTGTGGTCGATCTCCACCGGCTCCTACCCGCTGACCCTGCTCCTGGGCATCGTCACCTTCGGTGTGGTCTACAGCGCCGCCAACGGCGTGTGGCCCTCCTTCTACGGCGAGATGTTCTCCACCCGGGTCCGGCTGTCCGGCATGGCGATCGGCACCCAGATCGGTTTCGCCGTGGCCGGTTTCGCGGTCACCTTCGCGGCGCAGATCGCCGGCCCGAACGGCGACGACTGGTCCTCGGTGGCCCTGTTCACGGCGGCCCTGTGCGTCCCGCCGGTGATCGCCGCCCTGTCGGCCCGGGAGACCGCGAAGATCCCGACCGAGCGGCTGGGCGAGCGGGGCGCCCGCGAGGTCTCCCAGCCGGAGACGGTGACCGCCTGACCCCACCCCCTCCCCTGGCCCCCGAGCCCCCGGACGCCCGCGCGGCTCCGGGGGCTCGGGCATGTCCTACGGGGTGTACGGACGGCTCACTCGACGACTTCGACCGCGTCGGGCCCGGGGCAGGGCCGGGGCGGCGGCGTCGCCCGGAACCGCTCACCGAGTGCGCCGGGCCCCGGCTGCCGCGCCGCGCGCCCGCCCCTCAGCCCTCGTTGCTCCCCCGCGGGATCCCGTACGCCCGCTCCACCCGCAGTCGGGCGACCAGGCGGCGGTCGCGGACCATGGCGGCGCGGTAGTCCTCCCAGTCGGGGTGTTCGCCCAGGACGTCGCGGTAGAGGCGGACGAGTTCCTCCACCGTGGCGTCGTAGGGGTCGGCGGCGACCGGGGCGAGGTCGGCGGTGGCCTCGACGACGGTGTAGGCGCGGTGGTCCGGGGTGGTGACGTGGTACGACGCCCGGGGGTCGCGGCGCAGGTTGCGGGTCTTGGCGCGGTCGTCCGTGACGGAGATCCGGATGACGCCCTCGTCCGGGTAGTAGTGGTGGCTGACGTTCGACAGCTGGGGCCGGCCGTCGCGCTTGAGGGTGACCAGTACTCCGCTGCGGCCCTCGGAGAGCAGTGCGAGCAGTGCGTTGCGCGTCGTGTCCTGAGTCATGTCCGGCACAACGGGCGCCGCATCGGGGCGCATTCCCCGGCCGGCCTCCCCCGCCGCGCTCCGATGCGCCCCAGCTCAACCAGTAGACACCGTCTACCAACCACTGGTAGACAGTGTCTATGAGTGATTTCGAGAAGCCGGACCCCGATCTTCGGACCCGTCTCGTCGACGTCGGCGTGGACCTGGTGTCCCTGGAGGGCGCCGGCGCGCTGACCCTGCGGGAGATCGCCCGCCGGGCCGGTGTCTCGCACGGCGCGCCCCGCCGCTACTTCCCCACCCATCTGGAGCTGCTGTCGGCCATCGCCCGCCGCGGCTTCACCCAGCTGGGGGTCCGGGTGACGACGACGCTCGGCGACGGCGGCGCGGACCCGCGCGCCCAACTCACCGAACTGGGGCACGCCTACCTGGAGTTCGCCCTGGACAACCCCGGTATGTACGAGCTGATGTTCCGTCACGATCTGCTGGAGAGCGGCCACTTGCGACTGCGGGACACCAGCCTGCCGCTGTTCGGCGTCCTGGTGGACCTGGTCGGCCGGGTCCGGCCCGACGCCGACGCGCGTGCGGTCGCGGGCGCACTGTGGGCGAACCTGCACGGCATCGCCCAGCTGTGGGGCTGGGGCAGCCTCCAACTCGCCACCGGCGCCGACGACTTCGTACCCCTGCTGCGGACCGCGCTGGACGCGCACCTCGGGCCGGAGGACGGCCGGTGAACCGACCCCTGACGCTGGCGAGCAGTGTCGCGGGGGCGGTGGTCGTCGCCCTCGACGGCACCGTGCTCACCGTCGCCCAGCCGACCCTGCGCCGCGACCTGCACGCCTCCCTCACCCAGGTGCAGTGGACGAGCACCGGCTATCTCGTCGCCGTGGCGGGCCTGTTGGTGTTCGCCGGGCGGCTCGGCGACAGCTACGGGCACCGGCGCACCTTCGCCGTCGGCATGCTCGGCTTCGGCGCCGCGTCGGCGGGCATCGTGTGGGCGCCGGGCGTGGGCTGGGTGATCGGACTGCGGGTCGTGCAGGGGGTGTTCGGGGCGCTGCTGCAGCCGGCCACGCTGGGGATGCTGCGGGCGTCGTTCCCGCCGGACAAGCTGCGCACGCCGATCGCCGTGCGCACCGCGGCCATCGGGGTGGCGGCCGCCGCCGGTCCGGTGGTGGGCGGGGCGCTCGCCACCGGGTTCGGCTGGCGGGCGGTGTTCCTCCTCAATGTCGTGCCCGCGCTGCTGTTCGGCGTGCTGGCCCTGGCCTCCCGGGAGGAGAAGCGGCCGCCCGCACCCGTCCCGCTGGACGTGCCCGGCGCCCTGCTGCTCGCGGTGGCGCTGGCCTGCCTGGTGCACGCCCTCGTCACGCTCCCGGGCGCCGCCTGGTCCGCGCCGGTGGCACTCCTCGCGGGGGTCGCCTTCGTACGGCACGAGCGCCGCGCGCACGCGCCCCTGCTGCCGCCGGACGTCGTGGGCTCCCCCGCGGTCGGCGGGGCGCTCGCCCTGCTGGTCACCGCGTCGGCGGCCCTCAACGGCGGGCTGTTCGCCTGCGTCTACGTCCTCCAGGACGGCCTCGGGCTCACCGCCCTGCACAGCGCGCTGCTCAGCCTGCCGCTGGCGGTGTTCCTGATCGCGGCGGCTCCCGTGTCGGCGGTGCTGCTGCGCCGGGCGGGCGCCAGGGCGACGCTCGCTGGGGCGACGGCCCTCCTCGGCGCCGGTCTCCTGGTCCTGGCCCGCGCCCCGGGCGAGGCGGCCTTCGCCGCCGGGTTCGCGCTGGTCGGCGCCGGGTTCGGGGCCGTGATGGTGGCGGCCACGCATGTCGTCGTACGGCAGGCTCCCGCCGAGTCGGCCGGAGTGGCGGGCGGGCTGCAGCAGACGGCGATGAACGTCGGGCCGGTGCTCGGCGTGGCCTCGGCGACCGTGCTGACGGTCCTCGGCCCGGCCCGCGCCCCGATGGCCGTGCTCGGGCTGGCGGCCCTGGCCGCGCTCCCGGTCTGCCGTGCGCTGCCGGGGCGCTCCGCACCCGCCCCGGCCGGCTCCACGGCTGGTCGAAGCGACACACCCCACACCGATCACGGCGTGGAAAGAGGTCCGTACGCCCGTTCCCTACGCGACCATGAGGACTGAGGTCGTACGGGAGGGGCAACCCGGACCGCACCTCGCACGAGCGCACCGGAGGAGAACGATGGCACTGCTGCGACAAGAGGTCGACCCGAGCGAGGTCGGGCTGGACGCGAAGGCGCTGGACCGCCTCGACCAGCATGTCGCCCACTACGTCGACGAGGGACGGCTGCCCGGTTTCCTCGTGGCCGTCTCCCGGGGTGGCCGGGTCGCGCACCTCACCGCGCACGGCCGCCGCGACATCGCCGCCGGACTGCCCGTCGAGGCCGACACCCTGTACCGGATCTACTCGATGACCAAGCCGGTCACCTCCGTGGCCGCGCTGATACTGATGGAGGAGGGCCGGCTGCGGCTCGACGACCCGGTCGCCGACCATCTCCCGTCCTTCGCCGGCCAGCGGGTGTACGCGGGCGGCTCCAAGGAGGACCTGAGGACCCGTCCCGTCGAGCAGCCGCTGCTGGTGCGGCATTTGATGACCCACACCGCGGGCCTGACCTTCGCCTTCTACCACTGTCACCCGGTCGACGCCCTCTACCGCGAGGCCCATCTGGACTCGGCGGTGCTGCCCGGCTCGGACCTGGCCGAGACCGTCGAGGCGTACGCGCGGCTGCCGCTGCAGTTCGCGCCGGGTACGCAGTGGAACTACTCGGTGGCCACCAACGTCCTGGGCAGGCTCATCGAGGTCGTCTCCGGCCGGCCCCTCGACGAGTTCCTCGCCGAACGGATCTTCCGCCCGCTGGGCATGCCGGACGCCGGCTTCCAGGTCACCGAGGAGCAGGCCGGCCGGCTCGCCGAGCTGTACGGCGACACCGACAGCGGTGGCATCGAACCGATCCCCGGGCTGCCGCTGTTCGGCCGCCCCCGGTTCCTGTCGGGAAGCGGCGGCATGGTGGCGACCGCGTACGACATCCACCGCTTCAGCGAGCTGCTGCGCCGACGCGGCGAGCTCGACGGCGTCCGGCTGCTCGCCCCGGAGACGGTGGACCTCATGACCCGCAACCACCTCCCCGGCGGCGTCGACCTGCGCGCCTTCGGCAGCCGCCCCGCCCACGACGAGCCCGGCAACGACGGCGTCGGCTTCGGCCTGGGCGTCTCCGTGGTCATCGACCCCGACCGCACCCAGGCCCCGTCCGGCCTCGGCACCTACGGCTGGAGCGGCGTCGCCACCACCACCTTCTGGATCGACCCGAGCCGCGACCTGAGCGTGCAGTTCCTGACACAGGTGAGGCCGAGGAGGTCGCTGAAGCTCTACCCCGACCTCAAGCGGCTGGTCCACGAGGCGGTCACGGACTGAGCACCCGAGGAGATCCGGAGGGGGAACCCGGGCTCAGGAGCCGTCGATCAGGGCCTCCGCCAGGTCCGGCGAGAACTGGCCGGCCGGTGGGGAGCCCGCCGGGCAGTGGATCGGGTCGGCGCCGTCCGAGTCGCCCGGGTTCTTGATCCACAGGAAGTACTCGGCGCCGTCCTCGCCGGCCCGGGAGGTGACACCGAGTTTGCGGTCGGCCGGGTTGCAGAAGCCGACATGCCCGCTACTCGGTGAACCGGGGACCACATAACCGCCGTTGCCGTTGCGGGAGGTGTCCACGACCCACTCGACGGTGACACCGAAGTCGGCCCGGAGCTGAGCGGCCAGACGGCGGCCGTAGTCGTTGGAGACGTCGGTGGAGTCGAAGTTGGAGACGTTGACCGAGACACCGCCGGCGATCGAGGCCCCGGAGCGGTTGAGCAGCTCGGCCATCTTCTGCAGTCCGATGCCCTGGGCGCCGGTGGTGGAGTCGCCGAGCGTCCAGGTGGCGTTGCCCGCGTCCAGATAGGTCCGCACGAACTCGCCCTGCTCCTGCAGCCGTTGGTTGGCGTACCAGAGCATGTCGAAACGAGCCTCGGCGCCGCCCTTCATACAGGCTTCGTCGGCGGCCTGGGCCACCGCGTCGGGTTCCAGGACCACGATCGCCGGGCGGCCCCCGATGCCCCGGGCGAACTTCGAGATCCACGCCTTGTACTGGTCCGGGGAGCCCGCGCCGCCCGAGGAGGCTCCGCCGCAGTCACGGCCGGGAATGTCGTAGGCGACCAGCACGGGGAGCCGGCCCTTCGCGGCGGCCGCGCCAACGTAGTCGCTCACCTCGGCCTCGATGTCGGTCGCGCTGTTGCCGTCGGCGTCCCAGTCGCCGTACCACTTCACCGAGTTGTGGTCGGCTATCGCCTCCGAGATCTTCGTGGCGCGGGGGTCACCCGCATTGTCCTCGACCCAGGCCGCCGCGTTGTTCGCCGGGTCGGTGTAGAAGCCCTCGCGGACGGTGGAGGTGGTGAGCGAGACGTTGTCGAGCACCACGTCCGTGGCGGCGGCCTGCCCGCCGAGCTGGAAGGTGATCTGTCCGGTGGTCCGCACATCGGAGGTGAACGTCCACTGGAAGTGCCGGGTGGTGGTGCCCAGGGCGACGGTGTGGTCCAACGGCGCGGTGTAGGGGTCGACCCCCATCTGCACCGTCGCCCGGATGTCCGCCGCCACCGAGGACCGGGCGTCGAAGGACAGGGTGTACGCGGCATCCTCGCGCAGCTCGATGCCGTCCTGGCCGACCACCGCGTCCCACGGATCGACCGTCCCGGCGACGACGGAGGCCCGCAGTGCCCCGTCGGAATGGCTCGTGGAGACGTTCGCGGACTGCCACCAGTCCGCGGTGTCGGACGTGAACGACCCGTTCGTCGCCAGCTCGCCGTAGGTGGCGGAGGCCGCGGCCCGGGCCACGGGTGCCGGGCCCGCCAACGGGACGGCGGCCGCCAGCAGTACGGCGGTCAGGACCGAGGAGGCGGCGGCCGGGAACGGCCTCGGTGTCACCCGCGTGATCGGCAGTCGGCAGAGCATTCACCCTCATTTCATTGCAATGAATCGAGCAAGCTTTGTTGCGTTAATAACGAAGCCGTTGCAACGATTTCACGGCTTTCACCTGCAGATATCGCAGACGATCGCAATAATATTGTTGCTTGATATATGAATGCAACGTAGCGTTTCCGCCATGAGAAACAACGGATCGAAGGCCCCGCAGGCGGCGCCCGGCACCTTCGCCGCCTTCGCCCGTTTCGTGGTCTGCGGCGGCGGAGTGGGGCTCGCCTCCAGCTTCGCCGTGGCGGCCCTCGCCTCCTGGATGCCCTGGGGCCTGGCCAACGCCGTGGTCACCGTGGTGTCCACGCTCCTCGCCACCGAGCTGCACGCCCGCTTCACCTTCGGCGCGGGCGGGCGCGCGACCTGGCGCCAGCATGCGCAGTCGGCCGGGTCCGCGGTGGCCGCGTACGCGGTGACCTGCGTGGCGATGCTCGTCCTGCGCCAGTTGGTGGCGGCACCCGGTGCGGTGCTCGAACAGGTCGTCTACCTGTCCGCCTCCGCACTCGCCGGTGTCGCGCGGTTCGCGGTCCTGCGCCTCGTCGTCTTCGCCCGCAACCGCTCGCAGACCGCGGCCTCCGCCCGCACCGCCCCTCCCGTCCCCGCGAGCGTGGCCCGCGCGGCGGCACCCGCCGCCGACCCGGCGGTTCTCTGCCGCGCCGCCTGACCGTTCCGGCCGGGCGGCGTCACAGGCTCGCAAGGAGGCCGTCCAGCGGGGTCGGCACCTCCTCGGGGCCGAGGGCCTCGACGAGAAGGCGGCCGTAGCGGATCTTGCGGCCTTTCTTCGTACCGAGGAAACGCCGCAACTGCTGCTCCCGGGGCCGACCGTGCTGGGCCGGCTGGTGCAGGAAGGTCTGCCAGGCACGCAGGTCGCCCTCGGCGCGGACGACCTCCTCGGCCCTCGCCGTGCCCAGTGCGCGGATGAGCTCGTCCTCCAGGTCCTTCACACACACGAAGAAGCCCCGGCGCGGCGCCCGTGCCCGCTCCAGGGCGCGGTCGTAGTACCGCTGCTCGCCCTCGTCGCACAGTCCCGCCAGACGCAGGCCGAGGCCGGGCGGCCCGAGGAAGCCAGCGTAGCGGCCGACGTTCATCGCCCCGCCCATGGACACGACGCACACCCCCTCGGCGGCCAGGTCACGTCCCTGCCGGGCGGCCAGCGCCTCCACGGCCGCGAGGTCGCTCAGCCCTTCCAGCAGCACCGCCGTCCGCAGCCCCAGTCGCACCGCCAGATCGCTCGCCGGCCCGCCGGGACCGCCGCCCGCCCAGCCGCCGACCGCGTCCCGGAACGCCCGTATCTCCACCATGGGGGCGAGTCTGCACGCCCACCGACGGCACGGCACGGGATTATTCGACGGCCGTGCCCCTCAGCCGTCCGCGCCGCCCGCCCTCAGCGTGAACTCCAGTCCCTCCCCCGCGAGTTCATCGAGCCATTCCGCGGATCGGGCCGCCGTCTCGGCCGCTCGGTTCAGGCCGGGTGGCAGGTCGCCGGCCAGGGCGTGGCGGACGCCGAGGGCGAGGGTGCGGGAGACGCAGCGCGCCATCGCGCTCTCCCCCTCGTCGCCCACCAGGTCCAGCAGGTAGCTCCCGGACCAGGACGTGCCGTCGCCCGCGCCGGACGTGACGTCCAGGGAGACCGCGAGGACCACCCGGTCGCGGTCGGCGTCCGTCGTCGGGTAGGTGTCCGCCAACTCCCGTGCCAGGGCGGCGATCCGCCCGTCGTCGCCCTCCCTCAGTTCCTCGAACACCGGCTCCCAGGCCCGCAGCCAGCCGTCCAGGCGCAGCGTGCCGCGCACGAAGGAGACCGGCTTCCAGGCCGGCGGCAGCCCGTACTGCCCGATGAAGGGCAGGCTGTCGCGGTTGGGGTACACCTCGAAGGTCTCGCCGTCGACGACGTGCCTCCGGGTCGCCTCCCAGGGGCGGACGGCGACGGTCTCGGCGCCGTCCTCGATGTAACGGGCGGGTGAGCGAAGGGCGTTGAGGACGCCGAGGGGCGCCCAGCTGAAGCGGTAGCGGAAGTCGTTGGGGACGGCCGGGACGCCTCCGCAGTACGAGGTGAGACGGTACGTGGCCGCCGTGCCGTCGCCGATCACCTCGCGGGCGCGGGCGACCAGGCTGTGGGCGAAGAGGTGGTCGATGCCCGGGTCGAGCCCGGCCTCCGTGAGCACGACCAGCCCGGCTTCCTCCGCCGCCGGAACCTGCTCGAGCACCGCCTCCGAGACATAGCTGGAGCAGGCGAAGTGGGCGCGCCGGGCGACGCAGGCGGCGAGCAACGGGGCGTGGTCGGGGGCGGGCAGCATCGACACGACGACGTCACCGGGGGCGAGTTCGGCCGTGAGCGCCTCGAGCGTGTACGCGCGCGGTGCGGCGCGTCCGGTGAGCCCCAGCCGGTCGAGGGCCTCGGCGGCGCGCTCGGCCGTGCGGTGCCACAGGCGGACGCCGTCGGTGCGCTCGCACAGATCGGCGAGGCCGCTGCCCGTGGACAGGCCGGCGCCGACCCAGTGGACGGTGCCGGTCGCGGGAACCAGGTCAGGCATGCGCCGAATCCCCTTCCTCGATGCCGAGTTCACGGCAGGCCCGGTGGTAGCGGTCCAGGCAGCGCGTCCACGCGCCGCCCGCCGGGAAGTCCAGCAGCTGGGGCAGCAGGGCCGCCGAGAAGTCGGTGCTGGACTCGCGCGGCAGCAGCGACGGGAGGTTGTCGATGGCGATCAGGTCGAGCGGGGGCTCCTTGCGCAGCCGGCGCACGGGGTCCGTCCACTCGGTCGTACGGTCGTAGACCGGCAGGACGTTGAGGGGTGAGCCGACGTCGCAGGTGACGTCGGAGAGGGTGCGCAGCCCGCGGGCCGGGTCGTCGAGGTCCTCCTCGCGGACGAACGGCGGCACCGGGGTGGTGGCCAGGACGCAGTTGACCATGACGTCGTGGGCCAGCAGGGCGCGGCGGTCCAGGTCGCGGGTCTCCTCGAGGTCCCAGCAGGTCGGCTCGGCGCCCGCCGTGGTGAGCGCGGCCCGGGCGCCCCGGCCGCTGCGGCCGAGCGCGCCGACGACCAGGGCGGTGAACTCCTCGTCGCCCGGGGCCGGACGCAGCGTCTCGTCCAGCTCGTCCTTGCCGGTGGGACGCAGGGGCGCGGTCAGCCGGTCCCGGTGGTGGAGCACCGCGAGGGCCGCGCCCAGATAGCCCGCCCAGTAGCCGAACGCGGCGAGCCGACGGCCCTGTTCGTCGACGAGGTACTCCAGGTCGAGGAGTGCCCCTCCCCCGGCCGCGAACCGGCGCAGCAGGGCGGCCGCGCCGGGCTGCTGCTTGTAGGCGTGCCCGAAGAAGATATGGCGGTGCGTCAACTCTGCTGGCTGGTCCGGAAGTTCCTTCAGGCCGAGGACGACCGTGCCGGGCGGCGCCGACACCCAGGAGCCCGCGGGGGCGACACGGGCGCCGACCGCCTCGTACTCCTCGATCGGGAAGATCCGCTGCGGGGACTCCTCCACGGTCAGGTCCGCGCCGGCCTCGACGAGGCGGCGGGCGTCGTCGGGGACGACCGGGGTGCGCCGTTCCGTGGTGCGGTCCTCGTGGCGCAGCCACAGGTGCGGTGCCGTCTTGCCCGTCATACGCGGTTGACCTCCGGACGCGGGGCGTCGGCCGCGAACCGGCCGGCGCTCAGGGGGGTGACGTCCACGAAGGGTACGCGGCCGAGGTAGAGGTCACGGACGACCTCGCCGACGGCCGGCCCCTGCAGGAAGCCGTGCCCGGAGAAACCGGTCGCATACAGAAAACGGGATACCGAATGCGCCTCGCCGATCAGCGCGTTGTGGTCCGGGGTGACCTCGTACAGGCCCGCCCAGCCACCCGTGCGGCGCAGGTCGAGGATCGAGGGGGCGCGGTGCTCCAGGGCCTCGGCGAGGCGGGGGATCCAGCGGTCGTGGGTGTCGGTGGCGAAGCCGGGACGCTCGTCGGGGTCGGACATGCCGACGAGGAGGCCGGGGCCCTCGGAGTGGAAGTAGAGGGTGGTGCTGAAGTCGATCGTCATGGGGAGGTCCGGCGGAAGGTCCCGCACCGGTTCCGTGACCGCGATCTGGCGGCGCAGCGGCTGCACCGGCAGGTCCACGCCCACCATCGCGCCGACCGACCGGGACCAGGCGCCGGCCGCGCAGATCACCGTGTCGGTGGTGATCCGGCCGAGGGTGGTGGTGACGGCGGTGATGGTGTCGCCGTGGGTCTCGATCCCGGTCACCGCGGTGCGGCGCATGACGCGGGCACCGTGCCGGCGGGCGGCGGCCGCGTACCCCTGGACGACGGCCTCGGGGGTGCAGTGGCCGTCGTCGGGCGAGAACGCGGCCGCGCGTAAGCCGTCGGTGGTGATCAGCGGGGAGAGGCGGCGGGCCTCGGCCGGGTCGATCATCCGGCTGGGCACGCCGAGGGTGTTCTGCAGGGCGACGCCCGCCTCGAAGGAGGCGACCTCCTCGGGCGTGGAGAGCAGGAAGAGATAGCCCACCCGGTGCAGTCCGATGTCGTGCCCGAACTCCTCCCCGAACCGCCCGAACGCCTCCAGACTGCGTGCCCCGAGCTGGATGTTCAGCTCGTCGGAGAACTGGGCGCGCACCCCTCCCGCGGCCTTGGAGGTCGACCCGGCGGCGAGTTCGTCCCGCTCCAGCAGCAGCACGTCCCGCACCCCGGCCGCGGCCAGATGGTAGGCGATGCTGATTCCGATCACTCCGCCGCCGATGACGACGACCGAGGCATGCGTGTTCACGCGAGCGGCTCCTTACTGTGCGGCGGCCCCGGCCCGGGTACCGAGGCCGGGGCTGTCACCTGCCGTGACCGTCGTGATCCCTACCCGCCGGGGACCTGGTGATCCCCGGCGACCGGGGACGTGTGGGTCCGCGTGGGCCGGGGACATGTGGTCCCCGTGGGCCGGGGACATGTGGTCCCCGTGGGCCGGGGACGTGGTCCCCCTCGGCCGGGGCGACGGTCGAAAGCGCGCTCAGGACCAGTGCGCCACCGCGTCCAGGTGGGGCAGCCGGTGGTCCATGCGCTCGCGCTTGGTGCGCAGGTACGTGATGTTGTTCTCGCACGGCTCTATCAGCAGCGGCACCTCCTCGGCGACCTGGATGCCGTTGTCCACCAGCGCCTCGCGCTTGCGCGGGTTGTTCGACATCAGCCGCACGGACCGTACGCCCAGGTCGCGCAGGATGTCGGCGGCCACCTTGTAGTCGCGCGCGTCCACCGGGAAGCCGAGCGCCACGTTCGCCTCGACGGTGTCCAGACCCTCCGCCTGCAGGGCCATCGCCCGCAGCTTGCCGAGCAGTCCGATGCCGCGTCCCTCGTGCCCGCGCAGATAGACGACGATCCCGCTGCCCTCGGCGACGACGGCGCGCAGCGCCGACTCCAACTGGTCGCCGCACTCGCAGTGCTGGGAGCCGAACGCGTCGCCGGTCAGGCACTCCGAGTGCAGCCGGGTCAGCACGTCCTCGCTGCCGATCTCGCCGTACACCAGGGCGACTTGTTCGTCACCGCGGTCGTGGTCGAGATAGCCGACGGCCTGGAATTTCCCGTACACGGTGGGCAGGGGGGCATTCACCACGCGTTCCACACCGGTGCGCTGCGGGGTCTTCGTGCCGAGTACACCAATTTTTTCTGTCATGATTCTGATTCCTAAGCGGAGACGAAAGGCCCTGAAAAGATGAGTGGTTCGGACATACGGACGGCGGCGACGGCGGCGTACGGACTGGTGCCGGCGGACACCACCGAGGACGTCCGCGCCCGGGGGGCCGGCGCCGCGACACAGGTGGCGGTCCTGCCGGTCGGCAGCTTCGAACAGCACGGCCCGTACCTGCCGCTGGCCACCGACACGCTGGTCGCCTGCGCCATCGCCCGGGAGATCGCCGAGACGTACCCGGTGCACCTCCTTCCGCCGGTGACCATCGCCTGCTCGCACGAGCACGCGGCCTGGCCGGGGACCGTCAGCATCTCCTCCGTGACCCTTCACGCGGTGGTACGGGACATAGCGGCCTCGCTGCGCCGCTCGGGCGTCGAGGCCCTGGTGCTGGTCAACGGACACGGCGGGAACTACGTCCTGGGCAACGCGGTCCAGGAGTCCTCCGCCCGCGGTGAGCGGATGGCGCTCTTCCCGGCCCCGGAGGACTGGGAGGCGGCGCGGGAACGGTCCGGGGTGGAGACCTCGCTCCTCACCGACATGCACGCCGGGGAAATCGAGACATCGATCCTGCTGCACGCGCATCCCGAACTCGTCCGGCCCGGTTACGAGTCCGCCGATTTCACCGCGGACGACCGTCGCCATCTGCTCACGCTGGGAATGTCCGCCTATACCGATTCGGGCGTCATCGGCCGTCCTTCCCTGGGGTCCGCGGAAAAGGGGAAGGAACTCCTGGCGAGCCTGGTGGATTCCTTCGGTGCGTATTTCGCATTGCTGACCTCGGGTTCCGGGACGGCGTCCGCCCGGGGAGCCGGGACGCTCCCTCGCGCAGCGGAGGCACCCGCCCTGGGAACCGGAACGCCCGCACTGGGAACCGGGAAGCCCACGACCGGGGCCGAAGCGGACGACTCCGAGTAGACCGCGCCGGCCGCCCCGACGACACCGGCCACGTTGGCACCACCGGCCGTACTGGCGACTCCGGTCGCGCTGGCGGCGCCGGCCGTACTGGCGACTCCGGTCGCGCTGGCGGCGCCGGCCGCGCCGGCGGCACCAGCCGCCCCGACGACACCAGTCACCCCGGCGACAACGGGCACATCGTCGACACTGGTCGCCCCGGC
>NZ_JBIWGA010000016.1:68600-130855 GCF_044763345.1 Streptomyces sp. NPDC096132
CGCCATCGCTCACCCTGACCGCCTCGGCAACCCCGGCCGACCCGGCGACGTCGGTCACCCCGACCGCACCGGTCGCCCCGGCGCCATCGCTCACCCTGACCGCCTCGGCAACCCCGGCCGACCCGGCGACGTCGGTCACCCCGACCGCACCGGTCGCCCCGGCGCCATCGCTCACCCCGGCGACAACGGGCACCTCCCCGGCGCCGGTCGCCCCGGCCCCGTCGGTGGCCCCGACCGCACCGGTCGCCCCCGCGCCGTCGGTAGCCCCGCCCCCACCGGTCGCCCCCGCTCCATCGCTCGCCCCGACCGCCTCGGCGACCCCGGCCGTCGATCCGGCCCGTACGGAGGCGTACCAGCGCACGACGAGGACGACCGCCCCCGGCAGCGCGGCCACGAAGCTCAGCACCCCGTACACCACCGCCACCGACAGGCCGGTGCTCGCGCCGAGTCCGGCCGCGCCGAACGCCCAGGCGGTGACGCCCTCGCGGGGGCCCCAGCCGCCGACGTTCAGCGGCACGCCCATGGCGAGCAGGGCGAGCATCGCGATCGGCAGCAGGGTCAGGACGGAGGCGGAGGCGCCGACGACCCGGGCCGACAGGACGAACATCGCGACGTACCCGGCCAGCACCACGAGCGACGACAGGGCGACACCGGGCCCGTTGCGCCGGGACAGCAGCCCCTCGCGCGCCTCGGCCAGCGTCTTGCGGAAACGTCCCTCCGGGCGCCGCGCGGAGGAGTTCATGCGCAGCGCGAGGACCACGGCCAGCGTGCCCACCCCGGCCGGCAGGACCAGCGGGGCGAGGCTGCGCATGTCGTCCATGACCGGGGACGGCAGCACCAGCAGGACCGTTACACCTGCCGCGGCCAGCGCCAGCTGTCCCGCCGTACGCTCCAGGACCACCGCCCGTACACCGCGCCCGACGTCACCGGCGCTCTGCCCGTGCCGCACGGCGCGGTGCACGTCGCCGAGGATCCCGCCGGGCAGGGCCGCGTTCAGGAACAGCGCCCGGTAGTAGTCGGCGACGGCCGCGCCGAACGGCAGCCGGATCCGCAGCCCGCGCGCGACCAGCGCCCACCGCCAGGCGCTGAACACGGTGGTGACCGCGCCGATCGCCAGTCCGGTCAGCAGCGTCGGCACGTCGATCCGGCGCAGGCCGTCGAGGAAGACGCCGGTGCCCATCCGCCACAGCAGCACCGCGAGGATGACGGCCCCGGCGACGGTCCCGAAGTGGGTGCGCACGGCGCGCGAGGTGAGCAGCCTGCGCCAGGCCCGCGGGGTGCGGTGCGCCTTGGTCACGATGACGCCGATGCGGGCCTCGGACACGGCGGGCCCGGTGCGGGTCACCGACGGGGCGCGCGGCGGCCGCCGTACGGCCAGGGCGCCCTCGCCCCACACCACGGGCGCGGCCGGTTCGAGCCGTGCGCCGACCGTCTCGGCACTCATCACGCCCCGCCCGTCGGCCGGGCCAGCGCCAGCAGATCGCTGTGGTGGACGGTGACGCGCAGCTCGCCCGCCTGGGAGGCGGCGATCCGTGCCGTCAGATAGGCCTCGGCGCGCTCGGCCAGTTCGGGGCGCTGCTCGACGGCCGCGCCGACCCAGCCGCGCAGCCACTGGGCGGTCAGGGCGGCGTGCTCGGGGCCGAGCCGCCAGGGGCTCGGGTGGACCTTGACGGTGGCGCCGTGGTCGGCGAACGCCTCGCAGGCCGCGCTGACCGCGTCGGGACCGAGGAGGCCGCCGCGCCGCTGGTGGTCGTTGAAGGCGGCGGTGAGTTCCTCGTCCAGCGGGTCGGGCGTGCTGAACTCGACGCGGCCGGCGACGGAGAGCGTCAGCAGCGCCGGGCAGCCCGCGCCGGCGCAGGCCGCCGCGAGCGTCTCCACCTCCTCGCGGGTCAGGACGTCGAGCAGCGCGGAGGCGGTGACCAGGGAGGCCCCGACCAGGGCGTCCGAGGTGAGCCGGGCGACATCGCCGCGCCGGGTCTCGACGGTGACCCGGCTGCCGTCGGCGGCCGCGCGCGGGGAGGCGACGGCCGCGAAGTGCAGCAGGTAGGGGTCGCGGTCGTGCAGGATCCAGTGCTGGCCGCCGTCCAGGCGGGGCGCGAGCCAGCGGCCCATGGAGCCGGTGCCGCAGCCCAGGTCGTGCACGGCCAGCCCGCCGCGGCCACCGGGCAGATTGGCGAGCCGAATCCGCAGCGGGTCCAGCAACTCCCCGGCGCGCGCGGCCGCGTCCGCGGGCTCCCGCAGCTGCAGCCACTCGGGCGCGTACCGGGGCTGGTCCTCGGGGCCGGCGTCCCGCAGGCGTACGGTGGGCCGCTCGCCGGGGCGGGTGACGGGGCCGGCGCCCGCGATGACGTCACCGGTGTCGGCCGGGCCGTCGTGCACGGTCTCGCTCAGGGTCTTGTCCACTGTCAGGTTCACAGCCTCACCAACGGCCCCACTGCCGCCGTGGTTCACCGTTTCGCTCACCGTGTCGGTCATGGTGTCGGCCTCCTTCGGGCCCGGCTGCGTCGGGATGGCACCCACACGCCGCGCCACGTCCGCCGGGGTCGCCGTCGTCTTCCTCATGCCGCCCTCCGGGGTTCGCTGGGAAGCCGGCCCAGGACGCCGGCCAGGCTCTGGGCGGTGGACGCCCAGCCGTTCAGGGCCGCGCGACGGCTGCGCGCGGCCGCCTTCAGCCGGCGCCGCACGTCCGCCTCGCCGAACCAGCCACGCAGTTCGGCGGCGAGCGCGGCCGGGTTCTCCGGCGGGACGAGGATGCCGGGCACCCCGCCGTCGGGGGCGCGGCCGACCGCCTCGGGCAGCCCGCCGACGTCCGTCGCCAGCACCGGGATGCCCCGGGCGAGGGCCTCGGTGACCGCCATGCCGTACGTCTCGGCGTAGGAGGTCAGGACCATCAGGTCCGCGGAGGCGTAGGCGGCGTCGAGCTCCGCGCCCGCCTTCGGGCCGGCCAGCTCCAGCCGGTCCTCGAGGCCGTACTCGCGGATGAGGCCGCGCAGATGGGCGACGTACTCCGGGTCCTGGCCCAGGCCGCCCACGCACACACAGCTCCACCGCAGGTCGGTCACCGCGGCCAGCGCCTCCACCAGCCGGTGCTGGCCCTTGCGCGGGGTCACGGCGGCCACGCACAGCAGCCGGGAGACCCCGTCGGTGCCGGAGGCCAGGGGCGCGATGTCGGCGCCGGGCGCGGCGCAGTGCACCTTCTCCGGGGCCAGACCGTGGTGGGAGACGAGCCGGCGCACCGCCCAGTCGCTGGTGGCGATCACCGCGGGCACGGCCCGCAGCACGTCCCGCTCCTTGGCGTCGAGTTCGGCGGCCACCAGCGGCTCGAGCCCCGTCTCGTCGCCGAGCGGGAGGTGGACGAGGACGGCGAGCCGCAGCCGCTCCGCCTCCGGTACGACGATCTCCGGGACGCCGCAGGCCACCAGCCCGTCGAGCAGGACGACCGTGCCGTCCGGGAACTCGGCGAGGGTGCGCGCCAGTTCCGTACGGGCGGCCGTCTCCGGGCGTGGCCAGGAGCCGTTCAGCAGGTGCTTGTGGACCTGCCAGCCGAAGCCGGGCAGATCCAGGCAGACCCGCCGGTCGTAGGCGTTGCCGCCGCTGGGGTTGGCCGTGTCGTAGACACCGCCCGGCATGACGAAGTGCACGGAGCTCAGGGACATGGGGAGGAGGTCACCCATCCGGGAAGCCTTGGGGGCATGGGGCGCCTTGGCGGCCGCCGACTGTGCGGGCACGTACGTGAGCGGTGCCTTCTCCAGGGTCACGTCGGTCACAGCGCACGCTCGTAACTCGCCCAGGCGATGTGCGACTCGTGCAGGGTGACGGAGATCGAGGCGATGCCCCGGGCGCCCTCGCCGAGCGCGCCCTTGTGGATCCGCTCGGCGAGCCGGTCCGCGACGATCTTGGCCAGGAACTCGGTCGACGTGTTGATCCCGGCGAACTCGGGCTCGTTGTCGAGATTGCGGTAGTTCAGCTCGCTCACGACGGCACCGAGCTCCTGCGTGGCCAGTCCGATGTCGACGACGATGTTGTCGTCGTCCAGCTGCTCGCGGCGGAACGTGGCGTCCACCAGGAACGTCGCTCCGTGCAGGCGCTGCGCGGGTCCGAAGACCTCGCCGCGGAAGCTGTGGGCGATCATGATGTGATCGCGGACGGTGACACTGAACAACGGACGACCCTCCAGGTGCGGCGCGTCTGGTCCTCCGGCCGTTGACCGCCGGGGGATGCCGTGTAGTACGGCTCTTCGCTTCCCCTTGTTCAGCCGGATCTCACTCTTTTCTCAGGTCAGGCGCTCTTGCTGGTCCTTGGCGGGTACCTGACGCGGTGACAGAGCGCGGGGATCTCCCCCGACGCGAGCCGCGGCATCACCTCCGGCAGCTCCTCGAACGCGCTTTCCCCCGTGACGAGCGCGTCGAGCGCCGGGTCGGCGAGCAGGTCGAGGGCGAGCGCGAGCCGGTCGGCGTACGTCCGGTTCGCCCGGGCCGGGGAGACGGTGCCGACCTGGCTGCTGCGGATGACCAGACGGCGGGAGTGGAACGCCTCGCCGAGCGGCAGCGCGACCTTCCGGTCGCCGTACCAGCTCAGTTCGAGGACGGTGCCCTCGGCGCTCAGCAGTTCCAGGGAACGGGTCAGGCCCTGCTCGGTGGCGCTGGCGTGCACGACGAGGTCGCAGCCGCCGAGCGCGTCCTCGGGCAGCGCGAAGCCGACCCCGAGGGCCTCGGCGGTCTTCGCGCGTGCCGGATCGGCGTCCACCAACTGCACGCGCACACCCGGGAAGCGGGCCAGGAGCGCGGCGACCGAACAGCCGACCATGCCGCCGCCGACCACCGCGATCCGGTCGCCGACCAGCGGCTTCGCGTCCCAGAGCGCGTTGACGGCGGTCTCCACGGTGCCGGCCAGCACGGCCCGTTCGGCGGGCACGGTCTCCGGTACGACCGTCACCGCCGACGCGGGAACGACGTACCGCGTCTGGTGCGGGTACAGACAGAAGACGGTCCGGCCGACGAGCTGCGCCGGCCCCTCCTCCACCAGCCCCACGCTGAGGTAGCCGTACTTCACGGGCGCCGGGAACTCGCCCTCCTGGAAGGGCGCCCGCATCACGGCGTGCTGGCTCTCGGGCACCCCGCCGCGGAAGACGAGGGTCTCCGTGCCGCGGCTCACTCCGGAGTACAGCGCGCGGACGACGACCTCGCCCTCGGCCGGGTCCGGCAGGGCGATCTCGCGTATCTCGCCCTGTCCCGGAGAGTTGAGCCAGAACGCACGTCCGGTGCGGTTCATCGGCATCCTCCTGAACGATCTGGAACTGGTGCACGTACCGAGGTGTGCACAGGTCGCGCACAGTACGCGGCCCTGATCATCTCTGTCACCTGGCCGGAGGAATGTGCGGTGGCCCTGAACAACACTTACGACGCAAGGCTGGTCCAGCAGGAGACCGCTGTGGGAGCGGGCGTTCAGATCCTGTTGCTGGCCCTGCTCGGCTCGGCGATCGGCATGGGGCCGGCGGGCTGGCTCACCGGCCTCGCCTTCGCCGTCGCCAGCTGGGCGGTGCTCTCCCGGGCACTGCACCGCTCGCGACTGCGCTCCTTCGGCCCGGCCAACCGGGTCACCCTCGGCCGCGCGACCCTGGTCGGCGGCGTCACCGCCCTCGTCGCGGACTCCTTCGAGAGCACCCCGCCGGTGACGCTGCTGGTCGGCCTCACGGCCGTCGCCCTCATCCTCGACGGCGTCGACGGCAAGGTCGCCCGCCGCACCGGCACCTCCACGGCGCTCGGCGCCCGCTTCGACATGGAGGTCGACGCCTTCCTGATCCTCGTCCTCAGCGTGTACGTCTCCATGGCGCTGGGCCCGTGGGTGCTGCTGATCGGCGGCATGCGCTACGTCTTCGTCGCCGCCGCCCGCGTCGCCCCCTGGCTGAACGCCGCGCTCCCGCCGAGCATGGCCCGCAAGACGGTCGCCGCGCTCCAGGGCATCTGCCTGCTGGTGGCGGGCGCCGACCTGCTGCCCCACGCGGCCAACTTCGGCATCATGCTGCTGGCCCTCGGCTCCCTGCTCTGGTCGTTCGGCCGGGACGTGCTGTGGCTGTGGCGCACCTCCCGGGCGGAGTCGGAGCTTCCGGCGGAGCAGCGGGTGCTGGAGCTCGCGTAACCCCTCCCAGGGGTCACACACCGGCTCGCGTGAACACGCGGGCCGCCCACGGGAAAGGGCCCGCACCGTCACGGACGGTCCGGGCCCTTCCGTATGCGCTGCTACGGGCGGGTCGTGTGTGGTTACCGCGACCGTGCCGACGGGGTTTCCACGACCGTGCCGACGGGTCCTACGACTGGGCCATGGGCGTTTGTACGACCGTGCCGTGGGCGTTTGTACGACCGTGCCGTGGGCGTTTCTCCGACTGCGGCGCGGCGTTTCTACGACCGTGCCGTGGGCGTCGTCCTCTCGGGGCCGCGGGGCAGCAGGGCGATCGCGGCGGCCGGTGCGGCCGCGAGCAGCAGCCAGGGCACGGCCGGCGGCAGACCGGTGTCGAGGAGGGTTCCGGTGGCCCCGCTGCCGAGCAGCACGATCAGCCCGGAGACCGACGACAGCGCCCCGGTGTACAGGCCGAGCCGGCCGTCCTCGGCGAGGTCGGGCACCCAGGAGCGGGCGGCGGGCGCGACGAGCATCTGGCCGAGGGTGAGCAGCACGACGAACCGCGCAGGATGAACAGCCAGGCCCGGGCGTCCTCGCGACGCCAGGACACGGCGAGCACGGGCGCGGCGGCGCCGTTGGCGTCGAGGGCGGTCAGGCCCTCGGCGACCCCGTGGCGGCAGGGATGGCGCATGGGGTGACCGACCTAGGGGGTGAGGGGGGACAGGCCGAGGCGGCGAGGGAGGGCAGCGGGACCTCGAAGTGGACGATGCCCTGGCCGCCGCCGGGCTCCTCGCGCTCGTCGTGCACGACCTCGCCGAGCGACCGCCAGAAGCCCTCGGCCCCCTCCACGGCCGGGTCGGTGTGCAGGTAGACGGAGCGGTAGCCGCCGTCCGCGGCCGCGAAGGAGAGAAGGCCCGCGACCAGCCGCCGGGCGAGCCCGCGCCGACGGTGCTCGGGACGCACGTACACCCGGCGCAGCTGCGCGGTCTCCCCGGACGGGAAGCGCTCGGCGACATGCCGCGGGTTCGGCGGATGAGCTGGCCCGCGGGAGTCCAGCGCGGCCGTGGCAACGACCTCGCCGCCGGCGCCGTCCAGCGCCACCAGCAGGGTGTGGCGGACCGGGACGAGGTACGCGGCGGCCGGGTCGACGATGTCGCCGTGCCAGCGGGGCACGTACCCGGTACCGAAGTCGCGGTAGACGGTGTCGAGCATGACGGCACGGGCACCGTCGAGGTCGTCGCGGCCTGCGGACCTGATGCAGTATTCACGCACCTGCGAATCATATGCATTAAGACCCGCGGGGCGATCACCCCCCTCCCTCACCCTCCTCATCACCCCTCCCCCCGCCCCGACTTGACAGAGATCATCGGCGGGCCCTAAATCTAGCCACATGACATTCATTTTCAAAAAGGTGGGCCGGTAGGTGCGCGTCGCGTTCGTCGGCAAGGGCGGCAGCGGCAAGACCACCCTGTCCGCGCTCTTCTCCCGCGAGCTGGCACGGTCCGGCGCGCCCGTGCTCGCCGTCGACGGCGACATCAACCAGCACCTGGCCGAGGCGCTCGATCCCGACGCCGACCCGTTCACCGCCCCGCCCCTGGCCGCGCACCTGGGCGAGATCAAGGACCTCCTGCGCGGCACCAACCCGCGGATCGCCTCCCGCGAGGCGATGATCAAGACCACTCCACCGGGCCGCGGCTCACGACTGCTGCGCCTGCTGGGCGACGACGAGCTGCACGCACGCCACGTCCAACAGCTCGGCGGCGTCCCGCTGATGGCCACGGGCGCATTCGACGAGAGTGACCTCGGGGTGGCCTGTTACCACTCCAAACTCGCAGCCGTCGAGCTCTATCTCGGGCATCTGGTCGACGGCCCCGGCGAGTACGTCGTCGTCGACATGACCGCCGGCGCGGACGCCTTCGCCTCCGGTCTGTTCACCCGCTTCGACATGACCTTCCTGGTGGCCGAACCCACCCGCAAGGGTGTCTCCGTCTACCGCCAGTACCGCGACCACGCCCGCGAGTTCGGCATCCCGCTCGCCGTGGTCGGCAACAAGGTGACCGGTGAGGACGATCTGCTCTTCCTCAAGGACCAGGTGGGCGACGACCTCCTCACCCACCTGGTCCACTCCCCCTGGGTCCGCGCGGCCGAACAGGGCTCTCCCCAGGGCGAGTTGGAGGCGGCCAACCGCCACGCCCTCACCGTCCTGCGTGAAACGGTCGACGCCCGGGTGAGGGACTGGCCGACGCTCCACCGCCATGCCGTGGAGTTCCATCTGCGCAACGCCCGCGCCTGGGCGGACGCGGCGACGGGCCAGGACCTGGCGGCCCAGGTGGACCCGGACTTCGTCCCGGGCCCGGCATCACTGACCTGACCCCCCTCCCCGCTCCCTACTTCCCCCCTCTCCCCTTCTCCCATCACAGGAACAGGACACCCATGTCTCTCGACGTCTCCCCGAAGCTCCTCGCCGAGGCCGAAGCCGGTGACATCCGCGAGGCGGACTTCGTGGACACCGTCCGCACCTCCCTCCCGTACGCCTACGACCTCATCGAGTCCCTCGCCACCCGCCTCCACGCCGGCATCACCGAGTTCACCGACAACCAGACCCCTCCCCCGTCCGAGCAGGAGCGCGGCCAACTGCTGCGCGCCCTCGCCAGCGACGCGATCCGCGGCAGCCTGGAGCGCCACTTCGGCGTGACCCTCGCCTTCCAGAACTGCCACCGGGTCGCCGCCTTCCGTCCCGGAGCGCGGGACGGGGAGACGTACGCCCGGTTCACGTCGACACGGGCGCAGGTGCTGAACCAGTCGGCGGAGCTGCGGGACTGCTGACCGGCACGTCGGCGATCGTCCGTCTGCTCGGGTGTCGCGGCGTCCAGCAGACGGACCAGGTCCTCGCGGGTGCATCCGGGCAGCGCGGCGCGGTGAACGGCCATGAGGAACAGATGGGCTGTGATCTTCGCAGGTCAAGAGCGGGTGTCCTGCCCGGATGGTCCCCACGCAGCCAGTCAGCCGTCTCGGTGCGGTACCGCTTCGGGAACTCACGCACCACCACTTGACGTACGTGTTCGGGTAGTTGAAGCATTCAGCGTCGAGAGAGCGCTCTCAACACCGCAGTCGTTCACTTCCTTAAATCAGCTGTCTCCCACTCGCGTCTCAGCCGTTCACTCCGAGCCGCCCCACCGAGGAGAGCCGCCCATGCCCCACACGCCCGAACCGTCCTCTTCCCAGTCCCCCGCCCCGCGCCGCAGAGCCGTTCTCGCCGCCGCCGCGGCCGCCGCACCCGCCCTCGCCGGTGTGTCCGCCGGCCCGGCCACCGCCGCCCCGCGCGCCTCGCGCCCCCGCCGCCTGCCGGGCGGCGGCGAACTCGGCCCCAACGTCCTCGTCCTCGACCCGTCGACCCCGGACATCCAGGCCCGTCTCGACGAGGTCTTCCGGCAGCAGGAGTCGGCCCAATTCGGCACCGGACGTTACGCGTTGCTGTTCAGGCCCGGCACCTACCACGGTCTCAACGCCCAACTCGGCTTCTACACCTCCATCGCCGGGCTCGGGCTCTCCCCCGACGACACGACCATCAACGGGGACGTGACGGTCGACGCGGGCTGGTTCGGCGGCAACGCCACGCAGAACTTCTGGCGTTCGGCCGAGAACCTCGCGCTCGTCCCGGCGAACGGCACCAACCGGTGGGCGGTCGCCCAGGCCGCCCCCTTCCGCCGCATGCACGTCCACGGCGGCCTCAACCTGGCGCCCACCGGCTACGGTTGGGCCAGCGGCGGCTACATCGCCGACAGCCGCATCGAGGGCCAGATCGGACCGTACTCGCAGCAGCAGTGGTACACCCGGGACAGCGCGATCGGCAGCTGGCTCAACGGCGTGTGGAACATGGTCTTCTCCGGCGTCGAGGGCGCCCCCGCCCAGAGCTTCCCCAACCCGCCCTACACCACGCTCGACACGACCCCCGTCTCCCGCGAGAAGCCCTTCCTCCACGTCGACGGCGGCGGCGCCTTCCGGGTCTTCCTGCCCGCCAAACGGACGAACGCGCGCGGCGTCAGCTGGGGCAACGGCACCCCGCGCGGCACCTCGCTGCCCCTGTCACGCTTCTACGTCGCCCAGCCGGGCGTCACCGCCGCGACACTCAACCAGGCGCTCGCGCAGGGCCTCCACCTGTTGCTGACCCCGGGCATCTACCACCTCGACCAGCCGATCCGTGTCGAGCGCGCCAACACCGTCGTCCTCGGCCTGGGTTACGCCACGCTGATTCCGGACAACGGCGTCACCGCGCTGAAGGTCGCCGACGTCGACGGGGTACGGCTCGCGGGCTTCCTCGTCGACGCCGGACCGGTCACCTCCCGCACCCTGCTGGAGATCGGCCCGCCCGGCGCCCGGCGCGACCACTCCGCCAACCCCACCACCGTCCAGGACGTGTTCGTCCGGATCGGCGGCGCCGGCGCCGGCAGGGCCACCGCCGGCCTGGTCGTCAACAACCGGCACACGATCGTCGACCACACCTGGGTCTGGCGCGCCGACCACGGCGACGGCGTCGGCTGGGAGACCAACCGGGCGGACTACGGCGTGGTCGTCAACGGCCATGACGTACTGGCCACCGGACTGTTCGTGGAGCACTTCAACAAGTACGACGTGCAGTGGTACGGCCAGCGCGGCCGCACCATCTTCTTCCAGAACGAGAAGGCGTACGACGCCCCGAACCAGGCCGCCATCCAGAACGGCGCGCTCAAGGGCTACGCCGCCTACAGGGTCGGCGACAACGTCACCACGCACGAGGCCTGGGGCCTGGGCAGCTACTGCTACTACAACGTCGACCCCACCATCGTGCAGCACCACGGCTTCGCCGCGCCGAACACCCCGGGTGTGAAGTTCCACGACCTGCTGGTGATCTCCCTCGGCGGCAACGGCCAGTACGAGGCCGTCATCAACGACACCGGGGCGCCGACCTCCGGGACGTCCACCGTGCCGTCGACGGTGGTGTCGTATCCCTGATGCCGTATCCCTGATGCCGTATATCGCATACAGTCGACTCCGGTGACACCCTCGGGGGCTCCTTGTACAGGAGCCCCCGAGGGTCGCGGTGGGCCTACGGCGTCGTCGTCACCACCGCGGGGGCCGGGGCGTACCCCGTGGGCCGGGCCGTGAAGGTGCCGCGGCCCTGGGTGCGGCTGCGCAGCCGCGTCGCGTAGCCGAACAGTTCCGCCAGCGGCACGGTCGCGGTGACCACCGCCGAACCGCCGCGCACGACCGAGTCGGTGACCCGGCCGCGCCGGCCCGCGAGATCGCCGAGGACCCCGCCGACGGCGTCCTCGGGCACGGTGACCGTGACCTCGACGACCGGCTCCAGCAGCACCATCGCGCAGGCGCGCAGGGCCTCCCGGAGCCCGAACCGGCCCGCCGTGCGGAAGGCCGTCTCGGACGAGTCCTTCACATGGGTCGCCCCGTCGGTCAGGGTGACCCGCAGCCCCGTCACCGGATGGCCGCCGAGGGGACCCTCGGTGAGGGCGTCCCGGCAGCCGGCCTCGACGGCGCGGACGAACTCCTGCGGAACCCGCCCGCCGACCACGGCGGACCGGAAGGCGAACCCTTCGTCCTGCGCCTCGACGTCGAGCACCACATGCGCGAACTGCCCGGCGCCGCCGTCCTGTTTGACGTGCCGGTACACCACGCCGGAGACTCCTCGGCCCACGGTCTCGCGGTACGTCACCCGAGGACGGCCGACGTTGACCTCCAGGCCGAGGGTGCGGCGGATCTTCTCCACCGCGACCTCCAGGTGCAGTTCACCCATGCCCGACAGCACCGTCTGACCGGTCTCGGCATCGGTCCGCACGACCAGCGACGGATCCTCCTCCGCCAGCCGGGCGAGCGCCGAGGACAGCCGGTCGGTGTCGGTGCTCCGGCACGCCTCGACCGCCACCGACACGACCGGGTCGGGGACACCGGGCGGTTCCAGCACCAGCGGAGCGGTGGGCGCGCACAGCGTCGAGCCCGGACGGGCCGACTTCAGCCCGATCACCGCGACGATGTCGCCCGCGACCGCCCGGTCCAGCTGGGCGTGCCGGTCGGCCTGGACACGCAGGATCCGGCCGATCCGCTCGACGCGCCGAGTACCGGACTCCCACACGGGGTCTCCCTTCTCGATGGTTCCCGAGTACACCCGCAGGTAGGTGAGCCGACCCGTGGGCGTGGCGCCGACCTTGAACGCGAGGGCGGCGAAGGGGGCGGCGGGGTCGGCGGGGCGCTCCTCGTCGGCGGTATGCCGTATACCGTCGACCGCCGCGCGCCTACCGTCGCCACCATCTCGGATACCGCATACAGCCGGCACGTCCAGCGGCGACGGCAGATAGTCGACAACGGCGTCGAGCAGCGGTTCGATGCCCCGGTTGCGGTACGCCGAGCCGCACAGGACGACCACGCCGTCGCCGGTGCGGGTGAGGTCCCGCAGGGCGGCGGTGAGGGTCGCGGCGGAGAGCGTCTCGCGGTCGCAGAACTCCTCCAGTGCGCCCGGGTGCCGCTCCGCCACGGCCTCCTCCAGGAGCCTGCGCCGGCGCAGCGCCTCCTCCCGCAGGTGCTCCGGTACGTCCCCTTCGACGACGCCTTCGCCGCCGTCGCCCCAGGTCAGTGACCGCAGGCGGAGCAGGTCCACGACGCCGGTGAAGCCGTCCTCCGTGCCGATGGGGAGCTGGACCACGAGCGGGACGGGGTGGAGGCGTTCGCGGATGGACGCCACGGCGGTGTCGAGGTCCGCGCCCGCCCGGTCCAGCTTGTTGACGAACGCGATCCTCGGGACGCCGTACCGGTCGGCCTGGCGCCACACCGATTCGCTCTGCGGCTCCACTCCGGCGACGGCGTCGAACACCGCCACCGCCCCGTCGAGCACCCTGAGGGAACGCTCCACCTCGTCGGCGAAGTCGACGTGCCCGGGGGTGTCGATCAGGTTGATGCGGTGGCCGTCCCAGTCGCAGCTGACGGCCGCGGCGAAGATGGTGATCCCACGGTCGCGCTCCTGGGGGTCGAAGTCGGTGACGGTCGTGCCGTCGTGGACCTCGCCGCGCTTGTGCGTGGTCCCGGTGGCATACAGGATCCGCTCGGTGACGGTGGTCTTTCCGGCGTCGACGTGGGCGAGGATGCCCAGGTTGCGCACGGCGGCGAGGTGACGGTCGAGGTTGTTGCGCACGGCCCTTGGCCTTTCGGGTGTTCACGGAGAACGGGCAGCGCGATCGGCCGGCACACACGGGATGGACGCGCCGGCCGCGTTGAGGGCGGACGGCGCGTCGGAGTAGCGGAGTACTCGGGTGTGTGTCAGCTCATCCGGTGCCGGCCGCGCAGCCGGGACCGGACGGACGAGGACACGAGGATCACCTCGTACCGCGCGTAGAGAGCGACGACAGCGGTGTGGTCACGCATGGCCGAGCTCCCTTCGTTCGTCACGGTACGGCGGGCCCGGTAGTGGGCGGCGCTCGATCTGCGGTGAGTGTAGGGGCGAACGCGTGGGCGCCGCACGTGATTTACGGCGAACCCGAGCCCCTCACCCCCGCACGGTCACGCCGGCTCCCCCTGCGCCGCGTAGAAGTGCCGGCGCACCCGGCGCAGCCAGGCCTCGGCGGCCGTCTCGTCGGGCTGTTCGGGCAGGACGCTGCGTGTCCCGGTGAACTTCTCCTCGAAGTCGCGCAGCAGCGACAGGGCGGCCTCGGGATCGGCGGCGACCTGCTCGCCGAAACGGTGATAGCTCTCCGGGTCGTCCACGCGGATCGTCAACTGCCCGGTGGCGTACAGCTCGTAGCCCTGGGCGCACAGCCGCTTGAGGTGCCGGGCGTTCTTGGCGATCCGTCTGCCCGTCTCCGCGGAGGGCGTGCCGTCGCTGCGGTTGGCGAGCTTGCGGAACTGCTGGGTGGCGTAGCCGAGGTAGGCGTCACGGACGCGACGGGCGCTCGGCAACGTCCCACGGATGCCGACGAGTTCGTCACCGAGCGGGGTGCGGACCTCGTACAACTCGTCCGGGAGCCAGACGAGTTCCATGACGGTCGGGTTGCCGCCGAGGGCGAGGCGGCACCACTTGGCGGCCTCGTGGAGGGTGCGGTCGGGCGCCGTGCTGACGTGGGACTCCTTCGGCGTGTGCAGGCCGTGCAGTTCCTCGGTGGGCGCCGCGAACATGCCGAGGCGGTCCACGTCGGATCCTTCGCGCGCGAGCCCGTAGGCGGTCGAGCCGACGATGCCGGACAGGAGGATGTTGGTGACGGTCACTGGTGCCCCCGTTGGTGTGCGCCCGGCGGTGTGCCTGGGTGGTGGTCCGCCCGTCGCCCCGGTGCCCTGCCGGCCTCGGCGCGTGGTGCGCCGTTGCCGGGCGACGGAACCGCCATGATGCCCCGGCCTCCGCTCCGCCCACCTCAGATTTTCCGCTTCCGGCCGCTGTCGCTTCGTTCACCCGTACGGATCAGTGCGCTGGTCGCGCGGCCGGTCCGATGGTGCCGTGGAGGGGGCCGCAGGCCCTTCCCGTTCCGTTCCTCAGGAGGCACTCGTGACCACCCCGCGCCCGTCCCGGCCGTCCCACCCCCGGCCGTCCGGCCCGAACCGCCCCTCCGGCCCGGGGCGCCCGGGCCGTCCGGGTCCTCGTCCGGTACGTGTGACGGCCGCCCCGCTCCACCGGGCCGGCATCCCCCGCCGCTCAGGCCTTCTTCCTCCCGCCAGAACCATGTGACATATTACTGTGGTGACCAAGCGACCGAGCGGTGACGTGGTGGTCGTCGGCGCCGGCATGGTGGGCGCCGCCTGTGCGCTGTACGCGGCCCGCGCCGGGCTCGACGTCGTCGTGGTGGATCGCGGCCCGGTGGCGGGCGGCACGACCGGCGCGGGCGAAGGCAATCTCCTCGTCTCCGACAAGGAACCCGGCCCCGAACTCCAACTTGCCCTGCTGTCACAGCGTTTGTGGGCGGAACTCGCCGAACAGCTCGGCGCGGCAGTAGAGTACGAGCCCAAGGGCGGGCTCGTCGTGGCGTCCACGCCCGACGCCCTCACCGCCCTGACGGACCTGGCCGCCGGCCAGCGCGCCGCCGGGGTGGAGACGGTCACCGTAGGCCCCGGTCAACTCCACGATCACGAGCCGTACTTGGCGCCTGGGCTCGCGGGCGGCGTCCTCTATCCCCAGGACGCCCAGGTGATGCCCACCCTGGCCGCGGCCCATCTCCTCCGCGTCTCCGGTGCGCGTCTGGAGACGGGCCGGACGGTGACCGGGGTGCTGCGCGGCACCGACGGCGCCGTCCGCGGCGTACGCACCGACCGGGGCGACATCCTCGCGCCGGCCGTGGTGAACGCGGCCGGCACCTGGGGCGGTGAGGTCGCCGCGCTGGCGGGGGCGGACCTGCCGGTACTCCCCCGCCGTGGCTTCGTCCTGGTCACCGAACCACTGCCGCGCCGGGTGCGGCACAAGGTGTACGCCGCCGACTACGTGGCCGACGTGGCCAGCGACTCCGCCGCCCTGCAGACCTCGCCGGTCGTCGAGGGCACCGCCGCAGGCCCCGTACTGATCGGCGCCAGCCGCGAACGGGTCGGCTTCGACCGGTCGTTCTCCCTGCCGGTCCTGCGGGCGCTCGCCGCCGGGGCGACGCGGCTGTTCCCGTTCCTGGAACACGTGCGGGCGATGCGCACGTACCTCGGATTCCGCCCGTACCTGCCCGACCACCTGCCCGCCATCGGCCCCGACCCGCGGGTGCCCGGCCTGTTCCACGCCTGCGGGCACGAGGGCGCCGGCATCGGGCTCGCGCCCGGCACCGGCCAGCTGATCGCGCAGGCGCTGACCGGCGGGAGCCCGGAGCTGGACCTGGCACCGTTCCGCCCCGACCGCTTCACCGAGGAGGCCGTCCGTTGACGACACAGCCGACCACACCGCGCGTGTCCCGGCGGTGCCGCCCGTCGGCCGCCGCGTCCACCTCCCTGGGCGGTCGCCCGTGAACCCGCTGCGCCTGGTGCGGGCCCGGCCCGGTGCGCCGTTCACCGTCACCTTCGACGGCCGGGAGATCGAGGCGCTGCCCGGGCAGACGGTCGCCGCCGTGCTGTGGTCGGCGGGCGTCACGGCCTGGCGCAGCACGCGCGCCGGGGGACGGCCGCGCGGAGTGTTCTGCGGGATCGGCGTGTGCTTCGACTGTCTGGTCACCGTCGACGGCCGCACCGACCAGCGGGCCTGCCTGGTTCCCGCCACACCGGGCGCCGACATCCGTACGCAGGAGGGGACGGGCCACGATGACTGAGCGCCGCCCGGTCCTCGCCGTGATCGGAGCCGGTCCGGCCGGTCTCGCCGCCACCCTGGCGGCGGCCGCGCGGGGCATCCGTGTGACGCTGATCGACTCCGCCGCGGAACCGGGCGGCCAGTTCTACCGGCAGCCCGCACGCGGCCTTGGCGCCCGACGCCCCCGGGCGCTCCATCACCACTGGCGCACCTGGGAACGCCTGCGCACCGCACTCGACGCGCAGCTCACCGCCGGACAGGTCACGCACCTGAGTGATCGTCATGTGTGGTGCGTGGAGCGGGAGTCGACCGGCTTCACGGTCCACGCGCTGCTCGGCCCGGAGCAGCGGGAGTCCGTCGCGGTGCGCGCCGACGGGGTGCTGCTGGCGACCGGTGGATACGAGAAGGTCCTGCCGTTCCCGGGCTGGACGCTGCCGGGCGTGGTCACCGCCGGTGGCGCCCAGGCGCTGCTGAAGGGCGGACTCGCGCTGCCGGGTCGCACGGCGGTCGTGGCCGGCACGGGCCCCCTGCTGCTGCCCGTCGCGACGAGCCTCGCGGCGGCGGGCGCCGAGGTGGTGGCCCTGGTCGAGTCGGCCGACCCGAGGAACTTCGTACGCCGGGCCCGGACCCTCGCCCCGGCGGCGGACAAGCTCGTCGAGGGCGCCGGTCACGCGGCCCAACTCCTCTGGCACCGCGTCCCCGTGAAGGTGCGTCATACGGTGCTGGAGGCGCACGGCGTCGAGCGGCTGGAGTCCGTGACCGTCGCCGCGCTCGGCCCCGGGGGGCGCCTCGTGCCCGGCACCGAGCGCCGCCTCCGCTGCGACACCCTCGCCGTGAGCCACGGGCTGCTGCCGCACACCGATCTCGCGGACGGGCTCGGCTGCGGCCTCGACGGACCGGCCGTGCGCGTGGACGACGAACAGCGCACCGACGTCCCCGGCGTCTGGGCCGCCGGCGAGACCACCGGGATCGGCGGCGCGGCTCTGTCCCTGGCCGAGGGGCACATCGCGGGACGGTCCGCGGCAGCCCGCCTCCGGGGCACCGTCCCCGACCCGAGCGGGTGGGCGCCGGCCGCCCGGGCCCGTACACGACTGCGCGCCTTCTTCGCGGAACTCGACGGCGCCTACGCGCCCGCGGCCCGCTGGGCGGAACGGGTCACCGACGAGACGGTGGTCTGCCGCTGCGAGGAGGTCACCGCCGGGGCTGTCCGTCACGCCGTCGGCTCGCTCGGCGCCGGCGACCTGCGCACCGTGAAGCTGCTCACCCGGGCCGGCATGGGCTGGTGCCAGGGACGGATGTGCGAACCCGGGGTGGCGGGCGTGGCCGGTTGCGACGCCACCCCGGCACGACGACTGCTGGCCCGCCCCGTCCCCCTGGGCGTACTGGCCGCACTCACCGATCCGCCGCCCTCCCAGTGATATGTCACACGTCACCGGGCCGGGGAGACCACCCGGGACAACGCGCCGGACGACAGCCGAACCCATCGACGGAAGAGAGGCCCCTCCCATGACCGCTCCTCAGCACCGGCCCTGGCGAGGCGTCCTCGTCGCGACCGCGCTCCCTCTCCGCGAGGACCTCTCCGTGGACTACGACCGGTACGCCGAGCACTGCGCCTGGCTGGTGGCGAACGGCTGTGACGGGGTCGTACCGAACGGCTCGCTCGGCGAGTACCAGGTCCTCACGCCCGAGGAGCGCACCCGGGTGGTGGAGACCGCGGTGGCCGCGATCGGCGGGGACCGGGTGATGCCGGGGGTCGCGGCGTACGGTTCGGCGGAGTCGCGGCGCTGGGCGGAGCAGGCGCGCGAGGCGGGCTGCGGGGCGGTGATGCTGCTGCCGCCCAACGCCTACCGCGCCGACGAGCGGGCGGTCGTGGCCCACTACGCGGAGGTCGCTGAGGCGGGTCTGCCGGTGGTGGCGTACAACAACCCGATCGACACCAAGGTCGACCTCGTGCCCGAGCTGCTGGCCCGGCTGCACGGCGAGGGGCTCGTCCAGGGCGTGAAGGAGTTCTCGGGCGATGTCCGTCGCGCCTACCGCATCGCTGAACTCGCCCCGGAACTCGACCTGTTGATCGGGGCCGACGACGTACTGCTGGAGCTGGCGGTGGCCGGCGCGAAGGGCTGGGTGGCCGGGTATCCCAACGCGCTGCCGCGTGCCTCGGTGGAGCTGTACCGGTCCGCCGTCGCCGGTGACCTCACCACCGCGCTGCCCCTGTACCGGCAGTTGCATCCGCTGCTGCGGTGGGACTCCCGGGTCGAGTTCGTGCAGGCGATCAAACTGTCGATGGACGTGGTGGGCAGGCACGGCGGCCGGTGCCGTCCGCCCCGCGTCCCGCTGTTGCCGGAACAGGAGGCGGCGGTCCGCGCGGCCACCGAGAAGGCGGTCGCCGCGGGCCTCGCCTAGCCCGGGGACCGTCACGCCACCGCACCGATCCGGGGGCCACAACACCACGGCAGAGAAAGGGACTTCATGCGCAGCAAACTCGTCCTGCACGCCGTCGATTCGCACACCGAGGGCATGCCCACCCGGGTGGTCACCGGAGGGATCGGCACCGTCCCGGGCGCGACGATGAACGAGCGGCGGCTGTACTTCCGTGAACACCGCGACGACATCAAGCAGTTGCTGATGAACGAGCCGCGCGGGCACTCCGCGATGAGCGGGGCGATCCTCCAGCCGCCCACCCGCCCCGACTGCGACTGGGGCGTCGTGTACATCGAGGTGTCCGGCTATCTGCCGATGTGCGGGCACGGCACGATCGGCGTGGCGACCGTACTCGTCGAGACCGGCATGGTGGAGGTCGTCGAACCGGTCACCACCATCCGCCTGGACACCCCCGCCGGGCTCGTCGTCGCCGAGGTGGCGGTGCGGGACGGTGCGGCCACGGCCGTCACCCTGCGCAACGTGCCCTCCTTCTCGGTCGCCCTGGACCGCAAGGCCACGCTGCCCGACGGCCGTACGGTGACCTACGACCTCGCGTACGGCGGCAACTTCTACGCGATCCTGCCGCTCGAGCAGTTCGGGCTGCCCTTCGAGCGTGCCCGCAAGGACGACATCCTGCGGGCGGGGCTGTCGCTGATGGAGGCCATCAACTCCGAGGAAGAGCCGGTCCATCCGGAGGATCCGTCCATCCGCGGCTGCCACCACGTCCATCTGTACGCACCCGGCGCCACCGCCCGTCACTCCCGGCACGCGATGGCCATCCACCCCGGCTGGTTCGACCGCTCCCCGTGCGGTACGGGGACCAGCGCGCGTATGGCGCAACTGCACGCCCGGGGCGAACTCCCGTTGCACACGGAGTTCGTGAACGAGTCGTTCATCGGCACCCGCTTCACCGGCAGGCTGCTCGGGACGACGGAGGTCGCCGGCCGGCCCGCGGTCCTGCCCAGCTTCACGGGCCGTGCCTGGATCACCGGCACGGCCCAGTACCTGCTGGACCCGACGGACCCGTTCCCGGCCGGGTTCGTGCTCTGACACCGGGGACCGCACCACCGTAGATACTGGTGGTACGTGATATGGCACAGCCCGTTCCGAGGAGACCCGTCATGGCCGCCCCGCCCCCGAGCAGCAGCCCGCAGCACGCCGCACCGTCGCTCCCCGTGCTCGGCGGCCGCCGCAGCAGCTACCGCGAGCGGGTCGCGGACGCCCTGCGGGCCGCGCTGATCGCGGGCGAACTGCGGCCCGGCGAGGTGTACTCGGCACCGGCCCTGGCCACCCGGTTCGGCGTCTCGGCGACCCCGGTCCGCGAGGCGATGCTGGACCTGGCCAAGGAAGGCCTGGTGGGCCCGGTCCCCAACAAGGGGTTCCGGGTCACGGAGGTCTCCGACCAGCAGCTCGACGAGTACACGCACGTCCGCGCGCTCATCGAGATCCCCACGGTCGCCGCGCTGGCCACGACCGCCGACCCGGTGTCGCTGGAGGCGCTGCGGCCGGCCGCCCGGGAGATCGTCTCCGCCGCGGTCGCGGGCGACCTCATCGCCTATGTCGAGGCCGACACCCGCTTCCACCTGGGCCTGCTCGCCCTGGCCGGCAACGCCCATCTCGTCGAGGTGGTTCGCGGTCTGCGCGGCCGGGCCCGCCTCTACGGTCTGACCGCCCTCGCCGCGTCGGGCCGGCTGCTGGCCTCCGCCGAGGAGCACCTGGAACTCCTGGACGCTTTGCTGGCCCGCGACGAGCGGGCCGTGCGCGAGGTCATGACACGGCACCTGGGGCATGTACGGGGGCTGTGGGCGTCCGCCCGGGACTAGACGACACAACCTCCACCCGGGCCCCACCCGGGACCAGCCGGCTCCCCCGGGCACCTCTCGTCCTCCCTGCTCACCCCGCCCTTCCCGGCCTCTACGCCCTCGCCTCCTGTGATCCTTGTCGCTGGTGCGAGAGGCGTGGGGCGTGGGCCGGATGGGCAGTCAATTGCGGGTGCGCGAAAGGATGGTGTCTTTTCTGTGGGGGGTCCCGTGCGTGTGTGTCTGATCGGTGCAGGCCTGTCGGGACTGGCGACGGCTCATGCGCTGAAGTCCGAGGGCGTCGACTTCGTCTGCCTGGACCGGGCGCGCGAGGTGGGCGGGCTCTGGCGGCAGCCGTCGGCCGGTGAACGCGGCCCGGGCTATCTCTCGCTCCACCTCAACACCAACAAGCAGCTGACCGGTTACGCCGACTTCCCCATGCCGGCCTCGTACCCCGTCTATCCCCGGCACAGCGACTTCGCCGCCTACTTGCGTTCCTTCGCCGAGTGGGCCGGCGTCCTGGACCACATCGAGCTGGAGACGGCCGTCGAGTCGGTACGGCAGGACGCCGACGGTTCGTGGACGGTCGTCAGCCGGGACGCCGGCGGCGCTCGCCGAGAACGCGCCTTCACCCAGGTGATCGTGGCCTCGGGGCACAACACCGAGCCCGTCCTGCCCCCTCCGCCGCCGGGTGCCGACACCTTCGAGGGAAGGATTCTGCACGCGCTGGACTACCGCGACGGCAGCGACTACACCGGCGAGCGCGTCGTCGTCGTGGGGCTCGGCGCCTCGGCGGTGGACATCGCCGCGGACGTCTCCCGGTACGCCGCGCAGACGGTTCTCTCCGTGCGCCGGGGCCTGCACATCCTGCCCAAACAGCTCTTCGGCATGCCCCTGGACGACGTCGCCGAGGCCCCGTGGTGGACGAGCATGTCCCTGGAGGAGCAACGGCGGTTCATCGAGCAGGCCCTGCTCGTGGCGCGGGGCAAGCTCTCGGACTACGGCCTGCCCGAGCCGGACCACCCGATCTTCGCGTCGGCCGTGACGATCTCCGACGAGATCCTCACCCGTATACGCCACGGCGGGGTCACTCCGCGGCCCGCGATCGACTTCGTCGAGGGCGACCGGGTGGTGTTCACGGACGGCACCTCCGCAGCCGCCGACGCCATCGTCTACTGCACCGGTTACCGCATGGCGTTTCCGTTCCTGCCCGCCGACTGCCCGATCGGCGCGCAGGGCTCGGTCGAGCTGTACAAGCGGGTCGTCGCGCCGGGCCACCCCGGACTGCACTTCATCGGTCTGGTCCGTCCGCACGGTTCGATCACCCGGCTGGTGGAGGCCCAGTCACGCTGGGTGGCACGGCTCGTCGCGGGGCGGGCCGTCCTCCCGGAGCCGGAGGTCATGCGCAAGGAGATCAGCGCCTACCTGGGCGGAATCGCGGGCCAGTACGGTCAGGCGCAGAGCGCGTCGATCCAGGTCAACGTGGCACCGTACCTGGAGGAGTTGCGCGCGGAGTGACGGCGGCCCGAGGGCCGGCGTGGGACAGGGGTTCGGTGCGCGGAGGCCGTCTTCGCGGGCCGGACCCCTTGGCCGTGCCGCCGCCCGGGCGGTCTGGGCGGCCTGCGCGTCCACATGGTCGTGGGGGGAGGGGAGCGGTTCGACGACGCCGGCGTACGGCTCCCCTCGGAATTTCTGTGGTGCGGGTTACTGCGGTACCGCTGTCGGTGCGGTGCCGCCGGCTACCGTCCGGCCGTGGCTTCGGCGGGTACGGGGGCGGCGGGCGGGCGGACCTCGTACGCCTCCGAGGAGATGTACGTCATGATCCGGGGCGGGCGGCCGTGCTGGTGGGCGAGGCCCAGGTAGGCGACGAGTCCGACGCCGTCCTCGGGTCTGCGGGAGGTGACGGCCGCCAGGGCGGGTTGCAGCGGTGCGGGGTCCATGCCGTAGCGCCGCAGCAGTGCCGTGGCGCGGGCCAGGGCCTCGCCGTCGTGGGGGGCGTGGTCCCGTACCGGGACGTAGAGGGTGAAGCCGCCGGGCCGGCCGGCTGCCGTGTCGGTGAAGGCGTGGCAGGTCTGCAGGGGCCGGCGGACGATCCGTGGCTGCGGCCCGCCGTCACCGGCTAAGCCGTCGGCCCCGGTTTCGGGTCCGGTGGCGGCGCGGAGGAACTCCTCGATCTCCGCGGGTTCGGGGCCGTCGTCCATGCGGGACAGGCCGCCCACCTGAGCCGCCGGCAGGTCGTGGTGCGCGAGGTAGACCTTCACCCGTGGTTCGTCCCAGTCGCCGAGGTCCAGGGCGAAGAACAGATGACGGTCCCCGTCGGGGAGCGCCTTGAAGGCCCGGCGGTGGCCGAGACGTTTCAGCGCCTTGCGGACCGTCTTCGCCGCGTGTGCGGGTCCGTTCGCCGCGGGGTTGAGGTAGGCCTTGACCCGGGGGACGCCGCCAGGGCGCAGTTCCAGGGCGCACCACAGGGCCAGCGGGCCCTCGGGGGACGGCGGGAAGAACAGGTCCTCCAGTTCGTCGAGAGGGGTGGTCGTGACGCCCCAGCGTCCGGCGAGTTCACGCAGGACCCGCAGTCCGGTACGGCCGCTGCGCGCCAGTCCGCCGGCACCGGCGCCCGGCTCCAGCAGGACCCTCAGGGTGGGTGCCCTGCCGGGTTCGAAGGAGAGCGAGTACTCCACGGGCGTGTGGTCGTCGGAGAGGAAGCTGTCGCTGGGCGGCGGCAGATCCAGCGGCCGCCCGGAGACGGGGCCCAGCGCCTCGACGAGTGTGCGCGCGTAGATGTGGGAGTCGACGTCGGGAAGCCCCGCGATCTCGCTCAGCCGCAGCAGCTGACGTGTCACGTGAGCGCCCAGCGTGCCCGCGTCGGGCGCCTGCGCGGCCCCGGGTTCGGACCCGGTCACCGCCCCTCCCCCGAAGGGAGGCGACGAACAAGAAGATACCCGCCTGGCGGGGCGGGTATCAGGGGCTGCACGACGATGGGGGGTCGTATGAACACGGCGTCCGCGGATATGTGATCCACGGCACCTCCTCTGTCTCGTGAGTAACACGGAATGCCGCGTTCCTCACTACCCCAGAGGTTGAATCGTCATGCAATCGTGAAGAGTTGGGAGGTGTTGTGAGAATCACCCCGTTGTCCTGTTGTGCATCACCTCGTCAGCCAGTTGAGGAACTGGCTCCACACGCCTCCGCGTTCGCCCCTGCCGCCCCTCGCGGTGCGCTCGGCGCCGACATGCGTCTCGGCGGTGGCCTGGGGCTCGGGCCTACGCACGGGCTGGACGGGGGTGAACTTGGCGGGCAGCGCGGCGAGTCCGCGGTTGAAGGGGCCGGGCCGCCAGGTCAGGCTCTCGACGGGGACGGCGAGTTCGACGTCCGGCACCTTGTTGAGCAGGTTCTCGATGGCCGTCACGGTGATCTGGCGCGCGGGGTCCTTCGAGGGGCAGGCGTGCGGGCCGGCGCTCCATGACAGATGGGCGCGGTTGCTGCCCGCCTGCCGGGCCGCGGTCAGGGCCGGACCGGTGTTGGCGGCGGCGAAGCTGACCAGGACCAGGTCGCCCGCCTGCAGCTTCTGCCCGGCGAACTCCATGTCCGAGGCGGGGTAGTGGGCGCCCAGGTTCTGCATGGGCGGGTTCTCCCACAGCGTGTCGTCGATCGCCTCGTCGATGAGACCGCCCTGGTGGGCGTACTTGTCTTGGGTGAGCAACCGGTGCAGGGTGTTGCCGATGAGGTTGCGCAGCGGTTCGTTGCCGCCGACCATCAGCAGGGCGAGCTGATGGACCATCTCCTCGTCGGTGAGCTTGGCGGGGTGCTGGCTCAGCCAGGAGGTGACGTCGTCGCCCGGCCGTGTCCGCTTGAGCGCCACCAGTTCGCCGACCGCGCCGAACAGCACCCCCATCGCCTGCTCGGCGTTGACGCCGTCGAACATGCCGGTGATGCCGAACACGATGCGGTCGCCGATGTCGGCGGGCACACCGAAGAGTTCGTTGAACACGAACAGCGGCAGCTGCTTGGCGTAGTCGCCGAGCAGGTCGGCCGAGCCGCGCGAACCGAACTGGGAGATCAGGTAGTTGGAGACCTGCTCGGTGCTCTGGCTCACCTTGCGCGAGTCGATGCGGGCCATGCTGTCCGTGATGGCCTGACGCAGCCTCAGGTGCTCGGCGCCGTCGCTGAACATGGCGTTGGGGCGGTACGCCAGCACCGGCGCGACCGGGCTGTCGTGCGGGATCTTGCCTTCGCCGAGGTCCCGCCAGCGGCGCGCGTCCTTGCGGAACGAGCCGGAGTCCTGCAGGAGTTGGAGTGCGGTCGCGTAGTCGGTGACGAGGGTGGCCTCGACTCCCGGGGAGAGCTCGACGGGCGCGGTCGGCCCGTAGTGGCGGAGGTAGGCGTAGTAGGCCTGCGGGTCGGCCGCGAACTCCGGCCCGTACAGCGGCACTCTGCCGCCCGAGTTGTGCGCCGGGCACCCGGGCGGGGGCACGGGGGCGGTGGGTTGGGCGTCCATGTCTGCTCCTAGTGGGCACGGTCCTGCAGGTGGCGGACGAGAGTGATCAGCGCTTCGGCCGAGGACTTCTCGTCTCGTGCGTCGCAGGTGACGACGGGGGTGTCGTCGAGCAGGTCCAGTGCGTCGCGCAGGGCCATCTCGTCGCGCAGCGGCGAGCCGTCGAAGTGGTTGACGGCGATGGCGTAGTCGAGTCCGTACTGCTCGATCAGGTCGATCACGGCGAAGGAGTCCGCGAGTCGCTCGGGGTCGACGAGCACGAGCGCGCCGAGCGCGCCGCGCGCCATGTCCTCCCACATCTGCACGAAACGCTGCTGGCCCGGCGTTCCGAACAGGTACAGCACGACGCGGTCGCTGATGGTCAGACGGCCGAAGTCCATGGCGACCGTGGTGGTGGTCTTGCCCTGGACTCCCTTGAGGTCGTCGACCGACTCGGCGGCCCGGGTCATCGTCTCCTCGGTGGACAGCGGATCGATCTCGGAGATCGCCCCGATGAACGTGGTCTTGCCCACCGCGAAGTGGCCCACGACGAGGATCTTCACCGCCGTCTGCGTCGCGCCCTCGCGGACGTACGCATGCTCATCCAAACTTGGCCCTGAGACCATTCAGCACCTCCTCCAGGATCTCCCTGTCGGCGAGCGGTGCCCGCTGTACGGGCGGGCGGGTGACGAGGTAGCCGCCCTCGGTGAGGGCGGCGAGGAGGATCTTGACGACACCGAGGGGCAGTTGGGTGTGCCCCGCGATCTCGGCGACCGAGAGGTAGCCCGCCGAGCACAGGTCGAGCAGGCTCTGCTCCTCCGGGGACAGCCGGGTGGGCCGCTGCTGCTCGTCGGCGGCGGCGGTGACCAGGGTGATGAGGGAGAGCTTGTCCTCGTCGGGCAGTCCGCGTCCCTTGGTGATGACGTACGGACGCACTAATTCCGGCGTCTGGGGCTCCAGTTCGTCGAAGCCGGTCATGACCGTACGCCGAGGTTCTCGCGCGGCGGTGTCGTCAGGGCCTTGCCGAGCTGGCCGACGAGCTGCTGCATCCGGAAGGTGATGTCCTGCATGTCGACGTCGGGCGAGGCGGAGACGCCGAGGTAGGCGCCCTCGCCGGCGGAGATCAGGAAGACCCAGCCGCCGTCGAACTCGACCAACGTCTGCCGCCACCGCTGGTTGGCGTCCTCGCAGAAGAAGGCGAGCGAGCGGCTGAGCGACTGCACGCCGCTCATCGCGGCGGCCACCCGGTCCGCGTCGTCCTTGCCGAAGTCCTGCGTCCGTGCCATCAGCAGGCCGTCGGCGGAGATCAGGACGGCGTGCAGGGCCCCGGGAATCTCCAGGGCGCTGTCAAGCATCCATGACAGATCGTCGTTCACGAGAACTCATGCCCTTCGCTGCTTGCACCACGGGTGCTGCTCGACTGTTCCGCGGGGTCCGTCTGCGAGGCCCGGCCCGACCGGGTGCCTCGCTGGAAGGCGCCCATGATCGCCGCCGTCTCCGCACCCGAGCGGGCGGGGCCGGAGCCGTTCGACGCGCTGCCGGGCACGATGGCCATCGGCCGCTTGCGGCGCCGCTTCGGCAGCCCGTCGGGGGTGGTGGTCATGGCCAGCGGGGCCTCGGGGCCACTCGGGGCCGGTGCGGCCGTCACGGGGGGTGCGACGGGCGCCGGCTCCTTCTGCTCGGGCGCGTTGGTGAGCAGGTCGTGCGGCAGGAGGAGGACGGCGCGGACACCTCCGTACGGGGAGCTGGAGTCCACGGACACCTCGAAGCCGAAGCGCTCGCTGAGCACGCCGATCACGGCGAAGCCGAACTGCGGCGGGTTGCCGAGCGCGGAGACGCCGGAGACGCGCTCACTGGTGAGGAGTTTCTCGGCGCGGGCCCGTTCCTCGTCGTTCATACCGACACCGGCGTCGTCCACGACGATGCAAATGCCCTTGGGCACGGTGCGGATGTTGATTTCGACGACGGTGTCCGGGCTGGAATAGCTGGTGGCATTGTCGAGCAGCTCGGCGAGGGCCAGTGCCACCGGTTCGACGGCGCGGCTGGTGATGCCGAAGTCGACCTGCGAGAGAATTTCCACCCGCCGGTAATGCCGGACCCTGCCCTGGGCGCTGCGGACGACGTCGTAGACCGACGCGACATCGCGCTGACGTCCGAGCCAGCCGTCGCAGAGCACGGCGATGGACTGGGCGCGGCGGCCGAACTGGGAGTTGGTGTGGTCGATCTCCAGCAGGTCCTGGAGGATGACCGACTCACCGTATTTGTTCTGCAGCCGGGAGACAATCAACTGCTGTTCCGCGGCCAGGCCCTGGAGGGTCCGCATGGCGGACTTCAGGACCGTTTTCGTAGCCTCTTCGGCTCTTTCCTGAGCTGCCTCGACGGATTTCGCGTACCCGTTCTCGAGCTCGGTGTGACGAGCCCGGAGATCTGCGAACTCCTGCCTTAACGTCCGCGCCGCCCTGCGCTGGCGAACAATGAGGGCGACGGCGACGAGTACGGCGACGAGGAGAGCCCAGAGTACCGGGTTCTGTATGTAATCAGTCATAAGACTCTCTTCAGGCGGCCTCGACTGACGGCCAGTTGCTGAATTCCCGTCAATTGCGGGTGGACCGGCGGACCGCCCGCACCGGGGTTGCCGCCCGGACTGTCCCCGTAGTCGGAGATGTCGTCTTGCACCCATCCGCCCGCTCTACAAGCGAGCGTGATCGTATCACCACAAGAAGACAACACAGACCGTCAATATGGGGATCCTGATGAACATTGACGGACCGTCAGCCGTACGGGAGAGCAGCCTCCGCAACGACACGTGTCAAGGGCGCCGCAAGGCAAGTGATAAACGGGCTTCCGCGACATTCAGGGGTAATTCATAGGGCTGCCGGACCGGGCAATCACGGAACGGAATCCACTCGGCACACAGAGTGGGAAGGGCCGGCCGGACGCACGGTCCGGCAGCGAGGTTCATGCCGCCGCCGAAAGCGGCGAGCGGGACGCGGTCACCGACGGCGAGCCGGCCCTGGCGGCGGGCCGCGCCGAGCGGCCGGGAGGGAGACGGTGCCCGTCCGGAAGAAGTGTGAGCCGTCGGAGACGGTCGCCGGCGAGGCGGGCAAGCCGACCGCAAACGCCTTGTGCGGGCCGAGCTGGGCTCGACCCGCACAAGATGGAATCACAGAGAGTGTCCGAGGGGGGACTTGAACCCCCACGCCCGATAAAGGGCACTAGCACCTCAAGCTAGCGCGTCTGCCATTCCGCCACCCGGACAACGTGTCTGTCGCTCGAAGGGGTGTTCCCCGCGGCGACATGGACAACAATACCAAGGTTTCGGAGTGCGTTTCACCTGCATATCCGCCCGCCGGGCAGGTGACGGGTCCGGGGCCCGGACCCGTCACACCGTGCCACGGACCGGTCACGTCCCCGCGGATTCCTCCACCGGGGACGTGATCGCGGGGCGCCCGCCACCACGGTCGCGGTCCGTCCGTCCGGTCGCGCCGGCCGGCACTCACCGCGCCCCGTGGGTATCCGGCCGCTCACCGGAGGTGACCGCCGGTCGTCTGCGCCGGGACGAGTGGTCAGGGCATCAGCTGGTACTCCGGGAAGTTCCCCGGCAGCCTCTCCCCCACCGGCCCCCGGGTCACCGCGCGCACCAGGAGTTCCCCGCCGACGAACGCGCCGCGCCAGGACGCGCCGAACCCGCCGAAGAGTTCCTCGCGGTCGCCGCGCGAGCGGGGCCGGCCGTGGCCGACCTTGAAGGCGCGGATCTGCGGGGACAGCCGGTCGTAGGTGGCGCGGTCGTCCGTGGACAGGGTGGCGACGAGCGCGCCGTTGGACGCGTTCATCGCGGCCAGCAGCTCCGCCTCCGTGTCGACCAGGACGATCGTGTCGACCGGACCGAACGGCTCCGCGTGGTGCAGCGGCGAGGACGGCGGCGGACCCAGCAGCGTGACGGGCTGGACGTACGCCGAGGTGTCCTGGCCGGGCAGGAAACGGGCGTCCGCCAGACTGCCCCGGTACAGGGGGACGGCACCGCGGTCGATGGCCTCGGCGACCTGGTCGCGCAGGTCCTTGGCCTTGGCCGCGTTGATCACCGGTCCGAAGTCCAGCCGGGGGTAGGGGTCGGCGCGCTGCTCCACGGCCAGCGGATGCCCGAGGGTCAGCGTGCGCACCGCCGGGAGGTACGCCGCGAGGAACGCGTCGAACAGCTCACGCTGGACGACGAACCGCGGATACGCCGTGCAGCGCTGCTTGCCGTAGTCGAAGAGCTTGGGGATCACCGCCGTCAGGGTGTCCCAGTCCGAGTAGTTCCAGATGCCCCAGGTGTTGAGTCCCTCCTGTTCGAGTACATGCCGTTTGCCGAGGTCGGCGACGGCCGTGGCCACCGCGGCGCCGGTGTCGCGGCCGCCGACGAAGGAGACACAGCCGATCTCGGGCGCCCGCACCAGCGCCTGGGACAACTCGCCCCCGCTGCCGCTGACGAGGGTGACGGGGATCCCCTCCCGGGCGGCCAGCGCACAGGCCAGGGTCAGACAGGCGACACCGCCGTCGGTGGGGGTCTTGGCGATGACCGCGTTGCCCGCAAGTGCCTGCACCAGCACTGCGTGAACGAGCACGCTCATCGGGTAGTTCCAGCTCGCGATGTTGGAGACCGGGCCGTCCAGCGGAGCCCGGCCGGCCGTCATCTCCTCGATGCCGTCGACGTACCAGCGCACCCCGTCGACGGCCCGGTCGACGTCGGCCTGCGCGAGCCGCCACGGCTTGCCGATCTCCCAGACCAGCAGCAGGGCGAGGAGTTCACGGTGCTCGGCGAGGGCGTCGAGGGTGGCGGCGATCCGGGCCCGGCGCTCGTCGAGCGGCACATGCCGCCAGGCGCGGTGCTGATCGAGCGAGGCACGGACCGCTTGGTGCGCGGTGGCCCGGTCCAGACGCGGAGGTCCCACGATCGGGCTGCCGTCGACCGGGCTGGTGGCGGGCAGCGTACGGCCGTCCGCCTGCCAGCCGGCGTTCCAGAGGTTGAGGACACGGTCGTCGCGGAATGCCTCCGGGGCGACAGCGAGGCAGCGCCGCCAGGCGTCGGCCCAGGAAGTACCTGACTTGAGGGTGAGGGTGGTGGCCATGGGAGTGCGGTCACGCCCCTTCGTCGAGTACGGCGAGGGCGAGCCGCGCGGTCTCGGTGGGCGTATCGCCCACCCGTACCCCCGCCGCCTCCAGCGCCTCCTTCTTCGCCTGCGCGGTGCCCGACGAACCGGACACGATCGCGCCCGCGTGCCCCATGGTCCTGCCCTCGGGCGCGGTGAAGCCGGCGATGTAGCCGACCACGGGCTTGGTGACGTGGTCGCGGATGTAGGCCGCCGCCCGTTCCTCCGCGTCACCGCCGATCTCCCCGATGAGCACGACGAGTTCGGTGTCGGGGTCGTCCTGGAAGGCGGCCAGGCAGTCGATGTGGCTGGTGCCGACCACCGGGTCGCCGCCGATGCCGACGCAGGTCGAGAACCCGATGTCCCGCAGCTCGTACATGAGTTGGTAGGTGAGCGTGCCGGACTTGGAGACCAGTCCGATACGGCCCGGCTTGGTGATGTCGGCCGGGATGATGCCCGCGTTGGACTGGCCGGGGGTGATCAGGCCGGGGCAGTTGGGACCGATGACCCGCGTGCCGCGTGCCTTCGCGTACGCGGCGAAGGAGACGGAGTCGTGGACCGGGATGCCCTCGGTGATGACGACGGCGAGACCGATCCCGGCGTCGGCGGCCTCGGTCACCGCCGCCCTGACGAAAGCCGGCGGGACGAAGACGACACTCACATCGGCGCCGGTCGACTGTATACCGTCGGCGACCGACCCGAAGACGGGTACGGCGCGGTCGTCGAAGTCGACGGTACGGCCCGCCTTGCGCGGGTTGACGCCGCCGACGACGTTCGTGCCGGCCGCGATCATGCGCCGGGTGTGCTTCATACCCTCGCCTCCGGTCATGCCCTGGACGAGGACCTTGCTCTCCTTGGTGAGGTAAATGGCCATGGCGTCCGGTCTCCTCAGGCTGCGGTGGCGAGGTCGGCGGCGCGGCGGGCGGCGCCGTCCATGGTGGTGGCCTGCTGGACCAGGGGGTGCCGGCGCTCGTCGAGGACGGCGCGCCCCCGGGCCGCGTTGTTGCCGTCGAGCCGGACGACGAGCGGCTTGGTCAGCCGTACGGTGTCCAGGGCGCGCACGATGCCCTCGGCGACCGCGTCGCACGCGGTGATGCCGCCGAAGACGTTGACGAAGACGGACTTCACGGCGGGGTCGGCCAGGACGACCGCCAGTCCGTCGGCCATGACCTGCGCGGACGCTCCGCCGCCGATGTCGAGGAAGTTGGCGGGGCGGGCGCCGCAGCCCGCGACCACGTCGAGGGTCGACATGACGAGTCCGGCGCCGTTGCCGATGATGCCGACCTCGCCGTCGAGCTTGACGTAGTTGAGGCCCCTGGCCGCGGCGGCCGCCTCCAGCGGGTCGGCGTGCCCGGCCTCGACCGCGCCCCAACGGGCCTGCCGGAACGACGCGTTGTCGTCGAGCGTGACCTTGCCGTCGAGGGCGAGGAGCTGCCCCTGCCGGGTGCGCACGAGCGGGTTGACCTCGACGAGCAGGGCGTCCTCGCGGACCAGGACCTGCCACAGCCGCACGAGGACGTCGACGGTCTGCGAGGGGAGTCCGGCGGCCTCGGCGATCTCGGACGCCTTGGCCGAGGTGACGCCCACGGCCGGGTCGACGGGGATCCGGGCGACCGCCTCGGGCCGGGTGGCGGCGACCTCCTCGATCTCCATGCCGCCCTCGGCGGAGGCGATCGCGAGAAACCGGCCGGCCGCGCGGTCCAGTACGTAGGAGACGTAGAACTCGGTCTCGATGTCCACGGGCTGGGCCAGCATCACCGTGCCGACCGTGTGCCCCTTGATGTCCATGCCCAGGATCTGACGGGCCGTGAGCTCGGCGGCGGCCGGGTCGACGGCGAGCTTGACGCCTCCCGCCTTACCACGCCCACCGGTCTTGACCTGGGCCTTCACCACGACCCTGCCGCCGAGGCGGCGGGCGATCGCCCGTGCCTCCTTGGCCGAGCCGGTCACCTCGCCCCTCGGCACGAGGAGGCCGTGTTCCTCGAAGAGTTCCCTTGCCTGGTGTTCGTACAGGTCCATTCCGGCTCCTGTCTGAAAGTGCCGCACGCCCCCTGGACACCACCCACCGGATGCGGGATAACAAGCTTCATACAGTATTCGTCGACTGTATGCAATGTACCGCAGACGGCATCCCACCCCCCTACGAAGGGACAGGACTTCGCCATGCCCGACGACACGCAGGACGTGATCTCCGGCGGCCATCTCGTTGCCAAAGCCCTGAAGGCGGAGGGGGTCGACCGCATCTACACCCTGTGCGGCGGCCACATCATCGACATCTACGACGGCTGCGTCGACGAGGGCATAGAAGTCGTCGACGTACGCCACGAACAGGTCGCCGCGCACGCCGCCGACGGCTACGCGCGCATCACCGGCAAGCCCGGCTGCGCGGTGGTCACGGCCGGCCCCGGCACCACCGACGCCGTCACCGGTGTCGCCAACGCCTTCCGCGCGGAGTCCCCGATGCTGCTGATCGGCGGTCAGGGCGCGCTCACCCAGCACAAGATGGGCTCCCTGCAGGACCTGCCGCACGTCGACATGATGGCGCCGATCACCAAGTTCTCGGCGACCGTGCCGGACACGGCGCGCGCGGCCGACATGGTGTCGATGGCGTTCCGCGAGTGCTACCACGGCGCGCCCGGGCCTTCCTTCCTGGAGATCCCGCGCGACGTCCTGGACGCCAAGGTTCCCACGCCGAAGGCGCGCGTCCCCCGGCCGGGCGCGTACCGTGCCTCGACCCGCTCGGCCGGCGACCCCGAGGCGGTCGAGAGGCTCGCCGACCTCCTCGTGCACGCCGAGAAGCCCGCGATCCTGCTGGGCAGCCAGGTGTGGACGACCCGCGGCACGGAGGCCGCCGTCGAACTGGTGCGCACGCTGAACATCCCGGCGTACATGAACGGCGCCGGCCGCGGTGCCCTCCCGCCCGGCGACCCGCACCACTTCCAGCTGTCTCGCCGGTACGCCTTCTCGAACGCCGACGTCATCGTGATCGTCGGGACGCCCTTCGACTTCCGGATGGGCTATGGAAAGCGGTTGTCGGCGCAGGCGACCGTCGTCCAGATCGACCTCGACTACCGGACCGTCGGCAAGAACCGGGACATCGACCTGGGGATCGTCGGCGACGCCGGCCTGGTGCTGAAGTCGGTGACCGAGGCGGCCTCCGGACGCGTCAACGGCGGCGCGTCGAAGCGCAAGGAGTGGCTCGACGAACTGCGCGCCGCCGAGCAGACCGCCCTCGAGAAGCGGCTCCCGCAGCTGCGCTCGGACGCCTCCCCCATCCACCCGTACCGCCTGGTCAGCGAGATCAACGACTTCCTCACCGAGGACTCGATCTACATCGGCGACGGCGGCGACATCGTCACCTTCTCCGGGCAGGTCGTCCAGCCCAAGTCCCCCGGCCACTGGATGGACCCGGGCCCGCTGGGCACCCTCGGCGTCGGCGTCCCCTTCGTGCTCGCGGCCAAGCAGGCGCGCCCCGACAAGGAGGTCGTCGCCCTCTTCGGCGACGGCGCGTTCTCCCTCACCGGCTGGGACTTCGAGACCCTCGTCCGCTACGACCTCCCGTTCGTCGGCATCGTCGGCAACAACTCCTCGATGAACCAGATCCGTTACGGCCAGGCCGCCAAGTACGGCGTGGAACGCGAACGAGTCGGCAACACCCTCGGCGACGTCCACTACGACAAGTTCGCCCAGCTGCTGGGCGGTTACGGCGAGGAGGTGCGCGACCCCGCCGACATCGGCCCCGCCCTGCGGCGCGCCCGCGAGTCGGGGAAGCCCTCGCTGATCAACGTCTGGGTGGACCCGGACGCGTACGCCCCCGGAACCATGAACCAGACCATGTACAAGTGAGGTGAACGCCCATGACCGCCAGGGCACTCGAGGGCATTCGCGTCCTCGACATGACCCACGTCCAGTCCGGGCCCTCCGCGACCCAGCTGCTCGCCTGGCTCGGCGCGGACGTCGTCAAGCTGGAGGCGCCCTCCGGTGACATCACGCGCAAGCAGCTGCGCGACCTCCCGGACGTCGACTCCCTCTACTTCACGATGCTCAACTGCAACAAGCGGAGCATCACCCTCAACACCAAGACCGAGCGCGGCAAGGAGATCCTCACCGAACTGATCCGGCGTTCGGACGTGATGGTGGAGAACTTCGGACCGGGCGCGGTCGACCGTATGGGGTTCACCTGGGATCGCATACAGGAGATCAACCCCCGGATCGTGTATGCGTCGATCAAGGGGTTCGGCGACGGACCGTACACCGCCTTCAAGGCGTACGAGGTCGTCGCACAGGCCATGGGCGGCTCGATGTCGACCACCGGCTTCGAGGACGGGCCGCCGCTGGCGACGGGCGCGCAGATCGGCGACTCGGGCACAGGAGTGCATACAGTAGCCGGAATATTGGCGGCACTCTTCCAGCGTGAGCAGACCGGCCGCGGCCAGCGCGTCAACGTGGCCATGCAGCACGCCGTGCTCAACCTGTGCCGGGTGAAGCTGCGCGACCAGCAGCGCCTGACCCACGGGCCGCTCGCCGAGTACCCCAACGAGGACTTCGGCGACGAGGTGCCCCGCTCCGGCAACGCCTCCGGCGGCGGACAGCCCGGCTGGGCGGTCAAGTGCGCGCCGGGCGGCCCCAACGACTATGTGTACGTCATCGTGCAGCCCGTCGGCTGGCAGCCGATCAGCGAACTCATCGGCCGGCCCGAGCTGGCCGACGACCCCGAGTGGGCGACTCCGCAGGCCCGGCTGCCCAAGCTGAACAAGATGTTCCAGCTGATCGAGGAGTGGTCCTCGACGCTGCCGAAGTGGGAGGTGCTGGAGCGGCTCAACGCCCACAACATCCCGTGCGGGCCGATCCTGTCCACCAAGGAGATCATCGAGGACGAGTCGCTGGTCGCCAACGAGATGGTGGTCCGTGTCCCGCATCCCCAGCGCGGCGAGTTCGTGACGGTGGGCAGCCCGCTGAAGCTCTCCGACTCCCCCGTCGAGGTGACCTCCTCCCCGCTGCTCGGCGAGCACAACGAGGAGATCTACGTCGGTGAACTCGGCCTCGGCGACGAGGAGTTGCGCCTTCTCAAATCGAACGGGGTGATCTGAGGTGATGGCCGAGGACCGGATCCTGCGGGTGCGCACGCTGCTCGACGCGGTGCGGGCAGAGGGGCGCGCCGCGCTCACCGCGCCGGAGGGCAAGGTGATCGCCGACGCGTACGGGATCGCCGTACCGGGCGAGGAACTGGCCACGGACGTCGAGGAGGCCGTGGCGTACGCGGCCCGCTTCGGCGGACCCGTGGTGATGAAGATCGTCTCGCCGGACATCCTGCACAAGACCGACGCCGGCGGTGTCGTCGTGGGCGTGGAGGGGGCGGCGGACGTACGGGCCGCGTTCCACCGGATCGTGGAGAACGCGCGGGCGTACGACGCCGGGGCACGCATCGAGGGGGTGCAGATCCAGGAGCTGCTGCCGAAGGGCCAGGAGGTCATCGTCGGCGCGGTGACCGATCCGACCTTCGGGAAGGTCGTGGCGTTCGGGCTCGGCGGGGTGCTCGTCGAGGTGCTCAAGGACGTCACCTTCCGGCTCGCGCCGGTGGACGCCGACGAGGCGCTGTCGATGCTCAAGTCGATCCGGTCGGCGGAGATCCTGCGCGGGGTGCGCGGGCAGGCCGGCGTCGACCGGTGGGCGATCGCCGAACAGATCCGGCGGGTGTCCCAACTGGTCGCGGACTTCCCGGAGATCGCGGAGGTGGACCTCAATCCGGTGATCGCCACGCCGGAGGGGGCGGTCGCCGCCGACATCCGGGTGATCCTCGCCGCGTCACAGCCGGCATCTCGTCGACGGTATACACGCGACGAGATCCTGTCGACGATGCGCCGTCTGATGCAGCCACGCTCCGTCGCCGTCATCGGCGCCTCCAACGAGCAGGGCAAGATCGGCAACTCGGTGATGCGCAACCTCATCGACGGCGGTTTCGCCGGGGACATCCATCCGGTGAACCCCCGGGCCGATGACATCTTGGGGCGCAAGGCGTACAAGAGTGTCACCGACGTTCCCGGTGAGGTGGATGTGGCGGTCTTCGCGATCCCCGCCAAGTTCGTGGCCTCGGCCCTGGAGGAGGTGGGACGCAAGAACATCCCGAACGCCGTGCTGATCCCCTCCGGGTTCGCGGAGACCGGCGAGCACGAACTCCAGGCGGAGATCGTGGCGATCGCCGAGCGGTACGGCGTACGCCTGCTCGGGCCCAACATCTACGGCTACTACTCGACGTGGCAGGACCTGTGCGCCACGTTCTGCACGCCGTACGACGTCAAGGGCGGGGTGGCGCTGACCTCGCAGTCGGGCGGCATCGGGATGGCGATTCTCGGGTTCGCCCGCACCACGAAGACGGGCGTGTCGGCGATCGTCGGGCTGGGCAACAAGTCGGACCTGGACGAGGACGACCTGCTGACCTGGTTCGGCGAGGACCCGCACACCCAGTGCATCGCGATGCACCTGGAGGACCTCAAGGACGGGCGCGCCTTCGTCGAGGCCGCGCGGGCGACCGTGCCGAAGAAGCCGGTCGTCGTCCTCAAGGCGGGGCGTACGGCGGCCGGTGCGAAGGCGGCCGGGTCGCACACCGGGGCGCTCGCGGGCGACGACGCCGTGTACGACGACATCCTCCGGCAGGCGGGTGTCATCCGGGCGCCGGGCCTGAACGACATGCTGGAGTACGCGCGCGCGTTGCCGGTGCTGCCCACCCCGCAGGGCGACAACGTCGTGATCATCACCGGCGCCGGCGGCAGCGGCGTCCTGCTGTCCGACGCGGTCACCGACAACGGCCTGACCCTGATGGAGATCCCGCCGGACCTGGACGCGGCGTTCCGGGAGTTCATCCCGCCCTTCGGGGCGGCGGGCAACCCGGTCGACATCACGGGGGGCGAGCCGCCGTCGACGTACGAGGCGACGATCCGGCTCGGTCTGGAGGACCCGCGCATCCACGCGCTCGTCCTCGGCTACTGGCACACCATCGTGACGCCGCCGATGGTGTTCGCGGAGCTCACCGCCCGCGTGGTCGCCGAGTTCCGTGCACGCGGTATACAAAAGCCCGTCGTCGCGTCGCTCGCCGGCGACGTCGAGGTCGAGGAGGCCTGCCAGTACCTGTTCGAGCGGGGGGTCGTGGCGTACCCCTACACGACCGAGAAACCGGTTTCCGTGCTGGGTGCGAAGTACCGCTGGGCGCGGGCCGCAGGTCTGTTGGGGGGGCGGTTCATGAGGTGACGCGGAGGGGGCCGGCCGACGGGTGCGCGTCGGCCGGCCCCGGGACCCGTGCGCGCACGAAAGGCATTGGACAGGGGGCGCTGGCCAGAACTTTCGACGCAAGGGGTGCTGAGCGACATGACAACAACCGACTACTCGATGTCCCTCCCCTACCGGGAGGTGACGGACCGCAACGGCCGCGTGTACCGGATCGGCGAGTCCGACGTCGACATCATGGGCCGCGCACGCAAGTGGATGGTCATCCTGCCCTGGGTGGGCATGATGGGCATCAGCTCCGCCGAGTACGCGTTCACGTCGGCGGAGGACACGCTCCACGAGGCCCACCTGTGGAGCAGCGGACACATCTTCTGGCTGATGGGCGTCTGGGTGTTCTTCCAGGCGGCCGTGGCCTTCCCGGCCGGACAACTGCGGGAGAGCGGCAGGCTGCCCGCCCGTACGGCGATGCTGATCGGCGCGGTCGGGACCCTACTGGGCTATCTCTCGCTGGCGTACGCCCCGAACGTGCTCGTCGCCTACTTCGGCTTCGGCATGTGCAGCGGCATCGGCGCCGGTCTGGTGTATGCGACCTGCGTGAACATGGTCGGCAAGTGGTATCCGGAACGCAAGGGCGGCAAGACCGGCTTCGTCAACGGCGGCTTCGCCTACGGCTCCGTGCCGTTCGTGTTCCTGTTCACCTCGTACATGGACCTCGGCAACTACAAGGGCGTACTGGCCTCGGTGGGTGTCGGGCTGTGTCTGGTGGTGGCCACGGCTGGCTGGTTCTTCCGGGACCCGCCGAAGAACTGGTGGCCCGCGCACGTCGACCCGCTGAAGGCGACCGACGACCCGAAGATCCGCCGGGCGCTGGCGAAGAACCCGCCGGCGGTCAAGCAGTACACACCGAAGGAGGCCGCGCGCACCCCCGTCCTGTGGATGATGTGGTTCTGTCTGCTGTGCACGGCCGGCATCAACATCTTCGGCATCGCCTTCCAGGTGCCGTTCGGCAAGGACATGGGCTTCGCGGGCGGAATCGTGGCCACGGCGATGTCCCTGAAGGCGATCGTCAACGGCACCGGCCGCGGTGTCATCGGCTGGATCTCCGACCGCTACGGCCGCCGCAACACGCTGATCATCGTGTGCCTCGTGCTCGGCACCGCGCAGTTCGGGGTGCTGGTCTCCGGTCAGATGGGCAGCATGCCGTTCTTCCTGTTCTGCTCGATGGTCTCCGGCTTCGGCGGCGGCGCGATCTTCCCGCTGTTCGCGGCCATGACGGCCGACTACTTCGGTGAGAACAACAACGCCAGCAACTACGGGATGGTCTACAGCTCGAAGCTGATCTCGGGGCTCGTCGGCTCCGGTATGGGCGCGGTCGTCGTCGACCACTGGGACTACGAGGGCGCGTTCGTGCTCGCGGGTTGCATCGGGCTGGCCTCCGCCGTGCTGGCGCTCTTCCTGAAGTCCCCGGGCGCGCCGAAGGCCCGGAGCATCGTCCCCAACCCGCAACCGCTCGGCGAGGAGATGGCGTAGACAATGACGGCGGACCGCATCGCGGCGCACGGGTGATCTGGCTGCCGTGGATCGCCACGACGGCGATCAGCGCCGCCTAGGGGTATATGGCCATGGGACCCGCCGCAGCCGTGGCGGGTCCCCAACCTGTCTGCGGGGCACTGCAGTTCATGAGGCCGATCAGCGGCGTGGCGAACTCCTGCCGACAGCAGGCCTGTTCGGTGGCGATCCGGGCGCGGGCGTGAGGAAGACCCCTCCGCCTTCTCACCGAACACCCGCACACGGAACCGGCGTTGGCCCTCGCGGGTGGTGTGGCGCTGTTCCTCACCGGGGGACGCAGCCTGCCGCTCGCGCTCGGGCTGCGTCCCGTACGGTTCCGGCTCGGTGCCGGCCGCCAGGCCCGCAGGGGCATGCGCCCCGGGATGGCTCAGGACTTGGCGCGGTCGTGATACGAGCGACGGGTGTGCTCGGTGTGCTCCCGCATCAGCCGGGTGGCGAGTTGCTCGTCGTGATCGGCGATCGCGGCGATCAGGTCGCGGTGCTCGATCCAGGACTGGTGGCCGCGCTGCCGGGCCACCGGCGTGTAGTACCAGCGCACCCGGCGGTCGACCTGCGCGGCCAGTTCGGCGAGGACCGCGTTGCCGGCCAGCTCCATGACCTTGGCGTGGAAGCGGGCGTTCAGCGCGACGGCGGCGTCCACGTCGTCACTGGCGACGGCCAGCTGTCCCTGGGCCTGGATCTCGTCCAGGGCCTCGATACCGGCCTTGTCCGCGTGCGCGGCCGCGAGCCGGGCCGCCTCGGCCTCCAACAGCGTACGGACCGTGAGGAGTTGGTCGGCCTCCTCCTCGGTCGGCTCGTGCACGAACGCGCCCTGGGCGGGCCTGAGGTCCACCCAGCCCTCGGTGTTGAGCCGCTGCAGCGCCTCACGCACCGGCTGGCGGGAGACGCCGAGATGATTCGCCAGTTCGCTCTCGACGAGGTGCTGGCCGGGCTGGAGGGCGCGTGTGGTGATCAGCTCGAGCAGCGCCTCGTAGACACGGTCACGCAGCGGTCCTGGCCGTTCGAGCTTGGGCACCGCACCCTGCGGCAGTCCTGTCGACAACATCGGTCGGTTCCCCTCCTGGGCAGCGCCGGGCCGCAACTGCAGCCGGAATAGCCACGAATGCGAAAGACGTACCGGATTCGGCTGTCCACTGTGTACTGCGTACTGTCTACAGCCGAGTATCGATTGTCTTTCGTCTACAGTCTACGGCGCACTGTAGCCAGTCCCCGGGGCAGTCGGACGCGTCACACCCCCTGGAGCACGCCGCTCACGGGCAGCGTACGACCTGCCCCGCGTACGACAGATTGCCGCCGAAGCCGAACAGCAGCACCGGGTCCCCGGTGGAGATCGCGCCCTGCTCGACCAGCTTGGAGAAGGCGAGCGGGATGCTGGCGGCGGAAGTGTTGCCCGAAGCGGTGACATCGCGGGCGACCACCGCGTTGACGGCGCCGATCTTCTGCGCGAGGGGTTCGATGATCCGCAGGTTCGCCTGGTGCAGGACGACGGCGGCCAGCTCCTCGGGGGTGAGACCGGCCCGCTCGCAGGCCTGCCGGGCGAGCGGCGGCAGCTGGGTGGTGGCCCACCGGTAGACGCTCTGCCCCTCCTGCGCGAACCGCGCCGGCTGCCCCTCGATGCGTACCGCGTGCCCCATCTCGGGCACCGACCCCCACAGCACGGGCGAGATACCGGGCTCTGCGCCGTCGGGACAGGCCTCGACGACCGCGGCGCCCGCCCCGTCGCCGACGAGCACGCACGTCGTACGGTCGGACCAGTCCGTCACCTCGGACATCTTGTCCGCGCCGATGACCAGCGCGCGGGTCGCCGCGCCCGCGCGGACGGTATGGTCGGCGGTCGCCAGGGCGTGGGTGAAGCCGGCGCACACGACGTTGACGTCCATGGCGGCCGGGCGCGGAACGCCGAGGCGGGCGGCGACCCGGGCGGCCATGTTGGGCGAGCGGTCGACGGCGGTGGAGGTGGCGACCAGCACGAGGTCGATGTCGGACGGCGCGAGGCCGGCCGCCGCGAGCGCCTTGGCTGCGGCGTGCGCGGCCAGCTCGTCCACGGGCTCGTCGGGGCCTGCGATGTGACGCGTGTGGATGCCCACCCGGCTCCTGATCCACTCGTCACTGGTGTCGACCATGCCCGCCAGGTCCTCGTTGGTGAGCACCTTGGCGGGCTGGTAGTGGCCGACGGCGGCGATGCGCGAGCCGTTCATTGGGGGTCCCCCTCGTTGCCTTGGGTAGCGGGATCCACCAGTCTGATCAGTGACTCGCGGGTACGAGGACAGGTGTTGCGACAGGAAACGGGCGCCGGGGTTGTCGGCTTCCCTCTAACCCTCGGACGCCCGAACACTTCCCGAACACCTGCCCATGAGCAGCGCGAACGGCTATCCGGTGAACAGTTTCGTCGCCTTCTGCACGAGTTCGTACAGACCGTAGGCGAGCGGCGCGCCCACCCACAGCCAGGCGAACGCGATGAGCGGCCGGCGGTCCGGCTCAGGCGGACTCGGGCTGCTGTCGGGCTGCGACATCGACGGCCTCCTTCGGGGCGGGGACGTGGTGGCGGGCGTCGACGGGGCGGACCAGCTCGTTGGCGACGAAGCCGACGGCGAGCAGCCCGATCATGATGAACAGGGACAGGGAGTAGAGGTCCGAGCCGTGCTTGCCGGCCTCCTCCTGGCGGTCGGCGATCCAGTTCACGATCAGCGGGCCCAGCACGCCGGCCGTGGACCAGGCGGTGAGCAGCCGCCCGTGGATCGCGCCGACCTGGTAGGTCCCGAACAGGTCCTTGAGGTAGGCGGGGATCGTGGCGAAGCCGCCGCCATAGAAGGAGAGGATCACCAGGGCGCAAAGGATGAACAGCGGCTTGGACGAGTCGCCGAACAGGGCGATGAGCGCGTACATCAGCGCGCCCACGCCCAGGTAGAGGCGGTAGATGTTCTTCCGGCCGATGAGGTCGGAGGTGGACGACCAGCCGATGCGGCCCGCCATGTTCGCGGCGGACAGCAGCGCGACGAAACCGGCCGCCGCGGTGGCTGACACCGTTGTCGAGGTGTCGGCGAAGAAGTCCGTGATCATCGGGGCGGCCTTCTCCAGGATGCCGATGCCGGCGGTCACGTTCATGCAGAGGACCACCCACAGGCACCAGAACTGCGGGGTGCGCACCGCGGAACGCGCCGAGACCTGTACGCCCGTGACACTGGCCGGCCCGTCCGCGGTCGCGGTCGCGGCCTGCACGGTGCGGGGCACGCGGACCAGCAGCACGCCGAGGGTCATGAAGACTGCATACGACATCCCGTGGACGAGGAACGCGAGGGCGATCCCGGAGGAGTCGGCGCCGAAGGACTCCAGCATCTGCGCCGACCAGGGCGAGGCGATGAGCGCGCCGCCGCCGAAGCCCATGATGGCGATGCCGGTGGCCATGCCGGGCCGGTCCGGGAACCACTTGATCAGGGTGGAGACCGGCGAGATGTACCCGATCCCGAGGCCGATGCCGCCGACGAAGCCGTAGCCGAGGACGATCAGCCAGTACTGCTCGGTGGCCGCACCGAGCGCGGAGATCAGGAAGCCGGAGGAGAAGCAGACCAGGGCGACCGTCATCGCCCAGCGCGGCCCGTTGCGCTCGACGAGCGTCCCGCCGAACGCGGCGGACAGACCGAGCATGACGATGGCGAGCTGGAAGGGCAGCGCGCTCTGGGTGCCACTGAGGTCGAGCGCGGACTCCAGCGGCGGCTTGAAGACGGACCAGGCGTAGGCCTGGCCTATGGAGAGGTGGACCGAGAGGGCGGCCGGGGGCACGAGCCAGCGGCTCCAGCCGGGCGGTGCGACAGGGGGACTCATGAGCACCGAACCGTAGGCAGCCGCACGGTAGTTGAAAAGGCGGCGCGTCGACCGTATGCGCTGAGCGGTATGCGGCATGCGGCGAACGGTCGGACCGGCCGGTTTCCCCCGACGCCGCAGGTGCTGCGCGAACCCTTGCCGCCCCCACCGCCATACTGTAGACAATATTCAGTCGACAGTGTTCGGCAGTTCCTCGGTACCCTCGACCGAACGGAGCTCCTTCACCATGAAAGTCGCAGTTCTCGGCGCCGGTGCGATCGGCGCCTACGTCGGTGCAGCGCTCCATCGCGCGGGCGCCGACGTGCACCTCGTCGCCCGTGGACCCCATCTGGCGGCCATGAGGCGGGACGGGGTGCGGGTGCACAGTCCGCGCGGCGACTTCACCGCCCGCGCCCACGCCACCGACGACCCGGCCGAGATCGGCCCGGCCGATGTCGTCTTCCTGGGCCTGAAGGCCAACTCGTACGCGGCGTGCGGGCCGCTGATCGATCCCCTGCTGCACGACACCACGGCGGTGATCGCCGCCCAGAACGGCATCCCCTGGTGGTACTTCCACCGGCACGGCGGCCCCTACGACGGCCACCGCGTCGAGAGCGTGGACCCCGACGGCGCGGTCAGTGCGGTGCTCGCGCCCGAACGGGCCATCGGCTGCGTGGTGTATGCCGCGACCGAACTCGAAGCACCGGGCGTCGTACGGCACTTGGAAGGCACCCGGTTCTCGATCGGCGAACCGGACCGCGGTGTCTCGACCCGGTGCGCGCGGTTCAGCGAGGCCATGCAGGCGGGCGGGCTCAAGTGCCCGGTGGAGCCGGACCTGCGCAACGACATCTGGCTCAAGCTGCTGGGCAACATCTCCTTCAACCCGATCAGCGCCCTGGCCCGCGCCACCATGCGGCAGATGTGCCTGCACGGCGGCACCCGCCGGGTCATCGAGACGATGATGCGCGAGACCCTGGCCGTCGCCGAGGCCCTCGGCTGCGAGGTGGGCGTCTCCATCGAACGTCGCCTCGCCGGCGCGGAGAAGGTCGGCGACCACCGCACCTCCACGCTCCAGGACCTGGAGCGCGGCAAGCCGCTCGAACTCGACGTACTCCTCGCGGCGGTCGTCGAGTTGGCGGAGATCACCGGCGTCGAGGTGCCCACCCTGCGCACCGTGCACGCCATCTCGGACCTGCTCGCGCTGAGGAGCGCCGCATGAGGAAACGGCAACCGAAGACCTACACAAGGCTCACCCACCCCCTGGTGCGCGACTCCCGCGACGAACCCTTCCGGCAGGCGAGCTGGGAGGAGGCACTCGATCGCGCGAGCCGGGGACTGGAGCGCAGCCGGGGGGCGTTCGGCATGTTCTCCTGTGCCCGCGCCACCAACGAGATGAACTACGTGGCACAGAAGTTCGCGCGGGTCGTGATGGGCACCAACAACGTCGACTCCTGCAACCGCACCTGTCACGCGCCCAGCGTCGCGGGTCTGTCGGCGGCCTTCGGCTCGGGCGGCGGGACGTCGTCGTACGAGGAGATCGAGCACACCGACGTCATCGTGATGTGGGGCTCCAACGCCCGCTTCGCGCACCCGATCTTCTTCCAGCACGTGCTGAAGGGGATCAGGAACGGCGCCCGGATGTACGCGGTCGACCCGCGCCGCACCTCCACCGCCGAGTGGGCGGAGAGCTGGCTCGGCCTGAACGTCGGCACCGACATCCCGATGGCGCACGCGATCGGCCGCGAGATCATCCAAGCGGGCCTGGCCAACGAGGCGTTCATCGAGCGGGCGACCTCCGGCTTCGAGGAGTACCGGGCGCTCGTCGAGCCCTGGACGCTGTCGCTCGCGGAGAAGGTGACGGGCGTACCGGCCGCCGCCATCAGGGAGTTGGCGCACGCGTACGCCCGCGCCGAGCGCGCCCAGCTGTGCTGGACCCTCGGCATCACCGAGCACCACAACGGCACGGACAACGTGCGCGCGCTGATCAACCTGTCGCTGCTGACCGGCCATGTCGGGCGCTACGCAAGCGGGTTGCAGCCGCTGCGCGGCCAGAACAACGTCCAGGGCGGCGGCGACATGGGCGCCATCCCCAACCGTCTGCCCGGCTTCCAGGACATCCTCGACCCCGGGGCCCGGCTGAGGTTCGAGTCGGCGTGGGGGAGCGTCATCCAGCCGCACTACGGGCTGAACCTGACGGAGATGTTCGAGGCGATGGAGGAGGGCACGCTGAAGGCCGTGTACTGCATCGGGGAGAACCCGGCGCAGTCGGAGGCGGACAGCGAGCAGGCCGTACGGCGCATACGGCAGCTGGACTTCCTCGTCGTGCAGGACATCTTCCTCACGAAGACGGCCGAACTGGCCGACGTCGTGCTGCCCGCGACCGCCGGCTGGGCCGAGACGGACGGGACGACCACCAACAGCGAGCGGCGAGTCCAGCGGGTCCGCAGGGCGCTCACGCCGCCCGGTGAGGCGCGCGAGGACATCGACATCATCTGCGACCTCGCGGCCCGGCTCGGCCACGACTGGAAATACGCGGACGCCGAGGCCGTGTGGAACGAACTCCGTTCGGTCTCCCCCGACCACTACGGCATGACCTACGAGCGCCTGGCGGAGCACCAGGGCCTCCAGTGGCCCTGCCCGAGCACCGAGCGCGTGGAACCCACCTATCTGCACGGCCGGTTGTGGGAGAAAGAGCCGCAACGGCGTGGCCCGCGGGCGCCGTTCGGGATCGTGCGGCACGACCCCCCGGTCGACCTGACCGACGAGCGGTATCCGATCCGGCTGACCACCGGGCGCCGCCTGGACTCCTACAACACCGGTGTGCAGAGCGGGAGTTTCGCCTCCCCGCTGCGGCGCGGCGAGTTCGTCGAGCTGTGCCCGGAGGACGCCGAGCGGTACGGGGTCGTGGTCGGTGAGGAGGTGCGGGTCGCCTCGCGGCGCGGGACGGTCGTCGCGCCGGTGTGGATCGACACCGCGCTGCGCCCGGGGCTGGCGTTCATGACGATGCACTTTCCCGACGAGGTGGACACCAACCAGCTGACGATCGAGGCCAATTGCCCCATCGCGGGGACGGCGGAGTTCAAGGCGTCGGCGATCCGGATCGAGAAGCTCCCGGCCCCGGCCTACGTGAGGTGATGTCGTGGACCTGCACTTCGGCGACAGCAAGCCGACGGACGACGAACGGGCGGCCGTCGACGCCCTGCTCGGCCCACCGCAGTCGGCGTGGGAGGGCGCCGACCGCACGGACGCCGACCTGAGGTGGGCGCGCGGCGGACGTGAGGCCCGGGACCGCCGCGACCTGCTGCTGCCGGGGCTGCACGCCCTCAACGACCGCGTCGGCTGGATCAGCGAGGGTGGCCTCGACTACCTGTGCCGCCGGCTGACCGTGCCGCCGGCGGAGGCCTACGGCGTCGCCACCTTCTACGCGATGTTCTCGGTCAGGCCCCGCCCGGCGACCGTGCTGCACGTGTGCACGGACCTCGCCTGCGCGGCCGCCGGCGCGGCGGAGCTGTGCGCCGGGGTCGAATCCCGGCTCGGTCCCGGCAGCGGGGTGTCCGTCGAGCGCAGCCCCTGCCTGGGCCTGTGCGAACGCGCCCCGGCCGCCCTCGCGATCAAGGCGGGCGACCCGGTGCGTACGGCGGTGTCGGCACCGGCTGCCGTCGAGGCGGCCGTACTCGCCGCGAGCGCGCCCGACTCGGCGCCCGAGGAGCCGCCGCCGGCGCTGGCGGTCCCGCAGGCCGGCGACCCGTCGCTGACCCTGCTGCGCCGTGTGGGCGTGGTCGACCCGTCGTCGCTGGACGACTACCGGGCGCACGGCGGCTACGCGGCCCTGCGCCGGGCCTTCTCGCTGGGCCCGGCCGGGGTCATCCGCGAGGTCACCGACTCCGGTCTGGTCGGGCGCGGTGGGGCCGCCTTCCCCACGGGGCGCAAGTGGCAGGCGACGGCGTCCCAGCCGGACCGTCCGCACTACCTGGTGTGCAACGCCGACGAGTCCGAGCCGGGCACCTTCAAGGACCGGGTGATCATGGAGGGCGACCCGTACGCGCTGGTGGAGGCGATGACGGTCGCGGCGTATGCGATCGGCGCGCATACGGGATACATCTATCTGCGCGGCGAATACCCGCGGGCGATACACCGTATGCAATATGCCGTCGACCAGGCGCGCGCCCGCGGCCTCCTCGGCGACGACATCCTCGGCCAGGGCTACGCCTTCGACATAGAGATCCGGCGAGGCGCGGGCGCGTACATCTGCGGCGAGGAGACCGCCCTGTTCAACTCGATCGAGGGCTACCGGGGCGAGCCGCGGGCGAAGCCGCCGTTCCCCGTGGAGAAGGGCCTGTTCGGCAAACCGACGGTCGAGAACAACGTGGAGACCCTCGTCAACGTCCTGCCGATCCTGACGACGGGCGCGCCCGCGTACGCGGCCATCGGCACGGCGAAGTCGACCGGCCCCAAGCTGTACTGCGTGTCGGGCAGCGTCGAACGCCCCGGCGTGTACGAGCTGCCGTTCGGCGTGACGCTGGGCGAGCTGCTGGAACGCGCGGGCGTGCGGCCGGGCCTGCGGGCCGTGCTGCTCGGCGGCGCGGCCGGCGGCTTCGTACGACCCGACGAGCTCGGGATCCCCCTCACCTTCGAGGGCACCCGCGAGGCGGGCACGACCCTCGGCTCCGGTGTCGTCATGGCCTTCGACGACACGGTGCCGCTCCCCCGTCTCCTGCTGCGCATCGCCGAGTTCTTCCGCGACGAGTCCTGCGGGCAGTGCGTGCCGTGCCGGGTGGGGACCGTGCGCCAGGAGGAGGCGCTGCACCGGATCGCCGACCGCACGGGCGCGGCGGCGGCCGACGACATCGCCCTGCTCAGAGAGGTCGGCCGGGCCATGCGGGACGCCTCGATCTGCGGCCTGGGGCAGACCGCGTGGAACGCCGTGGAATCCGCCATCGACCGTCTGGGGGCGTACGAATGACCGTGACACCGCTGGGGATCCCGCGCCGGCTGCTGGAGTTCACGATCGACGGGGAGTCCGCCCGGGTCCCCGAGGGGGCGACCATCCTCGACGCGTGCCGGGCGGCCGGGAAGGACATCCCGACCCTCTGCCAGGGCGACACGCTGCGGCCGAAGAACGCCTGCCGGGTGTGCGTGGTCGAGGTGGAGGGCTCGCGCACGCTCGTCCCCGCCTGCTCCCGCAGGGCCGAGCCGGGCATGGTGGTCCACACGGACACGGAACGCGCCCGGCACAGCCGCAAGATCGTCCTGGAGCTGCTCGCCTCCTCGGTCGACCTGTCCACGACACCGATGGTTGCGGAATGGGTCAAAGAGTACGAGGCGAAGCCGGACCGTTTCGGCCCGGACGCTGTCCGGCTCAACGAACAACCGAAGATCGACAACGATCTCTACGTCCGCGACTACGACAAGTGCATCCTCTGCTACAAGTGCGTCGACGCCTGCGGTGACCAGTGGCAGAACACCTTCGCGATCTCCGTGACGGGTCGCGGTTTCGACGCCCGGATCGCCGTGGAGCACGACGCCCCGCTGACCGACTCGGCGTGCGTGTACTGCGGGAACTGCATCGAGGTGTGTCCGACGGGGGCGCTGTCCTTCAAGTCGGAGTTCGACCGGCGGGAGGCCGGCACCTGGGACGAAGCGGCACAGACACGGACGACGACGGTGTGCGCGTACTGCGGAGTGGGCTGCAACCTGACCCTGCACGTGCAGGACAATGAGATCGTGAAGGTCACCTCACCGCACGACAACCCGGTGACCCACGGCAATCTCTGCATCAAGGGCCGCTTCGGCTACCAGCACGTACAGAACCGGGGCTGATCATCACATGGGACGAGTCACCGAACGACGCAAGGTGCTCCGCATACGCGACGGAGCGGTCTCCACCCGGCCGGACACCCTCGTCGCCGAGGAGCCGATGGAGATCAGGCTCAACGGCAAGCCGCTCGCCGTCACCATGCGCACGCCCGGTGACGACTTCGCGCTGGCTGCCGGTTTCCTGGTCAGCGAGGGTGTCCTGGCCGCCGTATCCGATCTGCAGAACATCGTCTACTGCGCGGGGGCGACCGCCGACGGCTCCAACACGTACAACGTGGTGGACGTGAAGACGGCCCCCGGCGTGACGATCCCCGACATCACCCTCGAGCGGAACGTCTACACCACCTCCTCCTGCGGCCTGTGCGGCAAGGCCAGCCTGGACGCGGTCCGTACGACGACCCGCTGGCCCATCGCCGACACTCCCCCGGTCCGCGTCGACCCCGAGCTGCTCGCGAGCCTCCCCGACCGGCTGCGCGCGGCCCAGCGGGTCTTCGACCGGACCGGGGGCCTGCACGCGGCGGCCCTGTTCTCCGAGGACGGCGAACTGGTCGACGTACGGGAGGACGTGGGCCGGCACAACGCGGTCGACAAGCTGGTCGGCCGCGCCCTGCAGAACGGCGACCTGCCCCTGTCCCGCACGATCCTGCTGGTGTCGGGGCGGGCCTCCTTCGAGCTGGCGCAGAAGGCCGTGATGGCGGGCATCCCGGTTCTCGCGGCGGTGTCGGCGCCCTCCTCGCTCGCGGTGGACCTGGCCGCGGAGACGGGACTGACGCTGGTGGGCTTCCTGCGGGGCAGCTCCATGAACGTGTACGCGGGTGAGGACCGCATCGCCCTGCGGACCGCGGCCGCCCGGGGGTGACCCGGTTTCCCCGCGGCACGGCGGCGGGGCCCCGACCGGCGGGGAGCGCCCCCTGCGCCGCAGGGGCCCCGCCTCAGCCCGCCGCCAGGCGCACCTGCGCCGCCCGCACGACCGTGCCCAGGCGCGGGAAGTCCAGTTTCACCGACGCCTCGTGCTCGGCCTCGGTGAACGCGGCCATGGCATCCTCGACGAAGACGAGGTCGTAGCCGAGGTCGCCGGCGGCGCGGGCGGTGGACTCGACGCCGAGGTTGGTGGCGATGCCGCCGAACACGACGGTCGTCACACCGTGGCCGCGCAGCCGCTCGTCCAGGCCGGTGCCCTGGAAGGCGCCGATCGTGCGCTTCACGATCTCCACGTCGCCGTCCCGGAGCAGCCCGTGCACGAGTCCGCCGCCGGGCGGCTGCTCGGCGACGCCGGGGCGTTCGACGCGGACGAGGACGACGAGCGCGCCGGCCGCGCGGAACGCGTCCGCCAACTCCTCGGCGACGGACAGCACTTCGGTGCCCTTGCGGGGTTCCAGCGGCAGGGCGACGATCCGGTCCATCAGGTCGACGAGGACGAGGGCGGTGCGCGCGGGGGCGAGCGTGAGGGGTGCGGTCATGACGGAACGTTATCGGTCATGAGCCGTCCGTACCGGAAATCCGGATCAACAGGCCCATGAACCTGTCACGTTCGGCGGCGGAGAGCGGAGCGAGGAGGGCGTCGTTCGGATCCGGTTCACGGACGGCGAGGCCTGCGGACGGCAGATCGTTGAGGATGCCCACCAGGTCCTTAGGGTCCCGGCCGAGGTCGGCCTGGGCGAGAAAGGTGGTACTGGTTCCTTGATCCTGATGCCTTGATCCGGTCGCCGGAATCCGCGACTCGGTCGACGACCGACCGTACATTGCATACCGTCGCACGCACTCGGTCGACACCCGCCCCCACCGCACACCCGGGCGTCGACAGTGGCCTCACACCACCGCCGATGCCCTCTCCGTGACGACGTCCCCCGACTCCTCCAGCGGATCCCGCGCCCGCCGCTTGGCGATCACCGCGCAGACCATCAGCTGCATCTGGTGGAACAGCATCAGGGGCAGGACGGCCAGGGAGGCGTGCGCGCCGAACAGGACGCTCGCCATGGGCAGTCCGGAGGCGAGGGACTTCTTGGAGCCCGCGAACTGGATGGCGATCCGGTCCTCGCGGTTGAACCGCAGCGCCTTGCCGCCGTACCAGGTCAGGGCGAGCATCACCGCGAGCAGGACGCCCTCGACGACGAGCAGGCCACCGAGCCGCACGGCGCTGACTTGGTGCCAGATGCCCTGGACCATGCCCTCGCTGAACGCGGTGTAGACGACGAGGAGGATCGAGCCGCGGTCGACCAGCCCCAGCACCTTCTTGTGCCGGGTGACGAACCCGCCGATCCAGCGGCGCAGCACCTGCCCGGCGATGAACGGCACCAGCAGCTGCAGCACGATCTCCACGAGCGAGTCGGCCGAGAAGCCGCCCCCGCTGCTGCCCAGCAGAGCGGCCGCCAGCAGCGGGGTGACGACGATGCCCACCAGGGAGGAGAAGGAACCCGCGCAGATCGCGGCGGGAACGTTTCCGCGGGCGATCGAGGTGAAGGCGATCGACGACTGGATGGTCGACGGGACGAGGGTGAGGAAGAGCAGGCCCTGGTAGAGCGGCTGGGTGAGGAACACCGGCACGAGTCCGCGGGCGGCCAGGCCGAGCAGCGGGAAGAGGACGAAGGTGCAGACGACGACGGTGACGTGGAGCCGCCAGTGCCGCAGGCCGTCCAGTGCCTCACGGGTGGAGAGGCGGGTGCCGTACAGGAAGAAGAGGAAGGCGATCGCGGCCGTGGAGGCGCCGGAGGCAACGTCGGCGGCGGTTTCGCGGGCCGGGAACAGTGCCGCGAGCCCGACCGTCCCGAGCAACAGCAGGATGTAGGGGTCGACCGGCATCCAACTCGGCCACTGCAGGCGTTTCACGGTGCTCCACGTACGTTCGATGAGAGTGCGTCGGGGCCGGAGGGCCCCTCTCCATCGTCCTCTTCCGTCCCGTGATCGGGAATCCGTCATACCGCTCTGACTGTGATCGCGGTATGCGATAAGCGGTACGGTGTCGACTGTGTACGATCCCTCCCACCTGCGGACCTTCCTCGCGGTCGCCCAGACGCTGAGCTTCACGCAGGCCGCACGGCGTCTCGGGCTGCGTCAGTCCACCGTCAGCCAGCACGTACGGCGACTGGAGGACGCCACCGGGCGGGCACTGTTCACCCGGGACACCCACTCCGTGGAACTCACCGAGGACGGCGAGGCGATGCTCGGCTTCGCGCGCCGAATCCTGGAGGCGCACGAGCAGGCAAGCGCTTTCTTCGCCGGCACCCGGCTGCGCGGCAGGCTGCGCTTCGGCGCCTCCGAGGACTTCGTCCTGACCCGGCTGCCCGAGATCCTGGAGGGCTTCCGGTACGACCATCCCGAGGTCGACCTGGAGCTGACGGTGGAACTGTCGGGCACGCTCCACGAGCACCTGGCCGCCGGAAGACTCGACCTGGTGCTCGCCAAACGGCGCCCCGAGGACCCGCGCGGCGAACTGGTCTGGCACGACGAACTGGTGTGGATCGGCGCCGAACGACTGCGCCTCGACCCCGAGCGTCCGGTACCACTGATCGTCTTCCCGCCGCCGGGCATCACCCGCGCGCTCGCCCTGGAGGCACTGGAGCGGCAGGGGCGGGCGTGGCGGATCGTGTGCACGAGCGGCAGCCTCAACGGGCTGATCGCGGCGGCCCGGGCCGGCCTCGGCGTGATGGCACACTCGCGGGGCCTCATCCCGCCGGGCCTGGTGCGCGTCCCGGACCGAGCGGGGCTGCCGGAACTGGGCCGGGTGGACTTCGTCCTGGTCCACGGGCGGCGGCGCACGGAGGCCCAGGGCGCGGCGGACGCCCTGGCGGCGGCGATCCTGGCGGGCGGGGACCGACTGCAGCGCCGACCGGTGGCGGGGCCCGGCCGGCGGGGTGGCTCACGGGGTGGTGGGGACGGCGGCGACTGAGGCAGCCCGAGGGTGCATACGACGCACCGCATAGTGCATACCGCGTGCGACCGACGGTGTACCGAACACCGTAGACGGCACCCCACATACCGCGGACAGCGGACAGCGGACAGCGGACAGCGGACAGCGGACAGCGGACAGCGGACAGCGGATTGCATACCGCATCCCGTCCACCGCCCACGCCCTCTCTCACCGCCCACCCTCCTGATAGGTCAACTGCTTCACCCTCCGCAAAAACGGCGTGGCCTCCACGTGCTGCACCCCCTCCAACCGCCCCAGCGCCCCGCTCAGGTACGCGTACAGCCCGGCCGTGTCCCGGACGACCGCGGTGACGACGATGTGGGAGGGTCCGGCCGTGGCGGAGGCGAAGGCGATCTCGTCGTGGGTGGCGAGGGCCTCGCCGACCGTGTGCAGCGCGGAGGGTGTCGTGGTGATCCACAGGACGGCGGCGACGCCGTATCCGAAGGCCTCGGAGTGGTATTCGACGTCGATGTAGACCGCGCCGGAGGCGAGCAGGGCGGCGAGGCGGCGTTTGACGGCGGACTCGGAGCGGCCGGTGGCGCGCTGGAGTTCGGGGTAGCCGGCGCGGCCGTCGCGTTCGAGGACGGCGAGGAGGGCCTCGTCCTCGGGGTCGATGCGGGCCGGGCCCGGGGTCGTCTCGTGGCGAGGGGTCAGGGCGGCGGTCTGCTCGTCGTCGAGGGCGCGGAACTTGCGCATCCAGCCGGTGGGGCCGCCGTAGAAGCGGTGGAGGAGTTGCTGGGCGCGGATCTCCACGACACGCGGGGTGCGCGGGAGTTTGCCGAGGAGCAGGTCGTCGTGGTCGCCGGGGTGGCGCGGGCGGGTCATGCAGACGATCTCGGTGCCGCCGGAGGCGAGGCCGATCCAGGCGGTGTCGCGGCGTTTGGCCAGGGCGTCCGCGATGACGGTGGCGCTGTCGGGTACGCAGCGCAGGCGGAGCATCCACTGGTCCTGTCCGAGGCGTTCGGCGTCGCGGACCGCGACGACCCTGAGGCCCGCCTCGGCGCTGAGCCGGCGGAAGCGGCGGGCGACGGTCTGGTCGGAGACGCCGAGGACCGCGCCGATCCGGCTGAAGGGGGCGCGGCCGTCTGCCTCCAGCGCCGACAGCAGTTGCAGGTCCAGTCGGTCGAAGGTGTGGGATTCCATCTCCATCGGCTTCTCCCCCGTCGGATTCCGTCGGACAGCCCCCGTATACCACTGTGATCGTCCGCGATGCGCCCATCGTACGGAGCACACGCATGCATCGCAGGCAAGCGCAGACATGCATCGGACAGGGATCGGACCGATCACCGGACAGGGAGTGGAGAGATGCGCGGATGGGGGCCGCTGACGGCGGTGTGTCTGGGCACGTTCATGTTGTTGCTGGACGTGACGATCGTGGTGGTGACGCTGCCGGACATGGCGGGGGCGCTGGACGCCTCGCTGAGTGATCTGCAGTGGGTGGTGGACGGGTACGCGCTGGCGCTGGCGGCTCTGCTGCTGGGCGCGGGGGCGGCGGCCGACATTCTGGGGCGGCGGCGGGTGCATGTGGCGGGGGTGGTGCTGTTCGCGGCGGCGTCCCTGCTGTGCGGGCTGGCGTCGGGGCCGGGGACCCTGGTCGCCGCCCGGGCCGTGCAGGGGGTCGGGGCGGCCGCGATGTTCGCGACGACGCTGCCGCTGCTGGGCTCGGTGTACCAGGGGCGGCGGCGGTCGGCGGCGCTCGGGGTGTGGGGCGCGGTGAGCGGCGGGGCCGCGGCGGTCGGGCCGGTCCTGGGCGGGCTGCTGGCTCAGGGGCCCGGCTGGCGGTGGATCTTCTTCGTGAACCTGCCGGTGAGTGTGGCCGCGGTGTGGCTGACACTGAGGGCGGTTCCCGAGTCGAGGGGCCCGCGGGGGATGCGGGTCGACTGGGCGGGTACGGCGGCGTTCGCGGGGTTCGCGGGCGGGACGACGTACGCCGTCGTACGGGCCGGGGAGGACGGCTGGACGGCGCCGGCGACGCTCACCTCCTTCGCGGCGGCCGCGCTGGCGCTCACGGTGTTCGTGCTGGTGGAGCGGCGGGCGGCGCATCCGCTGCTGGACCTGGCGCTGCTGCGCAGGCCGGCGTTCGTGGGGGTGCTGGCGGGGGCGCTGGCCTTCAACGGGGTGGCGTTCGGGGTGACGCCGTACCTGTCGATCTGGATGCAGACGCTGCTGGGGATGAGCCCGGTGCGCGGTGGGCTGACGCTGCTGCCGATGACGGTGGCGGCCATGGTCACGGCGGTCGTGGTGGGCAGGCGGTTCCACGGTGTTCCCGCGCGGCTGACCATCGGGGGCGGGCTGCTGCTGATCGGCGCGGGGTGCTTCGCCCAGGCGGTGCTGGGGGCGGGCTCGGACTGGACGGCGCTGGTGCCGGGGTTCGTGCTGGTCGGTGTGGGGACCGGTTTCGTGTCGCCGACCGTGGCGGGGGCGGCGCTGGCCTCGGTGGAGCCGGCGCGGCACGGGATGGCGGGCGGCGCGGTGAACACCGTACGGCAGCTGGGGTACGCGCTCGGGGTCGCGGTCTTCGGCACCGTACTGACGTCCCGGATGGCGGACGATCTCCCGCACGGGACGGCGCACGCGCTGGCCGGCGGCGGCGCGGCGGCCCTGCGGGGCGTCGTGCCCGAGCACACCCTGCACGCCGCGTTCGCCGCCGGGCTCGACAGGGCACTGGTGACGGCGGGCTGCGCGGGGCTGGTCGCCGGTGTCCTGGTGCTCGCCCTGGTCCGGGCGCCGCGTGCGGCCGCTGCCGCTGCCGCCACCGGGGAAAGCACGGCCGCGACCGGAGAAAGCAGGACCGGCGCCGGAGAAAGCAGGGCCGGCGCCGGAGAAAGCACGGCCCCCGCCGGAGTAACGGAATCCGCCGTTCCCACGCTGAGCGAGGAGAAGACGGCGCGCCGTCCGTGACCTCGCGGGGAGGGGGCGGGCGGCGTAAGCGGGACGGGCAGATTCGGTGGAGATTACGGCACCGAACCTTACTCAACCGTCAGTTTTGTGTCCGACCCTTCCCCATGTGAGCCCATTTTCCGGCACTGACCAGCCCAGACGAGAGCATCGCTCGCTTTCCGACCCCCTCCCGCCCCGTGCGGAGGTGGGGTAGCTTTCACGGCGCTGTGCGGCCATGAGAAGCGGGGTGCGGGGTTTGCGCGAGTTCACCAACCCTCCGTTGGCGTTGGCACCGCCGGTCGGCGGTCTGGCCGACGTCGTCTTCCGGCACGCTCAGGAGGACCCGCTGTACGTGGCGCTCGGCCGCAAGGACGAGCACGGCGAGTGGCGGGACGTGACCGCCGCCGAGTTCCGTGACGAGGTCCTCACGCTCGCCAAGGGCCTCCTCGCGCAGGGCGTCCGCTTCGGCGACCGGGTCGCGATCATGTCCCGCACCCGCTACGAGTGGACTCTGTTCGACTTCGCGCTGTGGACGATCGGCGCGCACGTGGTGCCGATCTACCCGACCTCGTCCGCCGAGCAGTGCTTCTGGATGCTGTACGACGCCGAGTGCACGGCCGCGGTCGTGGAGCACGAGGACCACGCGATGACGATCGCCACCGTCATCGACCGGCTCCCGCGGCTGCGGCAGCTGTGGCAGCTGGACGAGGGCTGCGTGCAGGAGCTGTACGACGCCGGCGCCTCGGTCGAGGACGACGTGGTGCACCGGCACCGGGAGGCGGTCACCCCCGACTCGATCGCCACGATCATCTACACCTCGGGCACGACGGGCCGCCCCAAGGGCTGTGTGATCTCGCACGGCAACTTCATGTTCGAGGCGGACACCGTCATCGAGCGCTGGGAGCCGGTGTTCCACTCCAAGAAGGGCGACGAGGCGGCGACCCTGCTGTTCCTGCCGCTCGCGCATGTCTTCGGGCGGATGGTGCAGATCGCCGCGATCCGCGGCAGGGTCCGCTTCGGCCACCAGCCGCAGCTGCACGCGGCCGCCCTGCTGCCGGACCTCGCCGCGTTCCGGCCGACGTTCTTCCTGGCCGTGCCGTACATCTTCGAGAAGGTGTTCAACGCGGCCCGCCGCAAGGCGGAGCGGGAGGGGAAGTCCGGCCCGTTCGAGAAGGCGATCGAGGTCGCCGTCGCCTATGCCGAGGCGGTGGAGGCGAAGGCGTGGGGCGTCGGGCCCGGCCCGTCGGCGGGGCTGCGGATGCAGCACCAGTTCTTCGACAAGGTCGTCTACGCGAAACTGCGCGGGGCGATGGGCGGCCGGGTGCGGCACGCCATGTCGGGCGGCTCGGCGATGGACCGCAGGCTGGGGCTGTTCTTCGCGGGCGCGGGCGTACAGATCTACGAGGGCTACGGCCTGACCGAGTCGACGGCGGCCGCGACCGCCAACCCGCCCGGCCGCACCCGCTACGGCACCGTGGGGCAGCCCATTCCCGGGATGACCGTCCACATCGCGGACGACGGCGAGATCTGGCTGCGCGGCGACAACGTGTTCCAGGGGTACCTCAACAACCCCAAGGCCACCGACGAGACCCTGCACGACGGCTGGCTGGCCACCGGTGACCTGGGCTCCCTCGACGAGGACGGCTACCTCACCATCACCGGCCGCAAGAAGGAGATCCTCGTCACCTCGGGCGGCAAGAGCGTCTCGCCGGGGCTGCTGGAGGAGCGGGTGCGCGACCATCCGCTGGTCAACCAGTGCATCGTCGTCGGCAACGACCGGCCGTTCGTCGCCGCCCTCGTCACCCTCGACCAGGAGGCGATCGAGCACTGGCTGCAGATGCGCGGCAAGCCGCAGATGAGCCCCGCCGAGCTGGTGCGCGACCCGGATCTGGAGGCGGAGGTGCGCCGCGCCGTCGTGGCGGCGAACACACTGGTCTCGCAGGCCGAGTCCATCCGCACCTTCCGCATCCTGGCCCAGCCGTTCACCGAGGAGCACGGCCTGCTCACCCCGTCGCTGAAGCTGAAGCGCAAGGCGATCGAGAACGCGTACGCGAACGAAGTGGACGCCCTGTACAGGACGTAGCGCCGTACCGCAGGTGAGGCTTTGGGGTACGAATTCAGGGGTCAGGAATGCATCACGGCCTGTGATCGTTGACGATGGGAAGACCACTTTGACGGACAACCGAAGGATCGAGAGCTCGTGAGCAGCAAGGTCCCCCCGATCATCCTCAACAACGGCGTCGAGATGCCCCAGCTGGGCTTCGGCGTCTGGCAGGTGCCGGACGACGAGGCCGAGCGGGCGGTCGCCACCGCGCTGGAGGCCGGGTACCGCAGCATCGACACAGCGGCGATCTACGGCAACGAGAAGGGCACCGGCAAGGCCATCGCCGCGGCGGGCCTGCCCCGCGAGGACATCTTCGTCACCACCAAGCTCTGGAACGCCGACCAGGGGTACGACGCGACACTGCGCGCGTTCGACACCTCGCTGGAGAAGCTGGGCCTGGACCACGTCGACCTGTACCTCATCCACTGGCCGCTGCCGGCCCGGAACAAGTACGTCGACACGTACAAGGCGTTCGAGAAGCTGTACGCCGACGGCCGGATCAAGGCGATCGGCGTCTCCAACTTCCTCCCGGAACACCTCGAGCGGCTGATCGAGCAGACGTCGGTCATCCCGGCGGTCAACCAGATCGAGCTGCACCCGCATCTGCAGCAGCACGCCGCCCGTGAGTTCCACGCGGAGCAGGGCATCGCCACCGAGGCCTGGTCGCCGCTGGGTCAGGGCAAGGGCCTGCTGGAGGTCCCGGCGATCGTGGCCATCGCCCAGAAGCACAACCGCACCCCCGCCCAGGTCGTGCTGCGCTGGCACCTCCAGCTCGGCAACGTGGTGATCCCGAAGTCGGTGACGCCGTCGCGGATCGCGGAGAACATCGAGGTGTTCGACTTCAGCCTGGACACCGAGGACCTGGCGGCGATCAGCGCGCTCAACGAGGACCGCCGGATCGGCCCCGACCCTGCGACGTTCGACATGGGCTGAGCCCGGGGTTCCCGTCGCGTACGAACGCAGAGGGCGTGGCCGCCGGTCACGCCCTCTCCCGCCACAACTGGGCCTCGGCGGCGGACGCTGCGGAGCCGTCGGACGACTCGGAGACGACGATCACGGGAGCGAGCGCGGGCAGGACCGAGGGGCCGGCCGGTCGGGCGCCGTCGGCGATGCGGTCGTTGACGCACTCGTCGAACGCCGGGTCCGCGAAGTAGTCCGAGTGGCCCTTGGGAGGCTGGTAACAGGTGTCGCCGGGCCGTTTGCAGAAGGACTCGGGGTCCAGCAGCTGCAGGTCCACGGCCGCGGGAGGCGTGCCCGGCGGCAGCGGGTCGACATCGCCCACGACCCAGCCGCCGGTGGGGTCGCCGGCGCGGTACAGGTTGTGCCAGCGGGTGCCGTCGGCGACGGCCGGCTCCTTCCTCGGCGCCGGAAGCCTCTCGCCCCGGTTCGCGAGGATCTGGCCGAGCCGGTCCACCGAGTGGGCGTTGAAGTACGCCGGGAAGAACCGCGCGTACAGCCGCGTCAGCGGACAGCCGTACGTCAGGAATCCCGTGCGTGCGCTCGCGGCGGTGCCGGCCTGCAGCAGCACGGCCGCACCGATCACCGAGCCCTGCGAGTGGCAGGACAGCAGCACCCGGCCGCCCTCGCTTCCGTGCTCCCCGTCGCTCCCGTGCTCCCCGTCGCTGTCGGCGGCCGGGGCGTCCTCGGCCTGCCGGGCCGTGCCGGTGAGGTACTCCAGGCGGGTCAGCAGATCGGGCACGGTCCGCTCGGCGTAGCAGGGCGGGGCGAAGGGATGGGTGGCGCGCGGCCAGAAGGTGCCGACGTCCCAGAGGATGCCGACCGTGCGCCGGAACCGTTCGCTGCGGTAGGCCTGTCGGCCGGCCCACAGCAGCCCGGCGACCAGACCGGTCAGGACGAGGTTGGCGACGGTGGTCAGCCAGCGCGGTCCGTCCGTGACCAGCCGGGTGCCCAGGGCCAGGTCCAGGGCGACACCGGCGGCCCCGATCAGGGCGGCCGCGCACAGCAGCAGACCGAGTCCGCTCTGGGCGGCGGTGTCCAGCCCCTGGGCACGGGCCCACGCCTCGGCGATCTGTTCACGACGCCCCTGCGAAGGGTCCTTCGCCAGGTCGCCGGGGGGATAGAGCTCCTCGACGCGCGTCAGATACCGCTTGCGGCTGAGGCGGATGGTCAGCCAGGCGCGGGCGGCGAGGAGCAGGGCCACGACGACGAGGGCGAGCGCGCAGACCGAGGCCCAGAAGTAGACGGTGGACACGACCAGCGGGTACTGGCCGCCCTCCGTCGGGTGTCCGGGCACCGTGGGCGCACCCAGGATCTCCGCCACGCGGAGCGTGACCCCTGCCGCGAGGGCCGTCGCCAGCAGGGTGGCGAGCAGCGCGACTCCGGCCATGGCCAGGCCACCCCAAGCCTGGCGCGGGAAGCGCGGGTTGCCGAAGGCCTCGGCCGGGCTGCGCGGCACCTTCGCCGTGCCGCGCACGAGGTGGGAGACGGCCAGGAGGATCAGGAGCGCTCCCTGCGCGACCAGCAGCCGGCGCACCGCGCCGGTCTGCCACGGCAGCGCGTCCGCCGCGGCCGCCGGGTTGCCGTCCGCCGCGCCCCAGCAGGCCACCGCGAGGGCGCCGCCGACGAACAGGCCCACCAGCCACGGCAGATACCGGTAGAAGTCGTTCTCCGTGTTTCCCGGTGGTTCCTGCTCCGCGTTTCCCGGTGGTTCCTGCTCCGCGCTTCCCGGTGGTTCCTGCTCCGAGTTTCCCGGTGGTTCCTGCTCCGCCCCGCCGCCGCGCGTCTGTTCCTCCTTCGCCCCGGGCCGGCCGCGCTCCCGCACCCACGGCACCCAGGCCACGACCAGGGTGAGGGCGAGGAGCAGTGCGAGCAGCAGGACGTTGCGTGCGACGGCCGCCGCCGAGTGCCAGGTGGCGCCCCGACCCAGGGCGGTGAGGTCCGCGCCAGGCAGCAGCGGCGCGAGCAGCAGGACGCCGACGAGGGCCAGGGCGGCGGCGACGTGCAGGGCGCGCAACTGTCGTACGGGACCTCGGCCGTTCCACAACTGGCGGTCCTCCAGCAGCAGTTGGACGTCCGGGCCGCCCGCGATCTGCGGGACCTGCTGGGCCTCCATGGTGGCCCAGGTCCTGCGGGCCGGCCACCACAGCAGCCCGACGAGGGCCAGCGGCACGACCGCCGCTACGGCGAGGTGCCGGCCGGTGGAGTCCAGCCAGCCGTAGTGCAGCCAGTTCAGCCAGAACCCGCCGCCGGAACAGGCCTGTTCGTCGCCCTTGCCGCACTGCCAGGCGACGAGGTCCATCGACACGGAGGTCGCGGCCAGGACGTAGGTGCCGGTGAGGGAGAGCGCGAGGAGCCGCTGGACGGCGTTGCGTTCGGGCACGACCCGGGTACGGCCACGACGGACGCGGTGTCCCGGGTCCATGTAGTAGGCCAGGTTCACGAACATGAAGGGCAGCAGGAGCAGCCACAGCGCACGGGAGTTGTCGCCCGAGGTGAGCCGGCCCCAGGCGTATCCCTCACGACGGAAGGTCCGCCCGTCCCGCGCGCCTGCCGCGGTCTCCCAGACCCGCCGGTAGAAGCCCGCGAGGCGGTCGCCGGCCACCAACGCGACGGCGGGATGGCACAGTTCGGCCTCCGGCGGAGTGCCCGACACTCCATGGACCCTCAACTCGGTCCAGCCGCCGGTGTCCTGACTGACGTAACGGTCCATGACGGCCCCCGTCTCCCCGCACCGGCCGCGTCCGGGATGCCGCGGCCGAGCGGAACCGCACCCCTTCATCGTACCGCCGAGATGTGACCCAGGTCACTACGACGGGAGAGGGGGCGTGTACGGGACGGGAGGTCCGCGCGGGCGGCTAGGCGGGCTTCACCGCCGTGTGCACGGTGTGCGCCGCCAGCACGAACACGTCCGGCCTGCGGTGGACGCCTGCCGGGTCGTCGGGGTCGAGCAGCCGGTCCAGTACGGCGCGGTCCTCGGTGTCCAGGGCGTGGCCGAAGACGTCGTGCAGCCGGGACAGCGACAGGGCGGCATAGGCGCGGGCGCGGTCGGACGCGGGGGCGGGCAGGTCGAGCAGGAAGCTGCGGGTGCGGGTGTGCTTCAGGCCCGCGGAACCGAGCAGCGCCGGCCAGTCCTCGGTCACCTCGACGGAACCGGGCAGGTCGGCCCGCATCCGCGCGAACCACTCCTCCTGCAGCGCGTCGAGCCGCGACTCCAGGCCGGGGCGACCGAGGCCGAGGTCGCGCGGCAGGAACCGGCTGGGCAGGCCGCCCTCCATGATCGCGAGCGTTCCGCCGGGTGCCAGCCGCTCCGCGAAGGCGGCGAGGGCGGCGCGCTGGTCGCCCAGGTGGTGCAGGCTGCGGCCCGCCCACAGCAGGTCTGCCGGGTAGTCCAACTCGTCCAGCACACCGGGGAGTTCACCGGCGAGGATGCCGAAGCGGTCGGCGTACCCGAGCCGGGCGGCGCGCGCCGCGGCCCGGTCCAGGAGCGGCTCGGAGCCGTCGACCGCCAGGACCCGGGCGCCGGGGAAGGTCTCGGCGAACAGACACGAGACGACGCCGGGACCGCTTCCCGCGTCGACGATCAGCCCCGGCTCGGTCACCTCCTTGCCGAGCCAGGCGAGGGCCCGCTCGTACAGGGGCATGAACAGTTCGGCCTGGGCCTCGAGGTGCGGGGCCATCTCGGCCCAGTCGATGTCGGTGTCGTGGCCGTGGCCGTGGCCGTGACCGTGACCGTGCCCTTGGACATGCCCGGGGCCGTGGTCATGCCCCTGACCGTCACCGGAGCCGTGACCGGGTCCGTGGCCGGGTCCGTGGCCGTGGCCGGGTCCGTGTCCCTGG